>NZ_JBHVWY010000015.1:72338-239566 GCF_042882005.1 Kribbella sp. NPDC058245
CAACCGAGGTTAAGTCGCTTGCGTCCGAAAACACGCCGACGGTGCACTGCGGTCCTTCGGACGTTACGCGGGAAGCGGAGCTAACGTCCGAAAACGCGGAGACGGGCCCTCCGCCCCTTCGGACGCAACCGAGGTTAAATCGCTGACGTCCGAAAACACGCCGACCACGCCCTCCACCTCTTCGGACGCAACCGAGGTTAAGTCGCTTGCGTCCGAAAACACGCCGACGGTGCACTGCGGTCCTTCGGACGTTACGCGGGAAGCGGAGCTAACGTCCGAAAACCCGGAGACAGGCCCTCCGGTCTTTCGGACGTTAGAAGAGGGCGTCGCCGCGTTCGTGGTCCAGGAGGGCTTGTTTGCGATGGAGGCCGCCGCCGTAGCCGGTGAGGTTGCCGGTGGAGCCGACGACGCGGTGGCAGGGGACGATGATGCTGACCGGGTTCTTCCCGTTCGCCAGGCCGACGGCGCGGGAGGCACCCGGGACCAGGCCGAGTTCGCGGGCGATTTCGCCGTACGTCGTGATCTCGCCGTACGGGATAGCTTTGAGTGCTGTCCAAACGCGTTGCTGGAAAGGGGTTCCGGCCAGATGCAGCGGTACGTCGAAGGTGGTGCGTCCGTGCGCGAAGTACTCGGTCAGCTGCTCGGCGACCGCCGGCAGAACCGCATCGTCACGATCGCCGAAGGTCTCGATCGGGGGTTGATGGCGGTGCTGTTCCATGTAGAGACCGGCCAACTCACCCGCCTCGGTTGAGACCAGGGTGAGTGGCCCGACCGGACTGTCCATCATGGCGTAGGTCATCGGCTGATCCGGTAGAGGACGTGCGGCCGCAGCGGGTGACCGTCGGGCAGACGCGGGTGGTAGAAGTCGGCGGAGTGGATCATCCCGATGCGCTGCATGACGCGCTGGGACGGGACATTGGTCGCAGCAGTGAACGAGATGATCTCGCTCAGGCCGGCCGGGCCGAAGCCGATGTCGAGCACGGCACTGGCCGCCTCTGTCGCGTAGCCGTTGCCCCAGGCACCTTTTGCCAGGCGCCAGCCGATCTCGACGCCGGGCAGGAAGTCCGCCTCGAAGGTCGGTACCGCCAGGCCGGTGAAGCCGATGAACTGACCCGTCTCCCGGACCTCCATCGCCCACAGTCCCCACCCGCGGTCGGCGATCAGCGCGGTCTCGCGGTCGATCAGCGCGTCGCTCTCTTCGCGGGGCCGGACGCTCGGGAAGTACCTCATCACCTCCGGGTCTGCGTTCAGCGCGGCGAACGGCTCCCGGTCGGAGTCGCGCCACTGCCGCAGCAGCAGCCGGTCGGTGGTCAGGTCGGACATGCTCACTCCTATTCCTGCGGAAGCTTGTTGATGGCGTGGTCACCGGTCGCCCACAGATACTGGACGGCGTACGCACGCCAGGGCCGCCACGCGCGTGCATGCTCCGTCAGCGGTTTAGGGGCCTCAGGCAACCCCAGGTCGCGAGCGGCGTACCGGATGCCGAGGTCGCTGGCCACGAACGCATCCGGATCACCCAACGCCCGCATCGCGATCGACTCAACTGTCCACGGACCAATGCCTGGCAACGCGGCAAGCTGTTCACGCGCGCGATCCCAGTCGGCGCCGGCGCCGAGGTCGATCCCGCCCGCGGCGAGCGTCTCGATCAGCGTCGTGAGCGTCGTACGGCGGGACTTCGGAAAGGCCAGTGTCTCCGGATCCAGCCCCGCCAACGCCTGCATGGTCGGAAATAGATGCGTCAGCCCACCAGCCGGATCCTCGATCGGCTCACCATGCTGGAGAACCAGCCGGTGCGCATGCGTCCGAGCAGCCGCCGTCGACACCTGCTGTCCAAGCACCGCCCGTACGGCGAACTCCTCGCCGTCCACCGTATGAGGAACCCGGCGACCCGGCGCCTTCGCAACCAACGGAGCGAGCACGGGATCAGTGCTGAGCAACTCGTCGACCGCCTCCGGATCGGCGTCCAGATCGAGCATCCGGCGGCACCGGCTGATCGCGATCGCGAGATCCCGCTGGTCGGTCAGCGCCAATTGGCAAGCGATGTGATCCGGCATCGGCTTGAGCGCGACCACCCCATGACCGTGCGGCAGCCGCAGCGTGCGGCGGTAGTAGCCGTCGCGCCACTCCTCGACGCCCGGTACGCCGGTCGCGATCAGATGACCGAAGAGGTTGTCGGGGTTCAGGGGCGCGCGGAATGGCAGTCTGAGCGAGATCGTGCCGGGCGCGACAGCCGCCGTACCGCGTCTTCCTCGGAGCTCCGTTGGAGACAGCGCGAAGACCTCTTGCACGGTCTCGTTGAAGGTCCGCACGCTGGAGAACCCGGCAGCGAAAGCGACATCAGCCATCTGCAGGTCACTGGTCTCGATCAGCAACCGCGCGGTCTGAGCGCGCTGCGCCCGCGCGAGCGCGAGCGGTCCAGCCCCCAACTCAGCCAGCAACTGTCGCTGCACCTGCCGCACGCTGTAACCGAGTTGCGTCGCCAACCCCGGTACGCCGTCGCGGTCGACGACCCCATCGGCGATCAGCCGCATCGCCCGGGCGACGAGGTCGGCCCGGTCGTTCCACTCCGGCGACCCTGGACTCGCATCCGGCCGGCACCGCTTGCACGCGCGGAACCCAGCCTGCTGCGCGGCCGCGGCGCTCGGATAGAACTCCATGTTCTTGACCTTCGGCGGCACCACCGGACAACTCGGCCGGCAGTAGATCCGCGTCGTCAGCACCGCAGTGAAGAACCACCCGTCGAACCGTGCGTCCTTCGACTGCACCGCCCGCACACACCGCTCCCTGCATTCATACACAAGCACCAGCATCCCCGCTGCCACCGACAGTCTCTAGCGGTTTTACGACATCGAGGTGTAGCGAACAATGTCTGATAGCGAAAATGCGACGTCGGTTCCTGGCGTCGCATTCCCGCCGGAACGCAGGCAGCCGATCGCCTGAAGTAGAACCCATGAACGCATTGCTGAACAAGAACGCTCTCGTCACCGGCGGCAGCCGCGGGATCGGCGCGGCGACCGTGATCGCCCTCGCCGAGGCCGGCGCCGATGTCGCCTTCACCTACAACAGTTCCCCGGACGCGGCGACCGCCGTACTGAAGGAGGTCGAGCGCCTCGGCCGCCGCGGCTTCGCCATCAAGGCCGAGGCAGCCGCCGTCGCGAACGCCGTACGGGAGGCGCATGGATCTCTGGGCGGACTGGACATCCTCGTCAACAACGCAGGGGTCGGCGCGATCGGCCCGATCGGCGGTTTCACGCTCGCTGATGTCGACCGGGCGCTCGCCGTCAACGTGCGCGCCGTGTACGCCGCCAGCCAGGCGGCAGCACCTCTGTTGACCGACGGCGGCCGGCTGATCCACATCGGCAGCTGCGCGGCCGCTCGGGTAACCGGGCCCGGCATGACGCTGTACGCGATGACCAAAGCCGCTCTCGTCGGCCTCAGCAAGGGTCTGGCGCGCGAGTTGGGCGAGCGGCACATCACCTCGAACGTCGTCCAGCCCGGCCCGATCGATACCGACATGAACCCCGCCGACGGCCCGTACGCCGACCCGCAGATCGAGCACCTGGCGCTCGACCGCTTCGGCACCCCTGCCGAGGTAGCGGCCGCCATCACCTACCTGGCCGGCCCGCACGCCGCCTACATCACCGGCACTGAACTAACCATCGACGGCGGTCACGCCGCCTAAAGCGGACGCCAGCCACCCACTAACCGTTCGGCGAGGTCGATTCCAGAGGACGGCTGAGCGTGGCCGCGCCTTGGCGCCGGAGGTTAGTGGGTGCTGGCGGTCGGCCCACTGTCGGTAGGGCCCGCTAGCGTCGGGTCCATGCGCTACTCGGTGACGGTGGGAGCGGTCGGGGCTGGGCGGGATCCGCGGGGGTTGGCGGAGTTGGCTCGGGTGGCGGAGGACTCCGGGTGGGACGGGATGTTTCTCGAGGACTATCTCGTCTATCAGGGGGATGCTTCGGAGCCGACGTGGGATCCGTGGGTTTGTCTGGCGGCGATGGCGGTGGCTACGTCGCGGATCAGGATCGGTACGACGGTGACGCCGCTCCCCCGGCGTAGTCCGTGGACAGTGGCGGCCGAGGCGGTGGCGCTGGATCACCTGTCGGGTGGCCGGTTCGTGCTGGGGGTGGGGATTGGTGATCCTGGGGATCCGTTCATGCCGCGGCAGCCGCCGCGGGTGCTGGCGGAGATGCTGGATGAGGGGCTCGAGGTGATCGACCGGCTGTGGTCGGGGGCGCCGGTGACGTTCACGGGGAAGCACTACCAGGTGGATGGCGCGCAACTGACGGCTCGACCCGTACAGGAGCCGCGGATTCCGGTGTGGGTGGGCGGGAATCTGCTGGTGCCGGCAGTCCGGCGACGCATTGTGCGTTGGGACGGGACTTGTGCGTACAAAGGAAGCACAGACGCACCGCAGCAGCTGACGCCGGACGACGTACGGCGCTTGCTGGCGGAGCGCGGTGAGGTCGACGGGTTCGACGTGAAGGTGAGTGGCGGGGACCCGGCAGCGTTCGCGGACGCGGGGGCGACCTGGTGGGGCCGGTGGATTCCACCGTTGCCGGTCGCGGAGACGGTGGCGATCGTGCGCGGCGGGCCACCGAGACGTTGACACCTGGGTGCGGTCAGAGGCAGACTGCTGGGGATTTTAACGTTCAAAACGCCCGCGGGAGGTTGCTGTGGCCACGCTAAAGCAGGTCGCCGCGCACGCGGAGGTCTCGGTCCAGACGGTGTCGAACGCGTTGAACGCACCACATCGGCTGCGGCCGGACACACTCGCGCGGGTCAATCGGTCGATCGAGCTGCTCAACTACCGGCCTAATCGTAACGCCCGCAGCCTGCGAACGAGCGCGGTCGAGCTGATCGGGTACTGCGTTCCGAGCTGGCCGAGCCGGACGCATCTCGTGATGGACCAGTTCCTGCACGCCTTGTGCGCGGCCGCGGAGAGCACCGGTCGGCACATCCTGCTCTTCACCGCACCACCCGGTGTCGACGGCATGCCGACGTACGACGATCTGCACGCGCGGCGGCTCGTGGACGGGTTCGTGCTGTCGCAGACCGAGACGCGGGACCCGCGGCACGGGTGGTTGAAGGACAAGAAGATCCCGTTCGTCTCGTTCGGCCGGGTGTGGAAGGAGACCACGCAGCCGGGGCCGTGGGTCGATGTCGACGGTGCGGCCGGTTCGGGGCTGGCGGTTCGGCATCTGCACGAGACCGGGCGGCGCCGGATCGCGTTCATCGGCTGGCCGAAGACCTCCGGTCTCGCCGAGGATCGCCTCGACGGCTGGCGAACCGCCTGCACAGCCTTGGGACTGCCGACGACCGGGCTGGCCGTGCACTGCACCGAAGACACCCTCGACGAGGGCGCCCGCGCCGCGGCCGAGCTGCTGGACGGCCCCGAGCCGCCGGACGGAATCGTTGCCCTGAGCGACATTCTCGCCCTCGGCGTCCTCCGCGAACTGACCCGCCGCGGCCTCACTCCGGGAGTCGACCTCGGCGTCACCGGCTTCGACGACTCCCCCTTGGCCGACGTCGTCTCCCCCGGCCTGACCAGCCTGCGCCAGCCGATGGACGACATCGCCGCCGAGCTGATCACCATCCTCACCGACCCACCCGCAGGCCCCACCGAACGCCTGCTGCTCCCCGAACTAGTGGTCAGAGGCAGCACAGCCCCTGGCTGATCCGGTGCCCGATGCGCCGGAGAAGGAGGAACCCGCCATGACTCCCCGACTACCTGGCCTGACGATGCTTGCGGTCACCGCTCTGCTGGCAGGCGCAGCAACAGCCACTGCAGGCAAACCACCCCCACAACCAACTCCCCACGAACTGTCCGAAAGCTCGCGTCTTCCCGATCGGCGTTCGCTGGTCGTCGGCGATCGGGCTTATGCGATGGGCGACGAGTCCGGGCTCTACCCGGCAACCGGCTGGCACATTCGCGGCGAGATGGGCGGGTTCTGGACGCAACCCATCAAGCTGCTGGACGGTTTGTGGTTCGGGCTCGACGGCAAGTGGCTGGGGACGGACACCGCCGCGGCCAAGTACACGAGCGGCCACGGATACAGCCGGATCGATTACAACGGTGCGGTGCAGGTACGCCGTACCGACTTCGTGCCGGATGGTTTACGCGCAACGCTCGTCGGCCTGACGCTCACCTCGGCCACGGCGAAGACGGTCAGCCTCGACGTGGACGCGCACTCGGAGTTGATGTCGTCGTACCCGTGGGGCTGGACGACGCCCAGCGCGGCCGACGCCAATCTGCCGGACACCGGTGCCTACAGCAACGGTTCGCTCCAGTTCCGCGACCGGGACTACGCGGCGTACGTCGGATCGTCCCTGCGTCCGACGAACCACACGCTCGGCCCGAACCAGCGCGGCCCGCAAGACCCCGCTGTCATCTGCCCAGCCGACGGTACGACGCCCGCGCGGTGCGACGACTCGTTGGTGGGCAAGGGAACCGGTGGCCGGCTCACGTACGACGTCGCCCTGAAACCGGGTCGTGAGCAGACCATCTGGTTCGCGGTCGCCGGGTCCGATGCTGGGCCTTCCGCGGCGCAGCGCGAGTATCAGCGTGCACTCAGCAACCCCGGGAAGTTGCTGCAGGCAAAGGCCGCAGCGCGACAGCAGATCGATCAGATGTCCGCAGTGGACCTGCCTGGTGACCGGCTGCTGCAGCAGAGCGTCGAGTGGAGCAAGCAGAACCTGGCCGACTCCGTGCAGGAGGCGCGCAACCTGCAGGTCCGCGACGTCAACGAAGGCAAGGACTACCCGGCCCCGGTCGGTACCGTCGACACCGCGCGCTGGTTCGGCGCCGGCTTCCCGGACTACCCGTGGCTCTTCGCGACCGACGGCGAGTACACGTCGTACGCCGCTGTCGCGGCCGGCCAGTTCGACACAGTCAAGGCACATCTCAAGGCACTGCGGGACATCAGCGATCTGCTCAACGCGCGCAGCGGGAAGGTCGCGCACGAGATCGTCCCGACCGGCGACGTGTACTTCGGCTCCAACCAGAGCGCGGGCAATACCGACGAGACGGTGAAGTTCCCGAGTATCGTCGCGCTGCTCTGGCGATGGACTGGCGACGACCGGTTCCGCGACGACTTCTACGATTTCAGCGTTCGCAACCTGCAGTACGTCTATCGCGAACTCGACAAGGACAAGGACGGTTGGCCCGAAGGTCTCGCGAACGTCGAACGCTCCGGCATGGGCGCGGAGAAACTCGACAGCACGGTCTACCTCGCGCGCGGACTGCGCGATCTCGCCGACCTGGCCGCTTCCCGCCACGACAGCAAGGTCGAGCAGTGGGCGACTGCTCGCGCGAAGGACGTCGAGGCGCGATTCGAGGCTCAGTGGTGGGTCCCGCAGGCTCTCGGGTACGCCGATTCGATCGACGACCCCGCGAATCCGGCCAACGACAACACCCCGATCTTCCAACGGCACTGGACAGGCGTCACGCCGATGGAGGCCGAGCTGGTCCGTCCCGGCCAGCCGACGTCGCCGCTCGCATCTGCGGAGAATGCCGCCACGGCGCTCACCCAACGCGAGAGGCCTTGCTACACAGGCGAATTCGGCCTGTACCACACCGGCACCGGACCGACCTCGGACCCGGCGGGCAATCCGGGCGCGTCGTGCGACCCGGTCGTCTCGCAGGTGAAAAGCGAGCGCAGCATCTTCTCGCTCAACACCTCCATCATGGCGGTTGCTGAAGGCAACTACGGACGGCTCGGCGCGAACCAGCAGCAGGTCTACACGACCGGCAACGCGCGGATCCAGCTCGACCCGAAGGTCTGGGAGACTCCGGGCGCGATGCCGGAGATCGCGCCGTCACCGGACTCCGCGGCGAACATCGGCCGACCGTTCTACGACCGGTCGATGACGCTGCAGGCGTGGGGAACGTACGGCATCCTCTGGCCGGTGATCCACCAGCAGCTCGGCGTCGACCCGGATCTCGGTCACGGCCGGGTTTCCGTCGTACCGCAGATCCCGGCCGGTCAGCCGAAGGTGGCCGGGAGCAACATCCGGCTCGGCCGTGGGTCGATCGATGTCTCAGCAAGCCTTACAGGTAAGGAGTTGCGGACCGATCTGTCCGTTCACAACGTCAAGGCGACCTTCACGGTCGGCGCGGTGATCCCGGTCGGCGCGAAGCTCAACCATGTAACGCTCAACGGCCGCGCCACGCCGTACCAGGTGGTCCGGACCGCGCGCGGGACCGAGGTGCACGTGACAGCTCGCGATTCCGCAATACTGCGGATCGTGCTCGGCTGACATATCGAGACGGAGGGGTCTCACTGACAAAGTGGGGCCCCTCCGAGTATGAGTCGGAGGGGCCCAACAAGCTGAAGGAAGGTGACGTCTCCAGCCTCCCGAGCCAGATCCGTGGGACCGGCAGACCCCGTCACCGGTCTACCTCGGTGGGGATCCCCACCGCTTGGGTCCTCGGTTTCCGTTCGACCCGCCGCTCCTCGAGAGAACAGCGTGTCGACATTTCTACCGCCGCCGATGGCGGTCGCACAACCCTTTCCAGACAACAGTTCTCGTGATCTGGCGACTCTCTGCGTGTCGTCCACAGTGAGCACGCAACCATCCACAGAACGCAGCTGAGTTATACACATGCCCTGTGCATAACTCAGCCCTTGGCGGGCTTGAGGGCCATCGGTTGCAGAACGCGATAACCGACGTACAGACCGAGTGCGGTGACCAGAGCGACCACCGGTACGGCGATGGCGAGTGACGGGCGGTGATAGCCGAGCTCGGACAACGGGTTACCGAGCCACTGCGAGACCAGCAGGAACTCGGTCGCCGCGGCCGGGACCAGCGACACCGGGGCCAGCGCCAGCCCGCGCCAGAAACCGAACCGGTAGAAGGTGACCCCGAGCAACCAGCCTGTTGCCTCGTGCGAGACGACGAGCAGCCCGAACTCGGCGAGGATCAGCCAGACCTGCGACGTACTGGAGAACAGGTGCAGGTTCTCCATCGTCTGCGCCCAGCCTTGCGAGTCGTAGACCACTCGCTCGATCTGGTAGCCGACCACCCAGATCACCGCGGTCATCAGCGCGGCCGCGGTCAAGAAGATGCTCGAGGCAACCGAGAACATCCGCCGGGTGACCCCTTGGGCGACCATCGCGTTCACGTACGTCGGAACCACGCTGATGCCGACCGCCAGTGAGAAGTATTTCGGCGACTGGGTGCCGTAGTCCCAGATGCTGTGGCCGGTGCCGTCAGTGATGAACTGGACGATCAGTCCGCCGGCCATGAAGACGATCAGCATCACCGCCCAGTAGACGAGCAGCATCGGCCGCGATCCGACAGTCATGGCGGTCAGCACCATGCGGAGGCGCCGGCCGTCGGTAACGCCGCGCGGCAGGGTTGCAGTCGCTGTGCTCACGAGCGGGTTCCCTTCGATGCCGGGGCAGTGAGATGGACGAAGAGGTCCTGGAGACCGACCGGCCCGACCTCGAGACCGGCTGAGGCTGCTTGCGCGAGCAGCGCAGGGTCGAGGTCGCCGAGAACCGTTGTGGACTTAGTCCCGCCGAGCTTCTCCTCGGCCAGCACCGTGAGCCCGATGGTGAACTCGTCGACCGTCCTGGCTGGGCCTACGACCGCCGCACCGCGACCGCGCAACGCATCCACCGGCGATTGGGTGACGAGCCGGCCGTTGTCGAGGATGACGACATCCTCCAGCAGCGTGCTCACCTCGTTGACCAGGTGCGTGGACATCACGATCGTCCGCGGCACCTCGACGTAATCGGCGAGCAGGGCGTCGTAGAACGCCGTACGGGATGGGACGTCCATGCCGAGGTAGGTCTCGTCGAAGATCGTCAGTGGAGCCCGGCTGGCCAGGCCGAGCACGGCGGCCAGCGCGGACTTCTTCCCGCGGGACAGCTTCTGCATCCGCTGGTTCGTCGGTACCTCGAAGCGGTCGAGGAGCTCACCGGCCAGGTCGGCGCTCCAGTACGGGCGCAGACTCTCGGCCAGCGCGAGCGCATGCCGGACCTGGAGGCTGCCGGCCAGGTCACCGGATTCACGGATCAGGCAGATCCGGCTGGTGACGACCGCGTTCTCGTACGGAGCGAGCGGCGTACCGATTCCGGCGCCTTCCATCAGGACCTGTCCGTCATCGGGTTGCCGGAAGCCGGCCAAGACGGCGGCGAGTGTGCTCTTGCCGGAACCGTTGCGGCCGAGCAGTCCGTGGATCTTCCCGGGCGCCAGGCGTAAATCCAGGCGATCGAGGGCCGGGGTACCGGCGAAGTGGACCGACAGATTCTCGGTGCGTACCGAGAGGGCGGTGGCTGCCATCACGAGCCTCCGAACGTACGGATGTAGTGGATAACGTCCCGCAGCGGGACACCGAGCGCCTTGGCCTCGCGGATCACCGGCTCCACCACGTCGCTGAAGAACACTTCCTTGCGGTCGGAGCGCAGCAACTCGCGCGCGTTCGGGCTGACGAACATCCCGATCCCGCGCTTCTTGTAGAGCACGCCCTCGTCGACGAGCTGCGCGAACCCCTTGGCAGCGGTCGCCGGGTTGATCCGGTAGAACGCGGCGTACTGGTTCGTGGACATCACCTGCTCGTCCTCGGCGAGGGCGCCGCTGACGATGTCGTTCTTGATCTGCTCCGCGATCTGCAGGTAGATCGGGCTGCGTTCGTCGAACATCACGGCCTCACCTCCCCCGGTTCTTAGACTCTTAGACTCTTAGACTCTTAGGTTCTTAGGTTCATTACTTAACCAACGAACCATAGCACCACAGCCACGGTCGGCGCTCAGGTCAATTGCGATTGCGGTACGACGACCGCGCGGCGGCCCGCGCGGCCACTAGCGTCACTCCCATGAACGCTCACGAGAACGATCTGCAAGCAGCCAAGCTCTTCGCGGAGCAGGCGGCGACCACAGCGGCCAAGCTGAAGGCCGGAACCTACGACGCGGTCGCCGCCCTGGCGCTCACCTCGATCGCGCACAGCCTCAGCGTGCTGGCCACCCGCTCAGCCACCCCGCAGGACTAGCCTGCGCTGCTGGACTGGAACGACTTCTTCAGGGCCGGGACCACCGGGCCGACGCGAACCGTCAACTGGGCAAGGCGATCCTTGTGCCGCGTGCGCAGCTCCTTGGGGATCACGATGCGCAGATCAGCGGTCGACGCCAGTACGGCGAGAGCCGCGTCCCGGAGGTCGATCCGGGTGACGAGGCGCGACGGCCGCAGTACGTCGGTAGTCCGTTGCAGCAACTGACGTCGTACCAGCGGCTGGCGGATCGTGATGCGGTCGGCCGGGATCAGACCGAGGATCCGATGTGGTTCGACCCGGATCAGCTGAGTCCGGGCGAGGTCGTCGCGCACGTCACGCACGATCGCGCGTTGCCGGCGGTCGATCCAGGTCCGCCATTTGCGCGATCCCGTCGTACCGATCTCGGTGAGGATGCCGGCCAGGATCTCGTCGTTGGGCGGTTTTGCTTTGGTCACCTGGGCCCGACCGTTGTCATCGGCAAGGTTTCCGCGGAGCTGCAGGTCGATCAGCGCGGCGGCTCGCAAGGTCTTGCCCAGCTTCGAGCGACCGGTCAGCCGACCCTTCGCGGGATCGTAAGCCAGTAAGAAGATTCGCGCGGCCAGGGCCTCCGGCGCCGCGGCCGGTCCGACCCGCGCGGGCCGCTTCGGTAACGCCCTACTCATCATCACTGTCGCCCTCCTTGGCCGGTCGGCCGGGCCGCCGGAGCTTGCCGACACCGGACGGGAGCCGGCCGGCCTCGGCCAGCGCCCGCCGGAGCAGAAACTCGATCTGAGCGTTGGTACTGCGCAGGTCGTCGGCCGCCCAGCGGGCGAGCGCGTCGTGCACTGCGGGATCCAGCCGGAGCAGGATCTTCTTACGTTCGGCAGCCATGTCGGCCGCTCACTGGTAGAGCGAACCGGTGTTGACCACAGGCTGCGCATCGCGGTCCCCACACAGCACCACGAGCAGGTTGCTGACCATGGTCGCCTTGCGCTCCTCGTCGAGCTCGACCACGTTGTGCTCGGACAGCCGATCCAGCGCCAGCTCGACCATGCCGACCGCACCCTCCACGATCCGCTGCCGGGCCGCGACGATCGCACCGGCCTGCTGACGACGCAGCATCGCCTGGGCGATCTCCGGCGCATAGGCCAGGTGCGTGATCCGTGACTCGATGACATGCACGCCGGCCGCCTGGACCCGCGCACCGATCTCGGTCGACAGAGTCTCGGTGATCTCGTCAGTGCTGTCCCGCAACGACAGTCCACCGTCATCGGTGTGCACGTCGTACGGATAACTGTTGGCGATGTGCCGGACCGCAGTCTCGGTCTGGATCGCCACGAACTCCACGAAGTCATCCACCTCGAACATCGCCTGCGCAGTGTCCTGCACCTGCCAGACCACGACGGCCGCGATCTCGATCGGGTTGCCGTCGGCATCGTTGACCTTGGCAACGGCCGTCTCATGGTTCCGGATCCGGGTGGAGACCTCGCGCCGAGTGGCGATCGGGTTCACCCACCGCAGCCCGTCGGTGCGGAGCGTCCCGGCGTACCGGCCAAGGATCTGCAGCACCCGCGCCCGCCCCGGCTGCACCGGCGTCAACCCGGCGGCGAGGATCGCCCCCACCACGAACGCAGCCGCCCCGAGCACGACGATCGCAGTAGTCCCACTCCCCAGCCCCACCGAGAACAGAATCAGTCCACCAACCACCAGCACGAACGAGGCACCCGCCATCGGCCACCCGTTCACCTCAGCCGCAACCCGCTCACTCACCTTCGGCTTCGGCATCTCCACAACACCCTCGACCTCAACCATCACCCGCTCCTCTCGTCTATCTCAAAGGTAGCAAAGTGATATCACATTTACAACCGGCCCACCCCGACCTTGAGCACGGCCCAACCACCTGCCCGTCCCAAAAGTGGTCGACCGGTGCCCAAAGTGCGCCGCCCCTCCAACCTTGAGCACCGCTCAACCACATCCGCAGGCGACACGTTGACGGGTGCTCAAGGTGCGCCGGTACGACGTTGTGCACCGCTCAACCACCTACCCCGCCCCGAACGTGGTTGGCGGGTGCTCAAAGTCGGCGGCTCACCGCTAGCGTCCGAATGATCGGAGGGCGTAGTCGGCGTGTTTTCGGACGTTAGCGGCGCTGGGCGCGGTCGGGATCGCTTTGCGGATGATTGCTGCCGCTATGTGCATCAGGACTCCGCCAATCCTCAGCCGCAGCACCGCGGCCGCGCAGTACTGCGGGTCGAGCCCGCAACGTCCGAAGGACCGCACGCCATGTCTCCGGGGCTTCGGACGTTGGGCGCGCGGCCGTGTGGCGGTACCGACCCGAGAACCCATTTGGTGGGCCCGCCCATGGGGTTGTGGGTGGGCTAGTCGCATGCGGTGGGTAGACCCACAGGCGGATGGGTCAGCCCATCAAATGGGATCAGGGGTCAGAGGCGTCGGGTTAGGGCGGTTAGGTGGGACTGCCAGTCGTCGGCTGGGGTGTTGGGGAGGGGGTCTATTGGGGAGTCGTTCCAGGCGTGGATGGGGCGGATGCCGTGGAGGGCGTTCAGGAGCCAGGTTTCTGTCGACTCGAGGTCGGCGGGGGTGCGTGCGTGTTCGGCGACCGGTACGCCTTGGGTGGTGGCGATTTGGCGGAGGAGGGCGGCCGTGACCGAAGGGAGGAGGGGGCGGTCGCTGGGTGGGAAGCAGAGGGTTTCGCCTTCCCACCAGGCGATCGCGGAGTATGCCGCTTCAAGGACGGTGCCGTCGGCATCCAGCAGCACGATCTCGTCGGCACGATGCGGGGCGGCCTCTTTGAGTTTGCCGAGGAGTTCGAGGTCGGGGCCCTTGGTGCGGGGGGCGGTTCGGGGGTCTGGGCCTTCGTGGACGGCGACGCGGACTCGGCCGCCGGTGGTGGGGGCGGGGCGGCGCTGGACGGCGAGTTCACCGTCGTCGTGGAGTTCGAAGCGGGGGAACCAGCGGCCGAAGCCGGGCAGGCGTCGTACCTGCTGTTCCCAGAAGGGCGCCGCGTCGACGCCGGCCGCCGCGCACGAGCCGACGAACCGCGCGCGGTGCAGGTCGATCCCCCGCACTGCACCGTCGGTCACCAGGAACGAATCCGCCACCTGCAATCCCATACCCACCCCTTTAGTTCGCCCCGACCGTGGCCGTTGCCTTGAGCACCATTTCGTCGTACTCCGCGACCGGGTCGGAGTCGAGCACGATCGCTCCCCCGGCTCCGATCACCGTCCCGTCCGGTGTCAGTACTGCCGTCCGGATCACCACGCTGAGGTCCGCACGACCGTCGACCGTGAGGTAGCCGAGGGCTCCTGAGTAGACACCGCGGGCGCTCGGCTCGAGTTCGTCGAGCAGCTCCATCGTGCGGATCTTCGGCGCCCCGGTCATCGACCCGGGCGGGAAACAAGCCCGTACGGCGTCAACCGCACTCACGTCGGACCGAAGTTTGCCGCGGACCGTGGTGACCAACTGGTGCACGGTGCGGTAGCTCTCGACTTGCATCAACTGCGGTACCTGCACGGATCCGGGCTGACTGACCCGGCCGAGGTCGTTGCGGATCAGGTCGACGATCATCAGGTTCTCGGCGCGGGTCTTCTCGTCCTCGGCCAAGGACTTCGCCGCCACCTGGTCCTGGAACGGGTCCAGGTCGCGCGGAGCCGTCCCCTTGATCGGGCGGCACTCGGCCCAGCCGTCCGCGTCGACGGTCAGGAAGCGCTCCGGAGACGAGCTGGCGACGGCCAGTTCGCCGTACCGGAGGAAGGCGGCGTACGGCGCTGGGTTGGTGGCGCGTTGCCAGCAGAAGAAGGCGAACGGATCGGGTACGGCGGGGAGCCGGACGCGGTTGGTGAGGCAGACCTCGTACGTCTCGCCGGCCTCGAGTGCGGTCATGCAGCGGGCGATCGCGGCCAGGTACGCCGGTCGGTCGAGCTCAAGGTGGGCTTCGAGATCCAGGTCGGCGAGCGCAGGGCGAGTCACCCCGGACATCGACCAGTCAGCGGCTGCGCGCTCGGCGCGATCCAGCCAGTCCTCTGCCGAAGCCGGGCCGATGGCAACCAACAAGGTGAGATCGCGGTCGTGGTCGATCACGATGAAGCGGTCGGCCCAGATCCACAACGCATCCGGAGTCGTCGCTCGGCGGTTCGCCGTACCGCCCGTGAGGGCTTTGAGTTCGTAGCCGAAGTAGCCGACGTACCCGCCGTTGAAGTAGCCGTCGAGGACCTGCGGCGGTTCACCGGTACGAGCGGCGAGAAGCGCCTGCAGTTCGGCGAACACATCGCCGTCGGCTGCGTCGCGGACCAGGACGTCGGAGCCCGTTCCGAGGACTGAGATCCGGCGTACGGCGCGATCGGTCAGACTGCCGTCGAGCCAGAACGCGACCGGCTCACCAGCCAGCAGCTCGCGGTAGACCGTCTCACCGTCGAGCGCCCGGTCCACGGTCCGCACGGACCAGCTCAGCGCAGCACCCACAGGCACACGCTACTTCCCCGCGGTGCCTGATTCATCAGGCGGTCAACCGGTGAGAGCGACCTTCCCTCGCATCGCCGTGATCCGACGGATCGGGATCGCGACCTCGAGCCCGTCCTTCGACTCGGCCCGGTCCGCGAGCCACTCGCTGGCGGTGTCGCGGCGGGCGTCCGGCGTACCGGGCAGGTAGAGCGCGTTCACCAGCCGGCGGGCGTCGTCGGCGCTGCGGATCGTGTACACGTATCGCTCGCGCTGACTCTCCATCACGTCGAACCCGGCATGCCGCAGCTTGTCCTTCAGCTCGGTGATCTCCCCACCGGCCGGGAACTGCGGCGTCGACCGCAGCCGCGTGGTCAGCCCGCTCAGCGTCCGGATGTCGCCGCGTCGGAGCGGGCGCACGGCCGGGACGATCGCGGCCAGCACGCCGCCGCGGCGCAGTACCCGCGCAGCCTCAGCCAGTACGTCGGGGAGCGGCTGCAGCACCATCAGGCCCATCGAACACGTGACGACGTCGAAGACCTCGTTCGCGAACGGCAGATGCAGAGCGTCGGCCTGGACCTTCGGACCGGGTGCGCCGGCGAGCTGCGCGGCGTTGTTGTCGACGCCGACCACCCACCGCCCGTACAACTCACGAGCGACCGGGCCATTGCCACAGGCCAGATCGAGGATGCGCCGGGACTCACCGGAGACGGCACGGACCAGCCATCGGTACGGCGTATGGTCGCCGGCGGTGGCGCGGGACAACAGGGCTTCGGTGCTGCCCGGGGCCGCGGTGTGGAACTCCCGCAGGTACTCCGGCCAGTCGATGACGTTTTCGGACATTTCAGCGAGACGGTACCCGCTGAGCACTCGTCGTACCGCATCGAGTGCTCAGCGTTAACGTTCCTTTGACGCTCAGACCACGCTGACGAAGATGTGACCGGCGGTCTCGTCGCTGATCACGCCGCCGGCTTCCCGGCTGCCGACCAGGACGCCCTCGGCGTCCAGCGCGGAGTCGACCTCGCGGCCCGGCAGCGCGCCCGCCTTGCGGAGCACCGCCATCGCGCTGTCATCGGTCTGCACCGGCTCGGCGATCCGCCGGACCAGCACGCGGACCGATTGACCGGTCGCCTGGTCGAGCACCTTGTCCAGCGGCTCGACGCCGATCCGGAAGTCCTCGATCCCACTGGCCTGACCGTCGGTGAGCAACTCCTCCAGGCCGGGAATCGGGTTCCCGTACGGCGACTCGGTCGGGTTGTCGAGGATCTTCAGCAGCCGCAGCTCGACCGCGTCACTCATCACGTGCTCCCACCGACAAGCCTCGGCGTGCACGTCCTCCCACTCGAGCCCGATCACATCGACCAGCAGCCGCTCGGCCAAGCGGTGCTTCCGCATCACCCGGACAGCCTGCTTGCGGCCGACCTCGGTGAGCTCGAGGTGCCGGTCACCCTCCACCGTCACAAGCCCGTCGCGCTCCATCCGCGCCACCGTCTGACTGACCGTCGGCCCGGATTGGTGCAACCGTTCGGCGATCCGCGCGCGCAGCGGCAGGATGCCCTCTTCTTCCAGCTCGTAGACGGTCCGCAGGTACATCTCCGTGGTATCGATCAGCTCGCTCACGACAACCATTCTCGCCTATGGAGGCAACCCTTACCCAATTCCGACGCGAGCACCGGTAGCACGCTGCCGCCAGATCGTGTAAAGGACCCCTCACTCCTGGCACGCGCTCTCCCCGGTGAACGCCCACCGGCGTACCTGTGCCACTGACCAATCCCGCTTGGTGGGGCTCGCTCAGGCGTGGCGATCGCCCACGAACAGGGTTGATCAGTGCTGGCGGTCCGCTGCGGCAACGAGCCGGTTTGCTTTCGGGCGGGCAGGCAACAGGATGAAGCGATGAACACAGCAGTGATGTGGTTCCGGCGGGACCTGCGACTGAGTGACAATCCGGCGCTCCTGGACGCGGTGAGCGCCGGCGACGGGAAGGTGCTCGGCGTTTTCGTCGTGGATCCCCTGCTGTGGAAGCGATCCGGCGACCCCCGCCGCGAACACCTCGCCACCTCACTGCGCGCCCTCTCGAAGAGCATGGGTGGTCGCCTCGTGATCCGCTCCGGCGATCCGGCGACCGTGATCCCCAAGCTCGCCGACGACATCGGTGCCACCAGCGTCCACATCAGCGCGGACTACGCGCCGTACGGGCAGACTCGCGACAGCGAAGTTGAAGCATCATTGAAGTGCCCGCTGATCAAGACCGGTTCGCCGTATGCGATCGCTCCGGGCCGGATCTTCACTCAGCAGGATCGGCCGTACCAGGTGTTCACTCCCTACTTCCGCGCCTGGCTCGAGCACGGCTGGCGGCAGCCCGTCGATGCCCCGAGCAACGTCCAATGGATCAAGGCCGACAGCGAAGACCTGCCCCATGGCACGATCGAAGGCGCAGGTGAGGACGCGGCGCGCGAGCACTGGCTGACCTACCTCGACGATGTCGCCGAGTACGACGACGTCCGCGACCGGCCCGATCTCGACAGCACGTCGCGAATGTCGATCCCGTTGAAATACGGCGAGATCCACCCGCGAACCATGCTCGCCGACCTCGCCCGCAAGCGCAGCCAAGGCGCGGACTCCTACCGGCGTGAACTCGCGTGGCGTGAGTTCTGCGCCGATCTCCTCGCGCGCCATCCGCAGGCTGCATGGAAGCCGCTCAGACCAGAGTTCGACAAGATGCAGTACGACGAACCTGGCGACCAACTGACCGCTTGGCAGCAAGGCCTTACCGGCTACCCGATCGTCGACGCCGGCATGCGGCAACTCGCGGCCGAGGGGTTCATGCACAACCGCGTCCGGATGGTCGTCGCGTCGTTCCTGGTGAAGGACCTTCATGTGCACTGGAAGTACGGCGCGCGCTGGTTCATGCAGTCCCTGTACGACGGTGACCTCGCCTCGAACTCACTCAACTGGCAATGGGTGGCCGGCTGCGGGGCGGACGCGTCGCCGTACTTCCGGATCTTCAACCCGACCACCCAAGGCCTGAAGTTCGACCCGAAGGGCGAGTACGTGCGCCGGTGGATTCCCGAACTCCGCCACCTCGACGGCAAGAGGGCGCACGAAGGGAGCGCCGACGGCTATCCCGAGCCGATCGTCGATCACGCCGAGGCCCGCCGCGAGGCGCTCAGAAGGTACGACGCGATCAAGGCTTGACGCTCTCCAGCTCCACACCCCTATAGTAATAGGTAACTAGATGAATGGGGTTGGAGATGATCGAGTTCCACCTGGACGGCCGGTCGGGGGTGTCGCCGTACCAGCAGATCGTGCAGCAGGTGCGGAATGCGCTCCGGCTCGGCCTCCTGCGGGAGGGCGACCAGTTGCCGACCGTGAAGGATGTGGTCGCCGCGCTGGCGATCAACCCGAACACGGTGCTCAAGGCGTACCGCGAACTGGAGCATGAGGGCTTGGTGCAGGCCCGGCCCGGTCGCGGGACGTTCGTGACCAAGACGCTCACCGACAACACGCTCGCCGCCCACGGACCGCTCCGTATGGACCTGCAGCGCTGGCTCACCAAGGCACGCAAGGCAGGTCTGGACGAGGAGAGCATCGAGGCGTTGTTCCTCACCACCTTTCGGACCGCCGCTCACGAGGACATCGCGTGACCGCGGCGCTGAAGGCTCACGGGTTGGGCAAGAAGTACGGCCGCCGGTGGGCACTGACTGACTGTGAACTCGAGGTCCCGTCCGGACATGTCGTCGGACTGGTCGGGCCGAACGGCGCGGGCAAGAGCACGTTCCTCAACCTGTCGGTGGGAATGCTCACGCCGACGACCGGATCGGTCGAGGTTCTCGGCGCACCGGCGGGCACGCAGCAGGCGAAGGTGGGGTATGTCGCTCAGGACACCCCGACCTACAGCCGGCTCAGCGTCGCCGACCACCTCAAGCTCGGCGCCCGCCTCAACTCCAGTTGGGACGAAAGCCTTGCCCAGCAACGGATCCAGCGGCTCAGGCTGGATCCGAAGCAGCGGGCCGGCAAGTTGTCCGGCGGGCAGCGCGCCCAGCTGGCGCTCACGCTCGGGCTGGCCAAGCGACCCGACCTGCTCATCCTCGACGAACCGGTCGCCGCACTCGATCCGCTGGCCCGCAGGGAGTTCCTGCAGGACCTGATGGAGGCCGTGGCCGAGCAGGAGCTCAGTGTCGTGCTCTCCTCGCACCTCGTCTCGGACGTGGAGCGGTCCTGCGACTACCTGGTCGTGCTGGTCGATTCACGCGTCCAGGTCAGCGGCGAGATCGACAGCCTGCTGGCGACTCACCACCGGCTCACCGGACCCCGCCGTACGGCGAAGGAGCTCCCCAGCGATCAGTACGTCGTGACCGAGAGCCACACCGACCGCCAGTCGACGTTCCTGGTCCGCACCGATCGGCCGATCCTCGACCCGGCATGGTTGGTCACCCAACTGACGCTCGAGGATCTGGTCCTGGCCTACATGGGTCGCGAACTGCAGCCCGACCGTCCTGTTCTGGAGGTGCAGCGATGATCTGGCTGACCTGGCGGCAGTTCCGCATCCAGTTCCTGGTG
This sequence comes from Kribbella sp. NPDC058245, assembly GCF_042882005.1. Lineage (NCBI taxonomy): Bacteria > Bacillati > Actinomycetota > Actinomycetes > Propionibacteriales > Kribbellaceae > Kribbella > Kribbella sp. NPDC058245. The sequence continues at coordinate 92,326 of NZ_JBHVWY010000015.1, forward strand.
ATCGCCGCAGTGGTTCTCGCAGCCGCGATCGCGCTGGCCGCGACCGGTCCGGGCCTGCTCGACGACTACCACCAACTGGCCGGCGACTTCATCAAGAACCTCGGCTACGAACGGTTCAATCCGCTGCTGTACAACGCCGGCCTGGTGCTCCTGTACGCCGCACCTCCCGTGATCGGCGCCTTCTGGGGCGCACCGCTGATCGCGCGGGAGCTGGAGGCCGGCACTCACCGGCTTGTCTGGGGGCAGAGCATCTCGCGGACTCGCTGGCTCGCGACCAAGCTCGCGGTCACTGGGCTGAGCGCGGTCGCCATCACCGGGCTGCTCAGCCTCGCGGTGACCTGGTGGGCGGACCCGATCGACGATGCGCTCAACGCCGGTCAGGGGTCGAACACCTTCCTGCCGAGGATGTTCCCGGTGACGTTCTCCGCCCGCGGGCTGGTCCCCATCGGGTACGCCGCGTTCGCGTTCGCGTTCGGTGTCGCCGCCGGACTGGTCATCCGCCGTACCCTCGTCGCCCTGGCGGTCACGCTCGCCGTGGTGATCCTGGTGCAGATCGTCACGCCGTCGCTGATCCGGCAGCACCTGATCACGCCGACCGAGCTGAACGTCGTCGCGACCCAGGAGAACGTCCGCGGGTTCATGCTGACCGACGTCCAGGGCGGCGATCCGAGAGTCAAGGCGCTGGAGGTCACCAGCGCATCGATCGGCGCCTGGAAGATGCATGACCAGACCGTCGACAAGTCCGGCGCCGCGATCAGCGTCCTGCCGGAGTGGGCCATCAAGTGCGGCCCGGAGGTCCCCCGCGGTGCAGCAAACACCCCCGCCGAACAACAGGCCTGCTACCAGCGCCTGGCCGACGAGGGCTACCACCAGAACATCAAGTACCTCGCCGCCGACAAGTTCTGGCCTCTGCAGTGGCGTGAGTTCGGACTGTTCCTGCTGTTGGCGTTCGGCCTTGTCGGCTTCAGCTTCTGGCGGATCCGGAAGGACCTCTCCTAACGAGTCGCCGTACCAGCATCGCCGCGCCCAGGGAGCCGGCAGCCACCACCGCCGACACCCAGGGCAACGTGACAGCGAGGACGACACAACCCAACAGGCCGACCACGTTGAGGGCCCGGGGCCAGCGACGCTGGTCGGCCGGTTGGGTGAACGCCGAGATGTTGGCGATCGCGTAGTACAGCAGAACACCGAACGACGAGAAGCCGATCGCACCGCGGAGATCGGTGGTGAGAACCAGGATGCCAACCACCGCGGCGAGCACGACCTCGGCGCGATGCGGCACCTGGTACCGCGGATGCACCGCAGCCAGCCACCCTGGAAGATCGTGGTTGCGCGCCATCGCCAACGACGTCCGCCCGATTCCTGCGATCAGCGCCAGGAGCGCACCAAGGCTGGCGAGCACCGCACCGGCACGGACGACAGGCACCGCCCAGGCCGATCCGGCCGCATCGACCGCTGCGGCCAAGGGCGCCGTACTGCTGGCTGGATCGATGACACGCAGCAGAGTGAGACCGACGAGCAGGTAGACGACGACGGCGATCGCCAGCGCGATGAGGATCGCGCGCGGGATCGTGCGCGCGGGATCGCGAACCTCCTCCCCCATGGTCGCGATCCGTGCGTATCCGGCGAAGGCGAAGAACAAGAGTCCGGCCGCCTGCAGCACGCCGTGTACCGAGGCGTCAGCAAGGACCGGTACGGCGCGGGCCGAGCCGTTGGTGCCGAGCAGAACCACAACGAGCGCCAGCACGGCCAACGTGCAGGTGACGAGAATCTTGGTCAGCTTGGCGGTCCTGGTCACGCCGCGGTAATTCACCGCCGCGAGACCGGCGACGGCGAGCAACGCGATCAGCCGTCGGGCCCACCCGCCCGCCGGAATCGCATAGGTGGCGAACGTCAACGCCATCGCCGCACACGACGCCGTCTTGCCGATGACGAAACACCATCCGGCGGCGAACCCCCACCACTCCCCCAGGCGTTCCCTGCCGTAGACATAGGTCCCGCCCGCGACCGGATAGACCGCCGCGAGCTGCGCCGACGACGCGGCATTGCAGTAGGCGACGACCGCGGCGATCGCCAGCCCGATCAGCAGGCCGGACCCAGCCGCCTCCGCGGCCGGCTGCCACACCGCGAACACCCCGGCACCAACCATCGAGCCGACCCCGATCGCGACGGCGTCGCTCAGCCCAAGCCGGCGCGCGAGCCCGGGTTGGGGCACGTCAGTCATCTGCCGTCGTCGATCCTCTGCTGGCCTCGGCGGACCTCCACCACTGATCAACCTCCCGATCCAGTGCGTGCGCAGCCTCTGCTGAGCGTGAACCGCATCGATCGAGCAACGTTAGTGAGTGGGGGCGGTCCGTCACTAGGCCTTCAGGAGGACGAGGAGGCGGGCGACCTCGGTGGCGACTGCGTCTCGGGCGGGGCCTAGGTACTTGCGGGTGTCGACCAGGGACGGGTTGTCGGCGAGGGTTTGCCGGACCGAGGCCGTGAAGACGTTGTTGAGGTGGGTCGCGATGTTGACCTTGGTCATGCCCGCTTCAACCGCGCGGGTCAGGTCAGGGTCAGCGACACCGGACGAACCGTGCAGAACCAGCGGTACGGCGACTGCCGCGTGCAACTCGGCGATCAGGGCGAAGTCGAGCGAGGCGGTCCGCTCGGTCATCGCGTGGGACGAGCCGACGGCGACGGCGAGGGCGTCGACGCCGGTGGCCTCGGCGAATGCGACCGCCTCGTCGGGGCGGGTCCGGGCGCCGGGGGCGTGGACACCGTCCTTGCCACCGACCTCACCGATCTCGGCCTCGACGAAGACGCCGTGGTCGTGGCAGAACTTGGTGACCTCGGTGGTCGAGGCGACGTTCTCGGCGTACTCGAGTTTCGAGGCGTCGTACATCACCGACGTGAAGCCCAGCTGGACCGCCTCGGTGACGAGGTCGCGGTCCATCGCGTGGTCGAGGTGAACGACCACCGGGACGGTCGCGGCGGCCGCTGCGGCCAACGTGGCAACGCCGATCGGCTTGAGCGCGCCGTGGTACTTCACCGCGTTCTCGCTGATCTGCAGGACGACCGGCGTACCGGCTTGTTCCGCCCCGGCGATCAGCGCGGTGGCGTGCTCGAGCTGGATGACGTTGAACGCACCAACCCCACGACCGGCCTTGGCGGCGGCCAGCACAACCTCAGCTCCGGAAACCAACGGCATGAAGTTCTCCTATTCAACAGAAACTAGAGGTTGCCAGCGGCGGTAAGCGTCGAGATCGATGTCTCCGGCAACGGGTGTGAGCACCGCTGCGGCCGACGCCGCGACAGCAGACTTCAGTACGACGGACCAGTCGGGCTCAGATGAGTCCGCGATGGCGGCGGCGACAACCGCCGTACAGGCATCTCCGGCGCCAGTCGGGTTGCCGCTGACGCGTTCGACCGGCGATGCGCGCCACACGCCCTTGTTGCTAGCAGCAACCATCCCGCGCGCGCCGTCGGTGATGACCGCGGCTTTCGCGCCCAGGGCAACCAACTGGCGCGCACCGTCCTCAACCGTGCCGTCACCAACGGCTTCACGCAGTTCGGCCGCATTCGAGCGAACAACCGCGCCGGCCTTCGCTGCGGCGAGCAACGCTTCACCTCCGGCGTCAATGACAGTCAGTACGTCGTGATGCCGCGCCCGGACTGCGATTTCGGCGTACGCATCGGCCGGGAGTCCGGGCGGGATGCTGCCTGAACAGGCCAGCACACCAAGGCGTCCCCATGGCATCCGCTCGCCGAACGCCCGCCATTCATCGGCGGAGATCGACGGGCCCACCTCGTTGAAGATCGTCGCGTCGCCGTCGACACCGTTGACGATGGCAACGGTTCGCCGGGTCTCCCCCGCGATCGGCGTCAGCAGGGCAGTCAGGCCGGCATCGACCAGTTCGGCAGCAACCGCTTCACCAGTGACACCACCGACGAAGCCCAGCACGAGCACCTGATTTCCAAGCGCCGCCGCGACCCGCGCGACGTTCACACCCTTGCCGCCAGCACGCTCTCGAATCGCCGCGACCCGATGGCTGCCGCCGACAACCAACTCATCGACGTTGTACGTAACGTCCAGCGCCAGATTGAGCGTGACAGTGCCAACCATATTCGAGCCCCGCCCCACCGCCCCGATCGCTAATCCAGCCATGCGCCGGCCCGCATCACCTTCTGGACGGTGTATTCGTCATCCAGCAAAAGCAGGTCAGCCCGGCGCCCGGTCTCGATCGCACCGACGTCGTACCAGCCGAAGGCCTGGGCAGGGGTGGTCGAGGCCATCCGGGCCGCGTCGACCAACGACGTACCGGCCTTGACGGCGTTGCGGAAGGCAACGTCCATCGTGAGCGTGCTGCCGGCGATCGAGTGCGGGGGCTTGGCAAGTGTCGCGAGACCGTCCTTGACGTCGACCTCGAGGTTGCCGATCTTGTAGCTGCCGTTGCCCATCCCGGTCGCCTCCATCGCGTCGGTGATGAGTGCGATCCGGTGTACGCCGGCCGCGGCCAGCGCGACCCGGACAACCTGCGGATCCAGGTGCATGCCGTCGTTGATCACCTCGAGCAGCAGCCGCTCGTCGTTGATCGCGGCACCCACCGGACCAGGGTCGCGGTGATGGAACGGCCGCATCCCGTTGAACAGGTGCGTCGCGACCGTGGCGCCCGCGTCGGCACCGGCGATCATCTGCTCGTACGTCGCGTCCGTGTGCCCGAGCGCGGCCACGGCACCCGCGTCGACAACCTGGCGAATCGCGTCCAGACCGTGTTCCAGCTCCGGTGCGATCGTCACCATCCGTACGACGTCGCTGAGCACCTTGGCCACATCATCCGCGACCGGGTCCCGCAGCAGGGTCGGGTCGTGCGCACCGCAGCGCGCCGCGGACAGGAACGGCCCTTCGAGGTGCACACCGGCGATGACGCCGTCGGTGACCAGGTCAGCCAGGCAGGCGGTCTGCGAAGCCAGCAGGTCGAGCGGCCCGGTCACCAGGCTGGCCATGGTGGTCGTCGTACCGTGCTTGGCGTGGAAGGCCGCGACCTTGCGCGCCTCCTCGGGATCGGTCGTCGAGTACGACGATCCGCCGCCGCCGTGGGTGTGGATGTCGACGAACCCCGGGACCACCGTCACGTCGCCGAGATCCTCGGGGCGCTTGCCGTCGGCCGGCATCCCCTCGGACCGGCGGCCGTACGCCAGGATGTCGGAGTCGACGACCTGGATCCAGGCGCTCTCCAGCACATCGTCCGGCGTGACAAGGCGTCCCACCTTGTAGGTCGTCATCTACGACTGCTCCCCACTCTCGTCAGCTTTGACCCGGTCCCAGGCATACAGCGCGGCGCCGAGGCAGCCGGCTTCCTCCCCCAGCACGGCGGCCACGATCTCCGGCTCGCGCTGGAACGTCAGGCGTGCGTGCACCCCGTCGCGCAGCGGCTGCAGCAGCGTCTCGCCGGCGCCGACCAGCCCGCCGCCGATCGCGATCCGGGTGGGTGCGACCAGGGTGGTGTAGAGGACGAGCGCGTCGACCAGCACGGTCAGTGCGTCGTGCCAGACCGTCGCGGCGATCTCGTCACCGGCGGCGAGCAGCTCCAGCACCTCACGGGACCCGTCCACGACCCGGCCGGCACGAGCGGCGTACCGGCGGGCCAGCGCGGCGGCCGAGGCGACCGTCTCGAGACAGCCCCACTGGCCGCAGGCGCAGAGCTCAGCCGCGTCGCCGTGGATGAAGCGGGTGTGGCCGAGCTCACCGGCGTACCCGTCGCCGCTGACCAGCCGGCCGTCGATCACCATCGCGGCGGCGATCCCGGTCCCGAGCGGCAGGAAGAGCGAGTTGGTGGTCCCGGCCAGCGCGCCCTGGCGGAGCTCGGCGTACCCACCCGCGCGGACGTCGTGCGCGAGCACGACCGGTACGTCGTCGCCGACAGCGGCGATCAGCTCCGCGCGGACCGGCATCCCGGCCCAGGCGAGGTTCTCGGCCACGACCGTGCCGGTGACGGCGTCGATGATGCCGGGCACCACCACACCGATCGCACGCACGCGGTGACCGTCGGCAGTGGCCTTCTGTCCAAGCTCTACGACGGTCTCCAGCAGTGCGTCGAGCACAGCGCGACCCCCGGCGGTCCGGGGAGTCGGCCTGGTCTCCCGGTGCAGCACGGCACCGTCGGCGGCGACCAGGCCGCACTTCATCCGGGTTCCACCGAGATCGACGGCAACCACGACTTCACTGGGGTCCACGGAGCGCCATTATGCAGCGTTACCCGGTAGTCCGAACATCCATGAACATTCTCCGGACAAACATCACTCCCCGTGGCCACCAGATTTCACAACGTCCGAAGACTCGCCGACCACGTACTGCGACTCTTCGGACGCTACGAGTTAGGCGCGCAGGCCGCGGTCGAACGCGGCGACCAGGAACGCGATGAGGTTCTCCGCGAGCTTCCCTGGGTCCTCCAGTTCGGCTCCACCAGGCGCTGGTGTGAGGGCTTGCGACTGATGCAGGGCCAGTAGGCCGAGCATGTTCACGTATCCGAACGCGACCGCTTCCGGCGCAGAGTGCGGCAACGCCACCCGCAGCGCCGCGAGGTACCGCGCCTCGATCGGATCCGACTCGGCGACGTACAGCTCGCGGATGCGGTGACTGGGATCGAACGCGATCCGTCCGATGAACCGCGCCACCACCGCTCCCCGCTCACCACGGCGCAGAACCAGGTCCAGACCGGGCTCGACGAACGCCCGGATCAGCTGCTCGGCCGACGGTGTTCCAGCGGCCTCCAACTGGTCCAGCCGGCGCCGGCGCTCGGTGTTGACCGGCGCCATCGCCCGCGCCACCGCGGCGCGCAGCAATGCTTCCTTCGAACCGAAGTGATAGTTGACCGCCGCGATGTTCGCCGCGGCCGCGACCGTGATCGCGCGCAGCGAGGTTCCTTCGTATCCCCCTTCGCCGAACCGCTGCTCGGCGACGTTGAGCAATCGTTCCCTGGTCGATTCGACCGGTGTCTCCACAGAGTTCTCCTTCCCCCCGACTACCGCTCGCGCAGGCACCCCACCTGCTCACGGGCCGTAGCCTGCAGTCAGCATAGTTCAAACGGTCGTTTGAATCAGAGGCCTCAGCTCATCATTTTCCGAGAAATGCTCAGATTTCCCTGAAATCCGTTTCCTTCCCACGGTTCCGATGCCTCACACCTGCTTCCCCGCACGGACTACGGAGTCTCGAGAACCCGCTTCAAATACCTGTTGGACCCAACTCGTTCCCCTCACCTTGAGCACCGCCCAGCCACCAGAACGCGCGAAATGTGGTCGACGGGTGCACAAAGTGAGGTAGCGACCACACCTTGTGCACGGCTCAACCACCCCCGCGCCCCCGAACGTGGTTGACGGGTGCACAAAGTGAGGTGGCGAGCGCACCTTGTGCACGGCTCAGTCACCCCCGCGCGCCGAACGTGGATGCTGGGTGCACAAAGTCGGAACGGCGCACTTTGAGCACGGTTCGGTCACCAGAGCGCGCCGACAGCGGTCGAGGGGTGCTCAAAGTGAGGTGGCGAGCGCACCTTGTGCACGGCTCAACCACCTGCACGCGCCGAACGTGGTTGGTGGGTGCACAAGGTGGGAGCGACGGACCTTGAGCACGGTTCGGTCACCAGAGTGCGCGGAATGTGGTTGAGGGGTGCTCAAAGTGGGGTGGGGTTAGGGTCGGTGGCCATGACTTCGGTACGGATTGGGCGACGGTTTCAGGGGCCGGCTAGGTCGGGGAACGGCGGGTACGTCGCGGGATTGGTCGGTACGGCGTTGGCCGCGGAACTGGGGGACGGGGTGGTACCGCAGGTGACGTTGCGGGTGCCACCGCCGATGGAGGTCGACCTCGAGCTCGTGGCGACCACCGAAGGAGGTCAACTGCTGGACGGCACGATTCCGATCGCCACTGCGGTTCCGGTCGAGACCGAGTTCCTGGTCGACGCGACGGTCGAGCCGGTGGCGGCTGACGACGCGCGGGCGGCCGAGGCGTCGTACAAGGGACTGAGCGGGCATCCGTTCCCGAGCTGCTTCGTGTGCGGGCCGGAGAACGCCGAGGGACTGCAGCTGAAGCCGGGTCCGATCGGCGACGGCCGGGTGGCGTGCACATGGGTGCCGGGCGCCGGTCTGACGGACGCGGTCTTCCTGTGGGCGGCACTGGACTGCCCGGGTGGTTGGGCGATCGATCTGGAGGGGCGGCCGTCAGTGCTGGGGCAGCTCACCGCATGCGTGGATGCGCAGCCTCAGGTGGGCGAGGAGTGCGTGGTGGTCGGGCGGGTGCTGGGCGAGGAGGGACGGAAGACGTTCACCGCGAGCACTCTCTACGACTCTGACGGACGGGTACTGGCGCGCGCCCGGCATACCTGGGTCATGGTCGACCCGGCTGCCTTTAACTAACCGACGCAGCAACTAGCGAGTGCGCGCCGCGTGGGCACGGACCTTGGCGCGATTCCCGCAGGTGGCCATTGAGCACCAGCGGCGGCGGCCTCGGGCGTCGAGGAAGAGCCAGCCGCAGCCGGGGCACGTGCGGACGTGAGCCCGCTCGGGACCAGTGAGCAGCTCAGCGGCGAGCAGGGCCAGCTGGTCGAGCGGCCGGGCCAGGTCTTCCGGCAGCTCCCAGGTCGCGCCCTCATCCTCAGCGCGGACGAACTGACGTCGCCCGGACGCCCGCTCGATCACCCGGGCGACCGCCTCGAACGGTCCGTCGGTCTCATCCGGTCGGCTGGTGAGTACGTCGTACAGGTCGATCCGGAAGTCGAGTGTCGCGGTCAGCCGGCGGGCCGCCTCAGTTGGGCGACCGCCGGCCTGTTCGATCAGGCGGAAGACCGCCGCCGGCGACAGCAGGCCGACGGCGGAGTTCCAGATCAGGAAGGCCTCGTACGACGTCAGCCACTCGGTCCGGGCCGGGCCACGGGTGGTCCAATCCGACCGGGTGTTGACGAAGTCGAGAACCGGGTGCGCGCCGACCGGCTTGGGCAGCACAACGCCCTGCACCAGCTCAAGATGCGACGGCAGCGCACTCATGGGATCAGTTGCCGGCCGGAGCCTGCGGAAGGGTCGCCGCACCGGGCGGGATGGCGACGTTGGTGCCCTGCGGGATGACCATGAACTGGATCTTGCCCGATTCGATCGCGGTCTTCAGCAAGTAGCCCTGAGCACCGAGCATCTGGACCTGCTTCTTCACCGACTCCAGCTCGACGCCGACGCGCTGGTTGGTCTGCTCCTGAGTGGCCTTGGCCAGCTCGGCGCGCTGCTTGGCCTCGAGGCCGTCGATGATGCCCTTGTCCAGCGGGGTCGGCTTCTGCACCGTGAACGACAGCTCGCCACAGTTGTTGGTGCCGTTGTAGGCCGGGCCGCAGAAGTAGTCGCCACCGACCGCGGCCGGCAGCAGCCGGGTGAACTCCTTGGACGCGGCGGTCTGGAACTCGGCCTTCTTCGCCTCGTTGTTGTACAGCTCGGCCCAGTTGTAGTTGGTCGCGACCGCGGACAGCGCCCGGTCGATCTGCGGCCGGAAGTACGACTGGAGCATGTCGTTCCAGCCGCGCTCGGTGTAGGCGTCGGTCTTCAGGCCGATCCGCTCATGGAAGGACGCGATCACGTTCTTGTCGCGGTTCAGCGTGAAGTACACCTGGACCCGGACACCGAGCCGGACGTTGTCCTTGCTGACCACCGTGACCTCGTCGGCGCTGTCGGTGTCCGCGCCGGCGCCGCCGATGATGTACGAGCGCTGGTCGATCGGGTAGTCGTAGACCGTGTCCCCGGGGCCGATCAGCTTGTTGGTCGAGCCGGGCGGGATGATCGACTTGAACTTCTTGTCCTCGATCACGCCGCCGCCGTAGTGCAGGCCGATCCGGTTCGCGTCGGTGCTCGCGAAGTTGAAGATGTTGAACAGCACGATCAGCAGCAGTACGACGACGATGCCGCCGCCGATCACCTTCGCCTTCACACTGCCACCGGACTTGATCGCGGTGGTCCCCAGCTTTGCCATCAGTTGTCGAGCTCCTTGCGTTCCACCAGTCGCCGGATGTCGGCGAGGGTCAGGTCGGCGGTGACCGCGACATCGCGCGGTACCGACGGATGCGAGCTGAGCGTACGCAAACCCTGCTCGGCAGCCGCGACCGCCCGTTCGAGCGACCTGACCTCGTGCAGCAACGCCCGATGTTCGGCGTTCACCTCAGCCAGGGCCTGCTCTGCCTGGGCAGCCCGGCGGTACGACGCCCAGGCGAACCAGCCGGTTCCGACCAGCAACACGATGACGGGCAGACCGAGTCTGAAGACCATGTCCGGGATTCTCGTTCATCTCTGCGCGAAAAGCAGTTGAACCGCCTCGGCGGGCGACGTAGATTTTCGGTACACGCGAAGGGAGGTGGTCCTAAGAATGAATTCTTACCGGACTCGTGAGGTGGCGGCGGGCTGACCGCCAACCACTAGCTTTTGGGCAAGTGGTCGGCCAATCCAACGCCGCCACCGGACCCGTGGGCAGCCAGGTAGTCCGCCTGGCCCTGGACTGTTGCCATCCGGCATCAGCCTGGAAGCGCCCACGGGTTTCTTTATGCCGTCATGCGGGCGCAGGGCAGTCGAGCCCCATCGCCAGACCGATCTCGTAGAGCTGGGCCTCGAAGTAGGCGCCGGCCTCGGGCAGTACCCAGTGCAGCTGGCCGAAGACCTCCATGCAGATCAGGCCGTAGAGCCGCGTCCAGTAGGTCAGCCCCAGGTAGATCGCACCCGGCGGCATGCCGTGGAAGTGTTCCGACTCGGCCGTGAGCTGCTCGATCAGCTTGCTGCCGAGCACCTCGTCCGGTGGGTACGGGAACGGCTCCTCGTGCCAGATCGCCGCGACCAGCTCCTTGAAGAGCCCGCCGAACCGCATCGCGGCCTGGTGTCCAGGGGTGGCGTTGTGATCATCGGAGTCCGGGTCAGGCACCGTCGTACCGAAGAGCAGGCCGAACTCGGCCGGATGCGCCAGCGCCCAGTCCCGCAGCCCGTTGGCCAGCAGATAGAGCTGCGCGCCGAGATCGCCCTCGCCTTCACAGCCGAGCTCCATCAGCGCGGTCGTGAGTTCGTCGTACAGATCGGTGACCAGCGCGCTGAGCAGGGCCTCGTGGCTCGGGAAGTAGCGGTAGAGCGCGGGCGCGGTCAGGTTCACCTCGCGGGCGACGGCGCGCAGGCCGATCGCCGCGACGCCACCGCTGACGAGCAGGCGGCGCGCGGCCGCCTTGATCTCGGCCAGCGTCGCGGCTCGCTGCTCGTCACGCCGGTTCATCACCACACTCCTTGACACGCTCGAGTCTTGAGTGAACACTGTTAACAGTTAACGCTGTTCACTCAATCTTTCCGCCTGACTTTACGCCCTTCGGGAGTGCTTCGTGTTCGAGACGCTCGGCCACTTCAGCTATCGGCGGCGCCGCCTGGTGCTTGCCCTGACCGCCATCTTCGTCGCCCTCGGGGTGGCCTGGGGTACCGGCGTCTTCGGCTCGCTGTCCAACGGCGGTTTCGACGCGCCGGACACCGAGGCCGCGCACGCCGTCGCGACCATCGAGCAGAACGTCGGCCGTACCGGGACCGACGTGATCGTGCTCTACCGCAGCGCCGATCAGACGGTCGCCGATCCGGGCTTCCGCTCGGCCGTCGAGCAGGATCTGGCGTCGCTCCCGTCGAGCGACGTACTCCAGGCGACGACGTACTGGGGTAGCAAGTCGCCGATATTCGTGTCGAAGGACCAGCACAGCACGTACGCCGTACTGACGCTGGCCGGCGCTACTCCGGAGGAACGCCTGGACACGTTCAAGCGGATCGCCGATCAAGTGCGGAATGGACCGGCCGGGCTGGACACCAAGGTGGGTGGCGAGGTCGCGGTCTTCGACGAGGTGAACACGCAGACCGAGCACGACATCGTGCGGGCCGAGACGATCTCGACGCCGATCGTGCTGGTGCTGCTCGTACTGGTCTTCGGTGGTCTGGTCGCGGCGGCGCTGCCGTTGTTCGTTGGTGCGCTGGCGATTCTCGGCGCCTTCGTGTTGCTGCGCGGGCTGTCTGCGGTGACCGATGTGTCGATCTTCTCGATCAACATCGTGACGATGATCGGGCTCGGGTTGGCGATCGACTACGCGTTGTTCATCGTGACGCGGTTCCGCGAGGAGCTTGCCAAGGGCAATGATGTTGAGAGGGCATTGACTGCGACGATGGCGACGGCCGGGCGGACGGTGGCGTTCTCCGGAGTGACGGTGGGGGTCGCGATCAGCAGCTTGGCGTTGTTCCCGGTGATGTTCCTGCGTTCGATGGCGTACGGCGGGGTCGCGGCGGTCGTGGTCGCGATGGTGGCTGCGCTGACTGCGTTGCCCGCGTTGCTGGCGGTGCTGGGGCATCGGGTGAACAACCTGCAGGTGCCGTTCCTGCGGCGTCGGTCCACCGCGGCGGATCACCATGGCGCGTGGTACCGGTTGGCGCACAGCGTGATGCGGCGGCCGGTGCGTTATGTGCTGGTACTCGTGCCGCTGCTGCTTGTGCTCGGAATCCCTTTCCTGCAAGCGCAATTGGGTGGGGTCGACCATCGGGCACTCCCAGCTGGTGCGACCTCGCGAACTGTGACCGAGACCCTGCAGCGCGACTTTGCCGGAGCTGGTGGGTCGGAGGTGTTCGTGGCGGTCCGGTTTGCTGCCGCGTCCGCCGATCCGGCTCTGGCGTTGCAGCCCTATGTTGCGCGGCTGAAGCAGATCGCTGATGTCGATGATGTTCGGATCGGCGGGTTCAAGAACGGTGTGGCCGAGGTCGTTGTCCACACGCACTTCACGGGCCAGGAGTTGCCGGCGCGGGATGTCGTTCATGCGGTCCGGGCTGTTGTTCCACCGACTGGGATGACGACGCAGGTTGGTGGTGAGACGGCCGGAGTGGTCGACCTACTCCACGTGCTGGCGGAGCGAGCGCCGTACATGGCCGGCTTTATCGTCCTGGTGACGTTCCTGCTGCTGTTCCTTGCCTTTGGCTCCTTTGTGCTGCCGCTGAAGGCGTTGGTGATGAACGTGCTGTCGCTGTCGGCGGCGTTCGGGGCGATGGTGTGGATCTTCCAGGACGGGCATCTGTCCGGGTTCCTCGACTTCACGCCGGCCGGGTTCCTGGATGCGACCAACCCGGTGCTGTTGTTCGCGGTGCTGTTCGGGTTGTCGATGGACTACGAGGTTTTCCTGCTCAGCCGGATCCGCGAGGAGTACGACCGGACCGGCGACAACACGCAGGCGGTCGCGCTCGGGCTGCAGCGTACGGGCGGGATCATCACCAGCGCGGCGTTGCTGCTGATCATCGTGGTCGCGGCGTTCTCGACCTCGGGGATCGTGTTCGTGAAGATGATCGGGGTCGGGCTGGTGATCGCGATCGCGCTCGACGCGACGATCGTGCGGGCGCTGCTGGTACCGGCGACGATGCGGCTGCTCGGCCGGGCGAACTGGTGGGCTCCGGCGCCGCTGGTCCGGTGGTGGGACAAGTACGGGATCCGCGAGACGCCCTCGAATCAGGGTTGGAGCCGGACGAGCTCCCACGACCCCGAGCTGGTACGGCGGTAGGCCAGGCGGTCGTGGAGACGGCCGACCCGTCCCTGCCAGAACTCGAACACCTGCGGCTCGATCCGGTAGCCACCCCAGAAGTACGGCGTCGCGATCTCGGTCCCCTCGGGCCACTGCCGCTCATATGACGCGTACTGCAGATCCAGCTCGTCACGTGAGTCGACGGGCTGGCTCTGCTGTGACGCCCAAGCACCCAGCTGGGACTCACGCGGGCGAGCGGCGAAGTACGCGTCCACCTCGTCGCTGGGCAGCTTGCTGACCGTGCCCTCGACCCGCACCTGCCGCTGCATCGCATGCCACGGGAAGACAAGAGCGCACTGCGGATTCGCCGCGAGGTCGTCGGCCTTGCGGGACTGCTGGTTCGTGTAGAAGACGAAGCCGCGCTCGTCCAGGCCCTTCAGCAGCACCGTGCGCGCCGACGGGCGACCGTCGGCGTCGGCAGTCGCCAGCACCATCGCGTTTGGCTCGGTGATTCCAGCCTCGGTCGCCTGCGCCAACCAAGTGCCGAACTGCTTGACCGGGTCTGCATCGAGCTGGTCCTCGAGCAACTCACCAAGCCCATACGTCTGCCGCATCCCACTGAGATCCACGCCCCCGAGGTTACTGCGCCCAGAGGACACCTCCTCCGGTGCAGCATGACCCTGGTCCCGGCCGGAGGTGATGAGCCTGCCTTCGGCGACGTGGCTAGCAGGCGCATTCGTGAAGCTGGGGGATGGAGGCGCGTGCAGCCGGAAAACCCTCGGGCCGAGGAATGGAGGCGCGTGCAGCCGGAAAACCCTCGGGCCGAGGAATGGAGGCGCGTGCAGCCTGACACCCCTCGGGCCGAGGAATGGAGGCGGGGGCTCCCCTCGGGCCGAGGGGTGGAGGCGGGGGGCTCCCCTCCCCCCGACCACTTGAACGGATAACCCCTCAAGTTGCCCCTTCTCCCCTGAACTTTCGAGGGGAGAAGGGACACATTCAGGGGCTATCCCCTCAGATGGTCAGTGCCGGGGAGCGGGCGGACCTCCGCCACTCATCAACCTTGCGGGCGGGATCGTGTCCACGCTCAGCGGGGGTTGGAATCGGTCGTCTGGAAGGGGTTAGTCAGTGGGGGCGGTCCGCTTTGCGGCGGCGTGGCGGCGGGCGAGGGCTTGGGTTAGGCGGTTGCGGTGGGGGCGCGGGGTGGGCTGCGGGCGGTTGGCGGGGCGGGGTGGGGGTGCCAGGGGGCGGATCAGCTCGGGGAGGTGGCTGTTGACCTCGGTGAGGTGGAGGTCGAAGGTTGCACGCCAGAGTGCCTGGCGCAGGGTTGCTTCGGCGGCGGAGGAGCTTGCACCGGCGACGGAGGCGGCCCAGAGGGTGCTGAGGGCGCGCTCGTCGAAGCCTTCGACCGCCAGGAGCAGCGACTCGATGCGGTCGCGGTCGGGTGCGTCGGCTACGCGACGGGGCCGGGGCAGGCGCTTGAGTGGCTGGGTGTGTTGTTCAGCTGGTACGGCGTTCGCGAAGGCAGCGCGGACGTATTGAGGCAGCAACTGCAGCGATACGGCACCCGCCATCGAGCCGCGGCGGACGCGCTCCACCAGATAGAAGTAGTCGAGCATCTTGGCGTCCTCGATCCCCCCGCGGACCGCGTCCCGAAGTACTTGCTCGATCTGGATGGCGACGGCGGCGCGCGCCGCTTCGGACGGACCGGTCGCCGGGACCAGTGCAGTCTCCAGGTGCCGGCCGAAGACCTCCAGTTTCGCGTGCAGGGGCAGGGCTTCGGCGGTCAGCAGGTCGGCCGGGTAGTAGGTGCCGTAGGCAACGGTGACCTCGCGGCCCTCGGTGGGGACCGGTGCGTACAGATCGTGGGTCAGACCTTCCGAGTGCCGATGCCAGGCCAGCGCGTGGTCGATCAGGTCCGGTAGCGGCGCTGTGGACGGCTCCGGAGCCGTAGGCCCGGCCGCCAGGCGGCGTACTGAGTCAGTGAGGTCTGGCAGAGGCTCGTCGAGGGTGTCGGTGAGCCAGAGGGTGCTGGGCTCGATGCGCGTAGTGGTCTGGCGGCGGAGCTTGCCGTCGGCCACGATGTGGGTCGCTCCGGGAACGGCCAGCACCCCTTCGTACGGCGTACTGTCGCCCATGAACCAGCCGCATGCCGCAGCGAACGCCCAGCCCCGCGGTGAGGCTGCGGCCGGGACACCGGCGAAGAGGAGAGCGGCGACTGGGCGGTTGCTCCACACCCAGCCGTCCGGCAGGCGCACCTGGAACAGCCGACCCAGACCGGCAGAGTCGGTGAACAACTCCAAGCGGTCGTCGTCCAACAGCGCCATGGTGAACGGCGGGGCCAGTTCAAGAAAGGCCTCCGGTGTACGACGTACTGCCTCCGCCAGCGGACCAGGGGCGTCGGCCGGAGTGATGTCGCCGACCACACGTTCGTAGCCGACCGGTGTGTGCAGGCTGGCGACCCGGACACTGCCCGTCTGCTGCCAGGCCGGCCACAGCGAGTCAGCACTCCCCCACAGGTGCAGGCCGTGGGTGCTGCCGTCGTGACCCCCGAGCTTGGGGATGCCTGCGTAATAGGCCTCGACCCGGGCCGCACCCTCGGCCGCGCGGACCGCGGAGTCGGGCCGGTGAAAGGCGTAGGCGACCAGTGTTTCCACGTTCTCCACGATGCGATCCCGGCCACGAAAGTTGTCCGCACGGGTCGTCGGAGAACTATGCTGCCTGGGCGCCGCCGACCAGGACGAGGGAGTGGTATGTCAGATCCGAAGACCGAGGTACAGCACGGGCTGGAAGGCGTGATCGCGTTCGACACGCAGATCGCCGAGCCGGACAAGGAGGGGTCGGCGCTGCGCTATCGCGGCGTGGACATCGAGGACCTGGTCGGCCGGGTGCCGTTCGAGAACGTCTGGGGCCTGCTGGTCGACGGAGCGTTCACCCCGGGCCTGCCGCCGGCGGAACCGTTCCCGCTGCCCGTGCACACCGGTGACGTGCGGGTCGACGTCCAGTCGGCGCTGGCCATGCTCGCCCCGGCCTGGGGACTGCGCCCGCTGTACGACATCGACGACGTACAGGCTCGTGAGGACCTGTCCCGCGCCGCGGTGATGGCACTGTCCTACGTGGCGCAGGCCGCGCGGGGCACCGGGCAGCCGATGGTGCCGCAGCGTGAGGTGGACAAGGCTCAGACCATCACCGAGCGGTTCATGATCCGCTGGCGTGGTGAGCCCGACCCCAAGCATGTGAAGGCGGTCGACGCCTACTGGACGTCCGCGGCCGAGCACGGCATGAACGCCTCCACGTTCACCGCGCGGGTGATCGCTTCTACCGGCGCCGACGTCGCGGCTGCCTTGTCCGGTGCTGTGGGTGCGATGTCCGGCCCACTCCATGGTGGTGCACCGGCCCGGGTACTGACGATGATCGAGGGGGTCGAGCGGTCTGGTGACGCGCGGTCCTACGTGAAGGGTCTGCTGGACGCCGGCGAGCGGCTGATGGGCTTCGGTCACCGCGTGTACCGGGCAGAGGACCCGCGGGCGCGCGTGCTGCGTCGTACGGCGCGTGAGCTGGACGCACCACGGTACGAGGTGGCCGAGGCGCTGGAGCAGGCCGCACTGGCCGAGCTGCGCGAGCGGCGTCCGGACCGGGTACTGGAGACCAACGTCGAGTTCTGGGCAGCCATCGTGCTGGACTTCGCCGAGGTACCGCCGCCCATGTTCACGTCGATGTTCACCTGTGCACGCACCGCCGGCTGGAGCGCCCACGTGCTGGAGCAGAAGCGCACCGGACGGCTGATCCGTCCGTCGGCGATCTACTCCGGCCCGGGCACGCGCCCGGCCGACTCCATCGAGGGCTGGGACCCCAACTGGGCCTAGCGCTGGGCCTAGCGCTCTTGGCTGGGGTTGCGGCCGGTGCGTTGCTTGTACTGGCGGCTGAAGTAGGGGACGTCGGTGTAGCCGAGAGCGGTGGCGGTCTGAGTGACCGTCATACCGCTCTCGGTCAGGAGCTGGTGGGCGCGGTCGATGCGGGCCTGGATCAGGTACTGCGCCGGTGACATCCCGAACTGTTTGACGAACCGCCTGCTGAACTGTGCCCGGGACAGTGCAGCCTTCTCGGCCATCTCGGCCACGCTCCAGTCCCGGCCAGGGTCCTGACGGAGCTGCCTCGCCACCTCGTCGATCACTGTGTCGGTCGCTGCCCGGGTGGGATGCTGCACGGCGTCCCAGATCAGTCCGATCAGTTGCTCGAGACATAGCTCGGCTTGCCTGCGCCCCAGTGCGTCACCACGCCGGTACGACGAATCGCTCGTCCGCGCGAGCGCGTTGAGCAGCTCACGATCCATGACGTCGCCCCAGCGCGGTTGCGGGACTACGCCGTACCGGCTGGTCTCGAAGTGCATGCCGAACACGAGGAGCCGGCGGCGTGGGTCGTGGGTCGCTCGTGGCGCATCACCTGGCTGGAAGACCGCGCACACCCCGGGGCTGAGGTCCTGCTGGTTGCCATCCAGTTCCAGCCGGCCACGGCCGTCCAGCACGCACCAGAGCAGGTGATCCGAGAGCTCGGGCGACACCCAGGACCAGTTCGGCTCGCAGCGCCAGAAGGTCGGCGGCGACAGCCGGGTCAGCGGTAGTGGGTGCAACAAAAGTCCAACTCCTCGCATGGATCTTCCGTGGCTCACCTCCATTCTGGACTGAACAATTGAGTCATGGTGAGTGATTCGTGCAAGCAGGAGTTCGAGCGGGACGGCTACACGCTGGTGCGCGGGCTGTTCGGGGCCGATGAGGCGGAGCGGCTGCGCGAGCACTACATGGTGCTGCGGCACCGCGGCTCGTACGAGGGTGACGACGCCGGCGTGCAGACCGGCAGCCGTGATCCGCTCCGGCGGTACCCGCGGATGGGTCAAATGCACCGGTGGGACGACGCGTCCCTGCAGTGGCTGACCGACCCGCGCATCGACCAGGTGATGACCGGGCTGCTGGACAGGTCGCCGTACGCGGTGCAGACGATGATCTACTTCAAGCCACCGGGTTCGCGGGGGCAGGCGCTGCACCAGGACAACTTCTATCTGAAGGCCGAGCCGGGGACCTGTGTGGCGGCCTGGATGGCGCTGGACCGGGTCAACCAGGAGAACGGCTGTCTGCAGGTCGTACCGGGCAGCCACCGCTGGCCGATCCTGTGCACGGAGAAGGCGGACACCAAGGTGAGCTTCACCGACGTGACGGTGCCACTGCCGACGCCGGATGCCGCCGTACCGGTCGTGATGGAGCCGGGCGACGTGCTGTTCTTCCATGGCGCGCTGGTGCATGGCAGTGCACCGAATGTGACCACTGACCGCTTCCGGCGGGCGCTGATCGGCCACTACATCCAGGGCGAGGCTGAGAAGGTCGCCTCCTACTACCACCCGGCGCTGCGGATGGACGGGACTCCGCTGACGCTGGAGGTGGCCGAGGGCGGCGGTGCGTGCGGTGAGTGGGAAGACGGCCCGGACGGTCCGGTCGCCGTACTGACTGGAACTCAGATGATCAACCGCAAGCACGAGTGAGACCCGGGGTGGACCCGATCTGGCGATGTGGGAAGATGTGGGTGCTGACAGCGTCGTCGGCCTAGGTACTGCCAGACGACGAAGGGAACCGCTGGTGACCAGCGACATCGTTCTTCCTGCTGAGCTCAAGCCCGCCGACGGCCGCTTCGGCGCCGGACCGTCCAAGGTCCGCCCGGAGGCTGTCGCCGCTCTCGCGACCGAGGGCGCCAAGCTGCTCGGTACCTCGCACCGCCAGGCCCCGGTGAAGAACCTGGTGGCCCGCGTGCAGCAGGGTGTGTCGGACCTGTTCCAGCTGCCGGACGGGTACCAGGTGGTGCTCGGCAACGGCGGCTCGACCGCGTTCTGGGACATCGCGACCTTCGCGCTGATCCGGGAGAAGAGCCAGCACCTGAGCTTCGGTGAGTTCTCCTCGAAGTTCGCCAAGGCCGCGCAGCTCGCCCCGCACCTGGGCGACCCGACCGTCGTCAAGGCCGACCCGGGCAGCCGTCCGGTCGCGGTGGCCGAGGCCGGCGTCGACCTGTACGCCTGGCCGCACAACGAGACCTCCACCGGCGTGATGGCCCCGATCAAGCGGGTCGCGGGAGCCGACGACGGCGCACTGGTCGCGATCGACGCCACCTCGGGCGCCGGCGGCCTGCCGGTCGACATCGCCGAGACCGACGCCTACTACTTCGCTCCGCAGAAGTGCTTCGCCTCGGACGGCGGCCTGTGGATCGCGATCCTGTCCCCCGCCGCGCTCGCCCGGGTCGAGGAGATCACCGCCGCCGGCCGCTGGATCCCGGCGTTCCTGGACCTGGCCACCGCGATCGACAACTCCAGCAAGAACCAGACCTACAACACGCCGTCGCTGGCCACCCTGTTCCTGATGGCCGAGCAGACCGACTGGATCAACGGCCAGGGCGGCCTGGAGTGGAGCGTCGCCCGCACCACCGACTCCAGCAACCGGCTCTACACCTGGGCCGAGAAGTCGGACTACGCGACGCCGTACGTCACCGACGCGGACGCCCGCTCGCTGGTGATCGGCACCATCGACCTCGACGACTCCATCGACGCCGCCGCGGTCGCCAAGACCC
The DNA here is from genome assembly GCF_042882005.1 of Kribbella sp. NPDC058245. Taxonomy (NCBI): domain Bacteria; kingdom Bacillati; phylum Actinomycetota; class Actinomycetes; order Propionibacteriales; family Kribbellaceae; genus Kribbella; species Kribbella sp. NPDC058245. The sequence continues at coordinate 112,440 of NZ_JBHVWY010000015.1, forward strand.
TGCGCGCCAACGGCATCGTCGACACCGAGCCCTACCGCAAGCTCGGCCGCAACCAGCTCCGCGTCGCGATGTTCCCGGCGGTCGACCCGGACGACGTCGAGAAGCTCACCCAGTCGATCGACTACATCGTCGACAAACTGCGCTGATCGTTGCTTTCGACAACCGCCGGCAGTTTTTGTCGGCGGTTGTCCTTAGCATGGCGGTATGCACTGGGGTGATGAAGTCGCCGTTCGGGGGGCCAGGGTTCACAACCTGAAGAACGTGTCCGTCGACATACCGCTGCGGCAGCTGGTCGGGTTGACGGGGGTCTCCGGTTCGGGCAAATCGTCGCTCGCGCTGGGCGTCCTGTACGCCGAGGGCTCCCGCCGGTACCTGGAGGCCTTGTCGACGTACACGCGTCGTCGCCTGTCGCAGGCCGCTCGCGCGGACGTCGATGCCGTGGATGGGGTGCCGGCGGCGATCGCTCTGCACCAACGGCCCGCGGTGCCGGGAGTGCGCAGTACTTTCGGTACGGCGACTGAGCTGCTGAACTCACTGCGGTTGATGTACTCGCGGTTGGGGTCCCATCTGTGTCCGCAGGGGCACCGCGTCGCGGCGACGATCGAGATCGCGTCCACGGGACAGCTGACGTGTCCGGTCGACGGCCAGCGGTTCGCCGTACAGGGGGCTGAGGATCTTGCCTTCAACGGCGACGGGGCTTGTGAGACGTGCGGCGGGACGGGTGAGAGCCGGCAGATCGATCAGCGCACGCTGGTGCCGGATGAGTCACTGACGATCGCTGATGGTGCGGTGGCAGCGTGGGGTTCGTTCGGCGCGGGGCTGTTGCCGCAGGTGGTTGCGCAGTTGGGGGTGCGGACCGACGTACCGTTCCGGGAGCTGACGGCCGCCGAGCGGGAGACGATCTTTCACGGCGACGAAACGAAGCGCACGGTGATCGTCACGAGCAAGAAGGGCAATGCCTTCGAGCTCAACGCGACGTACCGGAACGCCAATCGGGTGGTTCAGGACGCGCTCGACAACGCGCAGAGCGAGAAGACGGTCGCGCGGCTCGACCGGTTCGTGCGGGTGGCATCGTGCCCGACGTGCGGTGGTTCGCGGCTGAGTGCTCGGGCCCGGTCGGTGTTGCTGAACGACGTAGCGCTGGATGTTCTGTCGTCGTGGAGTCTCTCGCGTACGACGTCTTTCGTGCGCTCGCTGGACGCTCCAGCTGACCTTGCGTCGATGGCGCGGCAGATCGCGGCGGCGTTCCTTCCGACGGCTGAGCATTTACTGGGGCTTGGGCTCGGGTATCTGTCGCTCGACCGCGCGTCGCGCACTTTGTCGACTGGTGAGCTGCAGCGGGTGCAGCTCGCGCGGACTCTGCGGAGCAGCGCGACAGGTCTGTTGTACGTGCTGGACGAACCATCTGTGGGGCTGCATCCGAGCAACATCGACGCGCTGATTGACGTCGTACGGCGATTGGTCGCGACCGGGAACTCCGTGGTGCTCGTGGATCACGACGTGCGGGTACTGCGGCATGCGGACTGGCTGGTGGAGATCGGTCCGGGCGCGGGTTCGCACGGTGGTGAGGTTGTTGCCGCAGGCACCGTTTCTGCGCTGGAGGCTGCTGGTGCGTCGCTGATCGGGGGCTTCCTGAGTGGGGCTGAGCCGGTGGTGGTTCGGCCCCGAGTGCCTGCTGCGGAGACGTTTGCGCATGGGCGGATTCGGCTCGAGACTTCGCCGTACTTCACGCTGCATGAGTTGGTGGCCGAGTTTCCGCTGCGTCGGCTGACGGCGGTGACGGGTGTATCCGGCTCCGGCAAGACCACGCTGGTCCTCGACAGCCTCGCTCCTGCCTTGCTCGGCTCGGAACCCGCGCACGTACGGCGGTTGGACGCCGGAGGCATGGAACGTACGGTCGTGGTCGACGCGGCACCGATCGGGCGGAACGTGCGCTCGACAGTGGCGACGTACAGCGGAATCCTTGACGACCTGAGGCGCGCCTACGCGGCAGCATCACCCGATCTCACGGCGGCGGACTTCTCCTACAACACCGGCAGTCTGCGCTGCCCGCAATGCGAGGGGACTGGGCAGATCTCGCTCGACGTCCAGTTCCTGCCTGACGTCGACATCCCCTGTCCGCTGTGCGGCGGAACTCGCTACAGCCCTGCTGCCGATGCGGTGGTGATCGACGGTCTCACCCTCCCCCAGGCTCTCGCGCTCACCATCGTCGAGGCCCGCGCCGTCTTCCCACGCCTCCGCAAACTCCAGGCCCGGCTGCGCACCCTCGACGAGATCGGCCTCGGCTACCTCATCCTCGGCGAAGCCACCCCGGCCCTGTCCGGCGGCGAGGCCCAACGCCTCAAGCTCGTCGCCGACCTCGAAAAACCCCAGTCCAACACCCTCTTCATCTTCGACGAACCCAGCGTCGGCCTCCACCCAGCTGACATCCTTGTCCTGCTTGGCGTTCTGGACCGCCTCATCGACTTCGGCGCCACCGTCATCGTCATCGAACATGACCTGGACCTGATCGCCAACGCCGACCACGTCATCGACCTGGGCCCCGGAGCCGGCACCGCCGGCGGCCGCATAGTCGCCGCCACCACCCCCACCAACCTGCCGACGCACCCCGACAGCCTCACCGGCCGCTACCTGACGCCCTAACTCCCCCTCCCGAGCACTAACGTCCGAAGACACGCGGGCCGTGGTCGGCGAGTCATCGGACGTTAGCGATCAGCCACGGCGTAGTGCAGCCGAACGGAACCGTTCGTATCGGTGTTCACCGAGAGCAGTTGCAAGCTGGTCGCGGCCTCGCCCTCCGCAAGCGGCGGACCGTCCATCACTGACGGCGTCCCGAGGCCGCCGATCAGAGCCGGTGCCAGCGTCAGGTAGAGCTCGTCGATCAGCCCGGCCCGCAGTAGCGCACCATTGAGCCCACCACCCGCGGTCGACAAGACGCACCGAATGCCGAGCGCACTAGCCATCGCAGCGATCGCCTGCGGCAGGTCGACCCGGGCCTCGCCCACGACGAGATAGCAGATGTGTTCGCGGCGGAGATAGGCGAGATACGCAGCAGGAGTGGACCGCGCCACCAGAACCAGAGCCGCCCAGTTCTCGTTGTCCTCGGTCCACCGCACTCGTCCGCGGCTGTCGACAACCGTGAACCACATCAGCGGCGGCGACGGAAGTTCGGTGATATCCGTTGGCAGGAAGTGCTCGTAGAGTTCGGCGGTATCCCCGTCGTACGCAGGCAGTTCTTCTGGAACGTCGGACTCGGCAACCAGGCTGCCGCTGCCCTCCAGGATCGCGTTGCACCCGTACTGCTGCCTGACGACATCAAGGATGTCGACCGCCACCGGGTCGGCCGCTCGGGGCGTCATGGCCGCCCACAGCTCCGAACTCGGCTTGCGCATCAAAAGTGAGTCCCTGGTCAGCGCCACCTTCCCATCAACACTGGCCCCCACACTCACCACCACGCGCGGTCGCTCAACCATCACAACCCCCTCCGGTCCCGGACGTCGAGCCCCCACCTCTACCAGCGCCCACCGACACTCCGCCGCCGCCGCCAGAGGACCTCGGACCCACCGTGCGCACCCCAGCGGCACCGCGCCGATCGACCATTCGCCGACCCGGAACCCGGCGTACCTCGGTCTGGTGGTGATCAGGAGGGCGTCCGAGAGCAGGCAGCCCCAATCCCCCTTCGCCACCGGCTCCCGAGTACGCGCATTTGAACGGATATCCGTTCGAATGGGCCCTTCTCTGCTCATATTTCAAGGGGAGAAGGGGCAAACTCAGGGGAGATCCGTTCAAATTTCCCTGTGCGGTGAGCGGGTGATTCGTTGAGGTCGCCCTCGATGGTGGAGGCACGGCGGGCCTCGGTGGGGCGGCCAGCTCGAGACCTCAACTCAGTACCTGTCATTCGTCGGCCGCCGCGGCGAGCAAGCACCCAGGTACGCCGTTGGCCGAGCCACCAACCGTGGGCTTGAACAAGAAACGGTGGGCTTGAACACGGCATAGCTTGTTCAAACCCACCGCAAGGGGTACACCCCCGACGGTGGAGACGGGGCGAGCACCTGCGGCCGGTGCACGAGCCCAGCCCACCCCACTCATCACAGTTCGACGCGGCGACTGCGGTGGGCCGGAGGCGCCAAGAGGGGCGCCGCGGGGTGGGGGTTCGGGTTAGGCGCTGTGGCGGCGGCGGGTGGGGGTGGCGGATTGGCCGGTGAGGCGGGCGTTTTCGGCCATGCGGTCCAGGCGTTCGCGGCGGCCTGGGGGGAAGGTGAGGACGGTGATGACGAGGGCGAAGAGGGCGGCGCCGATGATGATCCAGCGGAGGTTGTGGTTCTTGTCGGCGGCGCCGGCGCCGGCTCCGGCGTCGGCGTTGGTGGAGCCCTTGGGGGGTGCTGAGGAGGCGGGGGGTGAGGCCGCGGCCTTCTTGGCGGGGACCTGGACCTGGTAGACGGCGGCGCTGGAGTTGCCGCCACCGACCAGGACGGCGTTGTCGGCGGAGGCTTCGGCGACGGATTCGCCGTCGGCGGCGGGGACCGAGCTGCGGGCTACGAGGGTGGGGGTGTCGCCCCAGGCGACGGTGGCGACGTCGGTGGAGGTGCGGAGGACCGCGCGCTGGCCGTCGGGGAGGAAGGTTCCGTCGGTGAAGGTGCCGGCGGGGGCGGCGGCGAGTTTGGTGAGCTTGTTGGTGCCTTCACGCGACGGGGTGGCCGGGGTGGCGTAGATCGCTGCACCCTTGGCGGCCTTGGTGACGATGAAGAGCTGGTCGGTCTCGGGCTGGACCAGCAGGGTCTCGGCGTCGTGCGCACCGTCGGGGTACGTGAAGTCGTACCGGTGGTAGCGGACGTTCTCGGCGTCCTCGAGGCTGCCCGGTTCGGGGATCGTGTAGATCTCGATCATGTCCCGCGACTTGGCGTTGTCGCCGATGTCGGCGATGTAGATCGTGCCCTCGCGATCGACCGCGACCGCCTCGACGTCGCGGACGTCGGCCTTGAACCGCAGGGTGACCTTGATGTCGCCGTCGGTGTCGACGCCGAAGACCCGAGCGGTCTCACCGGTGTCGCTCACCGTCCAGTAGAGGTCTTCGTACTTCTGGCTCTTCGCGAGCCCGGACGAACCCTTCAGCCGGCTGTCGCTCATCGTGAAGAGCTTCTTCGGCGCGGCCGGCGTCGGGTCCGCGGCGACGGCGGGCAGCGCGGCGGTGGCCAGCGTGAAGCAGGTCGCGGCGGCCAGGGCGAGCGCCGTACGGAGGAGCTTCACGCACCCACCTCCGACGCCGGCCCAGGGACGGCAGGTGGCGGCAGGAGCAGCTCGGCCAGCCGCGGCGTGACCTGCCACTCGGCGATCAGCGACGCGTAGTCGGACTCGAGGTCGGGGGTGACGGCGGCGTTCGTCCGGGCGGCTCGGAGCAGCAGATTGCGGGGCGTGTGCTGGCTGTCCACGAACTGCACTACCTCCACTCGGTACCCCACCTGTCGAAGGACCGCCGCCCGCAGCGAATCTGTCAGGACGTCGGCGAACCGCTCACGAACGATGCCATACCTCGTCATCAGAGAATAAGGTGCCGGTGGTGTGACGCTCTTGAGCTGCTTTTGGATGTCGTGATGACAACACGGAGCTGCGAGCACCAGCGGAGCCTCCCACTGGACCGCCCGCGCGAGCGCGTCGTCAGTGGCGGTGTCGCACGCGTGCAGCGCCAGTACGACGTCCGGCCGGATGTCGAGCTCCGCCGCCTGAATGGTGGCATCCACGAACCGCAGGTGGTCCTGCCAGCCCAGCGCCGTCACCACCCGGGTGTTCCGCTTCCGCGCCGACGGGTTGTGGTCGACTCCGGTCGTCCGGACGTCGTGCCCGGCCGCGGTCAGGAGGTGATGGGCCGCCAGGGTGAGGTAGGCGTTGCCGCAGCCGAGGTCGACCACCTGGAGTGGCCGGCCGGTCGCGATCCGGCCGGCCGAGATCGCCTCTTCGAGGGCCGGCGCGAGCAGCTTGCAGAACTCTTCGATCTGCTTGTACTTCGCCTGCCGGGACGGCTTCACCCGCCCCTGGTGGTCGCTGATCCCGAGCTCGATCAGGAACGGCGCCGCCGGGTCGAGCACCCGCTGCTTCACCCGGTCGTGGCCGGTCGTCTGCTCCCGGCTCTCCGCCTGCCGATGCAGCAGCTCCTTGCCCTTCTTGGTGTAGCGCAGCCGCAGCGTCTCGGTCGTCGTCTCGACATGCCACGTGCCGTAGGGCAGGGCGAGCAGCTTGTCGACCGCCTCCAGCACCTCCGGTCCGACGAAGTTCCGGGTGTGCGCCTGGCGCTCGTCGAACTCGGTCAGCTGGAGGTGACGCTGCCCCTTGAGGTCGACGTAGCGCAGCTCCAGCCGCTGGTACGGCGGTTGGTCCAGCCCACGGCGCCGACCGGACGCGACCGCTCGCACCAGGCCGGTCCGGTCCAGGACGGCAGCGCGGATCGCCTCCCACGCACCCATCTCGCCGACCGCATCCACGGTCGACGCATCGGGGTGTCCGGCCGAATCCACCTCTGCCTGCATCGCGCCATTGTGTCCGACGCCTCCGGCTGATCACAAAAGGGTCTCGTCGGCAGCGGGTGACGACCGCTCCGCTCACAGCAGCTTCTGGTCTTCCAGGAGCAGTCCGAGACCCCGCAGCCGGGTCGCGATCCCGCCCTCCTGCCGGCCCAGAGCGTCGATCAGCTCACTCTTGCCGGCACCCCCGCGGAACATCTCGGTCAGCAACTGCTCGTCCTCGGCGGTCCACGGCCGGAACGCGTTCGGATGGTTGCGTCGGGCCGCCTTGATCTTGTGGGTCATCGAGCGGTTGTTCAGCAACTCCAGGGATCGGATCCGCGACTGGCGGTGCCGGCCGACCTCCTCGCCGTCCCGCCAGAACACGACGGCTCCGTCGTCGAAGGTCATCAGGTCGGCCGGGACGTCGCAGTAGTCGGCGTCCTCGAGCATCACTCGCAGCATGGTGGTCTCTCCGTGTCGTGGGCGGCGGTCTGCCGCCGTCGGCTTTGTCACCAGAGAAGATGCAGCGATTCCGCCCCCGCCCGGCCACCCAATCCGAACCTGTGGACAACCTCGCAGGACGCCATCAGGTCTGCAGCTGCCGGACCATTCGCAGAATCTGTTTGCAAAAACTCTTTGCAAACTGGCTTTGCAGTCCTAGGCTCGTCCTATGAGCGACAACGAGAGCAACACCCCCGACGACCAGGTCGTGCGGCTGGACCGGAGCCTGGTGCGGGCGCTCGCGCACCCGATGCGGAGCCGGGCGCTCGGCCTGCTGCGCGTCTACGGACCGCAGACGGCCACCACGCTGGCCAATCGCCTCGGGGTGAACACGGGCGCCACCAGCTACCACCTTCGCCAGCTGGCCGAGGCGGGTCTGGTGCTTGAGGACGACAGCCGGGGCAATGCCCGGGACCGCTGGTGGAAGGCCGCACACCAGTCGACGTCGGTCGACGTACCGAAACTGCTGGACGAGGAGCCCGAGCTGACCATGGGCTTCCTGCACGGTGTCGGCCAGGCCTACGCGGAGAACATGTTCGCGTTCATCGACTCCCTGCAGACGATGCCGCCGGAGTGGAAGGAAGCCAGCCTGCTGTCCGACTACACGTGCCATCTGCGCGCCGACCAGCTCGAGACCCTGAAGGGCGAACTGCTCGCAGTGCTGCGCAAGTACAGCGTCACCGACCTCACCGCGCCCCTCGCGGACGGCGAGGAGCAGGTCACCGTCCAGATCCAGGCCTACCCGCGGGAGACGCGATGAGTACCACGACGAGTACGCCGTACCGGGCGCCTCTGGTCGCCTATCTGATCGCCAACGTGGTGTCGATCTGCGGGACCCGCGTGAGTGCGATCGCGATCCCCTGGTTCGTGCTGATCAGCACCGGCTCGCCGGTCAAGACCGGTGTGGTCGCGCTGGCCGAGACGGCCCCGCTGGTGATCTCCAAGGTCGTCGGGGGTCCGTGGATCGACCGGCTCGGCGCTCGCCAGGTCAGCATCGTGGCTGATGTAGCGAGCACCGGCGTGGTCGCGCTGATCCCGCTGCTGCACACCCTGCACCTGTTGTCGTTCCCAGTCCTGCTAGCTCTGGTCGCGGTCGCCGGAGCTCTGCGCGGCCCCGGAGATTCCGCGAAGGGGACCATGCTCCCGGAAATCGCCAACGCGGCGAAGGTGCCGATGGAGCGAGTCACTGGCCTGTCCAGTACGACGGAACGCCTCGCCACCTTCATCGCCGTCGCGGTCGCGGGTGGTCTGATCACGCTGGTCGGTGAGGTCAACGCACTCTGGGTCGATGCCGCGTCGTTCGGTGTCTGCGCAGCACTCATCTACCGGTGGCTCCCCCGCCGGCGGCTCCAGGCGGAGAAGGCGAGGACGGACGAGCCGAGCTACGGCCAACGCCTGCTGGACGGCTGGCGGTTCCTGCGCGGCGACAGGCTGATGATGCCGCTGGTGCTGATGAGCGGCGTGACCAATCTGCTGGACGCTGCCGTTGGGGCGGTCTTCCTGCCGGTCTGGATCAAGAACCATGGTCTCGGCCCTGGACACACCAGTCTGGTGCTCACCGCGTTCGGTGTGACCGCCACTGTGTGCGCCTTGCTCGCGTCGGCGATCGGCCACCGGCTGCCGCGAAAGGCCGTCTTCATCTGGGCGTTCCTGATCTGCGGCGCACCGCGCTTCATCGTGATGGCACTCGACGGGCCGCTGTGGACCCTGGTGGCCATCTACGCCGTCTGCGGTATCGGGGCCGGCTTCATCAACCCGGTCCTCAGCGCACTGTTCATCGAGCGGATCCCGCCGCACCTGTTCGGCCGCGTCAACTCGCTCTCCTCGGCAGTCTCCTGGGCCGGAGTGCCGCTCGGCGGCCTGTTCGCCGGGGCAGCGATCGCTGTGATCGGTATGGCGCCCGCACTGCTGCTGGCCGGTGCGCTTTTCTTCACGGCGACCATGTCGCCGGTGCTGTTCGGCCGGAACGAGAGGTGGCGGATTACGCCGGATCTGCCGGGTCCTCAGGAAACCGCGGTGCCGCAGGATCGGGTGGCAGTCCCAGCGGCGTAGTCGCGGCCGGTACGGCGCCGTCCCGCCTCTGCGAAGCCAGCTCCTCCTCACGCTGCATGCGGTCGCGCTCGGCACGCAGGAGCCCCAGCATCACCAGGTCCAGCAACATCCCACCCGCCGCCGCGAACTGTGTCAGGGCGAACTGGAAGACCTGAGTCATCAGCAGCGACACGAGCACCGCCAGCTCGAACAGCCGGACCGCCCGCGCCCGGTTGCCCTTGCGCAACTGACGACCGCCCCGCACCGTGAACGTTGCCGACAGCAAGCTGCCGGCGGTCACCCCGAGCACGGAGAGCTGACCGAGTCCGCGACCGGCCACGATGGCGATCGTGATCGCACCGATCGCCTGGATAGCCAGTACGACGACGGCAACCGTGGCAGCCTTCGGATGAGTCGCCAGCCGCTCGAAGCCGCGCTGCAATGCCCGCCAACCCGCATCGACTGGTGCCGCCAACTCGACCTCGTCAGCAGGGCAGGCGGCGAGCAAGGCCTCAGTCTCCCGGCGGCCCTGTACGTCGGACGCGACTTCGTGGAGCAGCTCCGAGGCCTGCGCCCGCCGCTGCCGTGACAGCCCACCCGCGACTCCCTCGACCGCGTGGTCGATGACGTTGGCCAGCTCCTCGCGCGGGTCGATCGGCCGCCGCGTGGAGAGGAAGCGACTCCCCAGCACGATCAGCACGAAGGCGACGTACACGATGGCCGCGGTCGGCTTGTAGAAGTAGTTGTTGTCCGACGTGACGAACTTCCCGACCTCGTCGATGAACAGCCCGAACCCGACGCCGCCGACCAGCGCAGCGGCCGGCCGGACGACCGGACCGACGTACCCGAGCAAGAGGGAGATGGCGATCAGCATCAGCACGCCACCGGGCAGCACATGCGCGATGTGCAGCCCCTTGCCGCCGATCTGCGGGTAGCCGCTCAGGCTGAGGAACAGCCGCGTGATCAGCACCGTCGCCACGCCGGAGACCACGAAGGTGGTCAGATGCTCACCCGACCGGACATTGCGGACCAGGCCCGCCCGCATCAGGTACGACGACCGCGTGGTGGTGGGAGTCATGCGCCAGAAGGTTAGTTCACTTCACGAGGGCTGCGACGATCACCATGGCGACGAGTGCCACCAGAACGAGGGTTACCACCATGCGGCGTGTGCGGGGGTCCACCGGCCCAGGCTAATGGACCCTCACTCGGCACCTAGCAGGGCAGGGGGTAGTTGCTGATCAGAGTGCCCACCGGATCGACCCTCTGCTTGATCTCCCGCAGCCGCGCCAGGTCCGGCTCGGTGAAGCAGTCCTGCAGCGATCCCTTCGTGGACAGACCGGACGGCGGCAGGTCACCCGCCTGCCACGGAGACACTGCTTCCTTCAGCGCACCCAGCGCCTGCTCGGCTGAGCCCACCAGCTCCGGCACGGGCAGGATCGAGGCCGCCAGCAGCATGTACTGCGCCGCTGGGTCGGCCGATGCGATGCCGGGGTGAATCACGTCGTCGCTCGCCCGCAGATGCCGTAGCTGCACCTGGAAGATGAGCGACGGCTGACCGGCGTACTCGATCAGGGTGTCGATCAGCTCCGGTGTGACCTCGTCGAACGTGCTGGTCATCAGCGCGATCGCGGCCGGAGCGATCGGCTCCTGCGTGATCCCGATGACCCCGCTGGCCTGCCGAGGGCCGATCGTGTCGACCAGCACCGTCCCGGCAGCCCGGATCGGTTCCAACGCCGTAGCAACTGCCCCCGGGTCGTACGGCGCTGCTCCGTCGATCATGCAGAACGACTTGCCCCGGACTGCTTCCGGCAGATGCATCGCCGGCGGGTAATGAGTCAGGTAAGCCCACAGCGTCACGTGCTCCGGCGCCTCCAGGGTGGCCTTCCCGTACGCCGCCAGTACGGCGGGCGCCTGGTCGATCGGGAACATCAACCGCCCACCCACGATCTCGGGTGCCGGATGCAGCTCCACCTCGACCGACGTGACCACGGCGAAGTTCCCACCCCCACCGCGCAGTGCCCACATCAGGTCCGGGTCCGTGGAGTCGTCGATCCATCGGCGGGCCCCAGCCCCGTCGACGATCTCGGCAGCCCGCAGACTGCCCGCTCCGGACCCGTACGGCCGGGCGAACCAGGACAACCCGCCGCCGGTGCAGTACCCGACGACGGAGACGTCCCCGCTCGACCCCGGCAGACCGGTCAGCCCCGTCCCGTCCAGAGCGGTCTGCAGCGTCCCCCACCGGACTCCGGCCCCCACCCGGGCGATGCGGGCATGCGAATCCACCCACACGTCGTCGAGCGCGTTGGTGCGGACGACGATCGTGTTGTCGAGCGCACGGGTTGCGCCGTGTCCCCCTGCCTGCGCAGCGACCTTCAGGCCGTGCGCCGCGGCGAATGCCACAGTGTGCTCGACATCACCCGGTCCGGCCGCCTCCACGACGGCCAGCGGCTGCTGGTCGACGGTCAGGTTCCAGGCCGGTCGCACCGTCCCCCAGTCCGGGTCGGCCGGTGTCACCAGCCGCCCGGTCAGTACCTCTCGGAGTTCCTCGATCATGGGTAAAACCCTCGGGCATCCGCTCCTCAGGCGGTATCCCAGCTTTCTGGGTTGTTCACAGCGTTCGGTACGCACCGGCGGTCACAGCGGCCGGGCAGGTCGGAGTCCTCATGACTCCACAGTGGCCCGATCGGGCAGACTCCGGTATCCCAGAAGCCTGGGATGTTTCGGTCCCAGATTTCTGGGATGCCAAGTTGGGCCTCCGGGAGTCACACTCAACCTATGCAGACCTACCACGCGGAGTCCGCGCGCGCGGGCATCGAGGCCGCCGCACAGGCCGGTCTGCCCTGGCGGGAGTTCGCCCTGGCCGCCGTCGAGCTGCTGGAGCGCGCCATCCCGTACGACGCGTTGTGCGTCGGCATCGCCGATCCGACCACCGGAATGATGACCGGGTCAGCAGGTCTGGCCCGGCAGCCCGCCGCCCAGACCGAGTTCCTCGCACTGGAGTACGGCGTACCGGACTTCAACCGGTTCGCCGACCTGGCCAAGCAGCCGGTGGCAGTGGGGATCCTGGACGATGCGACTGGTGGCGATCCCGGTCGCAGTCCTCGGCAGCACGGCTGGCTGGCTGGACAGGGCTTGCGGCACGAACTGCGTGGAGTGGTCCGCAGTTCGGGGCGGATGTGGGGCGGGTATGCGCTGTATCGCAGCAACGGCCGTAGTGGCTTCTCACCGGCTGAGGCCGCGTTCATGCATCGAGTGGAGAGCACACTCGGTCTAGGTCTGCGCCGCGGACTGATCGCGGCCAGTATCGAGCGGAACCGCCGACAACGCGACGGCGCGGGCGCGGCCGTGCTGGTCTTCGACCGAGACAGCCAGGTGCTGTCGGCGACACCTGCTGCCGAACAGCGGGTCCTCGAGCTCGGCGGTGAGCTGTGGTCGCAGCTACCGCTGGTGGTGACCGGCCTGGTGCTGGCGGCGCGCGCCACGGTGACGGGATCCGGCAGCTTCGTCCCGGAGGCCAAGGTCCGCAGCCGAACCGGCGAATGGCTGTCACTGCACGCGGGGCCGGTGCGAAACCGCGACGGGTTCACCGGAGAGATTGCCGTCAGCATCGAGCCGGCCGGCGCGGCCGGTGTGATCCCACTGGTCGTCGCTGCCTACGGGCTGACCGACCGCGAGCGGGACGTCGTACAGCAGGTGCTGGCCGGCGCCAGTACGCGTGAGATCGCGACTGGGCTGCATCTGTCGCCGTACACGGTGCAGGACCATCTGAAGGCGGTCTTCGAGAAGGTCGGTGTCTCCAGCCGCCGGGAGCTTGCCTCCCGCATCTTCTTCACGCAGTACGCCGGCCGACTCGACCACGAGCTCGATGCGAACGGATGGTTCGAGGAATGAAGGCTTACCACGCGGAGTCGGCCAGGGCAGGGTTGCAGGCGGCAGCTGGGGCGGGGCTGACGTGGCAGGACTTCTGCGAGGTTGCTGCCGACCTTCTTGGCACGGCGATTTCCCACGACGGGATCGGGATCGGCCCTGCCGATCCGGCGTCCAGCCTGTTGTCGGGGGCGCCTGTCGGTGCGATGCCGTCGGCGGATGGTCACGACCTCGCGTTCCTCCAGCACGAGTACGGCGCCGACGACGTCAACCGGTTCTCGGACCTGGCGCAGCGTGCGGTCGGCGTGAGCATCCTGGCCGAGGCGACCGGAGGCCAGCCGGAGCTCAGTGCGCGGCACCGGACGATGCGGTCGGAGTGCGGGATGGAACACGAGATCCGTGGCACGCTGCGGTCCGCGGACGGGATGTGGGGCTACTACACGATCTACCGGAACGTGGGCCGCACCGGCTTCTCGCCGGGCGAGGCTGCGTTCCTGCACCGGCTCGAGCCGATCCTGACGACCGGACTGCGACGTGGTCTGATCGCGACCAACGTCAAGCGCCAGGAGGGTGCACCCGGTACGGCGGTGCTGATCGTGAACGCCGCCGATCAGGTCATCTCGGCCACCGAGGCCGCCGAAGAACGGATCACCGATCTGGGCGGTGAGCTGTGGGCGAAGCTCCCGCTGCCGGTCGCAGTGGTGGTGTCCGCGGCGCGCGGGATTCCCGGGCGGCCACCGCAGCTGCCGCGGATGCGGTCCCGCACCCTGTCCGGCCAGTGGATCAGTGTGCACGCCGCACCGGTCCGTGGTCCGGGCGGAGCCACCTCCGACATCGCCGTCACCATCGAGGCCGCCGGTCCCGCGGCGATCATCCCGCTGATCGTGGCGGCGTACGGACTGACCGAACGGGAGCGGGCTGTGGTCCAGCAGGTGCTCAGCGGCGCCAGTACGACGGAAATCGCGCGGAAGCTGTACGTGTCGTCGTACACGGTGCAGGACCACCTCAAAGCCGTCTTCAGCAAGGTTGGTGTCTCCAGCCGGCGTGAGCTGCAGTCCCGGATCTTCTTCGACCACTACCTCGGCCGCGCCGACAACGAACTCGACGCCAACAGCTGGCTCGCCGGATGAAGACCTACCACGCCGATTCGGCCAGCGCCGGGTTGCAGGCGGCTGCCGCGGCGGGGCTGAACTGGGCGGACTTCTGTCTGGCGGCGGCCGAGGTGCTGGCGCTGGCGATCCCGCATGACGGCATCTGCCTGGGTACGGCGGATCCGACGACCAGTCTGCTGTCGGGGCGGGTGAAGGTAGGGCTGAGCGACACCGACGGGGCGGGCGAGATCAAGTTCGTCATGCACGAGTACAGCGCCGACGACATCAACCGGTTCTCCGACCTGGCCCGACGCGACGTCGGGGTCAGCATCCTGGCGGAGGCGACCGGGGGGCGGCCGGAGCTCAGCGAGCGGCACCGGTTCATGGTGAGCGAGGCCGACCTGCAGCACGAGATGCGCGGCACACTGCGGTCCGATGCCAAGATGTGGGGCTTCTACTCGATCTACCGATACTCGGGCCGGAGTGGCTTCTCACCTGCCGAGGCCGAGTTCATGCACCGCCTCGAACCGATCATGACGAGTGGCATCCGGCGCGGGCTGATCAGTGGGGACGTGAACCGGCAGCAGTTCGAGCAGGGTGCGGCAGTGGTGATCGTGGACGCGGCCGACCAGGTCATCTGGGCGACCGCTGCCGCCGAGGAGCGGATTGTCGACCTCGGCGGGGAACTGTGGTCACGGCTGCCGATGCCGGTCGCGATCGTGGTCTCCGCTGTCCGCGGTGTGCCCGGGCAGGCGCCGCACGTGCCACACATGCGGCTCCGCACGCGCTCCGGCCAGTGGGTGTCTGTGCATGCCGCCCGGGTCCGCGGTCCGGAGGGTGTCACCTCCGACATCGCCGTCACCATCGAGGCCGCTGGCGTTGCGGCGATCATCCCGCTGATCGTGGCGGCGTACGGACTGACCGAGCGGGAGCGGACCGTCGTACAGCAGGTGCTGAGTGGGGCGAGCACGAACGAGATCTCGCAGCGGCTCCACCTGTCGCCGTACACGGTGCAGGACCACCTCAAGGCAGTGTTCGACAAAACAGGTGTCTCCAGCCGGCGTGAGCTGCAGTCCCGCATCTTCTTCGACCATTACGCGGGCCGGATGCAGGGCGAACTCGACGCCAACTCCTGGTTCGCCGAGTGACGTGCCTTACTGCCACGGGGTGGTTCGGGGAGGAATGAGGGGTTCGGGGCGGTGGACGCCGCGGGGGCGATAGCCGAGGGCGTCGGCGTGGCCTAGGTAGTCGGCGAGGAGCCAGACGACGGAGAGCCACATCTCGGTGCCTTGCAGGCCTGGGATCGCGCGGTCGTCGGTGCCGTTCGGGGCGAAGGCGAAACCCTCGTTGTCGACCCAGCGGTCGAGGATGCGCGTCAGTTGCTGCTCGGCCCACTGGCGCGCGTCCTGTTCGCCGTACGACGTTTGTTTGCGGGCGAGCCAGAGTGGGTGGATCACGTCGAGGACGTTGCAGGCGTTGTCGTTGTCGCCGGTGAACATGCGACGGTCGTTGCTGTGCGCAAGGAGTGTCTTGACTGCTTGCTCGGGATACGGGAGCGGGAGGCCGAACTGGGCGTAGGTGCCGCGGGTGAGGCGGTAGAAACCGTTCACCACTTGGAGCCAGCCATCGTCGGGATGCGGGCTCCCCCACATGCCGCTCGCCGGATCAGCGTTGATGGTGAGCCAGCCGATGAGCTGACTGAGATTGTCATCGCCCTTGTGGCCATGGTGATTGCGAGCGATGGCGGTGCCGAGGGCATCGATCGCAGCACCGGACGACCAGGCGTTTCTTGCCCAGGGCAAATTGTCCAGCTCGATGGTGGTGAAGGTGGTGTCGATGGGATGCTCGAAGGAGCTGCCAAGGACCTGGAGGGCGTAGCCGACACAGAGCACGTGGTACGGCGCTTCGCCTTGCAGGACTGAGAGTTTGGCGTCTGACGGAGTGGACAGGCCGGCGTCGGAGAGGTCTCCTGGTGCGACCAGTCCGGTGGTCGGGTCTTGGCGTGCGCGGAGGCGGCGGACTAGATCATCACGCGAGTGGCCGGCCGGAGTACGGCGTACTAGGAGGTCGGCAATCTCGATGGCGTCGCACCAGGGGCGGACGGCCGGCGCGTCATCGAGGCCGGGGCGGTCGACGAACCGCTCGCCGTCCCAGGATCGAGCCAGTACGGCGTCCACCTGGTCGCGGGCGCGCGCCGCGAACGCGGTGAGCCGAGCAGGGAGGCCCGCCACCGTCCTACCCGATCCCACACTGCCCGATCCCACCCTGGAGCGGAGGACTCGGGCGGGGTTGCCGGCGGCGATCGAGTTTTCCGGGACGTCCTTCGTCACGATGGCGCCGGCGCCGATGATGGTGTGGGGGCCGATGGTGACGCCGTCCAGGATGGTGACGCCGGAGCCGATCCAGACATCGTCGGCGATGGTGATGCCGAGGCTGGTGTGGGGCTGGCGGAAGATCGGTTCGCCGGGGGCGGTGCCGTGGTTGAAGGCCAGGATCGAGGTGTGGGCGCCGATGCGGACGCCGTCGCCGATCGTGACCTTGCCGCGGACGGTGGTGAAGGGGTTCATGGTGGTGTCGGCGCCCAACGAGATGTGACCGGTGACGTAGGCGTGGGCGGCGATATAGGAACGGTCGCCGAGAGCGAGTTCGTCACAGTAGACGGCGGCCGACTCGGCGACGTACACGTCGGTGCCCAGTGTCACTTCGCCAGTCAGCCCGGCCTGGCGTGAGGTCTGGCGGGATCGCTCGGCGGGCGAGGCGGTTCGGGCGTACTCCCAGGGCAGGAAATCCAGTCGCAACGGTTCGGTCGACGTCATGGGATAACGCTATCCAACACTCAGGAATACCGCTTGGCCGAAACCGGCGCTGCTACTCTCCCGACCATGCGGAGTGGGAATGCATGACGACCGGATCCTTGACTGACGGCGACGCCGACGGTCCGGCCGATGCTGCGCGGCGTGGGCACCGAGTCACGATCAGCGACCTCGCGCGCCAACTGCAGATCTCCAAAGCCTCGGTCTCCTACGCACTGAACGGCCGCGCCGGAGTCAGCGAGGAGACCCGGCAGCGGGTGCTCGACCTGGCCGAGGAGCTCGGCTTCCACCCGAACTCGGCCGCCGTCGCGCTGTCGGCCAGCCGGACTCGCACGATCGGCATCGTGATCGCCCGCGATCCCACGCTGATCTCGACCGAGGCGTTCTACATGCGCACTCTGGTCGGCATCGAGCAGTACCTGAACGAGGTCGACTCGTCGCTCCTGCTGCGCCTCACCGGCGAGAACGGCGAAGACCTCGACGTACTGCGGCGCTGGTCGCGGCAGGGCCGGGTCGACGGGTTCGTGCTGTTCGACGAGCACGAGAACGACCCGCGGATCCCGTTGCTGCGGGAGCTCGGCGTGCCGTGCGTCGTGGTCAGTTCGAACGCCCCGGACGACGGCGTCGGCCGCCTGATCAGCCGGCCGGAGGAGACCGTGACGCTCCTGCTCGACCACCTCGCCGAGCTCGGGCACCGCGACATCGCCCACGTCAGCGGCCCGTTCCACTTCATTCACGAACAGCTCCGCGTCCAGCTCCTGCGCCGGTACGCCGAACGCCGGGGTATCGCGGTTCGTCACGTCGAAGGCAATTACCGCTACGAGGACGGCGCCGAGCACACCCGGCGACTGCTCACCGGGCCGGACCGCCCGACCGCCGTCGTACTGGGCAACGACCTGATGGCGGTGGCCGCTCTCCGCGTGACGGCGGAGCTCGGCATCGACGTACCGGGTGAGGTTTCGATCCTCGCGTGGGACGACTCGCCGCTGTGCGAACTGGCCGGCCCCGGCATCACCGCCGTCGACCAGCAGACGATGGAGCGCGGCCGCGCGGCCGCCGACCTGCTGCTCCGCCTGGCGGCTGGTCAGCAGCAACTCCACCTCGAGGCGCCTCCCGGCCTGCTCCGGGTGCGTACTTCGTCGGGCCCCGCGCCCATCTGACTACTCTGGGCAAGTGCACCCTTGCCGTCAGTGGCGATCACGTCACGAGGCAGTAACGAAGATCACCCAACTGAACCGGTTAGGGTTCCGGAACTTAACCGGTTAGGCCACTATGGGCCCACATCATCACCGCACGAGGACGAGGAGTCCGACGTGAGACTGCGTTCGCTTGTAGCCGCGGTAGCGGCGACCGCTCTGGGAGTCAGCCTGGCCGCCTGTGGAGGCGGCGATTCCGGCTCCGACGGAGGTTCGGGTGGAGACCAGACGCTGACCTACTGGGCCAGCAACCAGGGCACCAGCCTGGACAACGACAAGCAGGTTCTGACCCCGGTCCTGGAGCAGTTCACCAAGGACACCGGGATCAAGGTCAACCTCGAGGTGATCGGCTGGAACGACCTGCAGACGCGGATCCAAACCGCGATCACCTCCGGCCAGGCGCCGGACGTCGTCAACATCGGCAACACCTGGGCGGCCTCGTTGCAGGCGACCAAGGCGTTCCTGCCGTTCGACAACGACGCGATGACCGCGATCGGGGGCAAGGACAAGTTCGTGCCGACGGCTCTGGCGACCGGCGGCAAGGCAGGCGAGGACGTCACCTCGGTCCCGCTCTACGGTCTGGCCTACGGCCTGTACTACAACAAGGCGATGTTCGCGGCCGCGAAGGTGCAACCGCCGAAGACGTGGGAAGAGATGGTCGCTGCTGCGCAGAAGCTGACCAACCCTGCGAAGAACCAGTGGGGCATGGCGTTGGCAGCCGGCAGCTACACCGAGAACGTGCACTTCGCGTTCATCAACGCTGCGCAGAACAAGGCCGACTGGTTCGACGCCGACGGCAAGCCGACCTTCACCGGTGACGGCAACGTCCAGGGCGTGCTGCGGTACCTCGACCTGATGCAGAAGGACAAGGTCGCGAACCCGTCCAACGCCCAGTACGACAACGGCACCAAGTCGGTGAACGACTTCGCGAACAAGAAGGTCGCGATGGTCATCAACCAGAACAACGCCGACTCCTCGATCGTTGCCAACGGCATGAAGGCCGACGAGTACGGCGTCGTACCGTTCCCCGCGCCCGCCGGGGGCGAGCAGGTGGCCAGCCACGTGGCCGGGATCAACCTGTCGGTGTTCAAGAACACCAAGCACAAGGACGCGGCGCTGAAGTTCGTCATGTACATGACGGACGCGCAGACCCAGACCACATTGGGTAAGCCGTTCTCCTCGCTGCCGGTACTCAAGGACGCCAAGCCGGTGTTCACCACCGACGCGACCGAGGCCGCGACGTTCCAGGACATCTACAACACCAAGTCCAAGCCGCTGCCGCTGGTACCGGCCGAGGACCAGTTCGAGAGCACGGTCGGGAAGGCGATGAACAGCCTGTTCGCCAAGATCGCCACCGGCGGGACGGTCAGCGCCGACGAGGTGAAGGCCGCGCTCCAGACCGCCGAGGACCAAGTGGCCGCAGGCAACTGATGTCGGTCGCCACCCACGAAGCGAAGCCGGCGGCGGTGACGCCGCCGGCTCGCAAGTCCGCGCCCGAACACCGTCCCGGCCTGAAGCGCTGGCTGCCCTACGCGCTGGTGGCGCCGGCGGTCGTGATGGAGCTCATCATCCACATCCTGCCGATGGTGGTCGGGATCTGGATGAGTTTCGTCAAGCTGACCAAGTTCTTCATCGCGAACTGGTCGGCCGCTCCGAGCGCCGGGCTGAACAACTACAAGGTCGCGCTCGACTTCGACAACGCGGTCGGTGAAGGCCTGCTGAAGTCGTTCGGCGTCACGCTCGTCTTCTCGCTCGTCACGCTCGGGCTGTCCTGGGTGCTCGGGATGGCGGCCGCGGTCGCGCTGCAGCCGACGTTCCGCGGCCGGGCGCTGATCCGCACGCTGTTCCTGGTCCCCTACGCGCTTCCGGCGTACGCCGGGATCCTCACCTGGAACTTCATGCTCCAGCGCGACACCGGCGCCGTGAACCACGTGCTGACGCAGTTGCACCTGACCGACGGCAAGCCGTTCTGGCTGATCGGCGGCAACGCCCTGATCTCACTGATCACGGTCGCCACCTGGAAGCTGTGGACGTTCGCCTTCCTGACCTTGATGGCCGGGCTGCAGAGCATTCCGCGCGATCAGTACGAAGCGGCCGCGGTGGACGGTGCGGGCAACATCAGGCAGTGGCGCAACATCACGCTGCCCGCGTTGCGCCCGGTCAACCTGGTGCTGGTACTCGTGCTGTTCCTGTGGACGTTCAGCGACTTCAACACGCCGTACGTGCTGTTCGGTACGGCGCAGCCGCCGGCCGGTGACCTGATCACCTTCCACATCTACAACGCGTCGTTCCTGACCTGGAACTTCGGCTCCGGTGCCGCGATGTCCGTGCTGCTGCTGATCTTCCTGATGATTGTCACCGGCATCTATCTCCTCGTCACGGGAAGGAAGAGCCGCCGTGCTTGAGACCAAAGGCTTCAAGGCGTACCGGGCCGTCGTACTGGTGGTGCTCGGCCTGTTCGTGACGGTCCCGCTCTACGTGATGGTCACGTCGTCGCTGAAACCGCTGAAGGACGTCCAGGGTGCCTTCACCTGGTGGCCGTCGAACCTCACCATCGCGCCGTTCATCGACATGTGGAAAACGGTGCCGCTGGCAAGGTACTTCGTGAACTCGACGATCGTCTCGGTGGTCGCGACGGCGCTCTCGGTGGCGCTCGCGATCCTGGCGGCGTTCGCGGTGTCGCGGTTCAAGTTCCGCGGGCGGACGGTCTTCACCACCACGGTGCTGTCGACGCAGATGTTCCCCGGCGTGCTGTTCCTGCTGCCGTTGTTCCTGATCTTCGTGAACATCAACAACCAGTTCGGGCTGCAGCTGGTCGGGACGCGGCTCGGTCTGATCATCACCTACCTGACCTTCAGCCTGCCGTTCTCGATCTGGATGCTGGCCGGGTACTTCGACAGCATTCCGCGCGAGCTCGACGAGGCGGCGCTCGTGGACGGCTGCGGCCCGATGGGTGCGCTGTGGCGGGTCGTCCTGCCGGCGGCGCGGCCGGGCGTGATCGCGGTCGCGATCTACTCGTTCATGACCGCGTGGGGTGAGGTTCTCTTCGCCTCGGTGATGACGACGGAAGCGAACCGAACGCTGTCGGTCGGTCTTCGTCAGTACTCGACCCAGACCAACATCTACTGGAACCAGATCATGGCGGCCGCTCTCGTCGTGAGCATCCCGGTCGTGATCGGCTTTTTGCTTGCCCAGCGCCACTTTGTCGCCGGTGTGACAGCGGGCGCGGTTAAATAGCTGTTTGATCAGTATCTTGGAGACATGTACTTCGAGGACTACGTGGTGGGGACCCGGACCGAGCACCCGGGCCGGGTCGTGGTCGGCCAGGGGGAAATCGTCGAGTTCGCTCGGCGATTCGACCCCCAGTTCTTCCACGTGGACCCGGCCGCGGCCTCGGAGGGCCCGTACCACGGCCTGATCGCCAGCGGCTGGCACACGGCCGGGCTGATGATGCGCCTGTACGCCGACCAATACCTGTCCAAGGTGGCGAGCCTCGGCGGCCCCGGTGTCGACGAACTGCGCTGGCATCTGCCGGTCCGCCCCGGAGACATCCTGCGCCTCACCACCGAGATCCTCGAGGCCAACCGCTCCCGCTCCAAGCCGGACCGCGGCCTGGTCCGGACCCGCACCGAGCTCTACAACCAGGACAACACCCTGGTCTTCTCCTGCATCATCCTGAACCTGATCGGCGCCCGCGCCCCGGTCAGCTGATCACCGCGTCCGGGCGCCCTCGATGCTGGCGTCGCTGGACCAGGAACTGAAGATCCCCTTCTTGCCCGTGACGCTGATCCTCGTCGGCCGCTGGCAGATCACGTCGAAGCCGGAGATCGTGCTTCTGCTCGGGTTGCAGGTTGCGAGATTTCCCTGGAACCATTGCGCCGCCTGCGCCCGCAGGCTCGCATCGGGGAACACGACCGCCAGTACCGTTGGCAGCTCACTGTGCATCATGGCGAGTGTCCGGGGGCTCCCCTGCGGGTGGTCACCGGGTCCATTGCTGAACATCAGCAGGCCAACTGTCCCGACCAGCTCGTCGTCGCCCACCGACGGCCGGAACGAGATGACGCGATAACCGTGGTCCTTGAGGCACTCGATCGCGCCGCTCTTGTCCGGCTTGCAGGCATACCCCTTGGCCTTGACCGCCGTCTGCGCGGCAGTCATCGTCACGCCGGGGAAGCACTTGTAGCAGTCCCGCTTCACCGCGCTGGGCGTGGTGGAGGGATCGCTCGACGGCTGGCTGGCCGCCGGCGCACTTCCGCCGGCGGTGTCGTCGTCCCCCAGGATCAGCGCGACGATGCCGACCACGGCAAGCAGTCCCAGCACGACCGCACCGACCACGCCAGCGACGATCAGCCCGGTCCGGTTTTTCCGGGGCGGCGGTGGTGGCGGATAGCCGCCGTACTGCTGCGGATTCTGCTGCCCGTACGGCGGCTGCCCCGGCCCGTACTGCGGTTGACCGTACGGCGGTTGGCCCTGCGGCTGGCCGCCGTACGGCTGCTGCGGTTGTCCGTACGGGGGCTGCTGGCCGTACGGGGGCTGCTGATTACTCACAACCGACAATGTAATGAGTCGGCGGCTCAGGCGAAGAGCTTCTCGCCCCAGTACGACCCAGGTGTGACACCACCGGGACATGCGAAGATGCCCGAGCCCACGTGGTGGATGTACTCGTTCATGGTGTCCGAGCGCGCGAGTTGCTTCTGGATCGGGATGAACTGCTTGCGCGGATCGCGTTGGTAGGCAAGGAAGAACAGGCCGGCGTCCAACCGCCCCAGCCCGTCCGAGCCGTCGACGAAGTTGTACCCACGCCGCAGCAGCTCAGCACCGTTGTTGAACTGCGGGTGCGCGAGCCGCACATGCGAGTCCACCGGTACCTTCGGCTCACCGTCGGAACCCTTGGCGTTGAAGTCGATCGCGTCGAACTCCTCGGCCTTGCCCAGCGGCGCGCCAGTGCCCTTACCCCGGCCGATGATCGTCTCCTGCTCACCGAGCGACGTACGGTCCCAGATCTCGATGTTCATCCGGATCCGCCGCGACACCAGGTAGGAGCCGCCGTTCATCCAGTCGGCGCCGTCGCCGGGCTGGACCCAGACGTGCTGCTCGAGCTTGGCCGGGTCCTCGGACTTCAGGTTGTTCGTGCCGTCCTTGAACCCGAACAGGTTCCGCGGGGTCGTCTGCGCGCGCGACGTCGACGACGTCCGGCCGAAGCCGAGCTGGGAGTAGCGGATGGCGACCCGGCCGAACCCGATCCGGGCCAGGTTGCGGATCGCGTGCACCGCCACCTGCGGGTCGTCCGAGCAAGCCTGTACGGCGATGTCGCCGCCCGACCGATTGGGGTCGAGGTCGTCACCGATGAAGTGCGGCAGGTCGACCAACGCAGCTGGGCGCTTGTCAGCAAGGCCGAACCGCTTGTCGAACAGCGACGCCCCGAACCCGATCGTCAACGTCAACCGGGCCGGCGGCAGACCGACCGCCTCGCCAGTGTCCTCAGGCGGAGCCTCACCCGGTCCGTTCACTGCGCCGTACTGGCCGATGTCGCGACCGGCTGTCAGCAGCGCAGCCGCGGCCGTCCACTCCTTCAGCAACGCGATCACGTCCTCGCGCTTGGTCGTGGTCACATCGAACGCAGCGAAGTGCAACCGGTCCTGTACGGCGGTTGTGATGCCCGCCTGATGCGGTCCGTAGAACTGGACCGGCCCGTTCGTATCGGCCGCCTGCGACTCCGCACCGGACAGCACCGAATGAGCGGCGTACCCGGCGACTCCGGTCGCGACGGCGGCTCCCGCCGCGCCGAACAGGCCGCGGCGGGAGATGCCCTTACGCTGCGTGACTTCGGTCATTTCTTCGCAATCACTCCGGCGACCTTGGAGACCGGCTCGGCGAGGCCGTCGACGACCCGGCCGAGCTCCTTCTTCTCCGCCTCGGTCACGTTGTAGGACTTGAAACCGTCGCCCTCGCGGTACTTGTCGACCGCCGCGAAGACGGCCTTGAAGTTGGTGTCCAGCGCGGTGACAAGCGCCGCATCCCTTGCCTGCAAGGCCGGGCGGAGCGCCTGGATCGCGGCCTGCGAACCCTCGACGTTGGCCTGGAAGTCCCACAGGTCGGTGTGCGAGTAGCGGTCCTCCTCACCGGTGATCTTGCCGGTGGCAACTTCGTCGAGCAGCTCCTTGGCGCCGTTCGCGAGCTGCAGCGGGTTCAGCTTGACGGTTTTCGCCTTGGAAACAACGGTCTTCACGTCGACGAGCAGCTGGTCGGCGTACTTCGCCATCCCGGCTGTGGTGTTCTTCTCCCACAGCGCCTGCTCGATCCGGTGGTACCCGGTCCACTCGGTACCCGGCTCGACATCGTTGACCCGGGCATCGATCTTCGGGTCCAGGTCGCCGAACGACTCCGCGACCGGCTCGATCCGCTCCCAGTAAGTACGGGAGATCGGGAACAGCTCCTTGGCCTTGGCCACATCGCCGGCCTTGACCGCGGTCACGAACTCGGTGGTCTTCTGCTCGAGGGCAACGGCCTGCGAGTTCACGTAGCGCTGGTAGCTCTCGGTGGCCTGCTTGAGCAGGGTGTCCTCGTCGACCTGCGCGGGCGCGCCGCCGGCCACGGTCAGGTCGCCACGGATACCGTCTCCGACCATGCCCGGCTTGCAGACCGCCTGGTACTTGCCGGTCGGGAGCTCGACGATCAGGTCGCGCTTCAGGCCCGGGCCGATGTTCTCGACCTCACCCATTACGCGGTCACCATCGGCGTACACGTAGAACTCGGTGACCTTGCTGCCCCCGTTGGAGACCGAGAACGTGCTCGGCCCGGACTTCACGTCCCGGCGGCTCAGGTCACATCCGGAGTCGGTCGCCTTGACGGTGACCGGGCCGGTGCCGTCGTCGGACGCGACCGGGGCATCCTTGGCGCAAGCGGACAGAGCGGCGAGCCCCAGTACTACGCCGGCGGCAGCGACCCTACGAGTCTTGGACGGGAACATGCTTCTCCTGAACAGGTGATGGCGTGGAAACCGGACGGAAGTAGAGCACCAGCACGGGCGCCAGGTAGAGCAGCCAGGCGATCGACTCCAGGACGCTCGGGGCCGGGTTGAAGTTGAAGATGCCCTTGAGGAGTACGCCGTACCAGCTGTCCGGCGGGATGACGTGCGAGATGTCGAACGCCAGGTGGTGCAGGCCTGGCAGGAGGTTCGCCTCCTGCAGATCGTGGAAGCCGTAGGCGAAGATCCCGGCCGCGACCAGGACCAGGACCGCGCCGGTCCACTTGAAGAAGACCGCCAGGTTGATCTTCACCGCTCCGCGGTAGATCAGCACGCCCAGCACGACGGCCGTCGCCAGCCCGAGCAGCACGCCGACGAACGGTACGGCGGTGGTCGCGGTGGCGGCCGACGCGTACACGATGAAGGCGGTCTCGATGCTCTCGCGGAAGACCGCGAGGAAGGCCAGGATGACGACCGCCCGGGAACCGATCGCGAGCGCGGTGTCCATCCGCTCGCGAAGCTCCCGGGCGATACTGCGCGACGCCTTGCGCATCCAGAAGATCATCCAGGTGACGAAGCCGACCGCGAGGATCGACATCACCCCGCCGACGGTCTCCTGGGTGGTGAAGGACCTCGCGGTCAGCGCGGTCACGAACTGCAGCAACCCCCACGCGGCGGCTGCCACGGCCAGGGCCGCGCCGACTCCGATCCAGACCAGTTTCAGCCGGTCGCGATGTCCTGACTTGACCAGGAAGGTGGCGAGGATGCTGACGACCAGCGACGCCTCGAGGCCCTCACGCAGGCCGATCAGATAATTCGCGAGCATGGCAGAATTCTTTCCCTACGTTAGGGGTGGCTAACCTTCCTGAGGTTAACCTAAGAACTCCCATTCGCCCACTGTGGCGTACGACGCAGAACCGGTCCCCAGGTGGGACTCGATCAGCTGCAGACTCCCCGCCGTCCACTCGGGGCCACTGTAGGTATCGAACACCCGCACCCAGCGTGTGACGTCGATCGGCCGGCGCAGCCGCGCGAGTGTGAGGTGCGGCACGAACTTCCGCCCGTCGACCTCGATCCCGGCCTTGTTCGCCGCTGCCCGCGTCGTCTTCGCCAACTGCTTCAGCGAGTCGGTCTCGTCCTGGACGCCGGTATACAAAACCCGGGCCTCCGGTACGCCGGGAAACGCGCCGGCTCCTCTGAGGCGCAACGGAGACGGCGTCTGCCGCTTGGCGACCGCCTCCAGCCGCTCACTCAACTCATCGCTCTTCCAGTCCGGCACCTCGCCCAGGAACGCCAGGGTGATGTGCCAGTGTTCGCCCGCGGACCATCGGATGTCGTCATCCGGATGTTCCCGCCGCGGTGCGACGAACTCGTTCAGATCCTCCACAACTTCGATGGGTGGCACGACGGCCACGAACAATCGCATCCGCCCAGCTTAAAGCGCCACTCGGCTGCCTGTGGCGCACGCATCCTCCCCAAACCGGTTCGGGGAGGATGCGGGTCGGCGTCCAGCCGGTGTGGGGAGGATATTGGACCGATCCGGGGGGTGAATCCTCCCCAGATCTCGTTCCGGGACGGCAAACTCGGCGAGCGGGGCAGGCGGTGTCCGGGCTTCACGAGGAATGAGTTGTCGGAAGGTGGAGACGCTGCCTGGCGGTCGGTGGTTGCATGAGGCCATGACATCGGACGTACGCCGGCTGCCGTCGCCGTGTGTAGTGATCCTGGTCGGCCCGGGTGCGGCGGGGAAGTCGACGTGGGCGGCCGAGCGGTTCGCGCCGGACCTCGTGGTGTCGAGTGATCGGCTGCGGGCGCTGGTGGGAGCCGGGGAGGACGATCTGGCCGCGAGTGCGGATGCGTTCGCGCTGCTGGAGACGGTGGTCGAGCAGCGGATCGGGCGGCGGTTGACGACGGTGATCGACACACTCGGCCTCGATCGCGCGCGGCGGTCGAGGTGGCTGCAACTGGCCCGCGAGGCTGGAATGCCTTGTGTGGCAGTGGGTTTCGATACGCCGGCGGCCGAGTGTCGTCGTCGGAACCGGCTGCGGCCCAAGCGGATTCCGGCCGACGTGCTGACCGGGCAGCTTCGCGCTTGGGGTACGGCTCGTGGCGAGTTACCCGAGGAGGGGTACGACGACATCCTGCAGCCGACCGCGGTGCGCGTCGTACCGGAGGCTTTTGTCGATGCCTCGCTGGCGGTGGACCGGCAGGCTGCGGCGCCCGTTGGCTTGCGGTTCGGTTTGCAGTTGAGCAGTTACCCGGGTGGGCGGGCCGGGTTGGGTGCGTGGGTTCGCGAGGTGGCTGGGCGGGCGGAAGCTGTTGGGTTCGACGCGATCTACGTGATGGATCATTTCCGGCAGATACCTCAGGTTGGGCGTGCATGGGACGACTTCCTGGAGAGCTGGACGACCCTCGGCTACCTGGCCGCCTGTACGACGCGGGTGCGGCTCGGGACGTTGGTCTCCGGGATCACGTATCGGAACGTGGCTCACCTGGGGAAGATCGCCGCAACTCTCGACGTACTGAGTGGTGGACGTGCCGTGTGCGGTGTCGGGCTGGCGTGGTTCGAGGCCGAGCACAAGGCTTACGGATGGCCGTTTCCGTCGGTTGGTGATCGGTATGCGTTGCTGGAAGATGCGCTGCAGTTGTTGCCGGTGTTGTGGGGACCAGGCAACAAACCGTTCCACGGCCGGGTGCTCGACGTACCGGACACGACTTGCTATCCACGGCCGCTGCAGTCGCCATTGCCTTTGCTGGTTGGCGGGAGCGGCCGGAGAACGTTGCGGTTGGCATCTAAGTACGCGGACGCGGTGAATGTGTTCGGTGATATCGCGGTCGTTCGCGAGCGAGCGGCGTACCTGCGCTCACTGACGGATCGGCCGGTGGAGATCACTCACCTGTCGACCACGCTGATCGGCGACGACGCCGCAGTGGAGCGACTCCGCCCACGTAACCAGAACCCTGCCAAGTACGCAGCGGCCGTCAACGCCGGCGCCGTCGACGACCAGATCGGCCGCTTCCGCGAACTCGCCGAAGCTGGCGTGTCCGAGGTGATGATCAGCCTCCCCGACCTCGACGCCCTGGACGACGTCGGCAGGGTGATCTCCGCCTTCCGCGTCTAGCGGTACGTCGCGGATCCGCTCCGATGCGCCCCGGGGCAATTTGAACGGAGATCCCCTCAACTTGCCCCTTCTCCCCTCGAAAATTGAGGGGAGAACCAGCAACCTCGACGGAGATCCCCTCAATGTGCCCCTTCTGCTCCTCTCAAATTTGGCTCTTGTGAGGTAGGTGTGGATGGGTTCGCGCGTTGTCGGACCGCGGGTTGCCGTCCGATCGCAGGGTCTTGGGCGATGTGGTCGGCGAGTGGGGGGAGTATGTCGCCGACTGCACGGACTGTGCTGCTGGACATCGATTTCCGGCGGCAATCTCCTTCCACTCGACGTCGGACCGCTGGTTCCGTACGGCGACTGAACCCACCCTGCTCGCCCGGGGCGGAGGGATGCGGCGGGAAGGGCGTGGGGTTGCCGGGGGCGGACCGCCAGCACCGTCTAACTCTGCGCGGCTCGGACAGTTCACGCTCAGCATCACCTGCACGAGTCGCCGCACGAGAGGTTAGACGGTGGCACAGGTCCGGCACCCGAGCACCGGATACAACCCGGGGGCGCGCACCCCCCGCGGGGACCTTGAACAAGCTATGAGCCCCCATTTCCTGTCCATACCCCCAACAACTGCACGCAGGTCACCTACTGCCAACGCTGGAACAACGCCCAGCCAGCCCACCCGCACACTGGTCAACTGGCCCACCACACGAGGAAGAGACCGGTACGCCGCACCACCCACGAATGGGTCAGAAGAGCCCAAAAATTCAGGGGAGAAGGGGCAACCTCGACGGAGATCCCCTCACATTGCGCCGGCAGCGCGCGGCAGAGAAACGGAGTGACCCGGCGGCGGGGCGGATGGTGCCTAGCGTTTGAGGGGGAGGTTGAGGAGGGCGTTCTCGATGAGTTCGGGCATCGCAGGGTGGATCCAGTATTGGCCGCGGGCCATCTCGTAGGCGCCGAGGCCGAAGCTCATCGCCTGGATGAGGGGCTGGATGACGGTCGGGGCCTGGGGGCCCATGATGTGGGCGCCGATCAGTTGGCCGGTCGTCGGGTCCGCAAGGAGTTTGGCGAAGCCGGTGGTGTCTTCCATGGCCCAGCCGTAGGCGATGTCGGCGTACTTCTGGCGACTGACGACGTACTCGATCCCCTGCGCGACGGCTTCGGCCTCGGTGAGGCCGACCGAGGCGATCTGCGGGGAGCTGAAGACGGCGTGCGGGACGAAGCGGTGGTCGGACTTGATGCGGTTGTCCGGCTCGAGCAGGTTGTGTTTGACGACGCGGGCTTCGTGGTTGGCGACGTGCTTGAGCTGGTGCGGGGAGGTCAGGTCGCCGAGGGCGTAGATGCCGTCGACGGTGGTCTGCTGGTACTCGTCGACGACCACGCGACCGTCGCGGTCGACCTCGACGCCGGTGGCCTCGGGGTTCAGCAGGTCGGCGTTCGGGGTCCGGCCGACGGCGACCAGGAGTTCGTCGACGATGAGTTCTTCCTTGCCGTCGGGGCAGAGCATCCAGAGCTGGATCGAGCCGTCCGGAAGCCGGTTCGCGCGGATGGTCTCGTGTTGCAGGAGTACGTCGTACTTGCCGCGCGCGATCTCGGTGAAGTGCTCGGCGATCTCGGCGTCCTCACCGCGGAGCAGGACCTTGGAGCGGGCGATCAGCGTGACCTCGACACCGAACGACGAGAAGACGTGCGCGAACTCGGCCGCGACGAAGCCGCTGCCGAGGATGGCCATCCGGCGGGGCAGTTCGTCGAGACGCATGATCGTGTCGGACGTGTGGTAGCCGGTCTCCTCGAGGCCCACGATCGGTGGGACGACCGGGCGGCTGCCGGAGGCGAGCACGAAGCGGTCGGCGGTGACGACGCTGGTGGTGCCCTCGTTACCTTCGACGGTCAGCTCCTTGACGCCGGTGAAGCGCCCGGTGCCGTCGTACACGGTGACGTTGGCGTTCTCCGGGTTGTGATGCCGGTACTCCGAACCGGCCGCGGCGATCGGGTCGATCCGGCCGAAGATGCGGTCCCGGACGTCCGGCCAGCGGACGCCGGTCAGTTCCTCGTCGATGCCGTACCGGGCGCTGCCGGCCGGGGTCGCGGCCACGTCCGCGGTGTGGACGAACATCTTGGTCGGGATGCAGCCCTTGTTCAGGCAGGTGCCGCCGAAGACGCCGCGCTCGACGATCGCCACCTTCCAGTCCGCGAACCGGTGGTTCACGATCGAGTTGCCGGAGCCGGTGCCGATGACGACGAGATCGTAATGAGTCACACCCCATTATGTGTCTGACCCTCAAAAGCGACAGGATGGTGGCTTGTGGAGGGGTTGAGCGGCGACGAACTGCGCGGGCGGAACGCGACCATGGTCTGGGACGGGCTGGGCACGATCCAGCTCCGGTACGAGGGCTCGTGGATCAGGCAGAAGAGCACGCTGACGTATCTGATCCTGAAGAAGCTCGGGCAGCGGACCGTCCCGGTCGAGGCCCTCACCGGGGTCGATCTGGTGCTGCCCGGTGGCACCGAGGATCCGACGATCCGGCTGCTGCTCCGAGACCGCGCCGACCCGCTGCTGACCGTCGCCGGTGGCCAGCTCGACGAGCTGCTCGACCCGTACCGGCTCGACTTCGACAACAAGCAGTGGCTGCTCGCCGACTACTACGCACAAGAGATCCGTACGTCGATCGCCCTGCACCAACTGCCTCCCGGACCGGCCGAGCGCTGGCTGATCGAGCCACCGCCCGCACCGGCCAAGATCAAGTTCCAGGGCGTCAAGGCTGAGCTCGACGGCACCGACCTCGTCCTCGACTACGGCTTCGCCGCCACCCAAGCGAAGAAGTCGTACGGCGATCCGTGGCGGTTGCCGCTCGCGGAGCTGCGGAACGTCGAGTGGGCACCTCAGTCGCTGCGCCACGCCGGATACCTGCGGCTGACCACCACGCGGACGCCCGCGGAGCGACCGAAGCCTGCCGACGACCCGGAGACGCTGCTGACCTCAGCGGTCGACGAGAGCGACGTGCTGTTCTTCGGCGCCAAACTGCTATCCCTGATCAACTGGTGAGTATGCGACTGCAGACCAACCACGGCGTGCTCGAGTGGGACGGCACCGGCACGATCAGGGTCCGGTACGACGGCCCGCTGGGCGAACGGGTGATCCCGGTCGAGGCGTTGAGCGGCGTACGGGTGTCGACCGACCTGCGGCTTGACCTGCGCGAGCATGCGGATCCGCTGCTGAGCGTCAGCGGCGGATCGTATGCGTCGATCTACCATTTCGACGTCGCGGATCTGGCTGCTGCCGAGCAGCTCGCATCCGAGATCCGGATCGCCCGCGCGCGCCGCGCCATACCGGAGACGGCCGCGTCGACTTGGCTGGTCGCGCCACCGCTGGCGGCTGATGCGATGGAGGGGAAGGACGCCACTGTCGCGGTTGCGAACGGGCTGCTGATGTTCGCGTACCCGCGGTCGGCGTCCCGGCGGAAGAAGTCGGACGGCAATCCGCGGTCGGTGTCGCTGATGGACATCGTCGACGTCGAATGGCGGCCGCGCGCAGGCCGGCACGCTGGTTTTGTCCGGGTCAGTACGGCGCGGATGCCGCTCGACCGGCCGCGGCCGAAACACGACCCGTCAGCGGTGCGGACCGCGGTCGAGGGTGAGACCGACGCGCTGTTCTTCGCCGCGCGCCTTCTGACCCGCATCCAGCCCTAGGCGACGCGCGGGCCGGACTCTTCTTTCACCGGTACGTCGACCACGGCCTTGTCGGCCAGAAGCTCCGTCTGCGGGAGGATCTCGAGGCGCGGGCGGGGCAGCAGCCGGGGACGGATCGAGAGGCCGCGGCGGTGCGAGAAGTACAGCACCGAGCCGATCGCCCCGAGGACGGTCAGGCCGCCACCGACGATCAGCGAGTAGCGAGCGCCGAGCTCCTGCCCGACGAAACCGATCAGCGGCGAACCGATCGTCGTACCGCCCATCAGGACCGTCATGTAGAGCGCCATCACCCGGCCGCGCATGGTCGGCTCGATGCTGAGCTGCATGGTCGCGTTCGCCGTGGTCAGCATGGTCAGCGAGGCGAGGCCGACCAGCGGCAGCACCAGCGCGAAGGTCAGGTACGTCGGCATGATCGCGCTGACGACCTCGAGCACACCGAACGCGATCGCCGCACCGATCACCATCCGGGCGCGGATCCGCACCCGGCGGGCGGCCAGCAGCGCGCCGGCCAGGGAGCCGATCGCGAGGATCGAGCCGAGGATGCCGTACTCCCCCGCGCCCTTGTGGAAGGCTTCGGTCGCCATCAGGGCCGACGTGAGCTGGAAGTTCAGCCCGAACATGCCGGCGAAGGCGACGGTCACCAGGACCATCATCAGATCCGGCCGGCGCCACAGGTAGCGCATACCGTCGCGGATCATCCCCTTGTCGCGCGCCGCGACCTTGGGGGTGTGCAGCTCGGACCCGCGCATCAGGCGCAGGGACAGGATCACCGCGGCGTAGCTCAGGCCGTTGACGATGATGACCGGGCCGGTGCCGATCCAGTGGATCAGCAGGCCGGCCAGACCGGGGCCGATCAGGCGGGCTGCGTTGAAGGAGGCCGAGTTCAGCCCGACCGCGTTGGACAGGTCGTCACGGCCTACCATCTCGACCACGAACGACTGGCGGGCCGGGGCGTCGAACGCCGTACCGATCCCGAAGAGGAAGGCGATCACGAAGACGTGCCACGGCTGGACCAGGCCGGTGACGGTCAGGATGCCGAGGGTGAGCGCAGCGATCGCCATCCAGACCTGGGTGATCTGGAGCAGCGAGCGCTTCGGGAAGCGGTCGGCGACCAGACCGGCGTACGGGCCGATCAGGAGAGCGGGGGCGAACTGCAGGCCGGTGACGATACCGAGCGCCGTACCGGAGTGGGTGAGCTCCAGGACCAGCCAGTCCTGGGCGACCCGCTGCATCCAGGTGCCGACGTTCGAGACGATCGCACCGGTGGCGTACAGCCGGAAGTTCCGGACTCGGAAAGCGTGGAAGGTGGGGCTCACTTGGCCGCCAGCCGTTCGAGAACAGGTGCTGCCTTACGCAGGATGTCGCGCTCCTCAGGGGTCAGTTGCTTGAGCTTCGCGTGCAGCCACTCGTCGCGGCGCTTGCGGTTGGCAAGGATCAGCTCGTCGGCCTTGCCGGTCAGCTCGACGGTCACCTGCCGCTTGTCGGTCGGGTGCGGGCGGCGGACCACCAGGCCCGCCTCCTCCATGTTCGAGACGATCCGCGTCATCGACGGCGGCTTGACCTGCTCGTGCGCGGCCAGCTCGCCGATCGTCATCAGCTCGTGCTTGCTCAGCGCACCGAGCACGCCGAGCTGGTTCGCGGTCAGGTCGTGACCGGGCTCCCGCTGCCGCCGGATCTGTCGCGACAGGCGCAACGTCGACGACCGCAGGGCACTCACGAGCCCCACGTCACTCTTCACCTGCTGCGCTACGACTTCCGGCATACCTTTACCTTAACTCATTACCTTTGCTAACGATAACGGCGTTTCACCTGGCGGTATTCCCGAGGCGCTAGAGTGCGGTCGCATGGGTACTCCTCGGGAGCTGGTCCGGTACGAGCAGCGGTTCCGGCGGGCCGGGCTGCCGCTGTTCATCGAGGACTTCTCGCCGACGCACGACATCTTCAACCGGGCCGCGCCACTGCTGACGCTGGTGTTCCTGGTCGAGATGCTCGGCGCCACCTCGCTGAAGTGGCACTGGTGGCAGAACGTCCTGGGCGCAGCCGCCGGCCTGATCATCCTGGTCGGCGCGTTCGGGCTGCTGAACCTCTACCGCCGACGGCCGTTCTGGTCGCTGCCGACCCGCTTCGGGCTGCCCGAGCTGGCCGTCTTCGTGCTGCTGCCGGCGCTGCTGCCGCTGGTCCCCGAGAAGCAGTGGCACCAGTTCCTCGGCATTGCCATCGGCAACTTGTTGCTCGTCGGCGCCGTGTACGTCGTCGTCGGCTACGGCCTGATCGCAACGCTCTACTGGAGCGTACGGCGGATCGTCGGCGAACTGGGGAATTCGCTGGCCAGCCTGGTCCGGGCACTGCCGTTGCTGCTGGTGTTCTCGCTGGTGCTGTTCATCAACACCGAGATGTGGCAGGTGTTCGCCGGGATGCCGGTGGTGTTCATCGTGCTGTCGGTGCTCGCGTTCACGTTGCTCAGCACGCTGTTCCTGATGGTGCGGTTGCCGAAGGAGCTGGACGCGATCGAGGACGACGTGAAGTCGGATCCGCCGCTACGACGAGTGCAGCGGCTGAACCTGAGCGTCAACCTGGTCATCCGGCAGTGGGTGCAGGCCCTGGTCGTGAGCACCGGCGTCGGACTGTTCTTCATTGCCTTCGGCATGCTCTCGATCAGCGCCGACATCTACTCGAAGTGGGGCATCGAGCCCGGCTCGTGGTCAGTGAGCCCCGGCCTGCTCGGTCACAAACTCCTGCTGACCGCGAGCCTGGTGAAGGTTGCGATCGGCATCGCCAACTTCACCGGGCTCTACTACTCGATCGCGCTGCTCACTGACTCGTCGTACCGGGAAGAGTTTCTGGACAACGTCAGCACCGAGCTGCGAGATCTCTTCACAGCTCGGGCCTCCTATCTGGCGCTCCGCGATCGGCTATTCACCGAATAGCTCGGCGACACGCCTCGACCACTCCGGATACCGCTCCTGCTTCGCCGCGACCTCGGCGTACATGGCCTGACTGATCGCCGGGTCGTCATCGCTGAACCGGACCGCACGCATCGTCTCGATCTTGTCCAGGATCAGCTCGTCGCCGGCCAGGTGCACGGGATCCCAGGTGTAGCGCCGGAACGCCTCGAGGTCCGGGATCGCGGACAGATAGGCGTGCGTGAATCCCTCGGCCGGATCCCCCAGGTCCGCGCCGACGACGCCGAACGCGGACGACTCCAGCGACGCGGTACGACGCATCGCCGCGAGCACCTCGGCCTGCTCCTCGTCCGACACACCCTCCTTGAACCGGAAGCGCAGCACATTGACGAACATCTAGCTTCTCCTCGCATCGATTGCACTGGTCAGTGCAATTTAACGTACCGAGCAGTTCATCGCTAGGCTGATCGGGTGACGGCGACCAGGGGACGGATCGACAAGCGGCAGGCGATCCTCGAGGCGGCCTTCACCGTGTTCGCACAGGAGGGGTACCGGCCGGCGAGCGTGGACGCCGTCGCCACGGCGGCGGGGGTCGCCAAGCACACGATCTACAACCACTTCGGCGACAAGGAGAGCCTGTTCCGCGCGACGATCGCCGCGCTCGCCGAAGACGCGTTCGCGCGGAATCTCGCCGCAGTGGATCTGCTGCGGCTGCCGGCCGGCCCGGACGATCTCGCCGATGTCCTGGGCAAGGTCGGGCTGCGGCTGGCCGAGTGCTACTGCGACGAGCGGTCGCGCGCCTGCCGACGGCTGCTGCAGGCCGAGGTTCAGAACCTTCCGGACCTGCAGGACATCGTCCGCGAGCGCGCGGCCGACAAGGTGAACGAGGCGCTGGCCGACAGGTTCGCCCGGCTCGCGCTCGCCGGGCATCTGCGGCTGACCGACCCCGCGGTCGCGGCTGAGCAGTTCGGCGCGCTGTTGACCGCCCCGCTGGAGACGCGGTCGCGACTCGGGAGCCGCGAGGTGCCTGCGGCGGAATTGGCCGAGGTCACGCAGAACGCCGTACAGACGTTTCTGCGTGCCTTCGGCAACAACTGATCGGAGCTACTTGGTGAGCCAGTCGGTGAGCGGGCCGATCGCGAAGTAGATCACGAACAGGGCGCTCACGACCCACATCAGTGGGTGTACCTGGCGGGCCTTGCCGCGGACCGTCTTGAGGATCGCGAACGAGACGAAGCCGGCGCCGATACCGGCCGAGATCGAGTATGTGAACGGCATCAGGATGATGGTCAGGAACGCCGGGAACGCGACCTCGATGTCGTCGAAGTCGATGCCCTTCACCTGGGTCATCATCAGGAACCCGACCAGGATCAGGGCCGGAGTCGCCGCCTCGTACGGGACCAGGGTGACCAGCGGCGCGACCACCATCGAGATCAGGAAGCAGATCCCGGTCACCACGCTGGCCAGGCCGGTCCGGGCGCCTTCACCGACGCCGGACGCGGATTCGATGTACGACGTGTTGCTCGAGACCGAGGCGGCACCACCGGCGGCCGCGGCGACGCTGTCGACGATCAGGATGCGCTGCGCGTTCGGCGGGTTGCCGTCCTTGTCGAGCAGGCCGGCCTCGGCGCCGATCGCGGTCATCGTGCCCATGGTGTCGAAGAAGTCGGCCAGCATCAGCGTGAAGATCAGCAGCAGGGCCGAGATGACGCCGACCGCCTTGAACGAGCCGAACAGGTTGAACTCGCCGACCAGGTCGAAGTTCGGTGTGGTGAAGAGCTGATCGGGGAACTTCGGGACGTTCAGGCCCCAGCCGCCGGGATTGTCCGCCGTCCGGCCGCCGACCTTCGCGATCGCCTCGACCACGATCGCCAGGATCGTCGCGGCGATGATGCCGATCAGGATCGCGCCCTTCACCTTGCGCGCGTACAGCGTGATGATCAGGATCAGGCCGACCACGAAGACCACGACCGGCCAGCCGCGAAGGTTGCCGCCGACACCTAGTTCGACGGGAGGCGCGCCGGGGGCGTCGGTACGCCGTACAAAGCCTGCGTCGACGACGCCGATGAAGGCGATGAACAGGCCGATGCCGACACTGATCGCGACCTTCAGCTGCACCGGCACCGCCTCGAAGACGGCCTTCCGGAAGCCAGTCAGCACCAGGACCAGGATGATCAGGCCCTCCAGCACCACCAGGCCCATCGCGTCGGCCCACGTCATCTTGCTCGCCACACTGAACGCGATGAACGCGTTCAGGCCGAGCCCGGTCGCCAGGGCCAGTGGGAAGTTCGCCACCAGGCCCATCAGGATCGTCACGACCCCCGCCACCAGCGCGGTCGTGACCGCCACCTTCGCGATCGCGGCACCCGAGTCCAGCCCACCACCGATGAGCTGACCGCTGCCGTCCTTGGCCGAGCCGATGATGAGAGGGTTCAGGACCACGATGTAGGCCATCGTGAAGAACGTGACGAGCCCGCCGCGAACCTCGCGGCCGAGCGTGGACCCCCGTTGGGTGATCTTGAAGAACGAGTCGAAGGGATTCGATCCGGAGCGGGCCGTTGCGGCCTGGGACGAGCTCATGACGGCATGGTGCCAGGTTCAACCACTCCGGTGCGAGCACTAACGGCAACCTCTTCGGGAGGTACGACTATGGTGGTCCCGTGACGGAGGAGCAGCCCGCGCCCAAGAAGCGCACCGACCCCACCAGCCAGCTGGCCCGCGGTGAGCTGGTCCACGCCGAGGTGAAACCCCTCGATCTGTCCGGCATCCCCACCGTCATCGTCGGCATCGTCCTGTGGGCGGTGGCCTTCGTGGTCCTGCTCTTCTTCCGCTCCACGCTCGAGCGCGACGGCCTCGAATGGTGGATCTGGGCCGCCGCCGCCGGCTTCGGCCTCGGCTGGATCGGTCTCTGGTACTGCACCCGCCGCTGGAACAAGATCAAAGCCGGCGAACCCGTCCGCGACTGACCTCGGTCGGCGGGCCCGGGGTACGGCGTACCCGAGGGTCAGGCTTCGGGGGTCTCGGTGACCTCGTCGTCGGAGGTGGGCTCGGCGGCGGCTTCGACCTCGGTGTGGACGGCGTCGGCTTCGGTGGCCTCGTCGTCGGTGGCCAGCTCCATGGAGTCGTAGCCGGTGGTGTCGAAGGCGTGGTCGGCGATGGGGGGCTCGGCGAGGTCGATGACCGCGTCGGAGTGGGCGCCGCAGCCGTAGTCGAACGCGACGACGCGGCCTTCACCGGGAGCCATCTCGTTGGCGCAGACGCCGAAGGAGCGGCCGAGGCTGTCGCCGAGGCGGATCCAGTAGCCGCAGCCGTTGCACTTGTAGGGGACGGCCTGGGCGATCGGGGAGGCCGGGCCGAAGTCGCCGGCGGCCCAGCGCTCGGCGGCGTCGTCGCGACCGAAGACCGACAGGACGCGCTCCCGGCCGAGGCCGAGCTCCTCGACGACCTCGAGGACGTCCTCGGGGGCACCGGTCTCGGTGAAGCCGGGCTCCAGGCGCGGGTCGTCGGCCGGAGTCGGGAACAGGTCGCCGGGGCGCAGGTCACCGGGCTGGACGCGCTCGGACCACGGCACCCACACCGGCGCGACGATCGCCTCGTCGCCGGGGAGCATGACGACCTCGTTGACGGTGACCGTCTTCGCGCGGGAGGCGCGGGTCAGCGTGACCGCCCAGCGCCAGCCCCGGTAGCCCGGGTGCGCGGAGGCGAAATAGTGCGTGACGAGGCGCTCACCCTCGACCAGGTGACCGAGGTACTCGCCGATCTGCGCGGCGCCGGCCTCGTCGATCGCAGCCTCACGGGCAGGGTCAACCGCCGCGACACAGACCGCGTCGGCCTTGGCGCGCACAGGTTCCGGAGTTCTGAGGGCAGTCACGGTCGCCCATTCTCGCATGCCCGGAGCGCTCTCACGAACGCGCCGTGACTGCAGTCTGTCCCCCACAGGAGGCAGGATGGAGGTATGCAGACGCCAGACTCCGCCGACCCCCGGCCGACACCCTCCGGCACACCGCCGCCCGGTGCCGCCCGAGACGGCCGTTCGGCGCCTCCCGGCAGCGGAAACCCACGCAGTACGACGGGCGCATCCGGCGCCAAGAAGTCGGCCGGTGAGCGGGTCGGCGCGGCACGGGAGCGACTCGGTACGGCGGGGCGCAAGTTCGGCCGGGCCTCGAAGGTCGGGGCGACCGGAGTCGCGGCAGCCTCCAAGAAGACGGCGAATGTCGGCGGCACGTTCGGCCGCTGGACCGGCCGACGCATCAGCGGCCTGACCGGCGCACAGGGCGCCCGCGAGTCGGGCCTGCAGCGACTGATCGAGTTGGGCGCAGTGAACGCAGCCGGTGACACAGCGTTCGCGGTATCGCTCGCCGGGACCGTGTTCTTCACCGTGCCGAGCGACCAGGCGCGGGACCGGGTCGCTTTGTTCCTACTACTGACGATGGCGCCGTTCGCATTGATGGCTCCGCTGATCGGGCCGATCCTGGACCGCTTCCGGCACGGCCGGCGGTGGGCGATCGGTGCGACGCTCGGCGCCCGCGGGTTCCTGGTGTGGGGTCTGGCCGGGTCGATCACCGACAGCAGTTCGGTCTGGCTTTACCCAGCCGCGCTCGGCTGTCTGGTCGCGTCCAAGGCCTACGGCGTCACCCGGGCATCCGCCGTACCGAGGCTCCTGCCTAAAGAGATCACCCTCGTCACCGCCAACTCACGGATCTCGTTGGCCGGTGTCGCCGGTGCGACGATCGGCGCCGGGATCGCGGGTGCGTTCGCGGCGATCGGTCCGCAGTGGTCGTTGCGTTGGGCCGCACTCGTGTACCTGGTCGGCCTGATCCTGGCGATCCGGCTGCCGGCCGCGGTCGACTCACCGGCCGGCGAAGAAGTCACCGGTACGGCGGGTCGCGAGATGCGGCGCAAGGCGATCACCGAAGCGGTCGCTCGTGGGATCCGGTGCAACCTGGGACTGCGGTTCGTCTCCGGATTCCTGACCATGTACTTGGCCTTCCTGCTCCGCGACCAGCCGCTCGCCGGGATCAACGGGACGGTCGCGGCGGGTGCGGTGGTCGCCGCGGCCGGTATCGGCAACAGCCTCGGCACCCTGGCCGGATCGTTGCTCAAGGCCCGTAAACCCGAGGCCGTCGTACTGGTCGTGCTGCTCGCGGACGCGGCGATCGCCGTACTGGTGGCGGTCTTCTACGGGTTCCCGTTGCTGATCGCGCTCGGCCTGATCGCGGGTTCGTGCAGTTCGCTCGGCAAGCTGTCGCTCGACGCGATGATCCAGCGCGACGTCCCGGAGTCTGTCCGTACGTCGGTCTTCGCGCGCTCGGAGACCGTCCTGCAACTCTCGTGGGTGATCGGCGGCGGCTGCGGCATCGTGCTGCCGCTCATCCCCCGCCTCGGCTTCGGCTTCCTGGCCGCGGTCCTGCTGGTCGCCGTCTTCCTCGTCCTGCGGATGAAACCGTCCGGTGTCCCCGGCGTCGGCGGCCGCAAACCAGGCGGCCCGCGCCCCGGCGGCCCGCGCCCCCGCGGCCCGCAACCCAAGAAGCCGGCACCTGCCTCGGACAAGCCTTCCGGTACGACGCGGACGATCCTCACCACGAGCATCGCCGAGCAACGCGCCCACCGCACCGACCACCCCGACGAACCGCTCAACGAGCCGACGATCGAAGTACCGGCGAGTGGCAAGCCGCCGGTCGGCCAGTGGTGGAGCGGTCAGCCCGACGGCGACGCCGACGACACTCTCGAGGACCAGGCCCCCTGGTCCCAGGAACCGACGGTCGAGAACCACCGTCGGCCGCACGATCCCCCACGCCGCCCACCCCGCTGACCGCCGTACAGGCGACCCCGCCCCAACATCCTGTCTCCGGCCACCAGTTGCGGCCTGGGCCCCGCAGTCAGGGGTGGAGACGACCAACGGGGGCCTGAGACCTGTGGTGCGAGGTCTCCGGCCCCCAGTTCCTGTCTCGAGCCACCACTGGTGGCGCGAGACAGGTTAGTGGTCGGCGACGGCTAGCTCAGGGGTTGCGGCGTCGGCGTCGGCAGAGGCGGGAGCGGGAGCGGGTGTGGCGGTACGGCGGAGAGTGAGGGTGGTGACGACTGCGGTTGCCAGCAGGAGGACGGCGCCTACTACCGAGATGGTGTTGAGGGAGTGGGTGAAGGCTTGCCGGGCCGCCCCCAACAGCGCCTCGGCTGCGGCGGTCGGGAGGTGTGAGGCTGCGGCCGCGGCTGCGGGGAGGCCTTCACGGAGAGGGGCGATGGCGTTGGTGGGCAGGTCAGCCCGGTAGGCCGCCGTACCGATGGAGCCGAGGACTGCGATGCCAAGCGCGCCGCCGAACTCGCTGCAGGTCTCCATCACAGCAGACGCCGAACCGGCGCGCTCCGGGGACACTGAGCCGACGATGGCCTCGGTGACCAGCGACATCACCATCACCAGGCCGGCCGCGAGCAGACCGGCGCCGATCAGGATCACTGCGAGCGAGGACTCCACTCGGACCTGAGTCAGTACGACGAAGCCGCCGGCCCCCAGCACGAAGGCACCACCGGTTACGTATGCACGGTCGATCCGCTTGGCCAACGCGGTAGCGAGCGGAGCCGCACCACCGACGACCACTGACGGGGCGAGCGACCACAGCGCTGCACGCAGAGGCGACAAACCCTGCACCAGCTGCAGGTACTGGGTCATGAAGACCGCGTTGCCGACCAGCGCCAGCGTGCCGATCGTGTTCGCCGCCAGCGACCCACTGAAGGCCCGGTTGCGGAACATCGCCAGCTCGATCATCGGGTACGCCGCGGTCCGCTGCCGCTGCACGAACAGCACCCCGAACACCAGCCCGGCCACGATCGCCACCACCGGCAGCGAAGCGAACCCGTGCGCGGCCAACTCCTTGATCCCCCAGATGATCGGCAGTACGGCGGCCAACGACAGCACCGAGCCGAGAAGGTCGAACCGTCCACCGGTCGGCGCCTTGAACTCCGGCAGCAGCACCGGCGCGAGGACCAGCAGCAGAAGCATCGCGGGGGTGTTCGCGAGGAAGACCGAACCCCACCAGAAGTGCTCCAGCAGGAACCCGCCGAAGACCGGCCCGAGTGAGATCCCGCCCATCATCACCGCGCTCCAGAAGGCGATCGCCTTCTGCCGCTGACCGGCGTCGTGGAACATGTTGCGGATCAGCGCCAGCGTCGACGGCATCAAGGTCGCGCCGCCGATCCCCAGCACCGCCCGGGCCGCGATCAGCTGCTCCGGGTTCTGCGCGTACGCCGCCGCGACCGAGGCGAGCCCGAACGCGACCGCACCGAAGATCAGCAGCCGGCGCCGCCCGATCCGGTCGCCGAGCGACCCCATCGTGATCAGCAGCCCGGCCAGCACAAACCCGTAGATGTCGAAGATCCACAGCTGCTCGGTCGCGGTCACCCCGAGGTCCCCCGAGATGTACGGAACCGCGAAGTACAGGACCGAGACGTCCATCGAGACCAGCAACAGCGGCAGCGCGAGCACGCCGAGCGCGATCCATTCCTTCCGCCCCGCCCGTTCCGTCGTACTCATAACCCCTCCAGAAGATCTGTATATGACGCACACTGTGTGCGTCATACGCAGACCATAGCGAGATCTGTCTATGATGTAAACAGTCGGATCGAGAGAGGGTGCACAGATGGAGCTACCGCGGGTGCTGGAGCAGCTCTGGGGCGTCGAGGGACCGGCGCGGCCGGGGCCGAAGCCGACGTTCCAGCTGAGCGACATCGGCGCGGCCGCGGTCGAGCTGGCCGACGCCGGCGGACTGGCGGCGGTCTCGATGAGCAAGGTCGCGTCCGCGCTCGGCTTCACGACGATGTCGCTCTACCGGTACGTCGACTCCAAGGACGACCTCTACACGGTCATGCTCGAGCACGCCTTCGGCGAGGCGCCGGTCCTGTACGGCGACGACTGGCGCAGCCGGA
The DNA here is from genome assembly GCF_042882005.1 of Kribbella sp. NPDC058245. Classification (NCBI taxonomy): domain Bacteria; kingdom Bacillati; phylum Actinomycetota; class Actinomycetes; order Propionibacteriales; family Kribbellaceae; genus Kribbella; species Kribbella sp. NPDC058245. The sequence goes on from NZ_JBHVWY010000015.1 coordinate 155,014, forward strand.
TGATCACCTGGGCCGAGGCGTTCCGCGACGGGCTGCGCGCGCATCCGTGGATCCTGCAGGTGCCGATCGCCGAGCCGCCGCTGTCACCCAACCAGCTGGGCTGGCTGGAGTCGGCGCTCCAGGCGTTCCACGACACACCCCTGACCGCCGACGAGCGGTTGTCGGCGATGCTCCTGGTCAACATCTACGTCCGCGGCGCACTCCAGCTCAGCGTGCATCAAATGACGCAGTCCCCCGAACAGTCGGCCGAGGCCGGCCGCTTGTTCAGCGAGCGGTTGCGCTACCTCGCGACCGAGGACCGCTTCCCCGCGATCGCCGCGGGCATGCAGCAGCCCCGCGACCTCGGCGTCGACTACGACGCCGACGGTTTCGCCGACGGCCTGGAGACCATCCTCGACGGCATCCAGGCCCGGATCACCAACCGCTAGACGTCCAGCTTGTCGGCAACGCCGCGCAGTACGGTCGCAACCTGGCGGGACGCCTTGCCATCGGGCTGGCGGCCGCGGCGGTAGCTCTCGCCGAGGTTGTCGAGGAGCTTGATCAGGTCCTCGATGACGAGCTGCATCTCCTCCGGCTTCGGCCGCATCGCCTTCGCCACCGACGGCGGCGGGTCGATCAGCCGGACCTGCAGCGCCTGCTCACCCTTGCGGCCCTCGACGACACCGAACTCGACCTTCTGGCCAGGCTTGAGGTTGGTCACTCCGGCCGGCAGGGCCTCGGCGCGCACGTACACGTCGCCGCCCTCCTCCTTGCTGAGGAAGCCGAACCCCTTCTCGGAGTCGTACCACTTGACCTTGCCTACAGGCACGGGAACCTCTTCAGTGTCATTCGTCGGAAAACCGGATCGGCCGGGCGGCCCGATCGGCTACCCAGAGTACGTGAACCAGGCGCTCAGCGCCCGCGGAAAATTACCGGTACTTGTCGGGGTCCTTGAGCCGCTCGTTCATCGACCCGGACCGGAATCCGCGCGCGTCCACCCGGGCCGCCGTGAACCCCTCGGCGATGACCGCGTCGACCAGGTCCTGGTGGTCGACGCGAGCGATCAGATCGTGGTCGATCTCGATACTCGCCGCCTCCCCCAGGTCGCGGACGCGCACGTTCTGCACCCCGTACGACGACAGTCGCGACCGCACTGCCTCCTCAGCCCGGTCAACCCGGGCCAGCAGGTTCGGCGTGATCCGGATCCCGTACGCGATCCGGCTGGACAGGCAGGCCGCGGCCGGCTTGTCCGACGTCGCCAGCCCCCAACTCCGCGAGGCCTCCCGGATCTGCGCCTTGGTCAGCCGCGCATCCTTCAGCGGGGTGATCGCGCCGCGCTCATGCGCCGCCCGGATCCCCGGCCGGAAGCCGGCGATCGCGTCGTCCGCATTCGTCCCGGTCGCGATCGCAGTGATCCCGAACTCGTCGGCGATCGGCTGCAGCGTCTCGACCAACTCGGCCTTGCAGAAGTAGCAGCGGTCCCCCGCGTTGGCCTGGTAGCCCTCGCGGTCCATCTCGTGCGTGTGCGGCGTGACATGCCGGACGCCGAGTCCGTCGGCGAACCGCGCGGCCGGCTCCAGCTCCGCATCCGGGAGGCTCGGCGAGATCGCCGTCGCGGCGACCACGTTGGCCGGGCCGATCGCCCGGGCCGCGGCCGCCAGCAGGAACGCCGAGTCGGCACCACCGCTGAACGCGACGACGAGCTTGTCGTAGCTCGACAACCGCTTCATCAGCGCTTCCAGCCGCTGCTCGAGCACATACGCATCGAGCCAGGCCGGGAACTCGGTCAAATCATTCAGTACGACGTCCGCGCCGTACGCGCGAAGTTCGTCGGCCGTGAACGGCCCGGTCGCGACCGACACCGCGACCGCACCGGCCGCATGTGCGCCGTCGATATCGGCCGTGTGGTCACCGACGTAGATGCCCGCGTGATGCTCACGGAGCGCCGTTCCCTTCTCGGCTCCGTGCAGGTCGCCGACCGGCTCGTCGACGTCCAGCCCGAGGTGCTCGAGGTGCAGCCGCACGGAGGGCGTGTGCTTGGCCGACACGACCATCGTCCGCCCCCGCAGGGCCCGGATGGCGGCCAGCGACTCGGTCACGCCCGGCAGCGGCAGGCTCCCGGTGATCGCGTGATCGGGGTAGTGCTCGCGATACCGCGTGACCATCGCGTCGATCTGCTCCGGGGGGAACCAGTTCGACATCTCCCAGGTCAGGGGCGGTCCGAGCCGGCTCACCACCAGCTCGGAGTCGATGTGGACGCCGGTCTCCGCGGCGAGCAGGTCCCAGACCAGCTGGATCCCCGGCCGCGAGTCGATCAGCGTCATGTCCAGGTCGAACCCGACCACGAGCTCCGGGACGTCGAAGGTCGCAGGAGCGGGCTGGATCTCGGCGGTTGACACGACACCAACCCTACGTCCTGCCTCCGACAGTCCGGTCTCGCATCCCGAAACGGCCGTTAAGTGCAGTAAATCAGTTGGATTATGGGAGTTAACCCCCTGGAGGAAACCATGACCGCTCAGCTCGAAGCTCCCACCGTCACCGTCACCAAGGTCGGCGGCGCGATCGGCGCCGTCGTCGGCAACGTCCAACTCGGCGGACATCTGGCCGCAGAGACCATCGCCGCGATCCGGCAGGCCCTGCTGGACCACAAGGTGATCTTCTTCCGTGAGCAGGACGAACTGGACGACGCCGGCCAGCTCGCCTTCGCACGCCTGCTCGGTACGCCGACGCTCGCGCACCCGACCTCGAAGAGCCTCGACGGCGCGGCGAACGTGCTGCCCATCGACTCCGACTACGGCAAAGCGAACAGTTGGCACACCGATGTCACGTTCGTCGACCGGATCCCCGCGATCAGCCTGCTGCGCGCGGTGACACTACCGCCGTACGGCGGCGCGACCACGTGGGCCAACACAGTGGCGGCGTACGCGAAACTCCCCGCTGCGCTGCAGGCGCTGGTCGACCGGCTGTGGGCGGTGCACAGCAACGTGTACGACTATGCCGGCGCGGCGGACGAGGTCCGCATCGGCGGCGTGGACGTGAAGGTCGAGACGCATCGCAAGCAGTTCGCCTCACAGCTGTTCGAGACCGAGCACCCGGTCGTGCGCGTCCACCCGGAGACCGGCGAGCGTTCGCTCGTGCTCGGGCATTTCGTCCGGCGGTTCGTCGGCTTCACCTCGGCCGAGACGACCGCACTCTTCCAGCTGCTGCAGAACCGGATCACGAACCTGGACAACACGGTCCGCTGGCAGTGGCAGCCGGGTGACCTGGCGATCTGGGACAACCGCGCGACCCAGCACTACGGAGTCGCCGACTACGACGACCAGCCGCGCCGACTGCACCGCATCACCCTGGCCGGCGACGTACCGGTCAGCATCGACGGCGTCCGCAGCACGCCGCGGACAGGCGATGCGACACACTTCTCTTCCCTTGACAACTGAGCAGCCTTTGTTCGATCTCTTGACACTCTCGATGTTTTTGTAAACCATCGAGGGCATGGACTCGTTCGCGGACCGCACCAAACGACGGCTGCACGACGAGCTGCTCGATGCTGCGTACGACGCGATCGTCGCCGGCGGGTACGACGGACTCCGGATGGCCGAGGTGGCTCGGCGTACCGGAGTCTCCCGGCAGACCGTCTACAACGAGTTCAGCGACAAGTGGGGACTGCTGCAGGCAGTCACCAACCGTGAGACGGAACGGTTCCTGCTGGACGTGAACGCGGCACTCGCCGAGCAGCCCACCCCGATCGGCGGTTTGCAGGCCGCGGTCGCCCGGGCGCTCACACTGGCCGGGGAGAACCCGCTGGTGAAGGCGATGCTGGGACAGCCGGGGTCGGACCAGGCCAGCCAGCTGCTGACCACACGGGGGCAGCAACTGCTGGAGGTGAGTCACCAGGCGCTGGATGCCCACGTCCGTGAGCACTGGCCCGAGGTGCCACCAGAGGACGCGACCAGCTGCGTCGACATCGCCTTACGCGTTGTCCTCAGCCACATCGTCACGCCAGGTCCCCCACCCGACAGTGTGGCTGCGCAGCTGGCTCGCGTCCTCAGTCCTTTCCTGGCGCAGTCAAGGAGGCAGTGATGACCAATCCGTTGCACCGACAGGGTTTCAGCTCGTTGAAGTCTGGTGGCTTCAACTGGGACGCACTGCCGCTACGACTGTTCGACAAGGGCAACCGCAAGTTCTGGAACCCCCGCGACATCGACTTCAGCCAGGACGCCAAGGACTGGCAGGGCATGAGCGAGAACGACAAGGACAACGCGCTCATGCTCTGCTCACAGTTCATCGCCGGCGAGGAGGCCGTGACCGAGGACCTGCAGCCGTTCCTGCAAGCCATGGCTGCAGAGGGCCGCTTCGGTGACGAGATGTACCTGACCCAGTTCTGTTTCGAGGAGGCCAAGCACACTGCGGTCTTCCGGCTCTGGCTGGACGCAGTAGGTGTCACAGAAGACCTGCACCGGTACGTCGAGACCAATCCGGGCTACCGGGCGATCTTCTACGAGGCCCTGCCCGTGGCACTCAAGTCACTGGCCGACGACCCGTCACCGGCCAACCAGGTGCGCGCCTCTGTCACCTACAACCATGTGGTCGAGGGAACGCTCGCACTGACCGGTTACCACGCATGGAACCTGCTCTGTACGTCGCGCGGCATTCTGCCCGGCATGCAGGAGCTCATCCGCCGGATCGGTGACGACGAGCGCCGCCACATGGCATGGGGCACTTTTACTTGCCGCAGGCACGTAGCTGGCGACGCGTCGAACTGGAAGGTCGTCACCGACACCATGGAGGAGCTGCTGCCGCATGCACTCGTCCAGATCCAGTGGGCGCTCGACAACTCACCCGAGCTCCCGCCGGAGATCAACCCGACCGCACTGATGACGTACGCCGGCGACCGGGCCACTCGTCGTCTCGGCGCCATTGAGTCCGCAGTCGGCGCGGACGTAGCCGGCATCGACCTCGACTACTCCCCCGAGAAGCTCGAAGACGTGTTCGGCGACGAGGACTCAGCCGCGCTCGCTGCCGTCCGTTAGCTTTCGCACCTCGGTGTCGGCGGCTGTCACCCGGCGGCCGTCGGCGGCGTGGATCTCGATCGCCTTGAGCGGCTTGTGGTGACGGCTGTCGAGGAGCTCGGAGTGCGGTTCGCCGGATTCGAAAGCGTAGGACTCACCCCATTGCCGCAGTGCGACGATCACCGGGAACAGCGCCTCACCCTTCTCCGTCAGCGCATAGTCACTGTCCAGAATCCCTTGCTCCACAAGGCCTTTCAGCCGGGCACTGAGAATGTTCTTCGCGATCCCCAGGCTGCGCTGGAACTCACCGAACCGGCGACTGCCGTCGAACGCGTCCCGCACGATCAGCAGCGACCACCAGTCGCCGACCGCGTCCACCGAGCGCGCGACCGGGCAGTCCTCGCCGTCGAACCGCGTCCGCTTGACCATCTCCACCTCCTTGGTTGCAAGATGCTACCACCTAGCTCTACGGTAGCAACATGCAACCGTCACGACCTGCTCCGCGCCGGGCCGGCGCCCGCCACCGGCTGTTCCTCGCCGTCGCGGCCGGGATCTCGGTCGCCACGATCTACTTCGCGCAACCGCTCCTCGTCACCATGGGCGTCGACCTCGGTCTCGCGCCGGCCACGGTCGGGTTGTTCGTCACCGTGACCCAGGCCGGCTACGCGCTCGGCCTGTTCTTCCTTGTCCCGTTGGGTGATCGGCTCGACCGCCGCCGGCTCATCCGTTGGCAGTTGGTGCTCCTCGCCGCCGCCCTCTTGCTGGTCGGCGTCGCCCGCAACGCCGCCATGCTGCTGATCGGCCTGGCCGCCGTCGGCACGCTCGCCGTGGTCACCCAGTCCCTGGTCGCCTTCGGTGCTTCCCTCAGCGCCCCCGCCGAGCGCGGCCGCACCGTCGGCACGATCACCACCGGCGTTGTCCTCGGTATCCTCCTCGCGCGCACGGCGTCCGGCGTACTGACTGATCTCGCCGGCTGGCGCACTGTCTACCTCGTCGCCTGCGGATTGTCGCTACTGATCGCCACGACCCTCTTCCGCTCGCCGCCCCAACCGAAGACCAACCTCGGGTACGGCGCTCTGCTCCGCTCGATGATCGATCTATGGCGTACTGAATCGTTGTTCCGTAACAGCGCTACGCGAGCCTTCTTCAGCTTCGCGTCGTTCAGCACACTGTGGAGTTCCATGGCCCTCCCGTTGACCGCGGAAGGCCTGTCCCACACGGAGATCGGCGCCTTCGGCCTGATCGGCGCGGCCGGCGCGCTCGCCGCCGGCCCGGCCGGACGACTCGCCGACCGCGGCCACGGACAGCTGGTGACACTGACCGCTTCGATGCTGTTGGCAACGAGTTGGCTCGTCATCGCGTGGACGCCCAGATCCCTGGTGGCGCTGGCGATCGGCGCCGTCGTACTGGACCTCGCCGTCCAGGCGATCCACGTCACCAACCAGAGCCGGATCTACCCGCTCCGCCCGGACGCGGGCAGCCGCCTGATCGGCGGCTACATGGTCTTCTACTCCCTCGGCAGCGGCCTCGGCGCAATCGCGTCGACCTGGCTCTACGCCCGCGCCGGCTGGACCGGCGTCTGCATCCTCGGCGTCGCCTTCGCGGTCGGCGCAGTCGTCACGACAGTCCGAGCAGGCCGACCGACTTCTCGCGCATCTCGACCTTGCGGATCTTCCCGGTGACGGTCATCGGGAAGTCGTCGACAAGCAGCACGTACTTGGGGATCTTGAAGCGGGCCAGCTTGCCGCTGGCGAACTCGCGGACCGCATCGGCGTCGAGCGGTTCGGCGCCGTCCTTGAGCTTGATCCAGGCGCAGAGCTCCTCGCCGTACTTCTCGTCCGGTACGCCGATCACCTGGACGTCGGCGATCGAGGGATGCGTGTAGAGGAACTCCTCAACCTCACGCGGGTACACGTTCTCGCCGCCGCGGATGACGAGGTCCTTGATCCGGCCGACGATGTTGACGTAGCCGTCCTCGCGCATCGTTGCCAGGTCACCCGTGTGCATCCAGCGGGCCTGGTCGATCGCTTCGGCCGTCTTCGCCGGCTCGTCCCAGTAGCCGAGCATGACGGAGTACCCGCGGGTGCACAGCTCGCCGGGCTCACCGCGCTCGACCACCAGACCAGTGGCCGGGTCCACAAGCTTCACCTCGACATGTGGCATCACGCGACCGACAGTCGACGTACGGCGGTCCAGGTCGTCGTCACGCCGCGTCTGCGTGGACACGGGCGACGTTTCGGTCATGCCGTAGCAGATGGCGACCTCAGCCATGTGCATGTCGGCAACGCACCGCTTCATCACCTCAACTGGGCATGGCGATCCGGCCATCACCCCAGTGCGCAGCGTGGACAGGTCGTAGTCCTCGAAGTTCGGCAGCCCCAGTTCGGCGATGAACATCGTCGGTACGCCGTACAGACCGGTGCAGCGCTCGTCTTGAACCGCCTGGAGAGTGGCGGCCGGGTCGAACGCCGGTCCGGGGATCACCATGCACGCACCGTGCGTCGTACAGCCGAGGTTGGCCATCACCATGCCGAAGCAGTGGTAGAAGGGCACGGGGATGCACAGCCGGTCCTCTGCGGTGAAGGCAATCGTCTCGGTGACGAAGAAGCCGTTGTTGAGGATGTTGTGGTGGCTGAGCGTTGCACCCTTCGGAAAGCCTGTGGTGCCGCTCGTGTACTGGATGTTGATCGGGTCGTCGAAGGACAGCTCTTCGGTGCGCTGCTGCAGCTCTTCGTCGGTCACCCGGTCGGCTGCGTCGCGCAGGCTGTCCCAGTCACCTGTGCCGATGTAGACGGTCTCCTCGAGCGCTGCGCAGTTCGGGCGCACCTCGTCGACCATGGCTCGATAGTTGCTGGTCTTGAACTCGGTGGCGGAGATCAGCAGCCGCACACCGGACTGGTTGAGCGCATAGGCCAGTTCGTGGGTCCGGTACGCCGGATTGATGTTCACCAGGATCGCACCCATCGTGGCGGTCGCGTACTGCGTGATGGTCCACTCGGCGCAGTTCGGAGCCCAGATGCCGACCCGGTCGCCCTTCGCGATCCCCCGTGCCAGCAGGCCTTTCGCCACTCGGTCCACCTCGGCGCCCAGCTCGGCGTACGTCCAGCGTCGGCCGGTCTGGACCTCCACGAGCGCCTCGCGGTCGCCGTACCGGGCAACCGTCCGTCTGAGGTTGGCGCCGATCGTCTCGCCCAGCAACGGCACGTCGGAGATCCCGGAGGCATACGAAGGCAGGCTCATGCCTGTCATCGTGACCCGGGTCAGATGCCTGTGCAACCGCACGTGCGGCAGGAAACAGGGGGTGGACGGCAAGCAATGTCCTTGCCAACTCTCCGTCACAACGGTCGCGCTGTGTCATTGGACCGTTACAGTGGACGGGAGAGGTGTGAGGCGATGGGCCGATCCGCCGAAGGTCACCGCAGCGACCGTCCGCCCGGACGTACCGCCGAGGCGGCACAACGTACCGCTGCGGTAACCGACCATGTCCGGGACCTGGGCAACATCCTGGCCGATGCACTCGCGATCGATGTGCACGGCACCGACCTGCAGACCCTGAAACGGGCGCCCCGCCGGGCGCCACCCGCCGTACCGGCAGCCGACCTGACAGCGCGTCCCGGACCGGTCTGGGACGCGTTCCTGCCCCAGTCGCCGGGACGGTTCCGCTGGTGGGGAGCCGAACGCCGCTACGCGCGCCGGCTGGCCGCAGCCGAGGACAGGTTCGCGGAAGCGATCGAGCGGCACCGGGCCGCCGAGGAGAACCGCCGCGACCGCGTAGCTCGCGCTGTGCGTGAGCAGGTCGAGCTGCAGCGCCGGCTGGACGAGGCGACCGCGGAGCAGCACGCCCGGGTCGACGCATACCAGCGTGCAGTGGAGAACCATGACCGCGCTGCGGTCACGCGGTACTTCACCAAGGCGCTGGAGCGAGTGACCGAACCAGCTGAGTTTCCCCGTCGTCGCCGGGTCGGCTACGTACCCGAATCCACGTTGCTGGCCATCGAATGGGACCTGCCGGACATGAGCGTCGTACCGGCTGAGGCGTCGTACCGGTATGACCGCGTGGCCGACGCAGTGGTTGCAGAGCCACGGCCGGAGAAGGAGGTGCGGCTGTTGTACCAGCAACTCGTTGCCCAGCTCGCACTGCGCGCACTGCACCTCGTCTTCGGCAGCGACCGGTACGGCGTGGTCGACACCGTCGTGTTCAACGGCATGGTCGAGTCGGTGGACCTACCGACCGGCCAGACCGTGCGACCGTGCCTGATCACCTTGCGGGCAACGCGTGAGCAGTTCCGGGCGCTAGTGCTCGACCAGCTCGACCCGGTCGCCTGTGTGCGTCACTACTTCGCCGCTGAGGTCTCCCGGCATCCAGAGGAGTTGCAGCCGGTCGAGCCGGTCCTGGACTTCGACCTGGCCGATCCGCGCACGGTTGAGCCGATCGACGTCCTGAGTGAGATCGACAGCCGGCCCAACTTGCTGGATCTGAGCCCGGAGTCCTTCGAGCACCTGGTCCAGAATCTCTTGACCCGCATGGGTCTTGAGACCCGTCTCTTCCGGCTGGGCACAGATGGTGGCATCGACTGCGTCGCTTACGACCCGCGCCCGATCACTGGCGGCAAGTTCGTCGTCCAGGCCAAGCTCTGGACCCGCACGGTCCCGCCGTCCGCCGTCCGCGACCTCTTCGGCACCGTGCTCGACGCGGGTGCCACCAAAGGCATTCTCATCACCACCAGCGGCTTCGGACCGACCAGCTACCAGTTCGCCACCGGCAAACCGCTCCAGCTCATCGACGGCACCGCACTGCTCTCCCTGTGCCACCTGCACAACATCCCAGCCCGCATCATCCCCAGGGCCAGCTGATCGATGCCCTCAAAAGTGGGCATATGCCTGTTATAGTGGGCAATTGGAGGTGGTGACGGATGCGATTCTCCGATCCGGTATCGACCGTGATTCCCGGGTTGCACGGCCGAGTGCTCGGCGTGCTGGCGCGGACCGATCGCGCACTCACCGGGAGAGCCGTGGCCGGTCTGCTCCACACACCCGGCAGCGCCAGCGGCGTACAGAAGGTCCTCGACGATCTCGTCAAGAGTGGCGTCGTCACCGCCGAGCCAGCCGGCCGTGCGCGGCTGTACACACTGAATCGCGAGCATGTCGCCTACTCGGCGATCGATCAGCTGGCGCGCCTCCGCGAGATCCTGCTCGACCGCATTCGGGCCGAGGTGAAGACGTGGCAACTGCCGGCCCAAGCGGTGTGGCTCTTCGGCTCGAGCGCGCGGTCGGACGGAGGCGTCGACAGCGATCTCGACCTACTGATCGTCCGGCCTGACCACGTCAACGATTCGGATCCCCGCTGGCTCGAGCAGCTCGACACCCTGGCGGCCCATGCAAGCACGTGGGCCGGCAACTCCTGCGAAGTCGTCGAGTACAGCGCCCACGAGATCCGCGACCTCGTCGAGCGCGGCGAGCGCCTGGCGACCGAGCTCCGCCGCGACGCCATCCCCATCACCGGAACCACCCCCCACCGAACTCTCACCCGAAAGGCCGGTTAGTGGCAGCTCTCGACGAAGCCCGGGCCCATCTGGCGAAGGCCCGCGAGTTCCTCGAAGCGGCCGAACTGACCCACGACCTCGCCCTGTACAACGCCGCAGCCTCGAACGCCGTGACCTCCGGCATAAACTCCAAGGACGCGATCTGCCTCGCCCTGACCGGCAGGACGCGCAAGGCCGACAATCACGCCGAGGCCATTGCCGAGTTGAAAAACGCGGGGCCTGCCGGGCGAGACGCCAGTACGACGTTCTCACGGCTGCTGAAGCTGAAGTCCAAGTCGCAGTACCAGGCAGCATCGGTCTCCGCATCGGACGCCACCAAGAGCATCGATTGGGCTGCGCGACTGCTGGAGACCGCGCAGCCCGTAGTACCGAGCTAGCGCAGGGTGGATTCGTAGATCTGGATCTCGGTGCCGGTGGAGTCTTCGCCGTCATCCGGGGCAGTGAACAGGCGGAGCTTGTCCTGCGTGGTTTCCAGCGCCACCGGGTTGCGGGTGGCGTTGTGGCCGGTCGGCGAGAAGTAGGGGAACGGGATCTCGTGCAGGATCCGGTTGGTACGCAAGTCGAGGAGGGCTAGGCCACCGAGGTCGTAGGTGCTCTTCGGGCCGGGCAGCGTCGTGACACCACCACAGAGCTGCTTGCCACGGGCGGCGTAGTCGCAGTCCTGGTAGTCGAGCAGGTGGCTCTCGTTGGCGACACGTTCGAGGCGGTGGCCGGTGGGAGTCCAGCTGTAGAGAGTGCGGGAGCCCCAGCTGACTCCATGGACCTGGCCAGTGGTGCGGTCGCGGACTACGCCGCCGACGTGGTCGTTGGCGCGGAAGCGCTCGGTGACGCGGTAGGTCTTCGGGTCGACGGTGTAGACGATCGCCCGCGAGTTGGGCCGGTACTCCGCGACCGGGACCCACACATCGCGCCCGTCGAAGTCGATGCCGCCCGGGTGGTACGCCGTACCTTCGCCGAGGCGGATGTCCTTCTTCAGGTTGCCCTGCCGGTCCAGCACGAACAGGTGACCGATCCCCTGACCCGGTGTGCGGTCGTAGCCGTCCACCGGCTGTGGGTACTTCACCGGGGCTTCCAGCACCTCGACACTCGACAGAAAGATCAGATCGCCGACCAAAGCGAAACCCTGCGGGTGATACGTCGGGAAGCGCAGTGGAATGCGCGCCACCTGGGTCCACGCCGTACTGCGGTCGGTCGCAGTGAACGCGCGGGCGACATCAGAGTCCCGCCCGGTGGCCTGGGCAGTGGTGAGACCAGTGAGCAGCACACCGGCGAGAGCGGCGGCAATGACGATTCGGCTACGCATGCGCCTAGCTGAACAGACTCCGGTGGCTAGGAGGAGGTGTCAGACTAACTGGCATGGAAACTGGGGTAACGGTTGTCGGATCAGGTCAGGTCAGTACGGCGCCCGACGTACTGCGGGTGTCCTTGAGCGTCGAGCACGTCGCGGCGGATGTGGCAGCCGCGGTCGCGCAGGTGGCCGAGCGCACGGACGCAGTAGTTGCTGCGCTGCGCGAACAGGGCGTTGAGGCGTCCGACATCGGTACGACGACGGTGAACGTCTACCAGGAGTACCGCGAGCCGGGAACCGCTGCGGCGTACCGGGGCTCGCACCAGCTCAGCGTGACCACCCGGGACCTCACTGGCTTCGGCACGCTGCTCAACGCGGCAGTGGGTGCGGCCGGGAACAACCTGAATCTGCAGTCGCTGCAGTTCGACGTACAGGACAAGTCCGCGCTGCTGACCCAGGCTCGGGAGCTCGCGTTCCGCCAGGCGCAGGAGAAGGGCACAGAGCTCGCCGCGCTGGCCGGCTACTCGCTCGGCTCGGTCACAGCGATCAGTGAGACCGACAACCACGCCCCCATCCGCGGGGAGGCGCTGAGCATGTCGGCCAAGGCCTTCGACGCCGCCTCCCTCAACATCACCCCCGGCGACCACTCCGTCCAGGTTTCCCTCGAAGTGCACTTCTCCTGGGCCTGAGACGCAGGCTTCATTCCGGTCCAGTCACGTTCGGCACAAGGTCCGGCTGCGGGCGCGCTGCCGCTGCTAGCCTCCTCGAAATGCCGGGTCTCGGCACTCTGTCCCATGCCCGGGGAGGGCACCGTGTCACTGCAACGACCCATCACTGCTGCGGTTCTGGCCGTCGGCCTCGGCCTGAGCCTCGTCGGCTGCCAGGGCGACGACAAGCCGGCTGCCGGCGCCTCGAACCCGACCACCAGCGCACCGACGACCGCCACGTCCACTCCGACGCCCACAGCCAGTGCGCCGACCACTCCGGCCGCACCGGCTCCGGCACCCCGGACGAAGGCGTCGCTGACCAAGGCGCTGCTGGCGCTGGAAGACCTGCCCAGTGGGTTCGCCATCGACCCGGAGTCCGCCGGTGACGACGCCGGCACCAAGCTGACCTCGTCCGATGCGAAGTGCAAGCCGCTCGTCAAGCTGTTCAACGACGACGTGCCGCCCGGGTCGAAGGTCTCCGTGAGCCGCGAGTTCTCCGGTGGCCAGGAGGGGCCCTTCGTGGGTGAACAGCTCGACGCACTGCCGTCCGCGGCCGCGACCAAGGCCTACCTCGCGAGCGTGAAATCGGCCGTCTCGAGCTGCAAGAAGGCCAAGCTGACCATCTCCGGCGCCGGTACGTCGCCGGTGACGGTCGCCGAGGTCTCGGCGCCGAAGGCCGGTACCGGGCCGACCGCGGTCCGGATCACGGCGGCCGGCGGGCCGCTGCAGGGCCTCGAGATCCACTTCGTCTTCACCGCCTTCGACGACGTACTGCTGTCGATGAACTTCGACTCCGGCGACATCGAGGACCCGACGCTGGACGCCGCCGACAAGGTGCACCAGGTCCTCGGTACGTCGACCCAGGGCACCTGAGAGGCGCGTCTCAAACCTGGAACCGGGGTTGCGCTGTTGACTCCGTCGGAGAGACTTCTCTCATGTATGCACCGGCGCCACTGAGGCGGCAGTTGAACCGGTCCGGGCTTTTGCTGCTCGGACCGGCGTTCGTCGCGGCGGTCGCGTATGTCGATCCGGGGAACTTCGCGACCAACATCGCGGCCGGTGCGACCTACGGCTATTTGCTGTGCTGGGTGGTCGTCGGAGCGAACCTGATGGCCGTTCTGGTGCAGTATCTGGCGGCAAAGGCGAGTATCGCGACCGGGCTGACGCTGCCGCAGTTGTGCCGCGAGCACTTCAAGCGGTCCACGTCGACCGGGCTGTGGGCGCAGGCCGAGCTGGTAGCGGTCGCGACCGACCTGGCAGAGGTGGTCGGCGGTGCGATCGCACTGAACCTGCTCTTCGGCATTCCGTTGCTGCTGGGCGGTGTGATCACCGGTGTGGTCTCGTTCGGGTTGCTGATCTACCAGTCCAAGCGCGGGCAGCGGCCGTTCGAGGCCGCGATCATCGGGCTGCTGGCCGTCGTTCTGGTCGGTTTCGTGGTCTCCACGATCAAGTCCGAGCCGTCAGCGGCCGGTGTGCTCGGCGGCATGGTCCCGCGGCTGGACGGCACGCAGTCGCTGGTGCTGGCGGCCGGCATGCTCGGCGCCACCGTCATGCCGCATGCGATCTGGCTGCACGGCGCCCTGGTCACGGACCGGCACTGGAAGTCGATTCGCTCTACTGCGGGCAAGCAGCGGGTGCTGCGCGCCACCCGCACCGACGTGGCCATCGCTATGGCGCTGGCCGGCGCAGTCAACCTGGCCATGGTCGTCCTGGCCGCCGCTGCCCTCAACGGGTCCGGTGCCGACTCCCTGGACGCTGCTCACGTGGCAATCGGTGACCGGCTCGGCCACTTCTCCGCACTGCTGTTCGCCCTGGCCCTGCTGGCTAGCGGCTTCGCCTCCTCGTCGGTCGGCACCTACGCCGGCTCGGTCATCCTGGACGGCTTCTGGAAGCGCAAGGTCTCGCTGTCGCTGCGCCGCCTCATCACGCTCATCCCGGCTCTGGCCATCCTGGCCATCGGCATCGACCCCAGCCGGGCGCTGGTGGTGTCACAGGTCGTGCTGAGCTTCGGCATCCCGTGCGCCCTCTGGCCACTGGTCCGGTTGACCGCTTCCCGGCGCGTCATGGGCAGCCTTGTCAACCGCAAAGCGACTACTCTCGCGGCATGCCTGGTAGCCACCGCCGTGACCGCGCTGAACGTCGTACTGATTGTGCTGACCGTTCGGGGCTGACATGACGCGCGTCTTCGCCGTCAGCGACATCCACGGGCACCCGGACAAGCTGCAGGCGTCGTTGCTGGCGGCGGGCCTGACCGATGCTGAGGGCAACTGGTCCGGTACGGACGCCCGGCTCTGGGTGCTCGGTGACTTCTTCGACCGCGGCCCGGACGGGATCGGCGCGCTGCGCTTCGTGCGCGGTCTGGTCGAGCAGGCGCCGGCCGGCGCGGTCAACGTGCTGCTCGGCAACCACGAGATCCTCGCGCTGGGGATGCGCAAGTTCGGTGACACCTTCGTCCCGCACGACGGCATCACCAGCCGCAGCTTCGAGCGCTCCTGGGCCCTGAACGGCGGCCAGGACCGTGACCAGGAGCTGCTCACCGACGACGACGCCGCCTGGCTGCTCGAGCAGCCCCTGCTCGGCCTGGACGCCGACCACCTGCTGATGCACTCCGACACCGCGGAGTACGTCGAGTGGGGCGACACCCTCGACCAGATCAACACCCGGGCCCGCACCGACCTGCACACCGACGACATCGTGGTCTGGTGGGAGATCTGGCGCCGGATGACGTCGCGCTACGCGTTCCGCGGCGTGAGCGGTCCGGAGGTGGCCCGCATCATGCTCCAGGCCCTCGGCGGCCGCCGGATCGTCCACGGGCACAGCATCGTGGCCGACATGCTGCACATCTCCCCCGAGTTCCTCACCGGCCCCCACCTGTACGCCGACGGCCTGGTGCTCGGTATCGACGGCGGAGCCTTCGACGGCGGCCCCTGCCTGGTCGTGGAGCTCGAGCAGACCGCCTGACCGAGCACCACGACCGGCTGGTCAGCCGTCGGCGCGGAGCTTGCCCGCTACGGACCAGCTCTCCGGCGCGGTCTCCTGAATCCACACCTGCACGCTGTCGGCCGGGACACCGAGGGTGTCGACGAAGGCGTTGGTGATGTCCTGGACCAGTGCACGCTTCAGCTCGGTGCTGCGCGGCCCCTGGAGGACGGTGACGATCGGCATCGGATCTTCCTTTCCTGGTTCTGTTCGGTGTCTCCATTCCAGCCGTGGCCGGCGCTGGGAACGAGACACAGATCCGATGCGCAGCGATCACTCGAACTGATCGGACGCTGCCCGGCACGCTGCCAGCAGCATCGCGAGGCGACCACCGATCCGGGCGCCGGCCGGAACGGCCAGGCTGGTCGTCAGCGCGAGCCGTGGCTCCGGATGCCGGTAGACGACGCGTCCTTCGCGCAGCAGGTGCGCATGCGACTCATAGATCACCGTCCAGCCTGGAGCACCGGCCCCGATCGCCGCGTGGGTGTCCTGCAGGCTGCTCGACGTGGGACCGAGCAGTGGCTCGAAACCCTCCGCAGAACAGGCCGACAGCACCAGATCCACCAGCGGTGGATTGTTGCGGCGGGCGGTGATTCGCAGCGGCAGTCCCTTCAGGTCCCGCAACGCGACCTGTCCGGCCGGAGCGATCGTCGCAGGCATCGCCACGAGCAGCGCGTCCTCCCACACCGGAATCAGCTCCAGGCCGGCCACCTCGTCGACTCCCCGGACGAACGCGGCGTCCAGTTGGCCGCTCCGAACCCGGTCCAGCCGGGCACGCGTCGACGTACTGATCAGCTCGGTCGGTACGCCGTCCTCGCCGAGTCTGGCGACTACCGTCTCCAGGCGCTCGCCCAGACCGGTACTGGTACCGAGCCGGAGCGCGCCGGCCGGCTCACCGACCGCAGCGGCCCGGGCGTCGTCGACGGCGACCAGTACGGACCGGGCTGCGGGCAGGAAGCGCTGACCGGCCTCGGTGAGCCGGATGGCCCGAGCTGACCGGTCGACCAGCAGCACACCGAGCTCCCGCTCCAGGCGGGCGATCTGCTGGCTGAGTCCGGGCTGGCCGATCCCGAGGTGCTCCGCGGCCCGGCCGAAGTGCAGTGTCTCTGCCAGAGCCACGAAGTACTCGAGCTGCCGCAATTCCATCTCCCCAGCATCGCCGATTGCGGGAATGCCGGTGCGGGGCGGTCGGTTGTCACAGGTCATGGCTGAGAAGACGCGCAAGATCCCAGGTCCGGACCACCCGATCACCATCGCGAAGAACCCGGACCGAGTGGTGGTGAAGCTCGGCGACCAGGTGCTGGCGGACAGCCGGGAAGCGCTGTCGCTGCAGGAGTCGACATACCCGGCGGCGCAGTACCTTCCCCGCGACGACGTCGACTTCAGCCTGCTGGAGCGCACCGAGCACACGACGTACTGCCCCTACAAGGGCGACGCGTCGTACTACAGCATCCTGCCCGCGGGCGAGGACGGCGTGAACGCGGTGTGGACCTACGAGCAGCCGTACGACGCGGTCGCCGACATCCGTGAGTACGTGGCGTTCTACCCGAACAAGGTCTCCATCGAGATCATCGTCGACTGACGTCCTGCCCGCGCAGGAACGTCCGCAGCACGGGTGCGAGGAACTCCGGCGGTACGACGTGGTTCTGGTCGGCGAGTTCGATCAGCGCGGCCGCCCGGAGCTCCTTGACGACCCGGTAGCCGGCGTCGACCATGAACGGCGGTGAGGCGGTGCCGGCCAGCACCAGCGTCGGCTGGTTCCGATCGCAGAGTGCGCCGGGCACGAGGACGATCGGTCGTCCGCTGCCCATCCGCTCGTAGGCAATCGTCGTACCGTCGGCAGACGTCACATGCTCCATCGAAGTCCTCCCGGAAAGTGATCTCACACTCCTACGTCGGAGCTGTCCGGCAGAACTCGACATGTTTCACCGGAGGACGAAATCCGTAGCGCTGACCTCGGTCTGGTGATTCACTGCGTGGCCATGATCACCAGAGTCGACGAGTACCTGCACTCGGTCCCGCTGTCCAACGCCGAGACCGAAGAGATCGGTCCGTTCACGTTGTTCCGCAGTACGACGGTCTGGCCGTACTACGCGCGTCCCCGGCCCGGTGTGACGGTGGAGTCGGCCGACATCGAGGCAGTGCGGGCACGGTGCGCGGAGCTGGAGCTGCCGCTGAGTTTCGAGTGGGTTGTCGAGGCCTGCCCGTCGCTGGGACCGGCAGCGACCAAGGCGGGCCTGACGGTGATCGAGCATCCACTGCTGGTGATGGAGAAGTCGGACTTCAAGCCTGCGACGGCAGACGCCCGGGTCGAGATCCTGCCCGTGGAGCCCGCGGTCATCCGGGAGGGACGAGGCTTGCAGAACGTGGCCTTCAGCGACGGCGGGACTGCAGTCGGCAGTGGCGGCCCGGCCGAACGGGACGCCGCAGCCGCCGAGCTGACGGACGAGTTCATCGAGGGCCTTTCCGATCGGCTGCGCCGCGGGGTGACAGTGTCGGCCGGAGCGTTCACCGACGAGGGAATGGTCGCCAGCGGCCAGCACCAACCGGTCGGGACGGCCTCGGAGATCGTCGGCGTCGCCACGCTGCCCTCGATGCGCCGCCGCGGGCTGGCGGCCGCAGTGACCTCAGCACTCGTCGAGCACGCCTTCGACAACGGCGTGGAGCTGATGCTGCTCTCAGCTGAGAGTGACGCAGTCGCGGCCGTCTACGAGCGCGTCGGCTTCCGCCGGATCGGCTTCGCGGGGGCAGCCGAGTAGCCAGCGGTTAGTGATCGGGTCGGATGCGCCGTACCGTTGGAGGGATGACCACGTCCGAGCGGTACCGCCCACGCACCCTCGCAGAGGCGCTGCGCACCTGGGACGACCCTGCCCTCGGGACGCTGCTCCGGCACCGGCCTGACCTGGCCATGCCGATCCCGGCCGACACCAGTCAGCTCGCTGCCCGGGCCACCACGAACGCTTCGGCGGCCCGGGCGATCAACCGGCTCGACGAGTTCGGTGTAGACCTGCTGGAGTCGCTGTCGGCGCTGCCGGAGCCGGTGACCCTGGCCGACCTGGCAGCAGGGGTCGGCCAGCCGGTGGAGATCGTCCAGCCCCGAGTGGCCGAGCTGCTGGACCTGGCTCTGGTCTGGGGCACCGAGGACGACCTGCGGCTGATCCGCTCGGTCCACGAGCTGCTCGGTCCGACACCGGCCGGGCTGGGTCCGATCACCACCCGGCACTTCGGCGATCTGGACAAGCTGATCGAGGACGCCGGTCCGGAAGCGCGTGAGGTGCTCGACAAGCTCACCTGGGGTCCTCCGACCGGCACGGTCGAGAAGGCCGAGCGTCCGGTGACCATCGCGTCCGCACGGACGCCGGTCGAGCGGTTGCTCGCGCGCGGCCTCGTCGTACCGCGTGATCCGAACACCGTCGTGCTGCCGCGGCAGATCGGCCTGCATCTGCGGGGCGGGCGGGTGCTCGCGTCGACGCGACCCACACCGCCGCCGCTGGACGGCAAGACAGTCATGGCGTCGATCGTCGACCGGGCCGCGGCCGGAGCCGCGCTGGACCTGGTGCGCCAGGTCGACCGAGCGCTGGAGCAGCTGGGCATCGAGCCGCCGCCCGTACTGCGAACCGGCGGGATCGGGGTCCGTGAGCTGCGCAGTCTGGCTGGGAAGGTCGGTGCGGAAGAGTCCACGACCGCAGCGGTGCTTGAGATCGCGTACGCCGCCGGACTGGTCGCGGCCGTCGAGGTTGGGACCAATGAGCTCTGGCTGCCGACGAACGCGTACGACGACTGGCTCGAACTGGATCTGGCGCATCGCTGGGCCCACCTCGTCACGGCCTGGTTCGGCGGACTACGAGCGATCGGACTGATCGGTCGTCGCGACTCCGGCGGTGCCACGGCTGCAGCGCGCGAGCGCCTCATCAACGCGCTCGCACCGGACTTGGAGCGCCTGCTGGCGCCGGAGGTTCGGGTACTGACGCTGAACGCCCTAGGCGAGACAGCCACCGGGATTGCACCCGCTACGCATTCGGTGGTCACCTGGGTGGCCTGGCACCGACCGCGGCGCGGCGGGCAGTTCCGCGACGAGCTGGTCGAGTGGGCGCTCACCGAAGCCGCACTGCTCGGTCTGACCGGTCTTGGCGCGTTGGCGACCCATGGCCGGCCGCTCCTGAAGCAGGAACCGACGGTCGATGACCTGGCCGAAGCCATCAGCCCGCTGGTACCGGAGCCGGTGTCTGAGATCCTCCTGCAGGCCGACCTGACCGCGGTCGCTCCTGGCCCGCTGGTGCGATCCGTGCAGGACGACCTGTCCGCTATGGCGGATGTCGAGTCGCAAGGCGGCGCTGCGGTCTACCGCTTCAGTGAAGGCTCAGTACGGCGTGCCTTCGACCTCGGCCGGACCGCGGACCAACTGCACAAGTGGCTGGCCGAACACTCGCGGACGCCGATCCCGCAGCCGCTGTCGTACCTGATCGACGACGTGGCCAGGCGACACGGCGTACTGCGGCTGGGGACAGCGTCTACGTACCTGCGGTGTGACGACGAGGACGTGCTCACCCACCTGGTGAACTCGAACCTGCCGGGTGTTCGGTTCCGCCGATTGGCGCCGACGGTGGTCGTCTCACCGTCGCCGCCGGACATGGTGCTGAGCCGGTTGCGTGACGCCGGGCTGGCTCCGCTGGCCGAGACGTTCGACGGCGTGGTGCACGTGAGCACGGCTGCGGCTCGACGGGGTGAGCCGCCGCGCCGCCGTAGCAGCCGGGACTTCGCTGACAGCACGATCGACCTCACTCCCGACCAGGTGAAGGCTGTGATCGAGAAGGTTCGGTCCGGTGACCGTCTGGCCGCGGACCGGCCGACGGACGACGGTGCCGGCGAACCTTCGGCACCTGCGGAGACGATCGCGGTCCTCACCAACGCCGCCGAGGCTCACACCCGCACCTGGATCTCCTATGTGGATCACAACGGCACCGCCTCCGAGCGGATCGTCGAACCCACGCGGGTCGCCGACGGCTGGCTCACGGCCTACGACCCCAGCACGAACCAGCCTCACACCTACGCCCTGCACCGCATCTCCACCGCCCGGGTCGTCGAAGGCTGACTCCTGGTTTGGCGGGTAGGGGCACAATGGAGGGTCGGGCGACGAATGGGAGTTACGGGTGACGGACGGGCCGTTGATCGTGCAGTCGGACAAGACTCTGCTGTTGGAGACTGCGCATCCGGAGTCTGGTGAGTGCCGCAAGGCCATTGCGCCGTTCTCCGAGCTGGAGCGGGCTCCTGAGCATGTACACACCTACCGGCTGACTCCTCTCGGCCTGTGGAACGCACGGGCTGCCGGGCACGACGCGGAGCAGGTCATCGACGTGCTGTTGCGCTACAGCCGCTATCCGGTACCGCACTCGCTCCTCGTGGACATTGCGGAGACGCTGGATCGCTACGGGCGACTGCGGTTGGAGAAGCACCCGCAGCACGGACTGGTGCTGGTGACGACCGACCGTCCGGTGCTGGAGGAGGTCCTGCGCTCGGCGAAGGTGAAGCCGATGCTCGGGGCGCGGATCGACGACGACACCGTGCTGGTGCACCCGTCAGAGCGCGGTCACCTCAAGCAGACACTGCTGAAGCTCGGCTGGCCGGCTGAGGACCTCGCCGGGTACGTCGATGGCGAGGCGCACCAGATCGAGCTGGTGAAGGACGGGTGGGAGCTGCGCCCGTACCAGGAGCAGGCGGTCGAGTCGTTCTGGCACGGTGGCTCGGGCGTCGTCGTACTGCCTTGTGGCGCTGGTAAAACGATCGTCGGCGCCGCTGCGATGGCGCAGGCCTCAGCGACCACGCTGATCCTCGTCACCAACACGGTGTCCGCCCGGCAGTGGAAGGACGAGCTGCTCAAGCGCACCAGCCTCACCGAGGACGAGATCGGCGAGTACTCCGGTGCCCGCAAGGAGATCCGGCCGGTGACGATCGCGACGTACCAGGTGATGACCACGCGCCGGAAGGGTGTCTACACGCACCTGGAGCTGTTCGACGCGCGTGACTGGGGCCTCATCGTGTACGACGAGGTGCACCTGCTGCCCGCACCGATCTTCCGGATGACCGCTGACCTGCAGACCCGCAGGCGCATCGGTCTGACCGCCACTCTGGTCCGTGAGGACGGCCGTGAGGGTGACGTGTTCTCCCTGATCGGCCCGAAGCGGTACGACGCGCCCTGGAAGGACATCGAGGCGCAGGGCTGGATCGCTCCGGCGGACTGCATCGAGGTGCGCGTCGACCTGGAGCAGACCGAGCGCTTCGTCTATGCGACCGCCGAGCCCGAGGACCGCTACCGCTTGGCCGCGTCCACACCGGCCAAGTCCCGCCTGGTCCGCCGTATCGCCGACCACCACGCAGATGAGCCACTGCTGGTCATCGGCCAGTACATCGACCAGCTGGACGAGCTGGGCGAACGCCTCGAGTGTCCGGTGATCAAGGGCGAGACCACCGTCAAGGAGCGCCAGCGTCTGTTCCAGGCGTTCCGCACCGGTGAGATCACCCGCCTGGTCGTCTCCAAGGTCGCCAACTTCTCCATCGACCTCCCGGAGGCCTCCGTGGCCATCCAGGTCTCCGGCACCTTCGGCTCCCGTCAGGAAGAGGCTCAGCGCCTCGGCCGCGTACTGCGGCCCAAGGGCGATGGCCGCACCGCCCGCTTCTACTCGATCGTCGCCCGCGACACCATCGACGCCGAGTTCGCCGCCCACCGCCAGCGCTTCCTCGCCGAGCAGGGATACGCCTACACGATCATCGACGCCGAGAACCTCTTCGCGGAGGGAACGGCTTAAGCCAACCGCGTGTGGATCCCGTTGAAGTGGGACTTCATCGAGCGCGCAAACGCGTCGGGGTCTCCGGACTGCAGTTTGTTCAGGAGGTCCCGATGCCAGGCCGCAGCGTCAGCTGGGGTGTAGCGGGCGCCGGGGAGGCGCGCGTCGACGTCCGCGAAGGTGCGCCAGAAGACTGAGAGCAGGTCGATCACCAGGGCGTTGCCCAGGGGCTCGTAGAGGGCCTGGTGGAACGCCCAGTCCTCGTCGGGGAAGTAGCTGCCTGCGGCGGCCTTGGACTCCATCCGCCGGACGAGCTCCTCGAGTCCTTCGGCGCCGTGGGTGCTGAAGTGGGCGACGACGTCCTCGGCGAGACCGACCTCGAGGGCCTGACGGACCTCCAGGACGTTCTGTACGTCGCGGAGGTCTCCGGCCATCGACTGGGACATCCGGAACGCCAGACCGTCCTCCAGGGACTGCAGCGACACCTCACCGACGTACGTGCCGTAGCCATGGCGGATCTCGATGATGCCGACCGCCTGCAGCGCCTTCATCGCCTCCCGCAGCGGATGCCGGCCGACGCCCAGCTGCGCCATCAGGTCCTGCTCGTTCGGCAGCGGGTCGCCGGCCTTCAGCCCGCGCTCGAGGATGTAGGACTTCATCTGGTCGCGAATGAAGGTCTGATTCCCCGCCGCACCACGTGCCCGGCCGAGCCCACCCGTTGTCACTGCCGGTCCTCCTCCTGTAAAGACTCGTCAGTGTAATCCGGCCTGCTCCAGCAGCGGCCGGATTGCCGCGATCTCCGCCTCGTCGAGAGGAATGCCCGGGTACGCCGTGATCGGGCACTCGATCACCCCGAGCAGGTAGAGCGCCGCCTTGAAGGCACCCAGCGCCGCGGAGCTCGCCCCCATCCGCGACCGGTCCGCCACGTCCACGATGTCGAACAGCCGGATCAGCCGCTCCTGCTCGGCCCACGCCTCCGCACTGGACGCAGCGAAGAGCCGCACATAGCCAGCAGGGTCCACGTTCCCAAGCCCCGGTACGACGCCGTCCACGCCGAACGCCAGTGCGGAGTCGACCGCCACCTCTGACCCGGTCATGATCGCGAACTGCTTCAGACCCGCCGCACGCCGTTCCATCACCAGCCGACGCAGGCTCGGCTCCTGCCCACTGGAGTCCTTCACACCAGCGATCACCCCAGCCTGGGCAAGCGAAATGACCAGTGACGTCGGCAGCTTCGTCCCGACCCGCACTGGAATGTCGTAGGCGTACAACGGCGTTCCACCCGCGAGCGCCGCCAGCCGCGTGAAATGACGCTCGATCTCCGCCGGATGCGTTGCCGCGTAGAACGGAGCTGTAGCGACCAGTCCGTCCACACCGGCCTTGAGAGCCGCAGAAACGTGCGCACCGACCCGTGCGGTCGAAGTGTCGATCACTCCGGCCAGCACTGGCACCTGACCGGCCACCTCACCCACGACCGTCTCCAGCACCACCTGCCGCTGTTCGTCGGTCAGAAACGTCCCCTCACCCGAGGTGCCGAGGACGAACAGCCCGTTCACTCCCCCGGCCAGCTGGTACTGGATCAACCGGGCCAGCGATCCGGTGTCCACGTCGTACGACGAAGTGAACGGTGTGACAAGCGGCGGTACGACACCAGACAGCAAGGCGGTCTCCCATTCATCAAAGGGCGATAGTCATCAAAGGGCGAAGGTGGCAAAGCGCAACGCAGCGAACGACGAGGTCTCACCGGCCTCGTAGAAGATCCCCACCGACCCGTCGGCCAGCAGCACCAGATCGGAGTACCCGGCCATCCTGGGATGCACGACCAGCAAGGGCTCCCACGACGCACCGGCATCAGAGCTCACGAAGACGGTCAGTTCCCGGCGGGCCGCCGGGTCGATCGGTGTCGACAGCAACAATCGCCCGTCGGGCAGCGTCAGCACGCTCCCCTGGATCCCCGGTGCCGTGACCTCCGGGATTCCGGCGTACGGCGCGTCGAGCGTCGTACCGCCGTCTGACGACCACGCGTGAACCCGGGCTGGCCCGGTGCCCAGGTGGTTGCGTGCATTGAAGTAAAGCCGGCCATCGGGAAGCTCCGCGACCGCAGTCTCGTTGGCGTTGATCTCCGGCCCGTCATTGCGGTCGACGAACCCCACTGACCACGTGTGGCCGCCGTCATCGCTCACGATGCAGTGGCCGCCGTTCACGCCTGCTGACACCTCAGAGTGGTTCGCAGGCACCACCAAACGCCCACTGTGCAAGGCGATCGCGTGACACGGTCCGGTCGCGTACCAACCCCAATCCGCCGGTTTCACCTGCGCGGTGATCTCCACGGCCGCGCTCCACGTCGTACCGGCATCCGCGGACCGCTGCACGAACACCCGCCGCCCGTCCTCCGGGTCACTCCCCCGGGCCAGCGACGACTCCACCGCCTCAGCGCCGTTCTGGACCGACACCAGTACGACGTCCCCGCTGGCCGGGTCGAAGACCGGTGCCGGGTTCCCACAGGTCTTCCCAGCCACCGCCAGCACGACCTGTAGCGGCAGCCAGGTCAGTCCGCCGTCCAGCGAACGCCGCAGTACCAGCTCGATCTCCCCTGCGTCTCCGGACCCGTGCCGCCGGCCCTCGCAGAACGCCAGCACCAGCCCACCCCGCGCCACGATGGCTGGGATGCGGAACGTGTGATAGCCGCTCCCAGCGGGGTCGAAGACGACATTCACCCTTGAAGACATAGGACGTACTATGTCATCGTGTGGCCTTCCAAGGGAAGGTGAAGCTTGATGTCCATCAGCAGACGCTCGTTCCTCGGCGGTGGACTGGCCGCCGCCGCTGTCGCGGTCACCGGTTGCTCGTCCGGTCCGAAAAACACTGCGGCCGCCAACCGCGCAGTCGCCCTGCCCGCCTTCACCAAGTACGCCGGTGTCACGCCAGACCTCCCCGGCGACAGCGTGGTCCTGGACGCCTTCCTCAAGTACCCCGCGAACCCGATCCGGGCGATCACCGAGGCACCTGGTGACGGCAAGCCCGTCACGTTCCTGACGAACATCCCCGGCGCTATCCCGCCCGCAGCGGACCGGAACCAGTTCTGGCAGGCCCTGAACGACCGGCTCGGTTCCGAGCTCCAGATCAGCATGGCGTCGAACGACGAGTACAAGGACAAGTTCGCCACCCGCATCGCCGGCGGTGACCTACCGGACATCCTCAACATCCCTGTGGACACCGCACAGATCCCTGGCCTGGTGAAGGCCAAGTGCATGGACCTCACCGAGCAGCTGTCCGGTGACGCGATCAAGAAGTACCCGTTCCTGGCGAACATCCCGGCCAACTACTGGAAGGGCTGCGTCTTCAACGGCGCCATCTATGGCGTCCCTGTCCCGCGTGGGATGTCCCGGACGTCGTTGACGCTCTACCGCGAGGACCTGCTGGCCGCGAAGGGCATCAAGGACCCTGCGCCGAAGAACTTCGAGGAGTTCTTCGGACTGGCCAAAGAGCTCACCGCTGCCAAGCAGAACAAGTGGGCCTGGACCCGGGTACCACTGTCCACGATCCGCCAGATGCTCGGCGTACCGAATGTCTGGAAGGAGGCGGGCGGCAAGTTCAGCTCCAGCTACGAACACGAGGCCAATCAGGAGGCGCTCGAGGCGGCGCGCAAGATGGTCGCTGCCGGAGTGATCAACCCCGATGCGTTCAACGACAAGGCCAGTGCGCGCAAGCAGTGGTTCAACGGCGGCACTGCGGCCTTCGACTACGACAGCTTCGTCGCCTGGAACCAGTACTACGCCGACAACACCGCAGGTGACTCGTTCGCGGTCAACATGCTCGACGTCCCCGGCTTCGACGGTGGCGAGGGCAGTCCGTGGATGGGCGGCGCGCTGAACAACGTGACCGCATTCAGCAAGGACAGCAAGCACACTGCCGACACCCTGCTCAAGATCGCCAACTGGATGGCCGCACCGTTCGGCACCGAGGAGTACCTGTTCCGCAAGTACGGCGTCGCTGGCCGCCACTACGCCTTACAGGGCACGGATCCGGTGCCCACCAAGGTAGGCGTCGTCGAGACCGGCATCGGCCTGCAGTACATCAGTGACTCGCCCCTGGCGCTCTACTGGGCCGGAAAGCCCGACGTACCGCGCAAGCAGCACGCAATCCAGCAGAAGATCGCCAAGCGCCTCGTGTACGACGCGTCGTACGGCCTGTACTCCGACACCCAGTCGAAGAAGCAGGCCCAGCTCGCAAAGACCCTGACCGACCTGGAGAGCCAGATCGTCCAAGGCAAGAAGCCTGTCTCGGACTGGACCGCCGGAGTGGCGGACTGGAAGTCAGCAGGGGGCGACAAGATCCGCTCGGAGCTCGAGCAGGCGCTGGCGGAGAGTAAATGAGCCTCTGGCACCGTCTGGGTCGTGACCGAGTCCTGCTGCTGTTCGCGCTGCCCGGCGCCGCACTGATCATCGCATTCCACTACGTGCCACTACTGGGCAACGTGATCGCCTTCAAGGACTACCAGCCGTTCCTGGGGATCGGTGGCAGCGACTGGTCGGGCTGGTCCAACTTCGCGGTGATCTTCAACGGCGATCCGGCGTTTCTGCGCGCTCTGAAGAACACGCTGATCCTGACTGCCCTGCAGTCGGTCTTCGTCTTCCCAGCGCCGATCCTGCTGGCCCTGCTGCTCAACTCGTTGTTCTCCGAGCGGATCAAGCGGATCGCGCAGAGCATCCTCTACCTGCCGCACTTCATGTCCTGGGTGATTGTGGTGGCGCTGTTCCAGCAGATGCTCGGTGGCAGCGGCCTACTGAACAACTACCTGCGCTCACACGACCTGGCCACGCTGAACATCATCGGCAACTCGGAACTATTCCATGTGCTGCTCACGTCGCAGATCATCTGGAAGGACACCGGATGGGCCACCATCCTGTTTCTGGCCGCACTGTCCCAGATCGACTCGCAGTTGTACGAGGCGGCCAGTGTGGACGGCGCAACCCGGATGCAGCAGCTCTGGCACGTCACGCTGCCAGGACTGCGCGGAATCATCATCCTGCTGTTCATCCTGCGCCTTGGCGACTCACTGACCGTCGGCTTCGAGCAGATCATCCTGCAGCAGCAAGCGGTCGGCCGCGACATCAGTGAGGTCCTCGACACCTACGTCTACAACAACGGCGTCCTAGGAGGCGCCTGGGGCGTCGCAGCGGCAGTGGGCCTGGTGAAGGGCCTCGTGGGCGTCGCACTGGTCCTCACGGCAAACAAGGTCGCCCACATCTTCGGTGAGCAAGGGGTGTACAGCAGGTGAGCCGCATGATCGTCCAAGGCGTCCCCGCACCTTCCTGGCCGATGCGGGTCTTCAAAGGCCTTGTCCTGCTGGTGTTCTGCGCAGTGGTGATCGTCCCGTTCATCGGAGTGATCTCCACCAGCGTCGCACCGAACAAACAGATCAACGAGTCCGGCGGACTGGTCCTGTTACCCGACTCGATCGACTTCGCGGCGTACCGGTCGCTGTTCGCCGGTGGCGTGGTGACGCAGGCACTGCTGATCAGTGTGTTCGTCACCGTGGTCGGAACGCTGCTCAGCCTGACTGTGTCGTGTCTGCTGGCCTATGCGCTGTCTCGGCCGGCCTTTGTGGCCGGACGGCCGATCCTGCTGGTGGTGCTGTTCAGCATGCTGTTCTCACCCGGCATCATCCCGACCTACCTGGTGGTGAAGGGCGCTGGTCTGCTGGACAGCGTCTGGGCGCTCATAGTGCCCACCATGGTCAGCGCCTTCAATGTGGTGGTGCTGCGGGCGTTCTTCATGAACCTGCCCGGTGAGCTGATCGAGAGCGCCCGGATAGACGGCGCCGGCGAGCTCAAGACCTTCGGGTACGTCGTCCTGCCGCTGTCGAAGGCGGTGTTGTCGGTGATCGGGCTGTTCTACGCAGTGGCCTACTGGAACGCGTTCTTCTCCGCACTGCTCTACCTGAACGACAGCAAGCTCTGGCCGCTGCAGCTGGTCCTGCGAACGTACGTCATCAACGACACCCAGCTGGGCAGTGCCGAGCTGGGCACCGAGCTACTGCCACCGCAGGCCTCGATCCAGATGGCGATCCTGGTGGTGTCGATCGTCCCGATCCTGATCGTCTATCCGTTCCTGCAGCGGCACTTCGCCAAGGGTGTGCTGACCGGTGCCGTGAAGGGCTGATCTCGGCGGCGTATCGGCCCTGTCACAAAGAGTTCCTCGGGGGTTGCCCAGGGCAACGTCAGGGTTGCGCCTGGGCAAATCCTGAGGGAACAGCTAGTACCGTCGAACGGTATGGGGACGCAAACTGAAGAGCGGGTGGGGACAGCAGGGGAACAGCGTCGGACAACAGTCTGGCGAGTGATTCGGGAGGCGGTGCTGCTGGCGACCCTGTTCGGGGTCTACAGCGCCGGGCGGCAGATCGCCGCCAAACACACCGGGTCCGCGTTCGACCATGCCCACGAGGTGCTGTCGTTGCAGAACTGGCTCCATCTGCCCAACGAGGCGACGATCCAGCACGCAGCGCTCAGCCTGCCCCATCTGGTCCAGTCAGCGAACCTGTACTACGCCTCCGTGCACGCGCCGCTGACCGGCGCCGTACTGCTCTGGCTGAGCATCTGGCGACCGAAGGCGTACGCGAACGTGCGGTGGACCATCGCCGCGCTGACCGGGCTCGCACTGATCGGTCACATCGCGTTCCCACTCGCACCGCCGCGGATGATGCCCGGGTTCGTCGACACCGGTCTGGCGTTCGACCAGTCCGTGTACGGCGCGGACCGGTCCGGCAGCGTGGTGAACCAGTTCGCCGCGATGCCGAGCCTGCACGTCGGGTGGGCGGCCCTGATCGCCCTGTCGATGATCTTGATCACCCGGTCCCGCTGGCGCTGGCTCTGGCTCGCGCACCCGATCATCACGTTCGCAGTGGTGGTGATGACCGCCAACCACTACTGGCTCGACGGAATCGTCGCCCTGGTACTGCTCGCGGCCTGTCTGCCGCTGCTGCTCCGGCGGGGGCTGCACGACGACCTGCCGCGGACGCGTAATTCGGTACCGATCCGGCAGGTGCTCAAGTAACGTAGCCGGGCTCCCCACCCCCTGCTGGAGGTCACTCATGCCCGCAGACACGTCCGACACCCTCCAAGCCGAGCAGAACCATCTGAAGACCTCCCGGGCCGCACTGGCCCAGATGCGGGAGAAGACCGGCGCCCTGGAGATCCACAGTGCGGACCCGGTGAGCGAGGAGTACCTGCGGGCCGCCATCTGGCGCCGGATGAAGGAGCTCGAGGACGACCCGGAGGTCCCGCTGTTCTTCGGGCGGCTGGACTACGTCGACCCGGCCCCGGAGACCTTCCACATCGGCCGCCGGCATGTGAACGACGCCATGGGCGAGCCACTGGTGGTGGACTGGCGAGCAGACATCTCGGTGCCGTTCTACCGGGCGAGCCGGACCGAACCGATGGGGGTCGGCCACCGGCGCCGGTTCGGCTTCACGCACGGCGCGATGACGGCCTTCGAGGATGAGGACCTGACCACCGCCGCCCCCGTCGAGGAACACAGCAACATCCTGGACGCCGAAATCGAGCGGCCGCGCTCCGGCCCGATGCGCGACATCGTGGCCACCATCCAGCCCGAGCAGGACGTCATCGTGCGTGCGGGCGTCGAGCAGACGATCTGCGTCCAGGGTGCGCCCGGGACCGGTAAGACCGCGGTCGGACTGCACAGGGCGGCGTACCTGCTCTATGCCTACCGGGACCAGCTCAGCCGGGCCGGAGTGCTCGTAGTCGGCCCGAACGCGAGCTTCCTGCGCTACATCGGCGACGTCCTCCCCGCACTGGGCGAGATCGAGGCCAAGCAGACCACCGTCGAGGAGCTGGTCGCCCACGTCCGCGTGGCCGGGCCGGGCCCGGCAGCGCTCGACGTGCTCAAGGGCGACGGCCGGATGGCGGAGGTGCTGCACCGGGCCGTCTGGTCGCAGGTGCGGACGCCGGAGGAGCCACTGGTCGTCCCGCGCGGCTCACACCGCTGGCGGGTCGCGGCCTACCAGGCCGAGGAGCTGGTCACTGAGCTCCGCACCCGAGGCATCCGGTACGGCGCCGGCCGGGCGATGTTGCCGCAACGGCTGGCGCACGCCGTACTGCTGCGGATGGAGGCAGCCGGTGACTCGCCGGACGACCGGGTACAGGACGCAGTTGCGCGAAGCCGTCCGGTCAAGCAGTACGCCGAGGCTCTGTGGCCGGCCGTCGATCCGGCGAAGATGCTGTTCCGCCTCTTCACTGAGCCGGAGCTGCTGGCTGAGCACGCCGAAGGCATTCTGACCGCCGAAGAGCAGGCGATGCTGATCTGGGCGAAGGCACCGCGGTCTGCGGGTGCGGCCCGGTGGTCGGTTGCCGATGCCACCTTGATCGACGAGATCACTGACCTGGTCGATCGGACGCCGTCACTCGGCCACGTGGTGCTGGACGAGGCACAGGACCTGTCCGCGATGCAGCTGCGCGCCGTCGGCCGCAGGTGCTCGACCGGATCGATGACAGTGCTCGGTGACATCGCGCAGGGCACCACTCCGTGGGCCACCCCGTCGTGGGAGGAGGCCCTCAAGCACCTGGGCAAGACTGGCGCCCACACCGAGGAACTGACCGCAGGCTTCCGCGTCCCCGGCCAAGTGATCGAGTACGCCGCTCTACTGCTCCCGCTCATCGCACCGCACCTCACACCGCCGACCGCCGTCCGACGGGCGCGCGGTGAACTCAGCATCACCCGGGTCGACGACAGCCTGGCAGTCGCGGTGAAGACAGTGGACGAGGTGTCGAGCCGTCCGGGCTCCATCGGGCTGATCGTCCCCGATGCGCTCGTCCCGGCCACTCGGAAGGCGCTGCACGAGCAGGGGCTGACCTTCGCCGTACTGGGTGATGAGGACGACGCCGAGTCGCACCTGGACGTCGTACCGGCCTCACTCGCCAAGGGCCTTGAGTTCGACCACGTGGTGCTGGTGGAGCCCGCAGGGATCGTGGCTGGTGAGGCCGACGAGCGCACCGGCCTCCGCCGGCTCTACGTCTGCCTCACCCGAGCTGTCACCTCGCTGGCAGTGCTCCATAGCGAGGACCTGCCGACCGTCCTAGCGACCGCAATTTAGAGCCGAAGTCGTTCGGCAGCGACAGCCGGAACACCTTCGCCCACGCCGATGCGACCTGCTTCGGCAGCGGACCGGTGGTGTAGCGCAGGTTGTACTCGTCGAAGATCGCCCGCACCTTCGGTGCGATCTCCTGGTACCGGTTGCTCGGCAGATCCGGGAACAGGTGGTGCTCGATCTGGTACGACAGGTTGCCGGTCATGATGTGCATCGCCCGGCTGCCATTGATGTTGGCCGAGCCGAGCATCTGCCGCAGGTACCACTCGCCGCGCGTCTCGCCGTCGATCGACTTCTTCTCGAACGTCTCGACGCCCTCCGGGAAGTGACCGCACATGATCACCGAGTGGGACCAGACGTTGCGGATGACGTTGGCGACCGCGTTGGCAGCCAGCGTGTGCAGGACCGACGGCCCGGACAGCAGCGGGTGTACCACGTAGTCCTTGGTCATCTGGCCGCGGATCTTCTTTAGCACCTGCTTGGTGCGGGCCTTGAAGTCCGGGTCCTGGCGGCGCTCCTTGGTGGCCAGGTTCTTGCCCAGCTCCAGGTCGTACGCCGCGATGCCGTACTCGAAGAACATCGCGTTGACGAAGTTCCAGAACGGCTGCGCCAGGTAGAGGGGGTACCAGCGCTGGTCCTCGTCGACCCGCATGATGCCGTAGCCGAGGTCGTTGTCCTTACCCACCACGTTGGTGAACGTGTGGTGCAGGTTGTTGTGCGCGTGCTTCCACTGCTCGGCCGGCGACGCGTGATCCCACTCGTAGGTGGTCGAGTGGATCTTCGGGTCCCGCATCCAGTCCCACTGGCCGTGCAGGATGTTGTGACCGATCTCCATGTTCTCCAGGATCTTGGCCACCGACAGCCCCGCGGTACCGATCAGCCAGGCCGGCGGGAACAGCGACAGCAGCAGTACGGCGCGGCTGCCCATCTCCAGCTTGCGCTGCACACTGATCACCTTGCGGATGTACGCCGCGTCGCGCTCGCCCCGGGTGGCGATGACCTCGTCGCGGATCTCGTCCAGCCGGCGACCGATCTCCTCGATGTCTTCGGGAGACAGGTGCGCGATGGGGTTGGCGGCCTTCTTCTGCAGAACAGTCACAGGGGTCTCTTTCTCAACAGTCGATGTCGCAGGCGCCGGCCGCGGCCGAAACACAGGTCTGAACGAGTACGCCGTCACCGGGTGCGGCGGTGGTGACCTCGCCTGAGCGGAGGTCACGCACCGAGCCGGAGCGCAGCGGGAGCACGCAGGAGAAGCAGATCCCCATCCGGCAACCGGACGGCATCAGTACGCCGTTCTGCTCGCCGGCGTCGAGGATCGGCGTCGTACCGTCGAGCTCAAGGGTGGTCCCGGTCGCCGAGAAGGTGACGCTGCCGCCCTCACCAGGCTCAGCCAGCGCAGTCCGGAATCGCTCCGTGTGCAGCTCGCCGATCTCCTCGAGCGACGCCCACTGCTCCTCGATCGCATCGAGGAGGCCGGCCGGTCCACAGGCCCACGTCTCCCGCTCTGCCAGATCCGGTACGACGTCCGCCAGCGCGGCGACGTCAAGCCGGCCGTGGGTATCGGTGTGCTGTTCGACCAGCCGCAGGTGTCCAGCGGCAGCGTAGTCGCGCAGCTCGTCACCAAAGATCACATCGTCGGCCCGAGCCTCGGAGTGCACCAGCACAGCGTCCTCGAACCGGCCAAGGCCTGCGCGCAGCATCCCCATCACCGGGGTGATGCCGCTGCCGCCGGTGATGAACAGGATCTTGCGTGGCGCCGGGTTCGGCAGCACGAAGTCCCCGACCGCCTGGTCGAGGTGCACCAGCTGGCCCGGCCGTAGCTCCTGCGAGAGGTGCGCACTGACCACACCGTCCGGGACTGCCTTGGCAGTGATGGTGATCAGTCCATCGCCCGGCGCAGAGGTCAGCGAGTAGGAGCGCCACAACCGGACGCCGTCGACGTCGAGCCCGATCCGGACGTACTGCCCAGGCTGGTGCCCGCGCCAGGCCTGGCCAGGCCGCAGTACGACGGTCACCGCGTTGCAGTTCTCCGGACGGACGTCGACCACTCGGGCGCGCAGGTCGGCGCCTGCCCGGAGCGGACGGAACATATCGAGGTAGTCGGCGGGGTCACGCGGGTGGGTGGCCGCCGACGCAACCTGCCAGACCCGGTCACGCAGCCGGTCGCGGAACGTCTGCCGCGTGCGGGGGTCGGACGCAAAGGTCGTCATACCTTCCAGCATCCTCGACCCACGGTGTAGTTTCATGACCAAAGATGGTGAATCTGAAACTCGATGTTGTTCGGAGAGAACAGTTTGTCCGACGCTGACCCCACGCGGTACACCAGCCGAACGGCTCGCGGAGCCGCCGAGCTCAAGCTCGGCGAACCGGCGATCGCTCTCCTCCGCGCCCGGCTGGCGGAGATCGCCGGCCGGACGGTGACGGCGATCATCGTCGAGGTCCCGGGGTACACCAACGCGCTGGCCGGACCGATGGGCGCCAAGATCGAGGGCGCCGTGAAGCTCGCCCTTGGCGGCTTCCTCCGGCTGGCCGGCAGCGGAGAACCCGGTACGCCGCTCGCGCCGACGCTCGAAGGTGCGTACGCACTGGGTCGCGGCGAGGCCCGGAGCGGCCGGAGCATGGACGCCTTGCTCGCCGCCTATCGCGTGGGCGCCCGGGTGTCGTGGCGGGAGCTCTCCCGTACTGCCGTCGAGGCCGGCCTGCCCGCCGAGACCTTGGCCAAGTTCGCGGAGCTCGTCTTCGCCTACATCGACGAGCTCTCCGCGGCGAGTGTCTCCGGCCACACCGACGAGTTGGCCACTACCGGCCGGGTCCGGCAGCGCTATCTCCAAGCGCTGAGCCGCAGCCTCTTGCTCGGCGAGGCCCCCGAGCACCTGATCGACAAAGCCCAGCAGGCCGACTGGGAGCCGCCCCGGACCCTGACTGCCGTCATCCTGCCGAGCGCACAGCTCAGAGGCATCCTCGGTGCGCTCGACCCACGAACCCTGCATCCTGAGGACGACCTGGCCGAGCTCGGCGATCTCGCTGCTGCACCGGGCGAGGAGGACGCGACCGAGCTCGGCGTGCTACTGCTCCCCGATGCTGAGGGCTCAGCCCGAACCGCCCTGCTGCGAAGCCTGCGCGGCCGCCAGGCCACCGTCGGTCCCGCCCAACCGTGGACGACGGTGCGTACGTCGTACCTGCGCGCTCTCCAGGCCCACAGACTCCGACTCACCGCCGATGCCGATGCAGCGGTCGATACCGACAGCCACCTGGCGACGCTGGTCGTCATGTCCGATCCGACGGCTCTCGAGGATCTCCGCCGACAGGTGCTGGCGCCCCTCGCGGACCTGCGCCCGACCACGGCGGAGCGCCTCACCGAGACGCTGCGCGAATGGCTGCTGCACTTGGGCCGCCGCGACGACGTCGCCGCGGCCCTGCACATCCACCCGCAGACCGTCCGTTACCGCATGACACAACTGCGTCAGCTCTTCGGTCCCCGGCTGGACGACCCGCAGACCGTGCTCGACCTGACCATCGCCTTGGCCGTGCCGACGACCTCAGAAACCGCGGGACCCGCCTGAGCGACGCGACGACCGTCGCGAGGAGCCACCGCCGCTGGACCTGGTCCGGGACGACCAGGACCGCCGCGAGGACCCGCTCGACCAGCTGCTGTCGTCATCGTCGCTGGACGACGAGCCCGCGGACGACGACCAACTGCTGACCGAGGAACCCACATCGGAGCTCCAGCGCCCGAAGCGGGCACCTGCTCGGCGAGAGGCCCAGCGGGACCGCATCCGATCACCGGCCCGCCGCGCATCCTCGTCTGGGAACCACCAGCGTCGTCCGTCGCCCTGCGACCAGTAGCCGTCGATGTAGGCGGCCATCTCCTCGCCGAATGTCCAGTAGGGCCTGGGATCCCGCCATAGCTTGACCATGCGGACCTGTGGCTCCTCGCCAGCCACTGCGCGCTGCTTGCAGGCAGCACACACGTCGACCTCGCGCACGTTGCCACCCTCAGGCTCGAAGTTCACCTGGTCCGTACTAGGCCCGTGCCGCGGGTCGAAGAAGCAGGGTGCCGTCGGCTTCGGCATCGGCTGCCCATCACGCACTGCGTCGATGCACACCAGCCCGTAGCGCGCCGAACCCAGCAGTGTCGTCACGGCCTCGATATCGGTGTCACCCTTGGCTGCGTCCAACCGGTGCCGCGCCTTCTCGACTGTGTCGAGCACGTCCTTGGACAGCTTCGCCTGTTGCGGCTCGTTCGTCGTAGGCAATGCAGCCACCTGCTGCGACAGCGCGATGATCTCCTCGTTCAGCATCGGCTGTGTGACCGCCAGATGCTCCTTCTCATCCTTCCGACGCGCCCGCCGTGCTCCGAGGGTGACCGCGCCCCACCACAGGCCGAACAGGCCGGCCACTCCGCCTGCCCACGGCGCCACGTCGATGTACCAAGGGTCGTCGATCACCTGTGCTCGCTGGATGAAGCGCTCCAGCATGCGGTCGTAGTCCGGCGCACAGCAGTCGACGGCCTGATCCACTGCACCACCCACGTGATACGTCGGGCCATGGTCGGCCCGCTGGACCGCATGGAAGCCACGGCCCTTGCTCTCCGAGCTCGCGTCGACCAGGACGGCGTACACGCCTTCGACGCCGACCCGGTCGTACAGCTGGTCGGCGATCTCCTCGCCCTCCCAGGCGAGGGACGAGTAATACCCGCCCTTCGAGAGCTTCTCCGCCGGGATGACTGCGATCCGGATCGGCGCCGCGGCACTCTTCGCCGCTGCACTCAGTTCAGCGACCTCGCTGGAGCTCAGCTGGCTGACGTCGGGATCGACCCACACGCCCGGGTCACCCAGGTGTGAGGCCACCTCGTTCATGTAAGCGTCTGGCGTGGTCGCTGCCTGTGCCGGGAGCACTGGGATCACCACGAGAGCGAGTACTGCGAGCAGACGCTTCATCGCTTACTCCTCGAGAGTCGGGTCTCGCATGCCTTGCAGACAGGGATCTCTCGCGGCTGACCGCCGCCCGGCGTGTACATCCAGTCAGTCACCGAGACGCCATGTGCTGGGTCGAAGAAGCACAGGGCCCGACGGGGCGGGGCAGGCGTCCCTGCCACCTTTGCCTGCGCACAGGCGAGTCGCCAGCGCCCGTACTCGACCCGGGCACGTACATCCACCAGCTCGTCGTCGTCCAGGTCACCGTTGACCACGCGACCGGCGTCGGCGTACGCATCCAGTGCTGCTTGCACATCTGCCGCGTTGTCCACGCCCTCCAGACGCACGTCCGCCGCATCCAGTTCCTCACCGAACCGCGTGACGTCCTCACGCGCCAGCGCTTGCCGCTCGCTCAAGGTGTCGGCCTCATCCGGCAGCACGTCGTACGACGGCCTGTACAGCGCCGGACCCGACTCCGTGGCCGGCCGTGCCTTCCACCAACGCCTGACCAGTCCGAGTCCCGCGAGCAGTACCAAGATCAGCAGCCCTAGCCAAATCCAGCCAGGCGGACCATCTGAGGCTTTCGGTACGTCGAGTTGGTCCAGCACTCCGTTGAGGGTGCCGACCGGATCGGACCGGCTGTGCCTGGCCAGCTCCTCGCTCAGAATGTTCGCGATCGGGGTATCGACCCCGACGGCGCTCCCCCAGATCAGGGCGCCGCCAAAGACCACCAGATAGACGCCATCGGCGGCCTGCTTGTCGACCAGTGCGTCGACGTAGGCCTTGGCCGCTGCACCGTTGTCGCTACCGCCGTTGTTCAGCACAGCCGCCGGCACCACGGCGATCCGGATGGCCGGGACCCGCCCGTCGATCCGCTCCTTCAGCTCATCCGCATCCCGGTCGGGGACCAGCGCGCGCTGAGTGGGATCGACGTACACAGGTGAGTTCTTCCACCCGTCGACAACCGGAGCGGGGTCAGCCGCCGCTCCGGTCATCGTGGTGGTCAGCAGTATCAGGGCGGCCAGCAATCGCATGGCCGCTACCTTGCCCTAGCTGGAGGGCAGAACCGCCACAGGCTCCGCTTCGACATGCTCCAGGTCTTCGATGTCTTCGAGAGCCGGGTCGCGACGAAGGGTCAAGGTCAGTCCGAGCACGATCAGCGACAGTACGGCGGCCAGCGGCGGCAGGTAGCGCAGTCCGGCCACCTGGACGACCAGACCGCCGAGCACTGCGGACAGACCGGCACCCAGGTAGATCGCAGAGGCGTTCAGAGCGATCAGCAGTCCACCACCGAGCTCAAGCAGCAGGTTCTGGATCGGCGGGTTGAAGGCCCAGGTGAACATGCCCCAGACGAACAGTGCCACGGCCGCGCCCACAGTGCTGCGGGCTGTCAGGTCCAGCGTGCTGACTGCGAGGACGATGCCGATCAGCAACACGATGAGCGTGCGGATGCTGCCGAAGCGGTCGGTGGCGCGTCCACCGAGCAGGTTGCCGACCACGGCGCCCACGCCGTACACGAGGAGCAGGATGCCGGTGACGTTGCCGGTCAGACCGGCAGTCTCCTTCAGCAGCGGCACGATGTAGATGTAGACGCTGAAGGCGCCGAGCACACCCAGCACCGACATCAGCAGCACGATCTGCACGCGACGGTCAGCCAGTCCGGCGAACCGCTCACGCAGACTGACCACGGGTGGTGCAGCGACCTTCGGTAGCGCGGAACGCTCGACCACAGCGACCAGCACCGCAACGACCGCGATCAGCGCGAACACACCCTTGTAGCCAAGCGTCGGGCCTAGCAGGCTGCCGGCCGGCACACCCAGCACCAGAGCGAACGTCAGACCGCCGAACACCACCGCCACCGCGCGACCGCGCTCTTCAAGTGGCAGGAGGCCAGTGGCGAACAGCGTGGCCGCCGGCGTGTACGCAGCGGCGCCGAACGCGGCCACCACGCGTCCGGCCATCAGCACCGGGTAGTTGGTCGCCACGGCGGCGATCAGGTTTCCCAGCGCGGCGAGGACGAGTGCGGCGATCAGGAGAGTACGGCGCTCCCACCGGCCGGTCAGCGTGGCCAGAATCGGCGCACCGATCGCGTAGGCGAGCGAGAACGCGGTGGCGAGCTGACCGGCAGCGGTCAGCGAGACATGGAGTTCGGAGCTGACGTCGGGCAGCACACCGGACACGACATACGCGCTGGTGCCGACCGCGAACGCACCAGCACCGAGCAGGTAGATCCGTGCGGACATGAGGTCCTTCCCCGGGGAAGATTGATTAATTCGATGATGATCGTACTACGAAAGTCATCGAACTTCGACAACCGTCGTACTATGGCCTTATGACCAGGAAACAGCTCCCCCAGCCGGACCGGGCGGAGATCCGCGTCGAGACGGTCCTGCAGGCCCTCGGCGAGCCGGTGCGACTGCAGATCGTCCGCGCGCTCGCGGACACCCCGGAGGGCATTGCCTGCGGCGAGATCGAGCTGCCCGTCACCCCCTCCACCCGCGCCCACCACCTGCGCACCTTGCGCGAGGCCGGCGTGCTGAGCACCCATACCGAGGGCACCCGGCGGATCAGCAGCCTGCGCCGCGAGGACCTCGATGCGCTCTACCCGGGCCTACTGACCGGAGTCCTGTCCGCCGAGCAGTAGGAGCGACTGGCAGACTGGCGCAGTGGTCGAGCTACGCGCGCGCTGGGATGGCCTGGTGCCCGGTCCTGGTGAACTCGCCGACGCGCTGATCACCCGGTACGTCGAGCGCAACAGGCGCGCCTATCGCGACCACTACCTCGAGACCGTGCTGACCGCGCTGGAATCGCTCATCCAGCTGTCGACCGACCCTTCGTCGGTCCGGCTGGCGGCCTGGTTCCACCGCGCAACCCATGAGCCAGGTGGTACCCCGGTCGAGGACGCCGAGGCCTCTGCGCTACTGGCAGAGGAACTGCTGCCGCAGTACGGCATCGAACCAATCAGAGTCGCCGAAGTCGCCCGCTTGGTTCGCCTGACCGGCGAGCTGGCGGCCCCCGCGACCGACACCTACGCACCACCCCGGCGAGACGCCAATGGCGACGTACTGCTCGATGCAGTGAACGCCATCCTGTCCGCCGACCCAGTCCGGTACGCAGTGCACGTCGCCGAGGTACGACGGGACGCGGGCGACCGCCGGAGCGCTCTGGAGCAGCGGTACGACGCTGTCCGCGAACTGCTCGATGGTCACCTCTACCGAACTCAGCTGGCCCGTCAGCGCCTCGGACCGGTCGCCCGGGTCAACCTCGAGACAGAGCTGGCCAGTCTCGACAGTGAACTGCCCGCACCCTGGCGTGGTTGGCAGCAGGCCGCATTGACCGCCACAGCAACGTTCTGCGCGATCGGCTCCACTGTGGTCGCGATCGCGGCCGCCGGTGCCTCCTGGGAGATTCCCACCACACAGGGCGAGGCCAGTTGGCCACCGGTGGCCTTGGCCGTACTGGCGTTCTTCAGCGCGCCGGTGTTGTTCCGCTGCGCGCGCAGCTCCAGTCAACGAGCCTGTCTGATCGCAGGCGCGGTAGTGGCAGCAGCTGTCACCGGGCTCCTGATCGCTTGGGCACGGGCCCCGCGGACCAACCCAGCACTTGGCGTCGGCCTCCGAGTGCCATTGCTTTTCGCCGCACTGCTGCTCTTACTGTTGGCCGGTGCGGCTGCGCTCGCTGCGTCCCTCCTGCGCACGAGAACTGCGCGCTTCCTCCCGAGCCGGAATCTCGGCCAGCAGCTGGCATGGCTCGCCGTACCAGGGGTCGTTGCCCTTGCTCTGCTGCTGATCGTCCAGCCGCTGGCCCGCAACTACGTGCTGAGCTCGAACGAGCGAGTCGATCGATCACCCCGGCCGGCAGGTAAAGCCACGCCGTCCGTTCTGAACGGCACGGTCGCCTGGGTGAGCAAGGCGACCTTCGGCGCCGGAGCTGAGGAGGCGATCAGCACGCAGTACGGCATCGCGATCCCCCGGCCGAACGGCGTGGTCGACATGCTCGACGCTGCGACCGGTGATCTGCGCTGGCGCTACACCCGCTCTGACTCCGACGACCGCCCCACCATCGTGGCCACCGGCGACGGCGCCTACGTCCTCGCGCAGTTCCCTGATGTCGGCTATCTGCTGCTCGACGCCGACACCGGTCAGCGCAAGGCCGCCTGGTCCGGCCGAACGCGTGACCACCTCATCCAGCAGGCGCAGCCGTTGCTGACCGGAGAGCCGGCCACTCACGGCTCCGACAAGCTGCACGGCCTTGACCCGAACGGCCACGAGAGGTGGACCTTCGAACCGGGTGACTGCTCGGACCTCGGTGCGGTCGCTTCCACGGACACAGTGGTCGCGTTCCTCGGCAACTGCGGTGACGAGCCCGATGCGATGACCGGACTGGATCTGAAGTCCGGCAAGAAGCTGTGGACCAAGGCTGCGACCGACACCTACCGACGTCCGGTCGTCGCCGGCGGACTGGTCGTGGTGGCCGAGCCGGGCGGCGACTCCGACGTACCGGCCGCTCTGACGGCGATCGAACCGCGGACCGGCGCTATCAAGTGGCGCTGGCCGGTACCGCAGACCTGGGCCTGCCGGACGCTGCTGAACGCCGCCGGCCGGTACCTGGTCGTCGTGGACTGCCCAGGCCCGAGCACTATCGAGAACCGGCACACAGTGGTCACCGCGATCGACACCGCAACCGGAAAGACCGCCTGGCAGGTCACTGCCCGTGTCGACCCACGGTCCAAGGTCGCGGTCACCGCGGACGGCCGGGTCGTCTCACTCAGCCGGGACACCGAAACGTGCTGGGCCAATGTCATCGAACGCACCGGATTCCGCCAGGTCCGGTTACCCCTCGGAATCACCTGCAGTCGCGACGCCTACGCGGTCGGTAATCAGGTCCTGGTGACCGGGGACAACGCTGTCATCGCCTTGCGCTAACGCAGTGTGATCCAGAACGCAAGGCCGGCAGTGCAATCCGGCCCTTCCTGCACGCTGCGAAGCGGTCAGGTGACGAGCCGGTATCGCTTTGGCCACGACCGTCTCCAGGAGCCCCAGATCGGTCGGCTGGGACTCCATCAGGGTGCGAGACTCGCAGCCATGGACCTGCGCGACCAGTGGAATCGCCTGCTGCCGCACGCGCAGCCATTGGGCGATGATTTGCTGGCTCGTTACGCAGAGCAACATCGGCACTATCACGATCAGCGCCATCTGGCCGAGGTTCTGCGCACGGTGGACGAGCTCGCCGACGCCGCCGACGACGCGGACACCGTCCGGCTGGCGGCCTGGTTCCACGACGCGATCTACGACCCACAGGCCGACCCCGGGGAGAACGAAGAGGTCTCGGCCCAGCTGGCCGAACTCGAGCTCGCCGCGTACGGCGTCGACGCCGCCAAGGTCGAGGAGGTCGGCCGGCTGGTCCGCCTGACCGCCAAGCACGACAGCGCCCCCGACGACGCGAACGGCGCGGTGCTCTGCGACGCCGACCTGCGCATCCTGAGCATGCCCGCGGACCGGTACGACGAGTACGCGGCCGGCATCCGGCAGGAGTACGCGCATATCGACGACCGGGACTTCGCCCGCGGCCGGATGTCGTTCCTGCAAGGCCTGGCCGAGACCGAGCTCTATGCGACCGGTCCGGGCCACGACGCCTGGGAGCGCGCCGCCCGCGCCAATATCGACCGGGAGCTCGACTCCTGGGGCCCTAAGGCAGCCCGTCCGATCGGCGGGCTGATTCCGGTCGTGTACTTCGGTGCTGCCCTCGGTGCGGTCGTGGCCGCGTCGGTACTGCTCGGTCGCGGCCTCGGCGCCGCGTCGAAGTGGCCCGCCGACCCGTCCGACGTCACCGGCTTCCCGGTGTGGACTCCGGTCGCCGGAACCGCAATAGCAACCGCACTGGCCTGCGCGTGGTTCCGACGTGCCCGGCAGCGCCTGCTGGCCATTCCCGCACTGGTGTTCGCTGTGGTCGGTGTGGTCGCGGTCGGGATCTGCTGGTGGCGTTGGCCGGCTGCACAGCCTGGTGCCGCGATGTCCGAGCGCTGGCCGTACCTGATGCTCGCGTCGATCTCGCTCATGCTCGCGGCCGGACTGCTGGCGCTGGCACGCCGGCTCCGCCGCGCACCGCCGTACTCGCAAGCTCCGCCGCAGTGGCTGGGTGTTGCCGCCACTGCCGTCTGTGGAGCGCTGCTGGCCTGGATCGTGGTGTCTGCTGGTGAGCCGTTCGTGCAGGCACGACTGGAGACGGCCAACACAGTCAGTACGACGACCACGGCCGAACCCACGCAGGTGCCGGTGCAGTTCGACGGCACGCTCGCTTGGACCCGCGAAGTCCCCGCAGCCGGCGCCATCGCCGGTACGGCGGGCGGAGTGGCCGAGCTGCGTCAGGACGGTGTGGTCATGTCGGACGCGAACTCCGGCCAGATCCGCTGGCGGTACGCCCGGGCAGATGTCGACGACGCCGCCTCCAGCGGCTCGAAGGGCCTACTGGTCTCCGGCGACGGTCGCATCGTCGCGGCCAACCTCCCGTACGCCGGGAATCGCGCGCCGACCGGTATCGACCTGCCGACGTACGCAGTCCTGAACGCCGTGACCGGTGAGGTGCTGACCGAGGTCCACACCGACGGACGGGCGCTTGCGGTCAACCAGGACCAACTACTGATCGCCGAAGGCAACTACGTCGCTGCCCATGGCGTGAGCAACCCGACGCACTGGCGGACGCAGCTGCGCTGCAACGTGATCCAGGGCGAGTTGATGAACGACCAGGCGGTCGTCGTCGACGCCTGCCCCGGCAACGGCGCCGTGGTCCGCGGTCTGGACCTGAAGACCGGTGACCAGCGCTGGGAGGTCGACCTGGCACAGCGTTTCGACCTGAGTACCGAGCTGGACCCGGACACCTGGGTCGGCGACCTGGTCGCCGTACCGGACACCCGTGAGGTCTCCGGTCTGATCTGGACCGCTGCTGCGGGCGGCACGCTCTACCAGTGGTCGATCGACGTCGGCGAGGGCCGGATCAGCTGGACCACCCCGGTACCGGGCACTCTGCGGCCACGACTCGGTCAGGCCTCCTGCGACGCACAGCTCGCCGCAACGCACGCGTCACTCGTGCTGATCACCTGCCGGAACGCAACAGACCCAACGCAGCCGCAGACGTACGACGTGGCCGCGGCGAACCCCGCGGACGGCACTCCGCAGTGGCATCACCTGCTCGACGTACCACCGAAGCTGCAGCAGCCCGAGTACCCCCGTGACGGCTTCGCACTACTGCCGGACGGGCGTGTGATCACCCTGATGCCGCAGCCGAACGGCAGCTGCTCACCGGTGATGATCGGTACCGCAGGTGTCCAGCCGCGACCGATCCTGCCCGGCCCGACCGCAGCATCGGTAGCGCGCTCCGAAGAGGTCACCTGCAACAAGCCGGTCACCACCGTGGCCGGTGCGCGGCCCGTCTTCTCCGACGGCACCCGCCTGTTCGCCCTCAACTGACCGACGCTGAACCAGCTCGTCGGGAATTACGTTGCCGTGGGCGCTGTTACTGCCTAACGTGATCCGCATGTACCGCGTGGTTTTCGAGCAGAACCTGTCAGGCACCAGCCTGACGGGCGCTCCCACGTGGGCTGCCGCGTCAGTCGATAGCCGACCCTCTTCCTGCTGATCAGGACCCGCGGAGGAGGGTGGCCCGAGACCGGCCCCCTTCCGCGCGGTGACAGCGCCGGAAGGCCAGCCGGAGGGTCCTGGCTCAGTCAATTCTTCTGACC
The DNA here is from genome assembly GCF_042882005.1 of Kribbella sp. NPDC058245. Classification (NCBI taxonomy): domain Bacteria; kingdom Bacillati; phylum Actinomycetota; class Actinomycetes; order Propionibacteriales; family Kribbellaceae; genus Kribbella; species Kribbella sp. NPDC058245. The sequence continues at coordinate 199,061 of NZ_JBHVWY010000015.1, forward strand.
AGCAAGGGAAAACTCATGGCCAAGAGCCAGTTCGTGCGGTCCAAGCCGCACCTCAACATCGGGACGATGGGTCACGTCGACCACGGCAAGACCACGCTGACCGCTGCCATCACCAAGGTGCTCGCCGAGCGTGACCCGGTGGCCAACCGGTTCGTCGCGTTCGACGGGATCGACCGGGCGCCGGAGGAGGTCGCGCGGGGCATCACGATCAACATCAGCCACGTGGAGTACGAGACCGCGTCCCGCCACTACGCGCACGTCGACATGCCCGGGCACGCCGACTACGTGAAGAACATGATCACCGGTGCCGCGCAGGTGGACGCCGCGATCCTGGTCGTGTCCGCACAGGACGGTGCGATGCCGCAGACGCGTGAGCACGTGTTGCTCGCGCAGCGCGTCGGTGTGCCGTACCTGGTGGTCGCGCTGAACAAGGCGGACACCGTCGACGACCCCGAGCTGCTCGACCTGGTCGAGCTGGAGGTCCGTGAACTCCTGTCGGAGTACGGCTTCCCGGGCGACGACGTACCGGTGGTGCGCGTCTCCGGCCTGAAGGCGCTGGAGGGCGACCCGCAGTGGACCGCTGCGGTCGGCGAGCTGCTGGACGCGGTCGACAGCTACGTGCCGACGCCGGAGCGGGAGCTGACCGAGCCGTTCCTGATGCCGATCGAGGGTGTGCTCACGATCAGCGGCCGGGGCACGGTCGTCACCGGTGCGGTGGAGCGCGGCACGCTGCATGTCGGTGCAGCCGTCGACGTGGTCGGTCTCGGCGAGACCGTCAGCAGCACAGCGATCGGGATCGAGACGTTCGGCAAGACACTGGAGACAGTGCAGGCCGGTGACAACGCGGCGATCCTGCTTCGTGGTGTGAAGCGGGACGAGGTCCGTCGCGGCATGGTGGTCGCAGTACCCGGCACGGTGCGTCCGCACCGTGCGTTCCGGGCCACACTGCACGCACTGACCACCGCCGAGGGTGGCCGGCACACGCCGTTCGCCGCGGACTACCGGCCGCAGTTCTACTTCCGGACCACGGACGTGTCCGGTGGTATCGACCTCGGCACGACCTCACAGGTCATGCCGGGTGACACGGTCGACCTGGCCGTGGAGCTGGTGAAGCCGATCGCCATGAACGTCGGCCTCGGCTTCGCAGTCCGCGAAGGCGGTCACACCGTCGCCGCAGGCACAGTCACCGAACTGCTCGACTAGCAGGCAGCCCCCAACCTCAACTGGTTGGGGGCTGTTGCTTTTTGCGGTGCCGGAGACCTGCGGCGGTGATGCGACGGACCAGCTCACGGCTGGACACCGGTACGGCGCCGGCGGCGACCAGGTCGTCGTACCGATCACTGGGTACGTCGTAGTGGTCGCGATCGAATCCACGCGCCGGAATGCCGGCTGCCTTGGCGAAGGCGTGCAACTCCTCATGTGACTCGTCACTGACCAGGTGCGACCAGACGCGGTTCCAGGCCGGCCAGGCAGGCGGGTCGATGAGGATCATCCGCGCGAGTCCTGCGCGTCGAGCAGATTGCGCCAGGAACGGACGAAGCGCGAGTTCACGTAGGCCTTGGTCCACGAGCCGTCCTGTCGGACCGACGAGCCGACGTGGAAACGCCGTACGCCGGACTGGTAGAGCCACGGCACGTGCTCCGGCTTCAGCGAGCCACCGGCCATCATGACGCTGGCCACGGCCGGATCGGCCTTGGCCAGCTTGCAGAGGTCGTCCAGCCCATGGCCGACGCCCAGCGACGACCCTGCGGTCAGCACACAGTCCAGACCGGAGAGAGACCGCAGTGCACGCCACGCGGTTTGTTGCTCCAGTACGGCGTCGATCGCGCGATGGAAGGTCCACGGCGTACCGGCGAACGTGCTGACCAGTGCAGCGACCGACTCGACGTCCACCACGTTGTCCGGCGTCAGGAAGCCCAGCACGAAGCCGTCAGCGCCAGCGGCGAGGTAGGCCTGCGCCTGCGCGGTCATCCGGTTCAGCTCGGCGCCGTTCGTGGTGAACGAGTCCGAGAGCCGCAGCATCACCCGCAACGGCAGGTCGGTCACCCGGCGGATCGCACTGACCGTCGACACCGACGGCGACAGCCCGTCGGCCTCCATCGAGGCACACAGCTCCAGCCGGTCCGCCCCGCCCTCCTGCGCCGCCTCCGCATCCGCCGGATGCAGCGCGATCACCTCCAGCAACGAACCCATGCGGACATCATCCCAGCAAACCTTGTTGCACTCGCACCAAAGCTTCTGTATCGTTTTTCTAGATCGATTTAGAAGAACGATTCAGAAAGCAGGTGCGGAGATGGCCGGGGTGACCCTGAAGACCGTGGCGAAGGCCGTGGGGGTGTCGCCGTCGACGGTGTCCAACGCCTACAACAAGCCCGACCAGCTGTCCGCCGCCCTGCGCGACCGGATCCTGGCCACCGCCCACGAGCTCGGCTATGCCGGACCGGACGCGTCCGCGCGAGCCCTGCGCAGCGGCAAGGCCGGGGCGATCGGGGTGCTCTTCACCGACAAGCTGTCGTACGCGTTCTCGGACCCGTTCGCCGTCGGCTTCCTGGCCGGACTGGCCGAGGTGGCCGAGGAGTTCCGCACCAGCCTGTTGCTGATGCCACTGGGCGCGGAGGACACCGCCGACAACAGCACTGCGGTCACGCAGGCGGCGATCGACGCCGCAGCGATCTTCTGCGTACCGCATGGTCATCCAGCACTGGACATCCTGGCCGCACGGGGTCTGCCCGCAGCCTCCACCGACCCCGGCAACTACACCGACAGCTGGGTTGCCATCGACGAGGTGGCGGCGGCTACCGGACTGGGTGAGTACCTGACCCGACTCGGCCACCGCGACGTCGTCGTACTGGTCGACAACGCTCAGGCCCCAGGTGGCCGTCCAGTGGAGATGGGGTTCGACGAGGTCGCCGGCGGCAACCCCACTCTCCGGCTCGAGGGACTGCGCAAGGCAATGCCGGAGGCACGCATCCGAGTGGTGTCCGGCGGTTACAACGCCTTCGACTCCGGAGTGACCGGCGCCGGCTGGGTGCTGGACTCCCAGGACCGGCCGACCGCGATCGTCGGACTGAGCGACGTACAGGCGCTTGGTGCGATGGAGGCGGCCCGGGTGCGCGGACTGGTTCCCGGACGGGACCTGACCATCACCGGCTTCGACGACATCCCAGCCGCCGCACAAGCCGGGCTGACCACCATCCACCAGCCCATCAAGGACAAGGGCCGGATTCTCGGCCGGCTACTGCTCGACCCGGAGCACACCGAGCACCAGCTCCTACTACCCACCGAACTCGTGGTGCGCGCAAGCAGCGGACCCGCACCGAAGACGAACTGAGAAAGGAGTCACCATGACCTACTTCATCGCCGGAAACACGGCCGTCGAGAACGCACGCGCACTGTCGCAGTCCGCGCTGCCGAATGCTCCGCAGGAGGCCTACGAGGAGCCGCAGCACCGCACCGCCGCCCTCCGCGCTCGCGTCGGCGCAGCGCTTCGATCCGTAGCCGCTCGCGAGCTGCGGCTGGCCGAGCGTCTTGACCCCAGTCCCTCCTGCGGCAGCTAGCTGGGGTTTGTCGGTGCCGTCTGGCACCCTGAAGGGCGATGAGTGAGCCAGGGGTACTACTGACCGCACGAGCCATGGTCCTGCACGACCTGGCCGCGCGAGGCTTCAACGACGCCGTCATGGTGACGGTGGTCGAGGACGCGGTGGCCGAGCGGCAGTGGTGGCTCGACCAGTGGCCGGACGGCGCCGAGCACATCGCCGGGTTGGTAGCGCAAGACGTCCAGGACCGCCTGGTCGACTCGCGCATCCGCTGGCCGCGCTGCACCGCCTGTGACGATCTGAACGACCACGAGCTCCGCATCGAACCGGAGCTCGGCCCTGACCCGCACTGGGTCTGTGAGCGCGCCGGCATCACCGTCGCGCCGCTCGGCCACCTCACGTAACAAACTCCCGACCCCGACTTCCCAGGAGAGCTCTGTCCGGGTAATACCTGATTGCTCTACATGTAGCCAGACTACTATTGTCTGTCTACATGAAGTCGCTTGCCGTCCTCCGCCTGGTCGCGGTCCTGCACGCAGTCGCGATCTGCGTGCAGCCGATCGCGATCGGCATCTACCTGAACGGCTCCGCCACTGGGCTGCAGATCCATGAGCCGACGGGGCTCGCACTCACGTCACTAGGGCTCACCCAACTCGTCGTCGCTGTCATCTACTGGCGGTGCGGCGGGCGGGGCGTCGCACCGGTCGTCGCACTGCTGATCCTGGCCGCAGAGGTCGTGCAGGTCGCCATGGGCTACAGCAAGCAGCTGGCGATCCACATCCCGCTCGGCGTCGCTCTGATCGGCAGCACGATCGGCTTCGCCGTCTGGGCCTGCCGGCGGGCGGTGTCGGCGTGAGATCCCTGTGGGCACTGCGGATCGTCCTGCTGCTCCACTGCGTCCTCATCTGCGCCCAACCGATCCTGGCCGGCTACTTCCTGGCCGGTGAGGTCGATGCGATGAACATCCACGGGCCGATCGGCGGCAGCATCTGGATGCTCGGATTCCTCCAGGTGTTCATTGCTGCCATCTACTGGCTCTGCGGCGGTGGCGGCGCGCAGCCAGTGCTGTGGTCGATGGCACTCGTCGCGGCGGAGTTCATCCAGCTCATCTTCGGCTACCTGCAGAACTTCGCCGTCCACATCCCACTCGGTACGGCGATTGTCGGCACCGTCATCTGGATGACCGTCTGGTCATTCCGCCAGGAGGTCAAGCGGTGAAACTGTCTCGGCGCACTCTGCTCGCAGCCACGGGAGCTGCCGTCACGCTATCGGGCTGCGGTCTGGACGCCTCCCCCGCACAGTCCGGTGAACTCCTGCGCAGCAAGGCGAAACTCCCCCAGCCCTTCACCGTGCCGCTTCCGATTCCACCGGTGAAGAAACCCACGTCCCCGGGCCGCTACCGCGTCGTACAGCGCAAGGCGAGCCTGGAGATCCTGCCCGGCCTCAAGACCGAGGTGCTCGGGTACGACGGCCTGTTCCCCGGCCCCACGTTTGATGTGCGGAGCGGCCAGACCACTGTGGTCGAGCAGGTGAACGAACTCGACGTACCGACTGCTCTGCATCTCCACGGCGGTCACACGCCGGCTGCGAGTGACGGCTGGCCGCTGGACCTCCTGATGCCAGCAGGCATGCAGCACGACCACTCCGGTCACCACGACATGAACATGCAGGGCGGTGTCATGACAACGGGGAGTCGCACGTACACCTACCCGAACACGCAGCGCGCGGCCACGCTCTGGTACCACGACCACCGGATGGACTACACCGCACCACAGGTCTACCGCGGCCTGTTCGGACTGCATCTGATCCGCGACGAGGAAGAGGACCGGCTACCACTGCCGCATGGTGACCGGGAGATCCCACTGGTGATTGCGGACCGCGCCTTCGCTGAAGACGGCTCGTTCCTGTACCCGGCGGCCAAGGACGGTCCAGGTGTCGAATCGGCTTACATGGAAGGCGTTGTGGCCGATGTGACGCTGGTGAACGGCGCACCGTGGCCAGTGCACGAGGTGGACGCAGTCCGGTACCGCCTGCGGATTCTGAACGCCGCCAACGCACGACGCTACGAACTGGCCTTCGACCGTGGCCCGGCGACGTTCGTGCAAATCGGCAGTGATGGCGGGCTACTCGGTGCACCCGTCGAGCACGAGACGCTGGTGATCGCACCGGCCGAGCGATTCGACGTGATCGTGGACTTCTCGCCGTACAAGCCAGGTGACGAAGTCACTGTGGTCAATCGGCTCGACAACAACGCGCCTGTACTGCGTTTCAAGGTCACACGGCAGGCGAGTGACGACAGCAGCATCCCGGCGAAGCTGTCGACGTACCAGGCCATCGAGGCACCGACCGGTGTCGTCAAACGCCAGTGGCGCTTCCGCCGCGGCAATGCGGGCTCTCACCAGGGCTGGACGATCAACGGCATGGTCTTCGACCCGGTGAACACGCAGGCGCAGGTGAAGCTCGGCCAGTACGAGATCTGGTCGTTCGTCACCGACGTACACCACCCAGTGCACGTCCACCTCGCACCGTTCCAGGTCCTCAGCCGGCGCGGCCGCCAACCCGGCCCGTACGACGGTGGCTGGAAAGACACCGTCGACGTGAAGCCCGCCGAGATCGTGGAGGTGCTGGTCAAGTTCACCGCCCACAAAGGTAAGTACCTGATCCATTGCCACAACCTCGAGCACGAGGACATGGCCATGATGGCCGCCTTCGAAACGATCTGAACCACTCCCCCTTGACGCTGGGCGTCGCCACTCCTATATTCAACGTATCGGTTGATCAAGGGAATGGTTGATAAAGATGTCGGTTGATGACGGGCAGCTCGACCGGGCCTTCGCCGCCCTCGGCGATCCGGTCCGGCGGGCGATGATCGCGCGGCTGTCGCGCGGTCCGGCCACGGTCAACGAACTGGCCGAGCCGTTCCCGATCACCACCCAGGCGGTGTCGCGGCACATCCAGGTGCTCGAGGCCGCCGGGCTGATCACCCGGACGCGGGACGGCCAGCGCCGTCCCTGCCACCTGGTGCCGGCCGCCCTCGAGGCGCTGACCAGCTGGATCGACGAGTACCGGCTGGAGACCGAGCGCCGCTTCCGCCGGATGGACGCGGTGCTCACCACGATCAAGGAGCAGGAGAAATGAACACCACCATCAACACCCCGGCCGGTACGCCGTTCGTCGAGGTCACTCGTGAGTTCGACGCCACACCGGCCCAGCTGTTCAAGGTGATGACCGCCAAGGACCTCGTGGCCGAGTGGCTCGGCCCGCGCGAGCTCGAGGCCGTCATCGAGGAGTACGACGTCCGCCCGGGCGGCAAGTACCGCTACATCCACCGCGACGCCAACGCCGAGTACGCGTTCCGCGGTGTCTTCCACAGCGTCGTCCAGGACGAGATGGTCATCCAGACCTTCGAGTGGGAAGGCGCACCGGGCCAGGTGTGCATCGAGAAGATGACACTGGAGCCCACCGCGACCGGTGTACTGCTCCGCCAGCAGTCCGTGTTCCCGTCCGTCGAGGCCCGCGACCAGTCCATCGAGTACGGCATGGCCAGCGGCGTCGAGGACTCGATGGACCGCCTCGCCGAGCTGGTCGCCAAGGAGGGCTGACCGATGAGCAAGGTCATCGCAGCAGCCGCTGTGTCACTGGACGGCTTCGTCGCGGACACCGACGACGCAGTCGGACCGCTCTTCGACTGGTACAACAACGGCCCGGTCGAGGTCTACGGCACCGACCCCGGCCGCCCCTTCCATGTCAGCCAGGCCAGCGCCGACTACCTCAACGACACCTGGCCGAACATCCGCTCCTGCGTGATCGGCCGCCGCCTCTTCGACCTCACCAACGGCTGGGGCGGAGTCCCCGCCGTCGGCGACCACGTCTTCGTCGTCACCCACCAACCGCCCACCGACTGGCCCTTCCCCGACGCCCCCTTCACCTTCGTCACCAGCATCGAAGAAACCATCGCCCAGGCCAAAGCCCACGCCGGCGACCACGACGTCGTCATCCAAGGCGGCAACATCACCGGCGAAGCCCTGGCCGCCAACCTGGTCGACGAGATCGCCTACAGCCTCGTACCCGTAGTCTTCAGCACCGGCCGCAAGTTCTTCGGCGACTACGTAGGCCCCCAGGTCCTCCTCGACAACCCCCGCGTCATCCAGGGCGACCGAGTAACCCACCTCCACTACAAGGTCATCAGGTAGAACCTCCCGTATGGGAGCCAAAGCCGGAGTGCTCGCGTACGCCACCGCCCAGATCACAACGTCCGAAAACACGCCGACCATGTACTGCGGGCCTTCGGACGTTGTTGTTTCACGTCGGCCGGAGGTGGGGGTGCTCGGCGATGACTGTGCGGGAGCCGGGTTCTATTTCGGTGAAGCCGGCGTCCTGGATGACTGGGAAGTCGGTCTGGAGGAGCTGGGCCCAGTGAGCTGGGGTGGCCTTGCGGACGGCCAGGGGGAAGTTGGCGGCGGCCCACTCTTTGCGGTGGGTTGCTGAGAGGGCCAGCCAGGCCAGGTGGGCGCCGTGGCCTACTTGGGCCATCGTCTTGCCGCTGGACATGCCCAGGGTGGGGTTGATCCAGAGGACCGGGGTGTTGGGGTGTGGGACGCGTGGGGGCTCGGGGTCTTCGAAGTCGGTGCCGGTGACCTGGAGTTTGGCGAGGTCCTTCGGTACGTCGTCCAGGGGGACGGGTGGGAAGACTCTGACCTCGGCGGTGCCGTGGGTGACGGTGATGCCGGGGAGGGCTTCGGCACGGCGCCACTCGGCGCCGCGGGCGCGGCGGACGACCTTGCGGATGCGGTGGTCCTGCCAGGCGGCCATGGCGGCGGCCCACTCGCCTTCGCCAGTGGAGCGGTCGTCGGCGAGGATCGCCAGTACGGCGGTCGCTGCGGCCTCCAGAGCGTCGGTCTGGTGCGGACGGGCGTTCTTCTCGACGCGAATGACCAGAGTCAGTACGTGCTCCACAGACGCGAGTCTGTCAGGGGGTAGGTTGGCCGCATGCAGCAGTACCTCGATCTTCTCAAGCATGTGCTGGACAACGGGGCTGAGAAGGGGGACCGCACGGGAACGGGCACGCTGAGCGTGTTCGGGTACCAGTCGCGGTACGACCTCACCGAAGGCTTCCCGGCTGTCACCACCAAGAAGCTGCATCTGCGGTCGGTGTTCGGCGAGCTGATCTGGTTCCTCAGTGGCTCGACGAACATCAAGTGGCTGCACGAGAACAACATCAAGATCTGGGACGAGTGGGCTGACGCGGACGGCGAGCTGGGGCCGGTCTACGGCTACCAGTGGCGCTCCTGGCCGACCCCGGACGGACGGCAGGTCGACCAGATCGCCGGACTCATCGAGGGCATCAAGAAGAACCCGGACTCCCGCCGGCACATCGTCAACGCGTGGAACGTCGCGGACGTCGACAACATGGCTCTGCCGCCGTGTCACACGATGTTCCAGTTCTACGTCGCGGACGGTCGGCTCTCCTGCCAGCTGTACCAGCGCTCGGCCGACATCTTCCTGGGCGTGCCGTTCAACATCGCGTCGTACGCGCTGCTCACCCACATGGTCGCCCAGCAGGCCGGACTGGAAGTCGGTGACTTCGTCCACACCCTCGGCGACGCGCACCTGTACCTGAACCACCTCGACCAGGCCCGCCTGCAGCTCACCCGCGAGCCCCGGCCGCTCCCGACGCTCCAGCTCACGCGGCGCGACTCGATCGACTCCTACGAGATCGCCGACATCGAGCTGATCGGCTACGACCCACACCCGGGCATCAAGGCCCCCATTGCCGTATGACCGAGCGTAGCGAGGTCATCATCAAGCACAGTCGGCCTCGTGTCTCAGCCGCGCCCGGAGCGAAGCGAGGACGTGGATGAGCATCATCCTGATCGCCGCAGTGGGCGCCAATGGTGTTATCGGGCGCGACAACGATCTGCCGTGGCGCATCCGGGAGGACCTGCAGCACTTCAAGCAACTGACGCTCGGACACACGCTGGTGATGGGCCGGAAGACCTATGACTCGATCGGCCGGCCACTCCCCGGCCGCCGTACCGTCGTGGTCACCCGCCAGCCGGACTGGTCGGCCGACGGCGTACAGGTCGTGCACACTCTCGAAGAGGCGCTCAAGCAAGATGGTGACGTCTACGTCGCCGGGGGCGGCGAGATCTACCGCCAGGCCCTCCCGTACGCCGATCGCCTCGAACTGACCGAGGTGGACCAGTCCCCCGCCGGCGACGTCACCTTCCCGGCCTTCGACCGCTCGGACTGGACCGAAACCGCCCGCGACACCCGCGACGGTTTCACCTTCGTCAGCTACCGGCGTCGCTGAGCAGGCAACGACTACACAACGACACCACCAAGTCGACCGGGAACCGCGTAGATTGTGTGCGCGTCACGGAGGTGACAGCACGCGAGCGTGGGGGACGCTCGCGCAGGCCACCGGAGGGGAACGACGATGACCGAAGCCGATAACACCGCTGGAGCAGCAGGAACCGGCCAGACCGGAGCTGCCGGCGCAGCGGCCGCGCAGCCGGCGATGTCGCCGCTGCAGCCGCCGACCGCGACCGCACCGGGACTGATACTGACCGCTCCGGCGCCATCACAGGCAGTAGCGACCACTGCGGCCCCGAGCCTGGCTCCGGCCGTTGACGCTGCCGCACTGCCCGGGCTGGACGCGAAGGTGGACACCTTCCTCACTGCGCTGATGGTGGCCGAGCCCCGGTCGCCGGAGTTCGCGGCCAAGGCCAGTGACGTCCGCAGCATGGGTGACTTCGACATCCGCAACGCGGCCGAGAGTTCGAACCGGTTGCTGCAGCAGCCGGTCAAGGCGCTGCAGAGCGGTGGCCTGTCCGAAGGGTCGACGGTCGGCAAGACGCTGCTCGACCTGCGCCGTACTGTCGAGGACCTGGACCCGAAGGGCGCCACCGGGACTCGCAAGCTGCTCGGGATGATCCCGTTCGGCGACAAGATCGAGGACTACTTCCGCAAGTACCAGAGCGCGCAGACGCACCTCGAGGGCATCCTGCACTCGCTGCGGAACGGCCAGGACGAGCTCGGCAAGGACAACGCTGCGCTGAATCTGGAGAAACAGAACCTCTGGGACGCCATGACCCGGCTGAACCAGTACGTGTACGTGGCCGAGCGGCTGGACGCACGGCTGTCCGCAGCGATCGCAGAGCTCGATGCGACCAACCCCGACAAGGCGAAGGCGTTCCGCGAGGACGTGCTGTTCTACGTGCGGCAGAAGCACCAGGACCTGCTCACCCAGCTCGCCGTGTCGATCCAGAACTACCTGGCCATCGACATCGTGATCAAGAACAACATCGAGCTGATCAAGGGTGTCGACCGGGCCTCCACCACCACCGTCTCGGCTCTCCGTACGGCGGTCATCGTGGCGCAGGCGCTGGGGAACCAGAAGCTCGTGCTGGACCAGATCACCGCGCTGAACACCACCACCAGCGGCATGATCGAGCGCACCTCGCAGATGCTGCGGGACAACTCGGTGGCGATCCAGCAGCAGGCCGCGTCGGCCACCATCGGGCTGCCGCAGCTGCAGGCCGCGTTCGCGAACATCTACGCGACGATGGACGCGATCGACACGTTCAAGTCCGAGGCACTCGACAACATGGCCGCCACGATCGGCACGCTGGAGTCCGAGGTGACCAAGTCCCGCAGCTATCTGGACCGGGTCGCCGGTCAGAACCAGCAGGTCGTTCAGGGCAGCCTCGACATCAACATCGGTCGCTGACCTACACACTGCTAGCGGGGGACTTGCATGGCTCTGGGTGACTTCTTTGCGCGGCTGACCGGCCGGCAGCAAGAGCCCGAGCCTGCCCCGGGACCCCGTGCACCGACGAACGACGACCTGCTCGCAGCGCTCGTCCGGGTCGAGCAGTTGATCGCGGAGGGCGCCGTACCGGCTGTAGTGGCGTCCCGGGTCAACAGAGTGGTGCGGATCGTCCGGGAGACCATCCCGCGGCTCGGCAACCTGGCGGGCAGCGCGCAGGCCTACTCGGTGATGGCGACGGCGACCGACTACCTACCGGAGGCCATCGGCGGGTACCTGCGGCTGCCGCGCCAGTGGGCCGACACCCGGCCAGTGGACCGCGGCAAGACCTCACTGATGATCCTGATCGACCAATTGGACCTCTTGGGCGCAACGATGGACAAGGTGTTCGACGCGGTGAACCGGGCGGACGCGGCCGCACTGATCGCGCATGGCCGGTTCCTGCAGGAGAAGTTCGGCACCGGCTCCACCGGGGGAGGCTTGGCCCTTGGTCCGACCACATCGGCGCCACCACCTGACACGGGACCACTACAGCCACCACCAGGACGAGGGGGAGCATGAGCGGCGAGGGGGGATTGTCACTGCAGCAGGCGTTGGCCGCGCTGCTGGAAGTCGCCGTACGTGCAGGTGTCGAGGAGAACCGCGCCCGCACCGAAGCGCTGTCACTCGCTGCGGCCCTGGCGGAGTCAGCTCCCGGTGCACCAGCGGACTGGGCCACGGTCTTTCCCGGTGCGACCACGCAGGACTTCTTCGACGCCGCAGTCCGCGGACGACGCTGGCGCGGCGCACCAACCGCCGTACTGACTGAGCTGGTCACCGCTGGGTCACCAGAGAAGATCCCGTACGCCGAGGCGCTGGCTGAGCTCGCCTCTGCCTCCTGCACGTTGGGTGAGCCGACCATGCGCGTTGTCGGCAACGCATCGGTGGCTGCGGCTGCACAGCTGCAGGCAGCTGGCGCGCGACCGCTCCAGGTGGTGTCCACGCCTCCTCCTGCGGTTGCAGCGGTTGGAAAGGACGAGACAGTCGGCGACAAGCCCCAGGAGCCGGCCAAGACCGTCGACGAGTTGCTGGCCGAGCTGGACGAGCTGACCGGCCTTGAGCGAGTCAAGCGCGAGGTGCACCGACAGGTCGCCGTACTGCGGGTGGAGAAGCTGCGAGCCGAGGCAGGGTTGAAGAGCCCGACCATCACGCGGCACCTGGTCTTCGTGGGCAATCCGGGGACCGGCAAGACCACTGTGGCCCGGCTGGTCAGTGGGATCTACAAAGCGCTCGGACTGCTCTCCAAGGGACAGCTGGTCGAGGTGGACCGCTCAGAGCTCGTCGCCGGGTACCTGGGCCAGACCGCGACCAAGACCGCTGAGGTGGTCGCATCAGCGGCCGGTGGGGTGCTGTTCATCGACGAGGCGTACAGCCTGACCGCAGGTGACCTGGGCGCCGACCAGTACGGGCGTGAGGCCGTGGACACGCTGGTCAAGGAGATGGAGGACCGGCGCGACGACCTGGTCGTCATCGTTGCCGGATACCCCGAACCGATGGCGGTCTTCATCGCCGCCAACCCCGGACTGGCCAGCCGGTTCCGCACCACGATCTCCTTCGACGACTACAGCGACGAAGAGCTCACCGACATCCTCAGCGGTCTCACCGAAGGCGCCGACTACGAACTGGTGCCGGAGGCCCTGGACCGGTTCCGGGAGATCCTCACCGAGACTCCGCGCGGCCAGTCCTTCGGCAACGGCCGCTTCGCCCGCAACACGCTCGAAGCCGCCATCGGCCGGCACGCCTGGCGACTTCGCGACGTGACGGCACCCACCACCGACCAGCTGCGTCAGATCCTCGCCGAGGACCTCAGCGACGATCCCCCAGCGTCCAAAGATCCAGCGTCCGAAGATCCGGAGACGGGCGTCGGCGATTCTTCGGACGTTACGGATGTTCACGAGCAAGGAGTTGAGGCGTGACCCAGACCCAGAGTGCGCCACCCGCGACCTGGTCGCCGCCGACGCCACAGGAGCTCGCAGCACTCCAGCAACCCGGTACGCCGGCCCCACGCAGAGCCGTGGCCCAGTGGTTCGAGGGCACTCCGGGGCGGATGCGCGCCTACCTGGTGCTCGCGGCCGCCATCAGCGTCGTCTTCGGGCTCTGTGCAGCGCAGGGCTTCAACCAGTCCGACGGTGCGTTGCAGCGTGCGGAGGCGAACGCCGCTCAACTGGTGCGGATCCAGGCGATCCACACCAACCTGGTGAGCGCCAACGCCGACGCGACAAACGCCTTCCTGGTCGGCGGCCTCGAGCCTGCCGACCAGCGCCAGCACTTCACCGACTCAATGGCGTCGGCTGCTCGTCTCGTAGCTGAGGCCGCCAGTGCGCAGCCGGCCGACCGGGATGCACTAGGTCAGCTCAACACGACTCTGGTGACCTACCAGGGTCTGATCGAGCAGGCGCGAGCTAACAACCGGCAGGGGCTGCCGATCGGGTCCCAGTACCTGCGCGACGCCAACGCGACGCTACAGAACGATGCGCTGCCTTTGGTGAAGGCTCTGGTCGCCGCCAACGAGAAGCGCGTCGACACAGAGTTCGGCGGCGTCGGTGACGGCGCATGGTGGGTCTTCCTCGGCGGACTGGTCGCGCTGTTCGTCCTGTTCATCACCCTGCGCTGGCTGGCCCGCCGCACACATCGCTACCTCAACATGCCGATCGCAGTCGGCGGAGTGATCGTTCTGCTCACCACCCTGATCGGTGGGATCGCACTGTTCACCGCATCCGGTCACGCGACCGACACCCGTGATGGCGACTACGCCTCCACGCTCGCGTTGTCGCGAGCCCGCATCGCGGCGTACGACGCCCGCTCGAACGAGAGCCTCACGCTGATCGCCCGCGGCTCCGGAGACGCCTACGACAAGGCCTACAACGAGTCGACCGCCACCGTTGAAGACCAACTGCGCAAGATCTCCGGTAGGAGCGAGGGCTCCAGTCTGTGGGATGTCTACAAAGTGGCCCACGCCGAGATCCGCAACCAGGACGCCAAGATGGGTAACTGGGACCTGGCGGTCAAGATCGCTACTGGAACTCCACCGCCGACGACGAAGGAGAACTCCGTCGAGGCCTTCAGCGACTTCGACAAGGCGACGGCGCAGGAGCTGGAGACCAAGAGCAACGGCGCCAGTACACAACTGAAGGACGCCCGCGACGGACTGCCGCCGATCGGTTGGTTGGGTTTGCCGATCGGGATCCTGGTGGCGTTGCTGGTTGCCTGGGGTATGTCGCAGCGACTGGGGGAATACCGATGAAGAAGCTGATCGCTGCGTCTGTCGCGGTGCTGATGACCGTCACCGCCTGCAGCTCCGGCGCCTACGACGCAACCGAACTACCCCCGAAGCCGCAGCCGAAGGCCGTCGCTCCCCCAGCTCCCGCAAAACCGTGTGACGATTCCAAGGCGCTGCAGTCTTATGCACCTGCTGGTGCATCGCTGGACACGCCCGCCCTGAAGCGGATCATCGGCCATGGTCGGCTGATCGCGGGGGTGTCCGCGGACAGTCTGCACCTGGGATCCCGCAACCCGATCAGTGGTCAGGTCGAGGGTTTCGACATCGACATGGTGAAGGCGGTCGCCAAGGCGATCTTCGGCGACGAGAACAAGATCGAGCTGCGGGTGATCTCCAGCCCACAGCGCATTCCCGTGCTGCAGAACCACACCGTCGACATCGTTGCGCGCAACATGACGATCAACTGTGCGCGCTGGGGGCAGATCGCGTTCTCGGCCGAGTACTACCACTCCGGGCAGAAGACGCTGGTCCCGCTGGACTCCACCGCGAAGACCACCAAAGACCCAGTGCTGAACGGGAAAACGATCTGCGCCCCGGCCGGGTCCACCAGCTTGGACAACCTGAAGAAAGAAAACCCGCAGGTCATCCCGATCACCGCGGACACCGACACGGGATGTTTGGTGCTGTTCCAGTCGGGCAAGGCCTACGGGATCAGTGGTGATGACACGGTACTGGCCGGTGACGCTGCTCAGGATCCCTATGCGAAGGTGCTGCAGGAGAAGGCGTTCAGTGCCGAGCCGTATGGCCTGGGAATGAACAGCGAGGACACCGACCTCGTGCAGTTCGTGAATCAGGTGCTGGAGCAGATGAAGGCGGACGGGCGTTGGGCAGCGTCGTACGAAAAGTGGCTCGAGCCTGACCTTGGGAAGGCCAAGCCGCCGGCGCCCGTCTACGGACGGCCTCTCCCCCGATGACGGTTCGGACGCCTACTGCGGCGGCGCCGGCGCCGCCGGGGCGGATGGGGAGCAGCGTTCCGGCGAGCGAACTGCTGTCGTTCCTGAATGCCTTGGGAACTTGGCGGGATCGGCGCAAGGCCGAGCTGGAGGAGTTGGACCAGGCCGCTCTGCACGCGCCGGACTCGGACGCGCTGAGTGCGGATGTTGTGCTCAGTATGGCGGTCTGGAAGGCGGTTTCGGACCGCTACGAGTTGATCCTGGTCACGTGGGATTCGGGGCGGGTCGGGCAGACCGAGACCGAGCGGATCTCGACGCTGATCTGGGGTGGGCTGGATACCGGGAGCGCCGGTGGGTCGCTCGCGGTTTCGTTGCCTGAGGCATGCAAACTGTCGGACGCGCTGGCGTCGAGTCTGCGCGCCAAGCTAGCGCTCGAGCCCGGCGATGCCGATCGCGCCGCCAAGCTGCGCCAGCTGCGCGCGCAGGTCGAGCGGATCGCCGACCTGGTCAAGCTGGAGCCCGCCAGTGTCCGCAACGCGGCGCTGGCCGAGCACCACGACCTTGACCGCCGCCTGACAGACCTTGCCGACCGCAACAAACGTGGTGCGGACATCGGCGGTCTGATCGGTCCGTTCGAGATCGACGCCGCTCGCGCCGAGCGCGACCTGATCGTCGGTGCGGCCACGCGCAAGGAGCGTGCAGCCGATGTGGCGCGCGCCCGGACGCTGCGGGGTGACCTGGAGGCGCAGGGCACGGCAGTGCGAGCCCTGGCTGACAAGGCGGTTGCTGCGGTGACGCCCGCCCCGCGGCTCGCCGTACCGGATGTCACTGCACTTGGACCGGTACCGAACACCCCTGCTGAGCTGGAGAAGTACCTGACGCGGCTGGACGCCGTACGGCGGGCTCTCGGGCAGGCGCAGACGGCCTACGCCGCGGCTGTGGCCCGGCGGGACGAGTTGGCGGCGCTGCTGGACGCGTATCAGGTGAAGTCGGGGCGATTGGCCCCGAACAACGAAGACCTTGCGGAGTTGTACCGGCGTGGCCGTGCCGTGATGGAGACGCAGCCGGTGGACACAGTCCGGCTCGCTGCGCTCGTCACGGCGTACCAGGCCTACCTGGAGAGCACAGGAGGGACCAGATGACGACCATCGCCTGCCAGGAGCCCGGTTGTACGGGCACCATTGTGGACGGCTACTGCGACGTGTGCGGCACCCCCGCACCAGCTGGCGCGGTGAGCCCGTCGGCGGTCGCCGGAGCCCCTGACGTGGTCGCACCGGACCAGCCGGACCCAGACCCGATCAGTACGCCGTCAACCGTGTCCCGCGCGTCTAACCGGCTCGCGTCCACCCCGCTCGGCTCTGCGCGCGCTGCGCAGGCAGGGTCCAAGCTGACGCGCCGGTTGGGTACGTCGTCCACCCGGCTGCGCGGTGCGCGGCTGGGCGCCGGCCTGACCCACGTGCCGACGATTCCGGCGATCGACGCGAGCAAGGCGATCCTGGCGAACCCGATGGTGCCGGAGGACCGCCGGAACTGCCCCAGCTGTGGCAACCCGGTCGGCCGGTCGCGTGACGGTCAGCCGGGCCGCACTGAGGGCTTCTGCCCGAAGTGCCGCAACCCCTTCTCGTTCTCGCCGAAGCTGAAGGACGGCGACCTGGTTGGCGGCCAGTACCTGGTCAAGGGCTGTCTGGCGCACGGTGGCTTCGGCTGGATCTACATGGCCCAGGACCAGAACGTCTCGAACCGCTGGGTCGTCCTGAAGGGTCTGCTGAACTCTGAGGACCCGGACGCCGTCGCGGCCGCGATCGCCGAGCAGCAGTTCCTGGCCCGCGTCGAGCACCCGCTGATCGTGGAGATCTACAACTTCGTCACCCACGACGGCGCCGGCTACATCGTCATGGAGTACGTCGGCGGCACGTCGCTGAAGACGCTGCTCAAGCAACGGATGGCTGCCAACAACAACGTGTACGACGCGCTGCCGATCGACCAGGCCATCGCCTACATGCTGGAGATCCTGCCCGCGTTCTCGTACCTGCACGACCTCGGCCTGGTCTACTGCGACTTCAAGCCGGACAACATCATCCAGGTCGGTGACGCGGTCAAGCTGATCGACCTCGGCGGTGTCCGGCGGATCGACGACATGGACTCGGCCATCTACGGAACGGTCGGCTTCCAGGCACCTGAGGTGGCCGAGGTCGGCCCGTCGATCGCATCGGACATCTACACGCTCGGCCGGACGCTGTGTGTGCTGGCGATGGAGTTCCGCGGGTACCAGACCCGCTACGTCACCTCACTACCCCCGGTGGGCGAGGTGCCGCTGTTCCAGAAGTACGACTCGGTCTACCGGCTCCTGCTCAAGGCCTGTGCCAAGGACCCGGCGGACCGCTTCCAGACCGCTGACGAGTTCCGCGTGCAGCTCCTCGGCGTACTGCGGGAGGTCGTGGCCGACAAGCAGGGCGTCAAGGCTGCACAGCACTCCGCCTCCTCACTGCTGTTCGGTACGCCGGGCGACAAGTCGCTCGGACTGGGTGACGCGGCCGCACCGTGGCAGCGGCTGCCCTCACTGATCTCTGACGACAGCGACAAGATGGCCGGCTGGCTGAAGACCGTCAGCGTGCCGGACGCGACGAAGCGGCTCGAGCTGCTGGTGGACGCGCCCGAGCCGTCGCCGCAGATCCTGCTGGAGATCGCTGAGACCTCACTGGAGGTAGGTGCCGAGCGCTACGACATGGTCGACACCGCGGTAGCGGATCTGCTCGCTGAGGACCCGTGGGAGTGGCGGGCGGTCTGGATGGCCGGACTGGTCGCGCTGGCCCGTGGTGACGCGGCTGCTGCCCAGTCCGCGTTCAACGCTGTCTACGGCCAGGTCCCGGGTGAGCTGGGGCCCAAACTCGCGCTGGCGATCGCCTGCGAGATGAGCGGCGAGTTCGACGTTGCCGAGGGCCTCTACCAGACCTGCGCGAGTACGGACGCCAACTACATCGCTCCGTCCGCCTTCGGGCTGGCTGACATCCGGACCAAGCGCAACGACCTCGACGGCGCCCTGGCCGCACTGGACCTGGTACCGCGAACCAGCGGCGCGTATGTGCGTGCTCGTCGTCAGCGAGCCGGTCTGCTGGCAGGATCGGGGCGTGGCCTGGATGCGCTCGCTCAGGCGATGGACAGCATCGAGTCGCTGACCATCGACCCGGTCGACCGGGCCAACCTGGCGGCGAACGTGTTCCGGGCCGCATTGGACGAGGTACGGCAGTCCGGTCCGCAGGCAGGTCTGCGGATCGACGGCCGGGAGGCGACCGAGCCGGCCCTGCGGGACGGGCTCGAAGCCACCTACCGGCACCTGGCCGCCCAGGCCGAGAGCCGGCCGGAACGGATCGCCCTGGTCGACCTGGCCAACGAGGTTCGAGGATGGACGTTGCGATGACGAGTACGACCGACACGGTCTGCCCCAGCTGTGGTGGCCATGTGTCCGAGGCCGACCGCTTCTGCGAGGCCTGTGGCACCGAGCTCAACCCCGGCACCGCCAGTACGACGACTCCGAACTCACCGGCGCTGGACACCGACACCGAGCCGACCGTCGAGATCAACGGCCTGCCACCGGTGGGGCCCTGTACGTCGTGCGGTGGCACCGTCGGCGCGGACGGGTACTGCGAGACCTGCGGTACCAAAGCGGCCAAGCCACGTGACCACTACAGCGAGCAGCCGGCGCCGTGGGTGGCCGGTGTCTGTGACCGGGGTATCCGGCACAGCCGCAACGAGGACTCGATGGCGATCGCAGCCGACGCGGAGCCGGGCAGCCGGGCGCTACTGGTCGTGTGTGACGGCGTGAGCTCGTCACTCGACTCGGACGTCGCCTCACTCGCGGCAGCCCGCGCCGCGCGCGACGTACTGACTGCTGGACACGCACAGGGCATCGGCACTGAGTCGTCGCGCGGTGGTGCGATCGTGGCCCGGCTGAACGCTGCGGCGGATGCCGCGAGTGACGCCGTACTGGAGAGCACCAGCCCCGACAGCCCGAATCCGGCGTCCTGCACGTTCGTGGCCGCCGTACTGGAGGACGGGCTGCTCGTCGCGGGCAACGTTGGTGACAGCCGGGCGTACTGGTTCCCGGACGCATCAGAAGCCGTCGCACTGACGGTGGACGACTCCTGGGCGGCTGAGCTGATCGCGACCGGCATCTCCCGTCAGGAGGCCGAGTCCGGTCCGCACGCGCATGCGATCACCCGCTGGCTCGGCAAGGACGCACCGGACCACACACCCCGTACGACGACTGTCCGGGTCAACGAGCCGGGCTGGGTCCTGGTCTGCTCGGACGGATTGTGGAACTACTGCTCCGAGGCGGCACCGTTGGCCGACCTCGTCCGTCAGTTCGCTGCGGCCCACAGTGGCGAACCACTCGCCACGGCATCCGCACTGGTCGACTGGGCGAACGCCCAAGGCGGCCAGGACAACATCACCGTCACGCTCGCGCGTGTTTAAGGGGAGGACCCGAGATGGCAGACTTCACCGCCGCTGTTTACCAGAACGAGTTCCTGCCTGACGGCGGTACCGACGTGCACGCGATCGTCACCGTGACCTGCTCCGGTGCCGGTGCGGCTGGCCAGTCCGGTAGCGGTGACGCGGGCGAGATCATCATCGTCGACACCTCCGGCTCGATGGGCCGCGAAGGCGTCCAGGCTGCTGCGTTCGCCGCGCAGACCGCTCTCGACCAGATCCTCGACGGGGTCTGGTTCGCGGTGATCTCCGGTAACGACCGCGCCCAGCTGGCCTTCCCGCCGTCCGCGGAGCCGGTGATGGTCAAGATGGACCCGTACACCCGGCAGGCGGCCAAGGACGCCGTGGCCCGCTTCTACGCCGACGGTGGCACCGCGATGGGCACCTGGCTGCGGCTGGCTGGCCGCGTCTTCGCCACTGTGCCGTCGCTGTCGCAGAAGCACGCAATCCTGCTGACGGACGGCGAGAACCAGCACGAGACGCCGGAGGCACTTACCCAGGCGATCCAGGCCGTCACCGGCCAGTTCCAGTGCGACACCCGCGGTGTCGGCGTGGCCTGGCAGGTCGACGAGGTACGGCGGATCGCCCAGGCGCTGCTCGGCACTGTGGACATCATCCCGGCCCCGAACCAGCTCGCAGCCGAGTTCTCCAAGCTGATCCAGAACGCGATGAGCCGTGGTGTCGCCCAGGCGGACCTGCGGGTCTGGGCGCCGCAGGGTGCCGAGGTGCTGTTCGTCCGCCAGGTCGCCCCGACCGTCGAGGACCTGACCTCACGCCGTACGGCGATCAACCCGCTGACCGGTTCCTACCCGACTGGCTCGTGGGGTGACGAGTCCCGCGACTACCACGTGTCGATCCGGCTGGCTGCGAAGGGAATCGGCCAGGAGCAGCTCGCAGCTCGGGTCCAGTTGACCATCGGGGACAACGTCGTGGCACAGGGTCTGGTGAAGGCGCTGTGGTCGTCCGACGAGGCACTGACCACGCGGATCAGCCCTGAGGTCGCGCACTACACCGGACAGACCGAGCTGGCCGAGGCGATCCAGGACGGCCTGGCTGCGAAGGCTGCCGGTGACACGGCGACGGCGACCACCAAGCTGGGCCGTGCGGTCCAGCTGGCCGCTCAGACCGGCAACGAGGAGGCCACCACGCGCCTGCGCAAGGTGGTCGACATCGATGACCAGGACACGGGTACCGTCCGGTTGAAGCGGACCGTCGAGAAGGCCGACGAGATGGCACTCGACACGGCCTCCACCAAGACCACCCGGGTGAAGAAATGAGCACAGTGAACTGTCCGAGCGGACACCCGTCCGTCTCGACCGACTACTGCGACGTCTGCGGCCTACCGATCGGCGCTGCCGCGACACCGGTAGCGCCGCCGGCCCCCGCGGTCGCAGCGCCCGGTCCGGCGGTCGCCACGCAGACGTGCCCGAACTGCTCGGAGTCGGCGGCCGCGGACGCGCTGTTCTGCGAGAGCTGCGGCTACGACTTCACCACCGGCACCATGCCGCGCGCAGCCTCGTCTCTCGACCTCTCCGCCACTCCCCCAACCGCACCGCCCGCACCGTCGCCCGTAGTGGCCGAGTGGGTAGTCGAACGCTGGGTAGACCCCGACTGGTACGCCGTACAGCAGAGTGACGACCCCTGTCCGTCACCCGGCCTGCCTGTGGTGATCCCAGTGACCGAGAAGAGCGCACTGGTCGGACGGCCCTCCCGCAGCCGCGGCATCTCCCCCGAGGTCGACTGTGGCGACGACTCCGGTGTGAGCCGCCGCCAGGCGCAGCTAACGACAGACGGCCAGCGCTGGTGGGTCGAGGACCTGCAGTCCGCCAACGGCACCTACGTCGCCCCCGCCGCCGGCCCCCTGCCCGAGACCCCCATCCCGCCGGGCCAGCGCCAGGAGCTCGACGCCGACGACCGCATCTACGTCGGCGCCTGGACCCGCCTCGTCCTCCGCAAAGCCACCCCCGAAGAACAAGCCGGCCAGGCGTAAGCAGATGGCTGGATAACCTGGACTAATCTTGCTCTAAGTCCAGGTTATCCAGCTAACCTGGACTTAGAGTCGGCAAATCACGTCTGGCCAGTCCATCAAAAGGTGGCTGTCATGCCGCCGTCGACTGCGATGGTTTGGCCGGTCACGAAGGAGGCCGAGTCGCTGGCCAGGAACACGACCGCGCCGGCGATCTCTTCCGGCCGGCCCCAACGGCCGAGCGCAGTCCTGGTCTGCAGCCACTGGGTCCATTTCGGGTCTTGCGCGAGGTCGGCATTCACCTCCGTGGCGAAGGTGCCCGGCGCCACTGAGTTAACCGTGATGCAGTGCCGCCCGAGGTCCGCCGCGAGCGCTCTGGTCAGGCCGTCCAGGCCCGCCTTCGCGACGGGATAGGCGACGTCGCCGACCCGGCCGAGCTGGCCCATCACCGACGACACGTTGATGATCCGCCCGGGCCGATCGGCCTGCACCAACTGTTGAGCGACCTGGCGGCTCAACGCGTACGCCGCGGTGAGGTGGACGTCGAGCAGCCGGCTCAGATCAGCCGGCTCCAGTACGTCGAACCCGCGGCGATCACGCTGTCCGACGTTGTTGACCAGGATGTCGACCGGGCCAATCGCGGCGAGCCCATCACGGGCGGCCTCCAGGTCGGTCACGTCGAAGGCAGCGGCCGCGGCGTCCAGCCCGTCGTCGCGGAGCCGAGCGACCGTCTGGTTCAACGCCTCGGCATCGCGTCCATTGAGCATCACCCGGGCCCCCGCCGTACCGAGGCCGCGTGCCATCTCCAGCCCCAGCCCACGCACCGAGCCCGTCACCAGCGCCGTGCGTCCGGTCAACCCGAAACTCATCCCGCCACCCCCAACTGAAACAATCGTGTCAGTAGAGACGCTAGCCTACAACTGTTCTTCCGCCCGCTCCGCCAGGGCACGACTGGCGGGTCTCAAGCACAGCCATTCGATGAGCGTGGATCCGATCACGATCGGGATCAGCCACGTCCACGGGTGGTCCGGGACGGTGGTGATCACGATCGCCGTCCAGAGGGCGATCCAGGCACCGCCGTACCCGCGCAGGACGCCGCGGTACCAGAGACCGCCGGGAGACTCGGCGGAGCGCTGACCCAGGTAGACGAACAGGTAGGTCGCGACGGCGACGGGCCAGAAGAACCAGAGCCGCTTCCAGTCGTAGGGGACCATCACGAGGGCCGCCAGGCAGACCACGGCGATCGCCCAGTGATAGGCCTCGCCGACCCAGTTCAGCCGACGGCGGCGCAGCGTCACCACGATGGCCGGGATCCCGAGCAGGACGCCCAGGACCCCGGCCACCAGGTGCAGAATCAGTGCGAGATCTCGCACCGGAAACTCCCTGACATGTCAGGGAGCATAGGGCTGGCTCACGCCGGCGGGAAGGACAGAACCCGGCGTACGGCGAAGTTTCGGTAACCGCCGCGCTCGAAGGCCTTCGCCATCGGCACGTTGCCGAAATCGGTGTCCGCCCGGATCTGCTCGGCCCCGGTCTCGGCCAGCTGATGGGTGATCTCGGCGAGCAGGTCGTCGATGTACCCGTGGCCACGATGCTCGGGCAGTACGCCGAGATACCCGACCACCGGACCGCCGTTGTTGGCCGACGGGATCCCGAACCCGATCAGCCTGCCCTCGGCGTCGTACCCGAAGCGCCACCAACCGCGATCGCCCTTCAGTATCGTCTGGTAGGCCTCGACCTCCTCCCGAGCGGCGGCCTCGGCGCCGAGCCGGGCCACATCGCGGGCGGTCGCCGCATCCAGACTGCCTTCGCTGATCCTCATGAACATGGTGACGAAGGCCTCGTCGTCCGCCGGCTCGAAGTGCAGCCGCGTCGATCGCGGCGGCAGCCCGTACGACGGCTCCCACTCGTACCGCAGGCGGTCCGTGACCTCGGTCAGCCCGGCCGCCGCGGCCGCCTGCATGCGCGGTTCGACGGCCGCGACCACGGCCGGATCGGACTCCCAGTCGCCGGCCAGGAAGAGGTGGTACTCGGGCTGCTCGGCCTCGGCCGGCCTGGCTTGCAGGACATGCTTGATCAAGGCCGTCCAGGTCGGGACCGGGTCGCCGTCGCCGACGAAGTACAGGCCGTCGATGCTGTACGGCTGGTCCTGGTCGAAGCTTCCCCACCAGATGACGAGCGCCTGGATCGCGCCGTCCTCCTCGACGACCCAGCTCCAGTCGTGCCGGTAGTACCCGATCTCGAGGTACTCGTTGTAGCGCTCGAGCGTGACGGTGTTGACCGTCGGCTGCTGCTCGATCAGCGTGCGGATGGTGCCGAGGTCGGCCTCGACGGTGTTGCGAATACTCACAGGTCCTCCAACAGGAGGCGCGCCGCTCCGCTCAGTGCGAGCTGTGATGGCGGGCAGGTCGCGCCGGAATACCAAACAGGGTGATCATCGGTCGCTCCTTCCGCTCGTGGCGTTCTCGCCGCGGCAGACTCTAGGGGGCCGAGGAGGTCATAGTCCAACTGTTATTCATATCTGGGATGTGCAGTGGTTGCTCGGGGCGGGAAACCTCCGGCCATGAGATCCCTCATCACCGCCCTCACCCTCGCCGTCGCGACCACCGTCGCCCCCGCTGCGGCCTACGCCGCCCCGACCGCTGTCTCGAACTGCGCACTGAGCTCACTGCCGTCGCAGGCCTCGGACACCCTCCGGCTCATCCACTCCGGTGGGCCGTTCCCGTACAGCCAGGACGGCACCGTCTTCCAGAACCGGGAAGGCATCCTGCCGAGCCAGTCGACCGGCTACTACCACGAGTACACCGTCAAGACCCCGGGCTCTTCCGACCGCGGCGCGCGCCGGCTGATCGGCGGCGGCTCCCCGGTCACCAACCCGCAGTCCGTGTACTACACCGGCGACCACTACGCGTCGTTCTGCAAGGTCATCTCCTAGACAGCAGAAAGCGGTCCCGGGCCATCAGCCCGGGACCGCCTTGTACTGCTGGGGTATTGCTGAACTTCAGCGGATCAGAAGTCCATGCCGCCCATGTCGGGCGCGCCACCCGGAGCGGCCGAAGCCTTCTCCGGCTTGTCGGCGATGACGGCCTCGGTGGTGAGGAACAGGGCCGCGATCGAGGCTGCGTTCTGCAGCGCCGAGCGCGTCACCTTGGCCGGGTCGATGATGCCGGTGGCGATCAGGTCGACGTACTCACCGGTCGCGGCGTTCAGACCGTGACCCGGCTCGAGGTTGCGAACCTTCTCCACCACAACGCCGCCCTCGAGGCCGGCGTTGAAGGCGATCTGCTTCAACGGAGCCTCGACCGCGGACAGCACGATCGCTGCACCGGTGGCCTCGTCACCGTCGAGCTCCAGCTTCTCGAAGGCGAGAACCGAGGCCTGCAGCAGCGCGACGCCACCACCGGCGACGATGCCCTCTTCGACGGCAGCCTTCGCGTTGCGAACGGCGTCCTCGATGCGGTGCTTGCGCTCCTTCAGCTCGACCTCGGTGGCCGCGCCGACCTTGATGACCGCAACGCCGCCGGCCAGCTTGGCCAGGCGCTCCTGCAGCTTCTCGCGGTCGTAGTCGGAGTCGGACTTCTCGATCTCGGCGCGGATCTGGTTGACCCGGCCACCGATCTGGTCCGCGTCGCCCTCGCCCTCGACGATGGTCGTCTCGTCCTTGGTGACGACGATCTTGCGGGCCTGGCCGAGCAGCTCCAGGTCGACGGTGTCGAGCTTGAGGCCGACCTCCTCGGAGATGACCTCACCGCCGGTCAGGACGGCGATGTCGACGAGCATGGCCTTGCGGCGGTCACCGAAGCCCGGCGCCTTGACGGCGACGGCCTTGAAGGTGCCCTTGATCTTGTTGACGACCAGGGTCGCCAGCGCCTCGCCCTCGATGTCCTCGGCGATGATGGCCAGCGGCTTGCCGGTCTGCATGACCTTCTCCAGCACCGGGACCAGGTCCTTGATGCTCGAGATCTTGCTGTTCACGATCAGGATGTAGGGGTCGTCGAGGACCGCTTCCATCCGCTCGGTGTCGGTCACGAAGTAGGGCGAGATGTAGCCCTTGTCGAAGCGCATACCCTCGGTGAGCTCGAGCTCGAGGCCGAAGGTGTTGCTCTCCTCGACGGTGATGACGCCTTCCTTGCCGACCTTGTCCATCGCCTCGGCGATGATCGAGCCGACCTGGGTGTCGGCGGCCGAGATGGACGCCGTCGCCGCGATCTGCTCGCGGGTCTCGACCGGCTTGGCCAGTGCCAGCAGCTGCTCGCTGATGGCCTCGACCGCCTTCTCGATCCCCTTCTTCAGGCCCATCGGGTTGGCGCCGGCGGCCACGTTGCGCAGACCCTCGCGCACGAGCGCCTGAGCCAGCACGGTGGCCGTGGTGGTGCCGTCACCCGCGACGTCGTCGGTCTTCTTCGCGACCTCCTTGACGAGCTCGGCCCCGATCTTCTCGTACGGGTCCTCGAGCTCGATCTCCTTGGCGATCGAGACACCGTCGTTGGTGATGGTGGGGGCGCCCCACTTCTTCTCCAGGACGACGTTGCGGCCCTTCGGGCCGAGCGTCACCTTCACGGCATCGGCGAGGGTGTTCATACCCCGCTCGAGGCCACGGCGCGCCTCTTCGTTGAAAGCAATAAGCTTGGGCATTCTCCGCGAGTCCTCCCGCGTCGAGACTTTGGTGGATCAGCCGGCCAGATGCCCGCGACGGACGGCACCGGAGTCGTGGCGCTCATGTCCCGCCCCGCTCCCGGCACCTCATCGGGCCGTCTTCAGTACGCGATCCCAGGGCGCGAGCGTTATCACTCTCGCCCGGGGAGTGCTAACCAAGTATTAGCACTCGACCCAAACGAGTGCAAGCCAGGTCCGGCCGAGCGACCGCGAGTCAGCCCAGAACCGACAGGCGGAGGTCGATGTCCCGACCCCGGCTGTTCGGCTGGGGTTCTGGGCGCTCGGACTCCCGGCGTACGGCGCGCTCCACGGTCTCCCGCACCTTCGGTGCCAGGCCCCGGCGCTTGAGGACGAGCTCGGCGGTTCGCATCAGGTGGTCGTGTGACCTCGGCGTAGGCGGCTGGGCACGCTCTTCGAGAATGGC
Organism: Kribbella sp. NPDC058245; assembly: GCF_042882005.1. NCBI lineage: Bacteria > Bacillati > Actinomycetota > Actinomycetes > Propionibacteriales > Kribbellaceae > Kribbella > Kribbella sp. NPDC058245. The sequence goes on from NZ_JBHVWY010000015.1 coordinate 226,114, forward strand.
TTGCTTGACTCGCGGCGGTTGCGCCCAGGCGCCGTCCACGGTCCGGCTGTTCTCGTACACGACACAGCCGCCGCGGTCGACGAGGTAGATGTCGTCGATCAGGCCCTCTGTCTCCAGCGTCTGCGCTGTATCGGGCAACTCGGCGTAGAACTCGTCGTGCAGGTCAGGGTCGAACCAGCCGCCGTCTCCCCCAGTGTCCAGAGCCGTCTGATGGCGCTCGGCGAGTGCGATGGAGCTATCCGCGTGGTTGACGATCAGGTAGACGAAGCTGGACCGGTAGTCGAGCTCCCTGAAGTCACCGGCCCACCTCCGCGCCCACTTCTGCCGAGCGAGCGGGTGGCTGGCCAACAGGTCGTACCGCGGGTCGCCCGCGCACAAGTGCGCCAGGATGGCCTCATGGAGCCCGCCGTTGGAGCCGGTCTCCAAGGCGTCGGCCACCATCTCGAGCCCCTGGATCCCGTGCGCGCGGCGGAGAGCGTCGTACCGGGGATGGACCAGCAGGCTCGCGTCGCCGTCGTACAACGCGATTCGGTCGGCGCCGAGCGCCCTGTGGACCAGCCGCTGCATCGTCGTCTTACCTGCCGCCGGCTGGCCACCGAACACGACCGCGCGCGGTCGTACGCCGGGCGCCCGGTCCGGAGGAATGGACGGCGTCAGCTGGGCGAGCCGCTCAGCAAACGCCCGCTCCCGCTCTGCTGCGGTGAGGTCTGCGTCCAGGGTCACCTGCTCAGGATGGCCCGCCGACTACGCCGCAGCGAGCCGTTTTCGGGCGCTGCGGCTCAGTGGTCCAGTTGGGCGATCAGATACTTCGGGGCGGTGAGGCGCCAGGCCTCGGTGAGGAGCTCAGCGACCTCCTCCTCGTCGGCCGCGTCCAGGGTGATGTCCACCCAGGCGAAGCGGCCGCTCTCCCACGAGGGGGAGTAGACGTCAGGACTCTCGGCGACGAGGGCCTCCTGCTCTTCACGGAAGGCCTTCACGATCAGCCGGGTCTCGTCCTCGGACAGATACGCAAAGCCCTTCTTGCGCACCTTGAAAGCAGGCTGCCCGGCCCAGCCCTCGTGTTCCTCGGCCCCGGGCAGCGCCCGCACCACCTTCAGCACCACCTGCGCATCCATACCCCCACGCTAGGCAGCCCCACCGACATTTCTCAGCCGGCGACCGTCACGGTGACCGTGGACCCGTTGGGCACCATCGTGCCGACCGCTGGCGAAACCGCCACGACGTACCCCTTGTCCGTATGAGGGACCCTCTTGGTCTCGTACCGCACTTGAAGGCCCAGCGAGGTGAGCGATTTCGTGTAGTCCGTCCGGGTTGCGTATCCGTACACGCGGAAGGCGGGAACTCCGGTCTGGTCGTTCACGATCCGGATCTGCTTCAGCATCTGCTCGGCAGTCTCGGCGTTCTTGGACGAAATCGCCCCGATCACGACGCCCAGCGAAGGGAACTCCACCGCACCCCCACAGGTGTAGTCATCGACAGAGGCCGGGTCTCCGTAACAAGTCGCCGACGTCCACGCGACGGGCACACCACCGATCTCCGCATTGATTGGCGCAGGCTCGTCCGTCAGCCGCCGGATCCGCACGCTCTCAACCCGTGGACTTGCATGGAGGGTGCACATCTCTGACTCCGGATTCACGATGACGGTGTCGACCGTCGGCAGACCGCATCTCACGACGTCCGCCGGCCAGGCCTTGGGCACTGCGATCGCGACGTGTCCCAGTCCGACCAGGCGCATGCCCTCCGGCACTGGGGTTGCTACCGGCGGGCGGTCGACCGGAGGGGCTGCTTTGTCCGTCAGTACCGTCGTTGTGGTCATCGCGGCGGCCACGGCGAGCGCCGTACCGGCTGCGGAGAAGACTGATGTACGGCGGCGCCTGCGGCGGGTCGCACCTGCACGCATGGCGTCGATGGGAGGTGGGTTGACGGCCGTCTGCTCGCCGGCTCGCTCGAGGAGCTCGGTCAGTTGTGCTTCGTTCATTTGATCTCTCGCAGTTCTGCCAGGTGTGGGTCCTGAGCCAGGGCCTTCATGCCCCGCGACACACGGCTCTTCACGGTGCCGGCGGCGACGCCGAGCACGGAGGCCATCTGCTGTTCGGTCAGGTGTGCGTAGTAGCGCAGTACGACGGCTGTCCGTTGATCAGTCGGCAGCCGGTTGAGGGCACGAGTCATCAGGTCGGTGTCGTCGACACCTGCGGTCTGGTCGTCGTCGGGGTGCTCCGGCAGGACTGCCGACGGCTTCTCACCGTGCCAGCGACGTCTGCGAGAAGAGATGAAGCTGTTGACCAGCATCCGGTGCACGTAGGCGTCCCGGTCGTCCACCGCGCTGACCCGCTTCCACTTCAGCAGGCACCGCTCCAGCACCGTCTGGACCAGGTCTTCCGCTTCGGCATGCGCGCAGCCCAGCAGCACGGCGGACCGCACCAGCACCTGCCAGCGCGCCGCCACGTACTCGGTGAAGTCATCCATCCGGCATCCTCCCTCACCGTGAAGACAGCCTGGCCCGCCCGTGAGGTTCCACGAAAGTAGTCAGGGTGGTGGACAGGGGTCCCCGGGGTCGGGTCAGGGCTCAGTCGGTACCGATCCTGATGTGGTGGAGGGTCCCCGAACGGGAGAGTGGAGCCATGACGAACTCCAACGCACCGTTCTCGAACCTGTCCGGCAAGGTCCTGCGTCGCTCCAGCTCCCAACGGATGCTGTCCGGCGTCTCCGGCGGTATCGCCGAGTACCTCAACATCGACGTCACCCTGGTCCGCCTGGGCATCGTCGGCCTCACCATCATCACCGGTGGCACCGCCATCCTCGGCTACGCCATCGCGTGGATCGTGATCCCCGAGGGCGACGGCAAGGCCGTCTGGCAGCACGTCCAGGAATCCGCCAACCACCAGGACAAGACCCCCGAAGGCGACATCGCCTCCCGCATCTACGACGACGCCCCCAAGCCGCCGGCCGCCTGACCCTCGTCCTGTCACACTCTGCGGGTGCAGAGTGCTGACGAGATCACCAGCTGCCCCGACTGCGGACACCAGATCCGTGTCGACCGGCGCTACGTGACCTGGTGCGAGAAATGCGACTGGAACGTCGACCCGACGCCGTTGCTCGACCTGACGCCCGCCTGGCGGCTGAGAGTCGAGCAACGGCTGGTCGACTCGCTCTACCGTGAACTCGAGCAGGGAGCGATCCATCGCCCCGGCTGGGACGCAGCTCGCGTCGCCGCCAACCTGCTCTCCGTACTGATCCTCCTGCTGCCGCTCACCGCATTCCTGACCGGCATTGCACTACTGGTGTTCTACCGGCCCTTCTGGTTCAGCGCCATCCTGGCGCTGCTCGCTCTGACCGTCGCCTTCGTGTTCCGGCCACGGGCCGGCCAGCTCGACGACCACCAACTCGTCCACCGCGATCAGGCGCCTGTCTTGTTCGCCGTACTGGACGAAGTCGCCACCGCCGTCGGCGCCCGGCCCGCAGTGGCCGTGGCAGTCACCGGTGAGGCCAACGTCTGGTACCACCAGGTCGGTTGGCGCTTCAACCCGATCATCGGCATCGGGCTGCCGCTCTGGATCGGTCTGAATCCTCAGGAGCGAGTTGCCATCCTGGCCCATGAGTTCGGCCATGGCCGGCACGGTGATGCGCGAAGTGGATGGCTGATCGGCAACGCGCACAGCGTCCTTGAAGGACTGCGAGAGACCTTCAGTGAGAGCCCCCTTGATCAGGCACGCCGCGAGTGGGGTGCCGAGGAACTCAGCGGTGGGACTCTGTTCAGCCGGATGGTCAATGCGACAGTGGGCGCGGTAGTGCGCGGCCTAAGCGCCGTACTCAACCGCCTGGAGCTACGTAGCGGTCAGCGCGATGAGTACCTCGCAGATCGCCGCTCAGGTGAGATCGCCGGCTCTGAAGCTGCCGTGCACGCGTTACAGCGCACGCTGCTGGCCGGCACCTCGTACGACGCACTGCTCCGGGCGCTGCGGTTCCCGACCGAGCTCGCGCCACTGGAGGCGGTACGGCGCGCAGTGACCGAAGTGCCCGCCCGGGAGATCGAGCGCCGGCTGCGGGTGAGTCAGGTGCATGGAACTCGCACCGACTCCACGCACCCGCCGACGTCTTTGCGGATTGAGCTGCTCCGGACGCGCCCGGCCACGTCGGCACAAGTCGTCCTCGGCATCGACCAGTCACGCGCCATTGACCGTGAACTGGAGGAGACCGCGGCGCAGGTGCTTCGAGAAGTGAAGGCGGAGCTCTAGCCAGGTAGTGAGGCGGCTTTGAGGGTGGCCGCTGCGATGTCGGGGTGGTCGGCGAAGATGCCTTGCAGGCCCAGGGACGCGAAGCGGGACAGTTCGGTGCGGAAGTCCGTGTTGGTCGGCAGGAAGCGGCGTTCGGCGCGGAAGGTCCAGGCTTGGACGCCGAGGCCGGCGCGGTGGGCCTGGTCGACCAGGCGGGTGGGCTCGCCCAGTGCACCGGAGGAGGTGCGCGGGATGACCAGGTCCTTGTGCGGGGCCAGGATCTGCGCGTAGGTCGAGATCTCGCGCAGGCCGGCCGGGTCGAGCATGTCGCTGAAGGTGCGGCCGTCGCCGACCCGGAGGTAGTCGTACGGCGAGCTCTCGGAGTCGACGAGCTGCACCAGCGGTACCCGGGTCATCACGGCCAGCCGGCGCAGACTGGTCGGCTCGAAGGACTGGATCATGATCTCGTCCTCGCGCAGACCCAGGGCGAGGATGCGCTCGGTCAGCAGCTCCTCGAGGGGCAGACCGAGGCGGCGGAAGTACGTGGGGTGCTTGATCTCGGGGATCACCCCGAGCGGCCGGCCGAGGCGCTGAGACTCCTGCCGGGCCAGTGCGACCACGTCGTCGAACGTGGGGATCGCCTCGGTGCAGTCGTAGGCCGTGTTGGCCGAGCGCAGGGCGGGCATCCGCTCGCGGGCCCGCAGCATCCGCAGTTCGGCGTAGGTGAAGTCCTCGACGAACCAGCCGGTCACGGCCTCGCCGTCGACGATCTTGGTGATCCGCCGGTCCGCGAAGACCGGGTGGTCCGCGACGTCCGTCGTACCGGAGATCTCGTTCTCGTGCCGGCAGACCAGGACGCCGTCGAGCGTGGCGACCAGGTCCGGTTCCAGGTAGTCGGCCCCTTGGGCCGCGGCCAGGCGGTACGCCGCCGGCGTGTGTTCCGGACGGTACCCGCTCGCTCCCCGATGCGCGATCACCAGCATGGTTCCAGGACAGGCGGCGCACATGGCTCGCTGGGAACTCGTTGCCCAACGCAAGGTGAAGGTCACCGAACCGAACCACGCCTACGCTCTGTGCCATGACCGGCCCGACCGCACTCAAGGACCGCGCCCTCGGACCCGATCTGGCGCGCGGACTTCTCCTGTTGTTCATCGCGCTGGCCAACACGCACGGTTTCCTGCACCCGCCGGGCGTCGGCGACATCCGCTCGATGCCGATCCCCAGTGCGCTGCCGGACCGGGTCGTCGCGTTCCTGGAGACCACTCTGGTCGACGGACGCTCGTACACGATGTTCGCGACTCTCTTCGGCTATGGCATGGTGCAGCTCGCCCGCCGCCAGTCCAGCGACGAGAAGCTGCTCCGCCGTCGCGCACTGGCTCTGATACTGATCGGTGTCCTGCACGCCGTGCTGCTCTACTACGGCGACATCCTCACCGCCTACGGCCTGATCGCACTCGTCCTGGCCTCGGCGATCCGCTGGAGTGACCAGCGCCTGCTCGTCACCGGCGCCGTACTGGCTCTGCTCGGTTCCTGGGCCTTCGCATTCCTGGCCACTCCGAACCCACCGGATTCGGAGATGTACCCCTGGTCGGCGGCGCACAACCCGCTCCTGGGCATGGCCGGCCGTGCCTTCTCCATCTCGTTCGGTGCACCGATCCTGGCGGTCAGTGCGGCCGGTGCGTTCCTGTTCGGCATCTGGGCCGCACGCCGCAAGCTGTACGAGCAGCCGGAACAGCATGAGCAGACGCTGCGCCGGATGGTGGCGATCGGCGTACCGCTGTCGTTCCTCGGTGGCGTCCCGCTCGCTCTCTACACCTCAGGTCTGCTGACGGCGACTGACTCCAACATCATCCCGGTGGCCGGGCTGCACGCCCTGACCGGCTTCGCGGGCGGTCCGGCGTACGCCGCTCTGATCGCACTCTGGTCGCTTCGAGTACGACGTACTCCGCTCGTCACCGCGATCCAGGCGACCGGCCAGCGCTCGCTGACGTCGTACCTGACGCAGTCCGTTGTCTGGACCATCATGTTCGCGCCGTTCCTGCTCGACCTGGGCCACACGATGACTCTGTGGCAGTCAGTCATCCTCGCCATCGCCACCTGGTCTCTCACGGTCTTCCTGGCCGACCTGATGCGTCGGCGCGATCTACGCGGCCCGTTCGAGGTCCTGCTCCGCCGGCTGACCTACCGCAACCAGACTGCTCGCCAGTAAGTACTGCGCAACGCAGTACGTCGCCATCACCAGGTAGGGCCGCGCACCGAACTCGTGCCCGGCCAGTCCGAGCCCGATGAGCGCATCGGAGATCAGGAACACCGCACCGCCGATTCCGGAGCGCCAACCACTCCACGCGCTCGTCACGGCGGTCGTCGTCAGCAGCAGCGAGTAGAGGACCACCGGAACGCGGACGTCCCCCAGCCCTGGCCAGAGCAGTGCCAGGACGGCGACCCACACCACCCCGTACGCCGCGACCACCACTAGCGACCGTCTCGTGGACCGGCGGATGAACAGCCACACGTAACAGACATGTGCGACGCCGAACGCCGCCATACCCGGAATCAGATGATCGACCTGCAGCAGGAAGTCGCCGACCAGTGAGGCGGCCAGTCCGATCAGGAGCGCGACCGGTCCGCCGTGCAGACGCACCCAGACGGCCAGGGCCGGCATCAGCAGGACCTTGGTGACCGCCTCGGACCACGGTTCGCCGACGGCGATCGTGACCAGGTGTACAGCGGCGATCACGGTGTACGCGGCGAGCCAGGCCGAGCCTCGTTTCATGGGTCGATGGTGCCCGATTAATTCATATGCGGTTTGTCGGTGGGCCCGCCTAGCCTGAAGCAATCATGCGAAATCTCCCTCTTGCCGATCCCGGCATCGCCGACGACCGCTCGCCGGCCCGCTACCTGTGGTGGGTCGCGCGCGGACAGGCCTGCACGCTCGCGGGCGGGATGACGTTCGGGGTGCTGTGGATGGCGTCCCAGGCGTTCATCCCGGCGATCCTCGGGAAGGCGATCGACGAGGGGATCGCGGCCAAGGACGGCGCGAAGCTGCTGCAGTGGGGCGCCGCGCTGTTCGCGGTCGGCGTCGTCCAGGCGCTGGCCGGGATCATGCGGCACCGGTTCGCGGTGACGAACTGGCTGATGGCGGCGTACCGGACGGTCCAGGTGATCACGCGGAAGTCCGCCGATCTCGGTGCGACGCTGCCCAAACACCTGGCGACCGGCGAGGTGGTCAGCGTCGGTGCGAGCGACCTGGCCTCGATCGGGACCGTGATGGAGGTCGCGGCGCGGTTCGCCGGCGCGATCGTGGCGTTCGCCGTGGTCGCGGCGATCCTGCTGTCGACGTCGACCGTGCTCGGTCTGGTGGTGCTCATCGGCGTGCCCGTGATGCTGTTCTGCCTCGGCCCGATGCTGCGGCCGCTGCACCGGCGGCAGTCCGCTCAGCGCGAGGCGGTCGGCGAGCTGAACTCGCTGGGTTCGGACATCGTGGCCGGGCTGCGGGTGCTGCGCGGGATCGGCGGCGAGGACTCCTTCTCCCAGCGGTATCGGCGGGAGTCGCAGGAGGTCCGCCATGCCGGTGTCCGGGTGGCCCGGATCCAGTCCGTGCTGGACGCGATGCAGGTTCTGCTCCCCGGCACCTTCGTGGTGCTGGTGGTCGGCATCGGCGCCCACTTCGCTCTGAGCGGTGCCCTCAGCCCGGGTTCGCTGGTCGCGTTCTACGGCTATGCGACGTTCCTGGTGCTGCCGCTGCGAACGGTGACCGAGTTCGTCAACCAACTGATGCGCGGTCTGGTCGCGGGCGCCCGGGTCATCCGCGTGGTGTCGCTGCGTCCGGAGATCACCGATCCGGCCGACGCCGTCCGGCTGCCGGAGCGGGGTGACCTGGTCGACCCGGTCTCCGGAGTCCGCGCTCGGGACGGCCTGCTGACCGCGATCGTCGCCGCCGAGCCCGACGTGTACGGCGACCTCGCCGACCGCCTCGGCCGGTACGACGTCGCCAGCGAGGTCCGCTTCGGCGGAGTGACCCTGGCCAGCGCGACCCGGGCCGATGTGCGCGAGCGGATCCTGGTCAGCGACTCCGGCTCCCAACTGTTCACCGGCATCCTCCGCAGCGAGCTCGACCCGACCGGCCGCCGTACCGAGGCGGAGTTGCTCGCCGCGATCCGGACGGCCTCTGCCGACGACGTCCTGGTGGCACTCGCGGACGGGCTCGACTCCGAGGTAGAGGAGAAGGGCCGGTCGTTCTCCGGCGGCCAGCGGCAGCGGCTGGTGCTGACCCGTGCGCTGCTGATGGACCCGTCCGTGCTGGTGCTCGTCGAGCCGACCTCGGCCGTCGACGCGCATACCGAGGCGCGGATCGCCGACCGGCTCCGCGATCACCGGGCCGGCCGCAGCACCGTCGTACTGACCGCCAGCCCGCTGCTGCTCGACCGGGTCGATGAGGTCATCTTCGTCGCGGCCGGCCGAGTAGTTGCCACGGGCAAGCATCGAGATCTGCTCGACCGCGAGCCGCAGTACCGCCGGACCGTCACCCGGCAGACCGAGCAGGAAGAGGTGCACAGATGAGGCAGATCCTGCCGGTGGCCGACAGTGCTGAGATCCGTCGGCATGCCCGCCGCCTGGTTCGCCAGCACCCACGCGCGCTGCTGATCGCTCTGGTGCTGCACGCGTTCGCCGCGGTGTCCGGGCTCGCTGCGCCGCGCCTGATCGGTGACCTGGTTCAGGACGTCCAGCGCGGTACGACGGCAGCCAACGTCAATCTGGTGATCGGGCTGATCGCGGCGTTCGTCGTCGTGCAGTCGCTGCTCACCCGTTGGGCTCGCTACCGCTCGTTCGCGCTCGGCGAGCAGGTCCTGGCGGAGTTGCGTGAAGACTTCGTCGACAACGCGCTGGCGCTGCCCATTGGCACGGTCGAGCGGGCCGGGACCGGCGACCTGCTGTCCCGCACCTCACGAGACGTCGACACGCTGTCCCGGACGGTGCGCTTCGCCGTACCGGAGACGATCATCGCGATCGTCACCTTGCTCTTCTCACTGACGGCAACCATGCTCGTCGGCGTCTGGATCCTGCTACCGCTGGCTGCCATGGTGCCGTTGCTCTGGCTGAGCACCCGGTGGTACCTGCGCCGCGCGAAGGACGGCTACCTGCGCGAGAACGCGGCGTACGCACAGATGACCAGCTCCCTGGCCGAGACGGTCGAGGGCGCCCGCACGATCGAGGCACTCCGCCGGTACGACGATCGCGTGCGCCGCGGCGATGACGACGCCCGCGGTTCGTATCTCGCCGAGCGGTACACGCTGGGTCTGCGGACGCTGTGGTTCCCGGCGGTCGAGGTCGGGTATCTCGTGCCGATCGTGGGCACGCTGCTGTTCGGCGGCTGGCTGCACCTCAACGGACACGTCACGCTCGGCGCAGTGACCGCCGGCGTGCTGTATGTGAACCAGCTGATCGACCCCGTCGACCGCCTGCTCCAGTGGGTGGACGAGCTGCAGTCCGGCGGAGCCGCCTTCGCCAGGCTGCTCGGCATCAGCGACGTACCGGATGACCGGACGCCGTCCGGCCGTGTTCCGGACGGCGAGCTGGTCGAGGCGAAGGACGTGCGGTTCTCGTACGTCGACGGTCGCGACGTGCTGCATGGTGTGGAGCTGACCGTGCAACCGGGTGAGCGGATCGCGATGGTCGGTCCGTCCGGCGCCGGCAAGTCGACGTTGGGTCGCCTCGTGGCCGGCATCCATCCGCCACGCACCGGATCCGTCACAGTCGGCGGTGTCGGGATGACCGAGCTACCGCTGGACGAGCTACGCAGACAGGTCGCACTGGTCACCCAGGAACACCACGTCTTCGTCGGCACGCTGCGCGACAACCTGTCGATGGCGCGCCCCACTGCGACCGACAACGAACTGTATGACGCGCTCGCAGCCGTCGATGCTCGTGAGTGGGCAGAGGCGTTGCCGGAGGGGCTCGACACTCGAGTCGGCTCCGGCCAGGTCGCGCTGACGCCCGCACAGGCACAGCAGTTGGCGCTGGCTCGACTCGTCCTGGCCGATCCGCACACGCTGGTCCTGGACGAGGCGACCTCCCTGATCGACCCGCGCGCAGCCCGGCACTTGGAGAGCTCGCTGGCTGCGGTTCTCGAGGGCCGCACGGTGATCGCGATCGCCCACCGGCTCTATACCGCCCACGACGCCGACCGAGTCGCAGTCGTCGAAGACGGGCGGATCAGCGAGCTCGGCACGCATGACGAGCTCGTTGAACGCCAGGGCTCGTACGCCAAGCTCTGGAACTCCTGGCACGGCTGACCGAACGCAGATGCCCCCGCACAGTCACCTCTGACCGCGCGGGGGCATTGTCCTTTTCAGCGTTTGCGCAGTACCAGGACTGCGGAGTCGACATGCGGAGGTGGGGTAAAGGCCTTGCGGGGAAGGCGTAGCCCGAGGGACGGCTCGTAGTGGCGGCACCAGCGCTGCGCGCCGGGCGCCTCGCCGCGGACGTAGCGGTTGACCACCTGCCGCTGCAGCACCAGATCCGCCGACACCAGCCGAGAACCCGGTGCCAGCAAGCGCTTCAGCAACGCGGTCGACAGCGTGTACGGCGGACTCGACACCACCCGGAACGGTCGTGCCGGCAACCGCAGGTCAGCGGCATCGGCACGAACGACCGTCACTGGCTTGTCCGCGAACCGCCGGCGCAACCGATCGGCACGCCCCGGATGCAGCTCGACGGCAATCACCCGCGCACCGGCCTGCACCAGCGGCGCGGTCAACGCACCGAGCCCGGCACCGACGTCGAGAACCAGCTCGCCAGGTCTGACCCCGGCAGCGTCCACTACTCGTTGAGCCCACCGGCTATCGAGCGGATGCCATCCCCAGGCACCCCTCGCCTGCCCGGAGCCGGGCACGACGGACCATCACAAAGTACGTAATCATGGACCGACACTAAGGGGCCGAGGCGCTGGCCCTCAAAGGGTTTTCGGCGATGCGCCCAGTGACAACACTGTCTCGTCCGTACGGCGCTGGGCCAACTGCAGGCGACTCCGCTTGGCCGCGGTCAACCCCGGTTGCGCGAGCTCCCGCCGTACGTCGAGAACCCGGACCGGCAAGACGTCGGTCATCAGCAGCGGCGCGTAGCCCGCCTCTGCGGTGGTCCACTTGTCGCCGTTGCGCTGGAAGGTGAAGCGAGTCAATAGGCCTTCGGCGCGAGTGCTGTTCGGCTGCCGGTGCGCCGCGACCAGGTTGCCGTGCCCGTAGGCAACCCACTTGCCGTCGTGCTGCTCCATCGGCTGAACGACGTGAGCGTGATGCCCGATCACCAGATCAATGTTGCTGTCAGCAAGCAGTTGCGGCGCGAGTTCACGCTGCTGGTCGTTGATCTTCGCCGAGTACTCGGTCCCCCAGTGGCAACTGACCACGACGATCTCGGCCCCGCGATCACGAGCCTCCTTGGCCATCCGGCTGATCGCGGCCACGTCGAGCTTGCCGGCCCGCCAGGTCTGGCCGTTCGGATACGGCAGACCGTTGAAGCCGAACGTGTACGAGAGCGACGCGATCTTCACCCCCCGAACGTCGATGATCGTCGGCGTCTCGGCCTCCTTGCGATCACGCGCCGTCCCCGCGGTGCGCAACCCGGCCTTCTCCAAGGTGTTCAGCGTGCGGTCGATCCCGGCCGCACCACCGTCGAAGCTGTGATTGCTGGCCGTTGTGCACAGGTCGTAGCCAGTCTGCTTGAGCGCGGTCGCGATCTGCGGCGGGCCTTGGAACAGCGGATAGCCCTTGTACGGCCCGCCCATCGGCGCGAGCGGTGTCTCGAGATGCGCGATCGCCAGATCGGCCTGCTGCACGTGCGGCTTCACTCCGGCCAGCAACGGAGCGAAGTCCCACGCACCACCGTGGCCGTCACGGCGGGCCGTTGTCCACAACCGCTCGTGCAGGAGAACGTCGCCGGTGGCAACGATCGAGATCCGGTCCGGCTGCCCCGCGTCACCCGAGCCGGAACCGGAGCCTGGGGCCGACAACGGCGGCTCCCCCGAGCCACCTCCGTTGTTCGGACCGCCGGGCGAGCCCGCGCCGATATCCGCGCAGCCGCCGACCGCCGCCGCCCCCGCACCGGCCAGCAGTGCGCCCAGCACCGCGCGCCGTCCTACCACCATCACAGCCCCCAAGATTCGGTGTCTTTCGCTCATCGGACGGCCTGGCGCGCCTGCGAGTTGGGGCAGTAACCAGATCGTGCCCTTACAGGTACCGTTGCGGGGCCAAGAGATGGAGGACGCGGGCAATGGTTGAGTTGAAGAAGCCGGCAGAGATTGAGGCGATGCGCGCGGCCGGTCGGGTCGTCGGCAGTGCATTGGCCGCTGTGAAGAAGGAAGCCGCGGTCGGGGTCTCACTGCGCGAGCTGGACGAGGTTGCGCGTGAGGTGCTCCGCGCAGCCGGTGCCGTGTCACTGTTCGAGGGCTACCAGCCTGGGTTCGCGACCAGCCCGTTCTCCGGCGTGATCTGTACGTCGGTCAATGACGCAGTGCTGCACGGGCTTCCGTCGGACCTCAAGCTCGCCGATGGTGACCTCCTGAACGTCGACTGTGGCGCCTCGATCGACGGCTGGTGCGGTGACGCCGCAACGAGTTTCTGTGTCGGTACGCCGCGACCGGAGGACCTGGAGCTCATCGAGATCACCGAGCGAGCCCTGGCCGCCGGGATCGCCGCCGCGCTCCCCGGTCACCGGCTCGGTGACGTCGGGGCCGCGATCGGCCGGATCGGCAAGGACGCCGGCGTCGGCACGAACCTCGACTTCGGCGGTCACGGCATCGGCCGCCGCATGCACGAGGAACCCCACGTCCCGAACGGCGGCCGCCCCGGCCGTGGCTTCAAACTCCAGGTGGGCCACACCTTCGCGATCGAACCCTGGTTCTGGTCCGGCCCCGGCAACACCTACGTCATCGATCCCGACGGCTGGACCCTCCGCTCCGCCGACGGCACCCGCGGCGTCCACGCCGAACACACCATCGCCATCACCGCCAACGGCCCCGAGATCCTCACCCACCCCTAACCAACGACCCTCTCCAACGTCCGAAAACCGGAGGCCTCGTCTCCGGACCTTCGGACGTTAGCGCCGCACCCACCGCAACGTCCGAAAAACCGCACAGCGTCGTCAGCGTGTCTTCGGACGTTAGCGCCGCACCCACCGCAACGTCCGAAAAACCGCACAGCGTCGTCAGCGTGTCTTCGGACGTTAGCGCCGCACCCACCGCAACG
>NZ_JBHVWY010000016.1:0-162110 GCF_042882005.1 Kribbella sp. NPDC058245
GAATGTCCAATGCCAGTGAACGGGGTTAATGCTTTATTTCGGCATTGACTTTCGGCACGCTGTTGAGTTCTCAAGAATCGGACGCACACCGCAGCTGAACCTTGCAGTTCAGGCTTCCGGGGCAACCTGCAGTACCTTACCGGAGTGGATCGACCAAGTCAAGACTTGATTTTTCCGACTCACTCCCCGCGTGGAGGCTGCTGACCCGAGTCCGAAGACGCGTTCCAGCTGCGCTAGCTTTGGGGGGTTAGGAGGTCCGGCCGCTTCAGCGTCCTGCACTCGCTCCCAACAAGAAGAACAATACTGATGTTCACCCGCTGGATGCAAATCGGTTTCCGGTGCCCTGAATCACACGGCTGTAATTTGCCTCGGGCAACCTAGATGTGGGAGTGCAAGACCCCAGCGAACGAACGCTTCCCACGCCGCAGGACCAGCACGCCACCAGGCAGCAGATCGTCCGCTCCCGGCACGTACTCGGCGTCCTTCACCTTCTCGTTGTTCAGGTACCCGCCACCTTCGGCGACGGTCCGTCGGGCAGCCGACTTGCTGGCCACCAGGCCTGACTTCACGAGCAGATCGCCGTACGTCGGCATCGGTTCGCCGGCGCCTAGTTCGACGTGCGGTGCTTCGCGCAGAGCGGCTCGCAGGGTCTCGCCGTCCAACGCGGCCAGCTCCCCCTGGCCAAAGAGCGCCTTCGACGCTTCCTGCACGGCGCGGGTCTCCCCCTCACCGTGCACCAGCGTTGTGACGTCCTCTGCGAGTACACGCTGCGCCTCTCGCGCATGCGGTCGCTCGGCGGTCGCCAACTCGAGCTCCGCGATCTCCTCCGCCGTACGGAAGGTGTAGTACCGCACGAGCTGCATGACGTCGCGGTCGTCGGTGTTGAACCAGAACTGGTAGAAGGCGTACGGCGAAGTCAGCTCTCGGTCCAGCCACACCGTGCCGGACTCGGTCTTGCCGAACTTCGTTCCGTCGGCCTTGGTCACCAGTGGTGTGGCCAGTGCATGCGCCTTGCCGCCATCGGACCGGCGGATCAGCTCCACGCCGGCGGTGAGGTTGCCCCACTGGTCACTGCCGCCGGTCTGCAAAGTGCAGCCGTGGCGGCGGTACAGCTCCAGGTAGTCCAGCGACTGCAGCAGCACGTAGCTGAACTCCGTGTAGCTGATCCCCTGCTCCAGGCGCGCCTTCACGACCTCGCGGCCGAGCATCCGGTTCACCGGGAAGTGCTTCCCGATGTCGCGCAGGAAGTCGAGGGTGTTGAGGTCCTTGGTCCAGTCGTAGTTGTTGACCATCCGGGCCGGGTTCGGCAGCGACTCGTCGAAGTCGATGAACTTCTCCACCTGACCGCGGACCTTCTCGACCCACTGGGCCACGATGTCCTTCGGGTTCAGCACCCGCTCGGAGGTCTCCTTGGGGTCACCGATCAGACCGGTGGCACCGCCGACCAGACCGATCGGGTTGTGACCGGCCAACTGGAGCCGGCGCAGTGTCAGCAACTGCAGCAGGTTGCCCATGTGCAGGCTGGGCGCCGTGGGGTCGAAGCCGACATAGGAGGTGATCGGTCCCTCCGCCATGGCGCTGCGCAGCGCGTCCGGATCGGTGGAGTGCGCGATCAGGCCGCGGCTCTCCAGGTCATCCAGCACCTGGGTACGCAGCTGGATACCTTCCCCGCCCCGCCGCCCCGAACTTGCGGTCCCGCTGTCCGTCACTTGATCTCCTCGAGTACGTCGGTACACCCCAAGTGTCCTGTACGACGAGGAGTCGGGGCTAACTGGGTTCTTGCCGGGTGAGGATGTCGCGCAGTTGCGGCCGGAGCGCATGACCGTCGGGTCCCTGCACCGTTGCCGCCGTCGGACGCTGCGGATCGTGCGCACCAGGGTCCTGGTTCGGCACCGGCAGACCGTGGGACAGGACCTGCTCGGCCGGGGTCAGCTGGCGGATCCCGATGGCTCGCACGTGGTCCGGGTGCGTCTGCGCGAAATCGCCGTACAGCTGGGGGTCGTGCTGTCCGTCGTCGCCGACGAGCACCCAGCGCACATGCGGGAATTCGCGGGCCAGCCGGCGCAGGGCGGTTCGCTTGTGCTCCTGGCCGCTGCGGAACCACCCGGTGTTGGTCGGTCCCCAGTCCGTCATCAGGAGTGGGCCGACCGGATAGCCGTGCCGGGCCAGGAAGCGGGTCAGCGTGGGTGCTGTGTTCCAGGCGCCGGTGGAGAGGTAGAAGATCGGCGCGCCCGGGTGGTCGGCCAGGAGCTCCTGGTACATCTCGGCCATCCCGGGAACCACGCGCCGCGCCTGCTCCTCGCGGACGAAGGTGTTCCAGGCGGCGATCAGCGGCCGCGGCAGCATCGTCAGGATGACGGTGTCGTCGATATCGCTGAGCAGTCCGAAGGTCGCGTCCGGATCGGGGACGAAGATGCTCGCTCTGGCCTGCCGCTCGCCGTGCACGCCCAGATTGATCTCGTGCCAGCCAGGTGGGAGCACCACCGGCACAGTCAGGTCGACGAAGCCACCGCGATCGGTGACGGCGTCGAACGTCTCCCCGTTGACCGTCACGGTCACTGGCACCTTGACGGCCGGTGCGGTGACGAAGACGCGCCAGCCGCGGACTATCTGGTCCTCGTCGAACCGCGGCTGGTTGCGCGGGTCCCGGCCCAGTACGACGCGGGCCAGCACCCGGACGAACTCCGTGGTGCCGTAACCGACCTGCGGGATGATCCGCTCGCGCCAGCCCCGGCGCCGGAGAACCGCCTGCACCCCGATGTTGAACCAGTCCTCGAGACGGGACGCATAGTGCGGACGGGCCATACCTGAAACCTACCCGCAGGCGGGGCCGCTATGCGCACGCTAACTGGCCTCTGGACAGACCTTTATCGAACTGTCGGTGCAGGCCTCTACCGTCGATGCATGACTCAGACCGCTGCTGCTGTCGGCATGTGCTTCCCCCGGACCTTCCCCGCTGCTCTCGTGACCGATGTGGCCCGCCGGCTCGAGGCGGGTGGTGCCGACGAGCTGTGGATCATCGAAGACTGCTTCTACACCTCCGGACCGTCGCTCGTGGCTGCCGCGCTGGCCTCTACCGAGCGCCTGACTGTCGGGCTCGGGATCGTGCCGGCGGTGGCGCGGACCGCGGCCGTGACGGCGATGGAGTTCGCCACTCTGGAGGCGATGGCACCGGGGCGTTTTCTGCCGGGCATCGGGCACGGCGTGCAGGAGTGGATGGGGCAGATGGGCGTACGCCCCAAGTCGCCCCTGACTGCCCTTGATGAGGTGACGACGAGTGTCACTCGGCTGCTGGCCGGGGAGAACGTCACCTTCGCGGGCAAGACCGTGCAGCTGCAGGACGTGAAGCTCGACGCTCCCCCGGTGACGCCGCCGCCGATCCTGCTCGGCGTCCGCGGCCCGAAGTCGATGGCCCTCGCCGGCCGGGTCGGTGGCGGTGTCGTGCTCGCCGAGCCCGCGACCGCGCCGTACGTGCGTCAATCGCTGGAGTACGCCGGACCACCCGACGGCTTCGTAGTGGCTGCCTTCGCTGCCATGTGCATCCGGGAGGACCGCAAGACGGCGTACGAGTGGACCGCGCCGTGGTTGGGATGGCAGCTCAACGACAAGAACCCGGGGCTGACCACGCTGCCGTTCTACGACGACCTGCAGAAGCTGTACGACGAATCGGGCGAGGCGGGTCTGGTCGGCATGCCGACCGACTGGTGGACGGCGATCGGCGCGATCGGGACACTCGAGGACGCTGCCGCACACATCGAAACGCTGGAGGCGGCCGGGGTGCACCACATCGGCCTGTTCCCGGACCCGGAGGTGGAGCACGGGCTGCCGCAGCTGGAGTATGTGGTGGAGCTGGCTAAGCGCTAGTACGGCGTTTGGGCACGTGCGGCCGGTACGGCGAAACTGTGGGGTCATCGGGGATCCAGAACCGCCACGGCCAATCGGGTGCCTCGCGGAGACCCACGCGCGGCCCGGTGGACGGCGTACCGGCCAAGCCCGGGCCGTCGAGCAGGCGGACAGGGGAGTCCTTGGCCAGCAGGTCAACGGCGTTCTGTTGCCGGTTGATGCCGAGAGCAACACACATGCGGGCAGGTCCGCGTGCGAGGTCACGGTCCTTGCTGACACCTCGACGGGCGCGAGCCAGGTCCACTCCCTCGATGACCTCACCTGCTCGCAGCAGAACGGCTGATGGGGTTCCGGGTGGGCCGGTGACGACGTTCATGCAGAAATGCATGCCGTAGGTGAAGTAGACGTAGAGGAACCCGGGTGGGCCGAACATGACGGCGTTGCGGGCGGTTTCGCCGCGGTACGCGTGGGAGCCGGGGTCGTTGGGTCCGTCGTAGGCCTCGACCTCGGTGATGCGGACCGCGACAGTGCCTTCATCCGTGGTGTGGCGGAAGACTGCGCCGAGCAACTGCGGGGCCACGTCGAGGACCGGCCCCGCTAGTTGCCGCCGGCGCATCAGGCGAGGCGTGCGGTGTACTGGGCAGCGCGGGCGTGCAGTTCGGCCAACTGGTGGGTGACCTGGTCGACCGACGTACCGCCGCGGGTGTTGCGGGAGGCGAGTGAGCCTTCCACGGTCAGCACCGTGCGGACGTCCGGAGTGAGCAGCGGCGAGATGGCCGCCAGGTCCTCGTCGGTGAGGTCCCACAGCTCGATGCCACGCTTCTCGCACGCCTGGACGCAGGCGCCGGCCAGCTCGTGCGCTACCCGGAACGGGACCTGCTGCCGGACCAGCCACTCGGCGATGTCAGTGGCAAGCGAGAAGCCCTGCGGGGCCAGCTCCTCCAGACGCTCGGTGTTGAAGCGCAGCGTGTGGATCATGCCGGTGAACGCGGGCAGCAGCACCTCGAGGGTGTCGATGGAGTCGAAGACCGGCTCCTTGTCCTCCTGCAGGTCGCGGTTGTACGCCAGCGGCTGCGCCTTCAGCGTCGCGAGCAGACCGCTCAGGTTGCCGATCAGTCGGCCGGCCTTGCCGCGGGCGAGCTCGGCGATGTCCGGATTCTTCTTCTGCGGCATGATGCTCGACCCGGTCGAGAACGCGTCGTCCAGTTCGACGAAGCCGAACTCCTTCGTCGCCCAGATGATCACCTCCTCGGCCTGCCGGGACAGGTCGATCCCGATCTGGGCGGTGACGAATGCGAACTCCGCGACGAAGTCACGCGCCGCCGTACCGTCGATCGAGTTGGCCGACGAGTTGGTGAAGCCGAGCTCGGTCGCGACGTACTGCGGGTCGAGCCCGAGTGAGCTTCCAGCCAGAGCACCCGACCCGTACGGCGAATCGGCCGCCACGCGGGCGTCCCAGTCGGCCAGCCGGTCCAGGTCGCGGATGAGCGGCCAGGCGTGCGCCAGCAGGTGGTGAGAGAGCAGGACCGGCTGTGCGTGCTGCAGGTGGGTGCGCCCGGGCATTGCCACGCCGAGGTGCTTCTCGGCCTGGTCTGCCAGCGTGTTCACCTGGTCCAGGACCAGGCGGGCGATGATGCGGCCGTGCTCGCGCAGGTAGCTCTTGAACAGCGTGGCGACCTGGTCGTTGCGGGAGCGGCCGGCACGCAGCCGTCCGCCCAGCTCAGCCCCGAGGCGCTCCAACAGCCCACGCTCCAGCGCGGTGTGCACGTCCTCGTCGTCCTCAGCCGGCAGGAACGCGCCGCTGAGGACATCAGCCAGCAGACTGTCCAGCCCGGCCAGCATCGCGTCCAGGTCCACGTCGGTCAGCAGCCCCGCTCGGTGCAGCACCTTGGCGTGGGCCTTGGACCCAGCGATGTCGTACGGCGCCAGCCGCCAGTCGAAGTGGGTCGACTTGCTCAACGCCGCCAACGCATCGGCCGGCCCACCCGCGAACCGTCCGCCCCACAGGGCCGCACTCTCACCTGAACTCACCAAGCCATCCTCTCAGTCATCTGCTCAAGACCTTCCGCCAGGTAGCAGCAGTCGCCTCGTCGTAGGTCCGGCTGAACCCGCAGCCCCACGCGTGGGGTGGTATCAACGGCTCGGTCACTCCTGTGTCCGTCCGGCCGGAGATCAGGAGCCGGTCGCCGATCTCGTAGCTCTCGTGGTCGCTCACCTGCACTCGACCGCCCGGTCCCGCCCAGAGCAGTGCTTTCGTCTGTGTGCCGCCGGTGGACGGGCGGAACCACTCGTGCACCGTGAAGGTCACGGTCCAGGTGCGCGGCATCGCCTCACGGTAAGGGTTGGGCACGGCGGATACGACGGTGCCGTCGAAGGCGAAGTCCGCCTTGGCCAGCTCGGCCGGGCCATAGGCAAACGCGCAGGAATTGGCGCTGTTCTCCGCAGGGCCGAGAGGCTTCCCGGTGGTGCGAGCAGGCGTCGGCTGCGTGGCCGTGGCCGGCGCAGCGGAGGTCGAGCCACCGCCGGCGGGATTCGCCGTCGGAGTACCGGACTGCTGGAGTGCGACCACACCGATCACGGCAGCCGTGCCGGTTGCAGCGAGGACTGGCGTCAGGACGCGGTGGCGCACAGTGTTGCGGCGGGTGCTGCGGACCGCGGTTTTCTGAACACGCTGGGCGGCGTGGGCGAGCACCTCGGGTGAGGGCGGCGGGACCTTGCCCGCGGACTGCAGGGTGGTCCAGTTGTCGTCGTTCATCGGTCGGCCTCCTGTCGGGTGGGTTCGTCCTGTACTTGGGGCGAACCGGAGAGGCGTTCGTCCATGCGTTGTCTGGCGCGGTGTAACCGCGAGCGGGCGGTGCCGGCGGGGATGCCGAGCACCTGTGCGGCTTCGGTCGGGGACAGGTTCTCCCAGGCGACCAGGAGGAGTAGTTCGCGTTCGGCTGCTGGTAGTGCGCGCAGCCCGGAGCGGAGCTGCGGTGCGAGGGCTGCCGCGTCCAGGCGGGCGTCTACGGCAGCTGTCTCGTCAACCGGGCGGTCGATACCGATGACGCGAGCCATGGTGCTGCGGAGACGGTGCTTGCGGTAGTAGCCGTGCAGCACGTGCCGGGCGACGCCGAACAGCCACGCCCGCGGCGTACCGAGATCCGGGTCGAACCCGGACCGGCCGCCGTACGCGGCGACCCACACGTCGCCCAGGAGGTCGTCCGCCACCCCGTCCGCCGTACGGCGGGTCAGGTAGGCGTGGATGTCCGGTCCGTGCCGTTCCACCTGTGCTGCGAACCAGTCGTCCATCCCGTGTCCCCCTTCGCCGGTCTACCGTCGCCTCCTACTTGGCGCGAACCGGCGGGAGCGTTCGCGTTACCTGGGCTCGCGGGCGGCGAGGGAGAGCAGGCGGTCGGCCAGGGCCTGGCCGCCGGTGGGGTTGCGGCTGACGATCATGACGGTGTCGTCGCCTGCGATGGTGCCGAGAACGTCGTCCAGTCCCACGTGGTCGATCGCCGACGCGAGGTACTGAGCCGCTCCCGGCGGGGTTCGCAGGATGACCAGGTTGGCGCTGCCCTCGGCCGACACCAGTAGCTCGGACGCGACGCGCGCCAGCCGGGCCTCGAACGCCGCCGCCTCACCAGCGCGCGGTGTGCGATCACCGCCTTCACCCGGTACGGCGTACACCTGCTGACCGGACGAGTCGCGGACCTTGACCGCTCCGATCTCGACCAGGTCCCGTGACAGCGTGGCCTGGCCGACGACCAGCCCGGACGCGGACAGCAGGTCGGCCAGCTCGGTCTGCGAGCGCACCGGCTGCCGGCCGAGCAGGTCGACGATCCGCTGCTGACGCGCGGCCTTGGTGGTCGGAACGGCGATGGTCATGCGTTGAAGCTCCTAGCCAGCAGCCACGACAGCAGCGCCTTCTGCGCGTGCAGCCGGTTCTCTGCCTCGTCCCACACGACCGATTGTGGCCCGTCGAGGACCGCGGCATCGATCTCCTTACCCCGGTACGCCGGGAGGCAGTGCAGCACGATCGCGTCGTCCTTGGCCTTCGACACCAGCTGCTCGGTCACCGCGAACGGTACGAACGGCGCCTCGCGCAGCCCCGCCTCGGCCTCCTGCCCCATGGACACCCAGGTGTCGGTGGCGATCACATCGGCCCCGCCGATAGCGGCGTACGGGTCGTCGGTCCACGCGACCGAGCCACCGGTCTCCCCCGCGATCTCAACGGCGCGCGCCAGGATCGCCGCGTCCGGCTGGTAATCAGCGGGTGAGGCGATGACCACGTGCATGCCGGCGGTCGCGCCGCCGAGCAGATACGAGTGCGCCATGTTGTTGGCGCCATCGCCGAAGTACACAAGCTTCAAGCCGGCGGTCGATCCCTTGTGCTGCCGGATGGTGAGCAGGTCGGCGAGGATCTGGCACGGGTGGAACTCGTCGGTCAAAGCGTTGACCACCGGAACCTGCGAGGCCCCGGCCATCTCGTCGATCCGCTCCTGCCCGGCGGTCCGCCAGACAATCGCGGCGACCTGCCGGTCGAGGATCCGCGCGGTGTCCGCGATCGGCTCGCCGCGACCCATCTGCGAGGTCTGCGCGTCAATGATCAGCGACGCCCCACCCAGCTCCGCGATCCCGACCGCGAACGAGATCCGCGTCCGGGTCGAGGTCTTGTCGAAGATCACCGCGACCGTCTTCGGCCCGGCCAGCGGCTGGTGCCCGTACCGGTCCTTGGTCAGCTGCTGAGCCAGCGTCAGGACCTCGTCCTGCTCGACCGGCGAAAGGTCGTCGTCGCGGAGAAAGTGCCGCACCATTAGGAGACCTCCACCTGGTCGAGCAGCCCCGGTAGGGCGGCGACGAAGCTGTCGGCATCAGCCTTGCTCAGGATGTACGGCGGCGCCAGCCGCAGCGCGTCCGGAATCGGGTTGTTGATCACGAAGCCGGCGTCCAGCGCCAGCGCCGCCACCTGATCCGACACCGGTTGGGTCAGCTCGATCGCGAGCAGCAGCCCACGACCGCGGACCCCCGCGATCAACGGATGATCGAGGGCGATCAGCGACGACGCGAGATGGTTGCCGACGGCATTGACCTGGGCGAGCAGTCCGTCCCGCTCGATCACCGTCAGTACGGCGAGTCCGGCGATCGCCGCGACCGGGTTCCCGCCGAAGGTGCTGCCGTGGTTGCCCGGCTGCAACAGATCCGCGGCCGCGCCGACTCCGACACAGGCGCCGATCGGGATCCCCGCGCCAAGCCCCTTGGCCAGCGTGACGATGTCCGGCGTGATGCCCTCGGTCTGGTACGCGAACCACGTGCCCGTCCGGCCGACGCCGGTCTGGATCTCGTCGAGCCACAGCAGTGCACCATGCTCGGACGTGATCCGCCGCGCCGCCTGCAGATAACCATCCGGCGGTACGACGATGCCGTTCTCGCCCTGGATGGGTTCGAGCACCACCGCCGCGGTCTCGTCGTCGACGGCGGCCGCGAGCGCGTCAGCGTCGCCGTACGGGACGAAGGTGACGTCACCCGGCAGCGGCGCGAAGGCCTCCCGGTACGCCGGTTTCCAGGTCACGGCGAGGGCGCCCATCGTCCGGCCGTGGAAGGCGCCGATCGTGGAGACGATCTTGGTCCGGCCGGTCCGCCGGGTGATCTTGAACGCCGCCTCGTTCGCCTCGGTGCCGGAGTTCGTGAAGAACACCTTGCCCGGGGCATCGAAGAGACTGAGCAGTTTCTCGGCCAGTGCGATCTGCGGTGCGGAGGCGAAGAAGTTCGAGACGTGGCCGAGGGTGGCGAGCTGGGACGTCACCGCGGAGACCACGAACGGGTGCGCGTGCCCGAGGCAGTTCACCGCGAGACCGCCGAGCAGGTCGAGGTACTTGTTGCCGTCGGCATCCCACAGGTAGGCGCCCTCGCCGCGGATCAGTACCCGCTTCGGCGCACCGAAGGTGTTCATCAACGCACCGGCATAGCGCTCGGTCAGCGCGGCCTGCGTGCCGTCGACAGTCAATAACTCGGTCATGACGGGATCACCTGGGTTCCACTTCCGGCGTCGGTGAAGATTTCCAGCAGCAGCGAGTGCGGGACGCGGCCGTCGATCACGGTCGCTCGGGAGACCCCGGACTGCACCGCCCGCAGGCAAGCCTCCATCTTGGGGACCATGCCGGAGGCGAGCGACGGCAGTAGCTCGGCGAGCTCGGTCGCATCGATCTGGGTGATGATCTCTTCGCTCTCCGGCCAGTTGCGATACAGGCCCGCCACATCAGTCAGTACGACGAGCTTCGAGGCACCGAGTGCGACCGCCAGAGCGGATGCGGCGGTGTCGGCATTCACGTTGTGCGCCTGGCCGTCCTCGTCCGGCGCGATCGTGGAGACGACCGGGATCCGGCCGGCGTCGATCAGGTCGATCACGGCCTCCGGGCGAACGTCGACGACGTCGCCGACCAGGCCGATGTCGACCGACTCACCGTCGATCATCGCGCCGCGCCGTTCGGCGGTGAACAGGCCCGCGTCCTCGCCCGACATGCCGACGGCGAACGGGCCGTGCGCGTTCAGCAGGCCGACGAGTTCACGACCGACCTTGCCCACCAGGACCATGCCGACCACGTCCATCGTCTCGGGTGTGGTCACCCGCAGGCCGCCGCGGAACTCGCTGTCGATACCGAGCCGCTTCAGCATGTCGCTGATCTGCGGTCCACCGCCGTGGACCACGACCACCCGGACACCGCAGTGCCGCAAGAACACGATGTCGGAGGCGAACGCCTGCTTCAGCTCGTCGTCGACCATCGCGTTCCCGCCGTACTTCACGACGATCGTCTTGCCGTGGAACTCCTTCAGCCACGGCAACGCCTCGGTCAGTACGGCGGCCTTCTCGACCGCAGCCGCATGAGTTGTCGTCACGAGCTGTACGCCGAATTCTCTTCGACGTAGGCGTGCGAGAGGTCGGTGGTGAGGACCGTCGCGGAGGCGGGGCCGGCGTGCAGGTCGATCACCACGTCGATCTCGAGGCCGCTGATGTCGGCCTCGGAGCGGTCGACGCCCTTGCCGCCAGCGATACAGATCGCGGCGCCGTTCAGGGTGATGTCGAGCAGCGCCGGGTCGAAGGCGGTCGGTGCGTTGCCGACCGCCATCGCGATCCGGCCCCAGTTCGGGTCGGAGGCGAAGAAGGCGGTCTTGCAGAGGTTGTCCTCGGCCACGATCTTGGCGGCGGCGAGCGCTTCGGCCTCGGTGGCTGCGTTCTGCACGGTGATGCTGACGTGCTTGGTGACGCCCTCGGCGTCGGCCTGCAACTGCTTGACCAGGTCTGCCGCCAGCGCGGTCAGGGCGGCCTCGAACTCGTCCGGGCTGACCGTCACGCCGGAGGCACCCGAGCTGAGCAGCAGCACGGTGTCGTTGGTCGACGTACCGCCGTCCACGTCGAGCCGGTTGAAGGTCTTGCCGACCGCGTTCCGCAGCGCATGGTCGAGGTGCGGCTGATCCAGTACGGCGTCTGTCGTGATCACGCTGAGCATGGTGGCCATGTTGGGCGCACACATCCCAGCGCCCTTGGCGAACCCGCCGATGCTCCACCCACCCGGGTGAGTCAGCGCGGCCTGCTTCGGCACGTTGTCGGTCGTCATGACGGCCGTGGCAGCGTCTAGGCCGGCGTCCGGGCCGTAGGCCAGCGCAGCGACTGCCTGGTCGATACCGGAGAGCACCTTCTCCATCGGAAGCCGCTCACCGATCAGACCGGTCGAGCAGACGCCGATCTCGGCCGCACCGACGCTGAGAACCTCAGCCAGCTTCTCTGCGGTCTTGTGCGTGTCCTGGAACCCCTCTGGGCCGGTGCAGGCGTTCGCACCGCCGGAGTTGAGCACTACTGCCTTGAGCTTGCCTGCGCTGAGCACCTGCTGCGACCAGAGCACCGGTGCGGCCTTCACCTTGTTGGTGGTGAAGACACCGGCGGCGACGTCGTGCGGTCCTTCATTGACGACGACAGTCAGGTCAGGCTTTCCTGCTGGCTTGATCCCGGCGATCACCCCGGCCGCGCGGAAGCCGGCCGGCGCGGTCACTCCGGCGCTCCGATCGACTTGGGTGCTCGGGGTGACGGCTAGGGTCACGGTGCTACTCCTACGAGAGGCAGGGCCGTGGTCTCGTCGAGACCGAGGGCCAGGTTCATGCACTGCACGGCGCCGCCGGCAGTGCCCTTGGTGAGGTTGTCCATGGCAGCCACCACAACGACGCGGCCGACACGCTGGTCGAGAGTGACCTGCAACTGCACGGTGTTCGCTCCGAGCGTGGCCTGGGTCTGCGGCCACTGCCCTTCGGGGAGCAGGTGCACGAACGGCTCGTCGCCGTACGCGTCCTCGTAGGCCTGCCGGAGCGTGGCCAGGTCAGTGCCTTCGGCAACGGGTGCACTGCAGGTCGCGAGGATCCCACGCGACATCGGCACCAGCACCGGGGTGAACGAGACGTTCACCGGGCCATCGGCGTACCGGCTGAGGTTCTGCTCGATCTCCGGGGTGTGGCGGTGCGTGCCGCCGACGCCGTACGCGGAAGCCGAGCCCATGACCTCTGCACCGAGCAGGTGCGCCTTCGGTGCCTTGCCGGCGCCGGACGTGCCGCTGACGGCGACCACGTTGAGCTGCGTCGAGTCGACGAGTCCACGCTGGACGGCGGGCAGCAGCGCGAGGCTGGAGACGGTGGGGTAGCAACCCGGTACGGCGACTCGGTGCGAACCGCGGAGCTTGTCCCGCTGACCGGGCAGCTCCGGGAGCCCGTACGGCCACGAGCCTGCATACTCACCGCCGTAGAACTCGACCCACGCCTCGGCCTCGGTCAGCCGGAAGTCCGCGCCGCAGTCGATCACGGTGACGTCCTCGCCGAGCTGCTCGGCGAGTCCGGCGGACTGTCCATGCGGCAACGCCAGGAACACCACGTCGTGACCGGCGAGCTGCTCCGCCGTGGTCTCGACCAGGATGCGCCCGGCCAGCGGCACGAGGTGCGGGTGGTGCGCGCCGAGCGCCGTACCGGCGTTCCCGCCGGCGGTGAGTGCGCCGATCTCCACCGCGGGGTGGGTACTGAGCAGCCGAAGCAGCTCGCCCCCCGCGTAGCCACTGGCTCCGGCCACCGCCACCTTCACGCTCATGTGAATGAGTATGCCATGGGCTGGAAAAATATCCAAGGATTACTCACCAGCTTCGGGTAGAAGCACTCAGGCGCGACAGGGGTCGCGGAGCGGAGGCTGAGTGCCATGAAGAACAGCTATCTGGTGTACCTCGGCTGGACCGCGCTCGGCGTTCTGGGCGCGACTGCCCTCGGACTCGCCAAGCAGCGATGGCCGGACTCCGACGACAACTTCGGCAACCCGGTGGTGTTCACAGCCTTCATCTTCTTCCCCGCCATCCTGCTCGGCTGGCTCGCCGGACTGGGTCTGGTCGCCCTCTTCCATCACCTCCATCCAGCCCTCGCCGGCAGCCTCGCCTACGGCGGTGCCGTCATCGCGACCGCAGGGCTGGCCGTGCTGGAGCTGCAAATCTTCTAACACCGCTTTGTCACAATTCGCGGAGCTGTCGTGTCGGAGTGGGTACGACGGACTGTGCGAGGTGGGTGGAATGACTGACGAGCGGCTGGCGCGGGAGTTCGATGAGCACCGGGCGGTGCTGGTGGGGGCGGCGTACCGGGTGGTGGGGAGCGTCAGCGACGCGGAGGACGTCGTACAGGAGGCGTGGATCCGGTGGGCGGGGGTGGACCACGAGGAGGTGCGGGATGTGCGCGCTTACCTGATTCGGATCACCACGCGGCTCGCGCTGAACCGGTTGCGGCAGCAGAAGGCGCGGCGGGAGCAGTACGTCGGACCGTGGTTGCCGGAGCCGATCGTGCCGCTGACGACCGACGACCCGGCGGCCGCGGTGGAGCTGGCGGATTCGGTCAGTATGGCGATGCTCGTCGTACTGGAGACGCTCTCGCCGCTTGAGCGCGCGACGTTCGTACTGCGTGAGGTCTTCGACCTGCCGTACGACGAGATCGCCGAAACGCTTGGACGGTCGGAGGCGGCGGTTCGGCAGCTCGCGCACCGAGCGCGTGAGCACGTGCACGCGCGACAGCCGCGGCACCGGGTCGACAGGGCGCGGCACACCGAGCTGACCATGCAGTTCATGGAGGCGGCGGGTACTGGTGACTTCGCTCAGGTGGTCGCGCTGCTGGCACCGGACGCCGTACTGATCAGTGATGGCGGCGGGAAGAAGACGGCGGCGCTGCGGCCGATCCACGGTCCCGAGAAGATCGCTCGCTGGCTGTTCGGGGTGATGAGCTCCAACCCGGGCTTCGAGTTGCAGCCGGCCGCGTTGAACGGCGAGATCGCGTTCGTCGCGTACTTCGGCGACGAACCGGACACGGTCGCCTTCATCCAGACCTCCGGCGACCTGATCACCGAGCTGTACCTGATCCGGAACCCCGACAAGCTCACCACGGTCCCGGCGCGGCACGCCTTAGACTAAGTGCAACTGTGTCGCACTTGGAGGTGCTGTGAAGTACGTGGTGGTGGAGCCGGACGAGACGCTCGAGCCGGGGTTGCGGGCGGATCTGCTGGACACGTGGGTCGCGGCGACCGATGCGGGTGGCGCGGTCGGGTTCACCGCGCCGGCTCCGGTCGAGCAGGTCGCGCAGACGCTCGACGCAGCGCTCGGCCGGGTCGCCGCCGGTACCGACCTGCTCGGCGTACTGCACGACGGTGACCGGTACGTCGGAATGGGGCTGCTCGTGGACAACGGCGGCGCACTGCACCAGCACTGGCGCACCGTCATGCGGGTGATCGTCCACCCGAGTCACCAGGGCACAGGTGCTGGCCGCATCCTCATGGAGGGCCTGCGCGGCTCAGCCACTGACCTGGGTCTGGAGCAGCTCCAACTCACCATCCGCGACGGCCAGGGCCTGGAACGCTTCTACGAACCCCTCGGCTACCGCATCGTCGGCCGCCACCCCCGCGCCATCCGCCTGACCCCCACCGACTACCGCGACGAAGTCATGCTCATCCGCGACCTCTGAGGTGTGAACGGCGTACCTATGGACGGGTAGTGGGTGCCCGGATTCGGGGTTGGGCGTGGGTGGCAGGCGGGGTGGGTGGTCGGGCCGGGGAGTACTACCCGTTCGTCGGTACGCCTGGTCAGCGGCGGGAGCGGGCTAGGGCTACGAGGGTGGCGCCTAGGGCGGTCAGGAGTGAGCCGAGGGTCAGGACGATGGGGGGCGGGCCGCCGGTTTCGGGGAGTTGGGTGGTGTCGGCCGGGCGAGCGGTGGGGGTTGTGGCGGCGGCGATGGTGAAGCGGACGGGGGCTGCGACTGGCGGTGCACCGGCGCCGGCTGGGCGTTCGTAGGTGAGTTTGGCCGTGCCAGTGAAGCCGTGGGCTGGGGTGAGGCGGATGGTGCCGTTGGGGGTGACGGTCCAGGTGCCGGCGGAGGTGGTCGCCGTACGGGTGCAGGTGGCGGCGTCTACGCGGAGACAGATGGGCGCTGCGCCTCCGCTGTCGTTCAGGGACGGGTTGACCGCGACCACTCCGCCGGGCGTGCCGGTTGCGCTGTCCGCAGTGGCTTGGGCTGGGCGGGGTGCGTCGACGGTGACGTCCAGCAGCGCACTACCCGTCGTACCGTTCGCATCGGTGACGCGGTAAGCCAGTGACCTGGTTGAGCCGATGAAGTCCTTCACCGAGGTGAACGTGATGACACCGTCCGCACCGACCGCGAACACACCCTCGTCCGCCACGGTGACGGTCTTCTTGTCCTTCCCATCGCCCGGATCCCGCAGTACGACGCTCGCCGGGTCCAGCGGCGCGGACGGGTCACCAGGACGGTCGTTGCTCAATACGTCGACGCGGACCGCCGTACCGAACGCTGTCCGGGCGCTGTCGTCACGCACCACCGGCAGGACCGGCGTCACCGTCACGGCCAGCGTGGCGCGGGCCCGGTTCTGGTTGCTGTCCTTCACCTCGTAGGCGACCGGCCGCGTGCTTCCGGTGAACTGCGGCTCCGGAGTGAAGGTCACCTTGCCGTCAGCAACGACATACTCGCCCTGCCCGTCCACGGTGACCTGTTTGACCAGCGCGGCGTCCGGACCGACCAGCAGCAACGTGTCCGGGTCGAGGGTCGCGCCCGGCCCCGGTACGTCGTTCGCGATCGGATCGATCACCACGGGTAGGTGCTGTTTCGTGCGAGCCTGATCCGGGTTCGCCACCGGACGGGCCTGGACCGAGACGATCAGTGTCGCCGTACCGAGAGTGCCGTTGCCATCGGCCACCTGATAGCCGACCGGGACCGTCGTACCGACGAATCCAGCATCCGGAGCGAACCGCACTCCGCCCGACGGCTGCACTGTGAACAGGCCCTGCCCCTCAACCTCAAGCCCCGGAACCACCTCACCAGAAGCAGGATCGATCAGGTGCACCGCACCTAGCGGCGCCGACGGGTCACCTGGCTTGTCGTTCGCCAGGACGGGCACGGTCAGCACAGTGTCGTACGGCGTCGTCGCCTCGTCATCGGCCACGACCGGCACGACCGGGGTCACCGTGACGGTCATCGTCGAGGTCGCGAGGTTCCCACTCGAGTCCTTGACCCGATACGCGATCGACAGCACCCCGCGGAACGCCGGGACCGGATCCACGACAACCCGACCGGTCGTCTGGTTCACCGTCACGATGCCCTGACCGGTCAGCGCCGCGATCCGGACCCAGCTGCGCGTCGTCACCGAGTACACCTCGACCGAGCCCTTCTCGAGCTCGGCGCCGGTCCCCGGCTTGTCGTTGTCGAGCGGCTCCACGGCAAGCGTGACGTTCTGCTTCGTCGTCGCCACATCCGCGACCGCCTCCGGCCCCTTGCCAACCGTCAGGAACAGCAGGCCTTCGACTGTGGTCCCGTTGTCGTCAGCGATCCGGTACGTCGCTGGCGTCGTCAGCCCCTGGAAGTTCTTCACCGGTGTGAACGTGATCGACCCGTCGGCAGTCACCGCGTATGTGCCTTCGCCTGCCTGCGTGAACGTCTTCCCGAACCCGTCCGCCGTCTTCAACAGCAGCGATGCGGGCACGAGCGGAGCAGTCGGATCACCTGGCTTGTCATTGGCCAGTACGTCGACCGTGACCGGCTGGTTGAACGGAGTGATCGCGGAATCGTCCAGCACGACCGGCCAGATCGGCGTGACCGTCATCGTCAGCGTCGACGTACCGAACGTGCCGTTGGAGTCGGCAACGCGATAGGTGATCGCCGTGGCCGGACCGTGGAAGGTCGGGAGCGGATCGAAGACCACGAACCCGGTCGGCTGCACGGTGTAAGTGCCCTGCTTGGCAACAACGACCGTCTTCCCATAATCGGAAAGACCCTTCACTCGGGAGTCCGGCCCGAGCAGCTCAACGGTCGACGGATCGAGCTTCGCATCCGTGCCCGGGCTGTCGTTGGACAGCACGTTCACGGTGACCGTGACGTTCTGCAGCGTCGAGGCGCGGTCGGCCACGGCAACCGGCGGAAGGCCGACCGTGATCGTCAGCTTGGCCGTCGTCAGCGTGCCGTTGTTGTCGCCGACCTGGTAGATCAGCGGCGTCCCCGGCCCGCGGAACGTCGCGCCCGGATCGAACCGAACCGCTCCCCCGGCAGCCGTGTACACGCCCTCGTTCCCGATGCTGACCGTTGCCTTGAGCAACCCATCGGCCGGGTCGGTGAGCAGCAGACTCGTCGGCAGCAACGGCGCGCTCGGATCGCCAGGCTTGTCGTTGGCGAGCACCTTCACCGTGACGGGCTTGTCGAAGGGCGTCCGCGCGGTGTCATCGGCCGCGACCGGCGTGATCGGCGTGACGGTCACCGCGATCGTCGACCGCGTCACCTGGTCGAACCAGTCCATCACCCGATAGGTGAGCGCGGTTGCCTCGCCAGTGAAGCCCGGCAGCGGATCGACCGTGACGGTGCCGTCCGGATTCACCTGGTACGACGCCTGCCCCGGCACCTTGACCAGCTTCTTCATCGACCCGTCCGCCGGATCGAGCACCGCGAGACTGAGCGGATCGAGCCCGGTCCCCTGCCCCGCCGTGTCATTCGCGAGCGGGTCCACCACGAACGGGACGTTCTGCTTGCCCGTCGCGGTGTCCGGCTTCGCTGTCGGCACGGGCGGCTTCGCGACAGTCACGGTCAGCTGCGCGGTGGCCGTCGTACCGTTGACGTCTGCGACGCGATAGCTGAGTGCGGCGGTCACTCCGACGTACGACGGCAGCGGATCGACCGTGATCTCGCCGGCTGGCGTCACCGTGTACGTCGCCTCGCCGTCGACGACCACTGTGGTCTTCGGCTCCTGCGTCTTCGGGTCGAGCACCCGCACGCTGCTGGGTACCAGCGGGACCGCCGGGTCACCGGCTGCGTCGTTCGACAGCACGCGGACCGTGGCGATCGTGTCGTACGGCGTTGCTGCGGTGTCATCCGATGCGTCGGGCTGCACCTTGGTCACCCGCATGGTCAGAGCCGCGCGGCCGATCGCACCGTTGGCATCGGCAACCTGGTAGCTGACCGGGGTCGCCGTACCGCTGAAGGACGGGACCGGTTCGAAGAGCACCTTGCCGTCTGACCGCGCGGTGTACTTCCCCTGCCCGGGCACAACCAGTGTGGTCCCCGGCTCAGCGCGGGTCGGTGGGACCAGCCGGACCGTGTCCGGCCGCAGTACGGCACCAGTGGGACCCGGCTTGTCGTTGTCGAGGACCGCGACGATCACCGAACTCCCTTGGAGCGAAGTGATCGTGTCGGGGTTCGCCACTGGCGGCCCTGGTGCGTCGACTGCCACCGTGAGCTCGGCTCGCGCCGCAGTGCCGTTCTTGTCGAGCACCTGGTAGGTGAGCGCCGTACCGACCCCGTGGAAGCCGTGCACCGGCTGGAACGCGACATTGCCGCCGGCCACCAGGTACGTGCCCTGGCTCGCGATCTTCACCGTGTCGACGAGGGTGTGCTTGACCGGATCGACCAGCTTCAGGCTCTCCGGGTCCAGCGGTGCATCCGGTGAACCAGGCAGGTCGTTGTCCAGCACCGGTACGACGATGTCGGTGTCGAACGCGGTGGACACCGAGTCCCCGTTGGCCACCGGCTGCACCGCAGTCACCGTGACGGTGAGAGTCGACTCAGCGGTCTGAGCGGTCGTATCGGTGACGCGGTACCCGAGTGAGGTGCCAACCCCGGTGAATTGCCGGACCGGTACGAAGTCCACTGCACCGGTCGGTTTCGCGCTGTACTGCCCCTCGCCCGGGATCACCACTGCCTTCTTGAACGCAGCGTCGGCTGGGTCGCGCAGCACGACCGACCCCGGTACCAGCGTCACGCCGTCGGCCGCCTTGTCGTTGGCCAGCGGCCGGAGCGCGAGGCTGACGTTCTGCGGGGTCTTTGCGGTGTCGGGAGTCGCGACTGGTGCGTCCGGGAGAGCAACGGTGAGTGTGAGCTTCGCAGTGGCGGTGATGCCGTTGCTATCGGCCACGCGGTAGCTCACGGACTTACCAACTCCGACGAAACCGGGCACCGGCTCGACCGCGACAGTGCCATCGGACTTGGCGATGTACTTGGCCTGTCCGACCACACTGAGCAGTACGCCGCACTTGTCGCCGTCCAGCAGACACAGTGAGCTCGGCTCAAGCGGTGCGGCCGGATCACCGGCCTGGTCGTTGCTGAGCACCTTGATGGTCGCATCGGTGTTGAACGCAGTGGTCGCAGTGTCATCCAGCAGGACCGGCGGCGGCGGCGGAGTGATCTGCAGCGCGTAGTCCTCGACCTCACCGGCATCGGAAGCACCAGTCGGCCTAACCTCGTCGTACCCGATCCGCAGACGCGCGTACGTAGTCCCAGCCGACGGCTTGGTGACCTTGGGCCAGGTGAGCTTCACACTCGCCTGTCCGGCAGCGAAGTCCCCACACGCTCGCTCTGCCGCGCCGAACGCACCGTCGCGGTCCAGATCGATCCACGCGCACACCTTGCCCGGCTTGGACGCACCGGTGAGCTTGGCGTCGATGCTGTACGACGTGGCGCTCGTCCGCAGCGGCGGGAACATCACGCCGTCGTCAGCCGCATCAGGTGTCGTCGGACCGGTCGTCGCGTTCGCAACAGTGCTGTTGTCCTCGGTCGCGTCCTTCCCGAGCCGTACGTCGCTCAGCACCGACCAGGCCGCCCCATACGTCGCCGGTGCGTCGCCGAAGTCCTCACCTGCCGAGGCCAGCACCGAGAACGCGTCCCCCGAGGAGGTGGTGTTGAACGCGCGCAGCGTGGCGTGCTTGGTGAAGTACGCCGTCACGCCGAAACGGATGGTGGTCACGACACCGTTCACGCGCACCGAGCCGCAGGCCGCGGTCGCACCGGCGTCCGGACCAGTGCCGGTCTTGCTGTTGATGCAGTTCGGACCGGCGTCGTGGTTCGTGGCAGTGACGGTGTCGCTGGTGACCGTCAGGTTGTTGCCCTGACCCGCCTTGCTCAGGCTGACGCCCGGAGTGGTCAGTCGGAGCACGGAGTGCAGTTCGGACTGCGCAGTCGGCTTGCCGCTCACGGTCTCGGTGACCGCACCGCCGAGTCCGGCCAGGTGGAGCACCGGATTGCGTACCGGCCGGCTAAAGGTGATCGTCACCGTGCCGCGGTCGCCACAACTCCCGATCGCCGCGCAGTCGCCAGTGTTGACGAGCAGGTCCTGCGCGGGCGTGGTCCGCGCGATCTGCGGGCTGTACGTCGTCGGGCCGGTCCCCCGGATCCCCGCCGTGCTCTCGTCGAGCAGCTCGGTCTTGCCGGTCACGGTGATCGTCTGCCGCAGTCCTGAGCCCGGCATGGTCGCGGTAGCCGAGTCACCTTGGCTGAACGGCTCCACTGGCACCTGATAGGCGGACGTCTCCACACCTGTCATCGCCAGCAGTCCCGCCGTCAGCAAACCCACCGCCGCCGGTCGTGTCGCCCGCATGGTGCCCTCCCGAGCAATCACGTTTCCGCATGCATCGGCGCCGGGGCGGGCGGGCCTGCGCAGACCTAACGGCCCACGCGGACTCCATGTTACGGGTCAATCACTGTCCGAGGTCGTAGATCGCGACCTTGCCGTTGCTGTGTCGCAATGGCACCAGGTTGGCGAGTTTCGGCGAGACAGTGCCGGCGCGGGCGTCGGCGTACAGCCAGCGGACGCCGTACTGGTCGTGGAGGCGTTTCAGCAGGGCCGGTGTGGGGTTGGCGAACGTCTGCGTGACGAGGGCGACGCGGTCGGGCCACGGCGACGGTTGTTCGGTGTAGCGATGGCCGCCGACGCCTTGGGCGGCCATGGCCTCGTTCGTGTAGGCCCAGCCTTCGATCGCCGTACGGCGGCCGGCCAATCCGCTCACCAGGTAGCCGCGGGCGTCGCAACCGGGCGCCTTCGCATCCACCGGCCGGCACCAGGTGTTGGTGGCAACGACGTCAGTCGGCGCACTGTTGGCGGCCAACCAGGCGATCGTCGATTGCTCGTCTGGATAAACCCACTGCGACGCGGACCGGAAGACCGGTCCCGCTTCGGTGTCACCAACTATGGCGTTCTGAACGAAGCCCTCGATCGGTGAAACGAACACGAGGACCAGTACGACGACGGCCAGGCCTCTGCGCGCAGTGGCTGCCACCCAACCGGCCGCAGCGACGCTGAACGGGGTAGCGGTGTAGAGGAAGTAGGACTCACTCACCGAAGGGTGGTCGATGAACAGGTAGCCGAGCCAACCGACCACCATGGCGCCGATCAGGAACCACGCGACCGGATCACGCCGTACGACCAAGAAGCCCCCCAGCGAGGCGGCTTGGACAAGCAGCATGCTCAGGACCATCGCCAGTGTGCCGAGGACCGCACCGTGCACCAGCGACGGGACAACGAGGCCACCAACGCCAGCAGGAGTGTGGTCGCCGGTGAGGTGTTCATAGCCGGGGCTGGTCTTCAGAATCGCCAGGAACTGGATCTGCGAGCCACTGGTGCTCCCAGCAACCGTGAGCAGCGTGAGGGCGCCGACAGCAACCAGCAGCACACCAGCCACGACCAGTTTTAGCTGTAGGCGCTTGTGGAGAGCCGCCAAGCCGACCGCCCCGACGAGCACCGGGATCACGGTCGGCTTCGAACCACCACCGACCACCGCCAATGCGACTACGAGCACCCACAGCGAGCGAGAGCCGTCGCGGAAGAGCAGTTCGATCAGGAAGATCCCCACTGCGGCACAGGCGATCAGGCCGAAGGTCTGTGACGGGCTGAGGAAGCTCACCGGCGGATTGAGGTTCAGGCTGGTGTCCACGAGCAGGTAGAGCTGTGGCGCGGTCAGAGCTGCGGCCGCGAGCACTCCGGTCCACCACGTCCGGCTGACGACCCGTGCGAGCGTGGCACACACCAGCAGCGCAACCACGAGCCATGGCAACACCCACAGCCGAAACAGCACCAGGATCGGGCTGAGCCGAGTGATGTCGACGGCTGAGGCCATGTCCGCGTTCGCGAACCAGTGGTACTCCAGCCGCTCCCCCACGACCTGTGGCAGTTCCGGCGGCACAGCGCGGGTCAGCTCACTCACCATCGACAGGTGGTACAGCAGGTCCTGGTAGTACGACGTACCGTCCGGCGGCAGCACGTGGTACCCCATGACGCCGCGGATGGTGGCCGCCAGCATCAGAGCCGAGGCAATCGCCAGCCCCCACGTCCAACGCAGTGGCAGTAGCGAAGGCTGAGCAATGCGCCAGCAAGAGCGCAGCCGCGGCAGCGCGAACGCAGCGAGCGTCAGCAACGGCCAGACGATCAGCCAGCGCTGCCAGCCGACCGCAGTGACCAGCGCCCACCCGACCAGCATCCAACTGGCGCCGACGATCGAGCCGAGGCCGAGGTCCTCAGCCCAGTTTCCGAGGCTGCGCCAGACAGCCCGCAGCAGCAGGGTTCCTGGTAAGGCGATCGCCAGCGCGAAGTAAGCGGCGTACCGGAGGACGTCCAGCGGGTGCAGACCGATGACGACGGTCAGGAACGGGACAAGCCAGGGCAGCGCCCGTTTCACCGGTGGTGGACCGGTTCCACACGCTTCTGGTCTTCGAGACTGTCGTAGCCGACCAGGAACTGCGGCCGGCGCTGACTCGACTGGAACAGCCGCGCCACGTACTCACCGAGCAGCCCCAAGCACAGCAACTGGATCGCACCGATCACGCTGATCGCGAGCACAGTCGACGTCCAACCGGGCACGCCGCGACCGGTCAGCTTGATGACCAGCGCACCGACCACGAACAGCGCGGACATGACGCCACCGAGCAGACCGAGCCAGGTCGCCAACCGCAGCGGCGCGGCCGAGAACGCGGTCACGCTGTCGAAGGCCAGCCGCGTCATCTTGGTCAGGTTGTACTTCGTCGACCCGGCCGCGCGCTCGGAGCGGACGTAGGTCACCTCGGCGCTCGGGAAGCCCAGCCACGGGATGACCAGGCGGAACACCCGGCCGTCCTCGGGCAGTGCGTTCACCGCGTCCACCACCCGGCGCGACACCATCCGGAAGTCACCCGCGTCGAACGGGATCTGCTTGCCGACCAGGCGGCACATCAGCCGGTAGTACAGCCGCGCGGTGGTCCGCTTCGGCCACGAGTCACTCGAGCGGTCGCAGCGAACGCCGTACACGACGTCGAGGTCGCGCTCGCGCATGACGTGCAGGAACTCGGCGATCGTCTCCGGCGGGTCCTGCAGGTCGGCGTCAATCGTGACGACGTACTGACCGCGGGCGCTGCGGAAGCCGGCCGACTGCGCGGCCTGGTGACCGCTGTTGCGCAGCAGCCGGATGACCCGGAGCTGCGGCCAGTCCTTGGCCGCCTCGAGGAGCAGAGTGGCCGTGTTGTCCCGGCTGCCGTCGTCGACGACGAGCAGCTCGTACGGCAGGCCGATGCTGTCCAGCAGCGGATGCATCCGCGCGAAGAACATCGGCAGCACGGCCTCTTCGTCGTACATCGGCACCACGACGGAGAGCTCGGGGGCGATGTCCACGTCCTTTTAACGAACGGGACGGCTATCTGTTAGTGCGGCGAGATGGCGACGGCCCCGGTACGGCGTGGGTCGCCGACCGCGATGAGGCCTTCCGCCGGGTCCCAGAACGCGGCTGCGACTCCACCGAAGTACATCGAGTGCGGCGGCATCGGCCGGGACGGGAGGTTGGTCGCACCCGCCAGGGGCAGGTCGTCCTCGTAGTCGACCACGATGTCGTCGCGGACCCGCACATGCAGCCGCGGGTGCTCGACCGCCTCCGCCAGCGGCAGCCCGCCGTGCGTGTAGAGCGCGTAGACCTGTGCCAGTGCGGTCGGGATCCGGTCCGAACCAGGTGAGCTGAT
This sequence comes from Kribbella sp. NPDC058245, assembly GCF_042882005.1. Lineage (NCBI taxonomy): Bacteria > Bacillati > Actinomycetota > Actinomycetes > Propionibacteriales > Kribbellaceae > Kribbella > Kribbella sp. NPDC058245. The sequence goes on from NZ_JBHVWY010000016.1 coordinate 24,124, forward strand.
GGCCAGCACCGCGCCGTCGCTGTCCCGGCGCGCCACGCTCGGCGCCATGTTCGACGTCAGACGCGTCCCGGGCTCCAGGCTGTGCGGACCGCCGTGCAGCAGCTCCTGCTCTCCGAGCGCGTTGTTCAGCCAGATGCCGGTCCCTGGAGTCAGTACGCCGGAGCCGTAGCCAGACGAGACCGTGATCGCGCACGCGTCGCCCTCGTCGTCCACCACCGACACTGTCGCCGTACTGGGCGAGGTCAGCGCGCGCAGGTCGCCGGCCGACGCCAGCTCGAGCAGCTTCTGCCCTTCGAGCTGCCGAACGTCTTCCGCATCCAGCTCGGCGAGACGTCGTCCAAGCACCGCATGCTGTACGTCGACCAGTCGCTCGAGCTCGGCCGGGTTCCAGCTGCCGTTGGCCGGTACGCCGTCCAGCAGCGCGAGCATCGCGGCAACTGCGACTCCCCCGACAGCCGGCGGCGGGTTGGTGGCGAGCCGCCACCCGTTCTGCCGAACCATCAGCGCCGGGCGAATGATCGCCTCGTAGGCAGCCAGGTCGTCGGCGTTGAGGATGCCTTCGTTCTCGGCCATGTCGCGGATCAGTAGCTGCGCCAGCTCACCGGTGTAGAGCGTCTCGGCACCGTCTCGAGCGATCAGCTGCAGCGCCTCGGCCAGCTCCGGGATGATCACCGTGCTGCCGGCCTTGATCACCGAGCCGTCTTCGTCGTGCACGACCCGGTGGCTCGGCTGGTGCCAGCCGAAGATGATCTCGTGGGTGAAGCCCAGGTAGTACCCGGAGGTGCGGCTGAGCGGGAAGCCGTCGCGGGCCACCTCGATCGCGGGCTGCACCACCTCACGCCAGGGCGCCTTGCCGGAGCGCCGGTGCGCCAGGTCGAGCGCCTTCAGACCACCTGGGGTGGCGACGGAGCCGTGTCCCACGGTGGTCGTCGTACCGCCGCCGTAGTCGGTCGTGATGTCCCAGACGCCACGACCGAACGACTCCGGCGGCAGACCGCGGCCGGGCATCTCCACCCAGCCATCGATCGTGACCGCCTCGGACCCCGCGACCTGCAGGGTGACGAAACCGCCCGAGGCCGGTGAGACGACGCCGATCTCGTTCACCATCGTGACGAGCGTGGCGGCGATCGCGGCATCGACCGCGTTGCCGCCCTCAGCAGCCACCCGTACGCCGGCCTCCGCGGCGGCAGCGTTCGGAGCTGCCACCGCCACCCGAGGGTGTCCCCCGCTCATCGGAGCTCAGCCGACTCGCTGAACGGCGCCGAAGCGCTCGACGGCTACCTGGACGGCAGCTTGGCGAGCTTCCGCCACCTCGGTGTCCTTCAGCGTCCGGTCCGCGGCGCGGAACCGGAGCGCGAACGCGAACGACTTCTTGCCTTCGCCGATCTGCTCACCGGTGTACAGGTCGAACAGCCGCACGGACTCCAGCAGCTCTCCCGCCCCCTCGGTCAGCGCGGCCTGTACGTCGGCCGCGGCCACGTCGGCCGCGACGATCAGCGCCACGTCCTCCTTGGCCACCGGGTACGACGAGAACGGCACCGCGGTCACGGACTCCGGACCGGCCGCGATCAACGCCTCCAGGTCCAGCTCGACCGCACTCGACCGGGTCGGCAGGCCGAACGCCTGACACACCTTCGGGTGCAGCTCACCAGCGTGACCGACCACCTTGCCGTCGACCGAGAACTCCGCGCAGCGACCCGGGTGCCAGGGCGCGAGCTCGACGTTCTTCACGGTCGGCTCCACACCGACGGCAGACGCGATCAGCCGAGCAATCTGTACGGCGTCGGCCCAGCCGGCCGGACGGCCCTTGCCCCACCAGCCGGTCGGGGTCAGCGCGCCGGTCAGCACTACACCCACATGCAGCGGCTGCTCGGGGAGTGCGTCGTACAGGGACTGGACCTCGGCGTCGCTCGGCCGGGCCTCGACGGACAGCAGCGGCGCGGCCTTCGTCTCGGCCTTGGGCTTGAAGACCAGACCGGTCTGGAAGATCGCCAGGTCGGTCTGACCGCGGCCGGCGTTGCGCTCGGCCACCCGGAGCAGGGTCGCGAGCAGAGTCGTCTGCATCGACGGCTCTTCGTCGGAGATCGGGTTGACCAGTTTCACCGTCGTACGGCGAGTGTCGTCGGCCGGCAGGCCCATCGCGTCGAAGTCGGCGTCCCCGGTGAACGGGTACGAGACGACCTCGGTCAGACCGGCGCCAACCAGCGCGGTCGCGACCCGGCGGCGGCGTCGCTGCGACACCGTCAGACCCTGACCACCCGGCGCCGACGGCAGCACCGACGGCACGTTGTCGAACCCGAACAGCCGGATGACCTCTTCGGCGAAGTCGTTGGGGTCTCGCAGGTCGGGCCGCCACGACGGCGCCACGACACTGAACAGGTTGTCGCCGTTGTACCGCAGACAGCTCGCGTTCTCCTCGTCCTCGCCCGCGAGCAGGAAATTGAGTGCGGGCTCGTGGACCCCGACCGCGAGCGGCGAAGCCACCGCACCGTCAGTCACCATCTCGGCCGTGCATCCGACCGCTTTCAGGAACTGGAGCGCGTCCTCGACGGCGATCGGGGCACCCGAGACGCGGGCCGGGTGATCGCCACGGATGACGACCGGCTGCGGCAGCGGGTGCGTGTCGACGACAGTCTCCTCGGCGAGGATCGTGCCGCCGGCCAGCTCGGCCAGCAGATCGGCGACCCGCTGAGCGGCGTACCGCGGCAACTGCGGGTCGACCTCGCGCTCGAACCGGCGCGACGCCTCCGACGACAGCTTGTGCCGGCGCGACGCCCGCGCGATCACGATCGGGTCGAAGTGCGCGGCCTCGATCACCACGTCGGTGGTGGCGTCGGAGATCTCGGTGGACGCGCCGCCCATCACACCGGCGATACCGATCGGGCCGGAGTCGTCGGTGATCAACAGGTCTTCGGCGTCGAGCTCACGGGTCTGGTCGTCGAGCGTGACCAGCTTCTCGCCGGAGGTCGCCCGCCGGACGACGATCTCGCCGCTCAGCCGGTTCTTGTCGTACCCGTGGATCGGCTGACCGAGCTCGAGCATCACGTAGTTCGTGACGTCGACACCGATCGAGATCGGCCGCATCCCGGCCGCGAGCAGCCGCTTCTGCAGCCACCGCGGGGACAACGCCTTCGCGTCGATCCCGGTCACGGTGCGGGTGACAAACGCCGTACAGGCTTGGTTGTCGTCGACGCGGACCGGGTAACCACCGTCGCCAGAACCGGTCAGCGTCAGGTCGGCCGGGTCCTTCAGGGGAAGCCCGTACGCCGTGGCCGCCTCGCGGGCGACACCACGGATGGACAGGCAGTAGCCGCGGTCCGGGGTGACGGCGATGTCGAGGACGTCATCGGTCAGCGACAGCAGCTCGATCGCGTCATCACCAGGCGTGCCCTCACCAGGCTCCAGTACGACGATGCCGTCGGTACCGTCGTCGCCCAGGCCGAGCTCCGTGCTGGAACAGATCATGCCGTTGGAGACGTGCCCATAGGTCTTGCGCGCGGAGATCGCGAACCCGCCCGGCAGCACCGCGCCCGGGAGCACGACCACGACCAGGTCGCCGACCTCGAAGTTGTGCGCACCGCAGACGACCCACTGCGGCTCGTCCTTGCCGATGTCGAGCGAGCACCAGCGGATGGTCTTGCCGTTCTTCTGCGGCTCGTTCTCGTACGTCAGCACCTTGCCGACCACCAGCGGGCCGGTCAGCTCGGACTCCTCGACGGTCTCCACCTCGAGACCGGCCCGGACCAGCTGCTCCCCGAGCTGCCGACCGGTCACCCCGGCCGGAAGCTCGACGTACTCACGAAGCCACGACAGTGGGACCCGCATCAGATCTCCATCCCGAACTGGCGGCTGAACCGCACATCACCCTCGACCATGTCCCGCATGTCCTCGACGCCGTTGCGGAACATCAGCGTCCGCTCCAGACCCATTCCGAAGGCGAAACCGGAGTACCGGTCGGTGTCGATGCCACAGGCCCGCAGGACGCGCGGGTTGACCACGCCACAGCCGCCCCACTCGATCCAGCCTTCGCTGCCACAGGTGCGGCAGGGACGGTCCGGGTTGCCGACGGAGGCGCCGCGGCAGACGAAGCACTTCAGGTCGACCTCGGCCGACGGCTCGGTGAACGGGAAGAAGTTCGGCCGGAGCCGTGCCTCGAGCCCCTCACCGAACATCGACACGACGAAGTGGTCGAGCGTGCCCTTGAGGTGCGCGAGCGTGATGCCCTCGTCCACGACCAGGCCTTCGACCTGGTAGAAGACCGGCGTGTGGGTCGCATCCAGCTCGTCGGTACGGAACACGCGGCCCGGGCAGATCACGTAGATCGGGGGCTTGCGGGTCAGCATCGAGCGCGCCTGCACTGGCGACGTGTGCGTGCGCAGAACCTTGCCGGAGCCGGCCGGCTCGACGAAGAAGGTGTCCTGCATCTGCCGTGCCGGGTGGTCGGGCTGGAAGTTCAGCGCGTCGAAGTTCAGCCACTCGGCCTCGATCTCCGGCCCCTCGGCAACATCCCAGCCGAGTGCGGTGAACACGTCCGCGACCTGCTCGGAGATCAGCGACAGCGGGTGCCGCGCACCCAGCTCCGGCGTGTGCCAGGGCAGCGTCACGTCGACCCGCTCGGTGGCGAGCATCCGCTCCTCGTGCTCGGCCTCCAGCACCGCGAGCCGGGCGGCGAACGCCTCGGTGATCGCCTTGCGCGCCGAACCGATCCGCTGCCCCGCCTCCTTGCGCCCCTGCGGCGGCAACGCGCCGATCTCCCGGTTCGCCAGCGCGATCGGCGACTTCTCGCCCAGATGCGCCGCCTTCGCCTCCTGCAGGGCAGCCAGATCGGCCGCCTCGCTGAACGCCGTCAGCGCCTCGTCACGGCTCCGCTCCAGCGCCTCGGCATGCAACGGCGTCACTTCGACCGGGTCGTACTGCGTGTTGGGACCGGACATGGCTCGCTCTCGGTTCGGAACTTTCTGCGGATTGCAGTCTAGGAACCCGAACCCCCAGACCGTGAATCGGCCGTCCACAACCTGACGCCCCGCCCCACCACCCCGCCCCCACCACTCGTCCCATCACCCCATCCCCACCACTCGTCCCATCACTCGTCGCACCCCACCCGCCGTTCCAACCCGCCCCCACCCGCCGTTCCAATCCGCCCCCACCCGCCGTTCCAATCCGCCCCCACCCGCCCGGGTCTTCACCCGCCCGTCCCACGCCGCCGTACCGACGCGCATTTGGTGGGCTGACCCATCCCGTTGTGGGTGCACCCACCGCATGCGGCTGACCCACCCACAACCTCGTGGGCTGACCCATCGAACGGCGGTTCGGGTCGCCAGGCCAGTGCGGAGCATTTGAACGGATATCCATCGAAGTGGACCCTTCTCCCCTCAAATTTCCAGGGGAGAAGGGTCCACTTGCGGGGTCATCCGTTCAAATGGCCGCACCACCCACGAATGGGTCAGAAGAGCCGCATTTGGTGGGCTGACCCATCCCGTTGTGGGTGCACCCACCGCATGCGGCTGGCCCACCCACAACCTCGTGGGCTGACCCATCAAACGGCGGTTCGGGTCGCCAGGCAGGTACGGAGCATTTGAACGGATATCCATTGAAATGGACCCTTCTCCCCTCAAATTTTCAGGGGAGAAGGGCCACTTGCGGGGTTATCCGTTCAAATGGCCGGGGAGCGGAGCGGGCTGGGATCAGGGGTCGGGAGTGGACTCGGAGGCGGGCGGAGGCGAGTGGGGGCGGAGGCGAGTGGGGGCGGAGGCGAGTGGGGGCGGAGGCGAGTGGGGGCGGAGGCGAGTGGGGGCGGAGGCGAGTGGGGGCGGAGGGGGTGAGAGCGGAGGGGGTGAGAGCGGAGGGGTGAGCGCGGAGGCGGGTGGGGTGGGTTAGGCGTCGAGGGGGGTGTCCGCGGGAGAGGGGGTCGGCTGGTCAGTGGAGGGCGATCGGCCGGGTAGGACGGCTAGGGCGACGATGGCTCCGGCTAGGGCGCCGATGAGGCCTACGGTCATGGCGATGGTCATGGCGTCGGTGAACGCCGTACGGGCTGCTGCTGCGAACTCCGGGCCCAGCGCGAGCGTGCTGGCGATGGAGTCGCGGGCAGCCTCGGGGATCGCGTCCGGGAGGTTGGCGGAGTAGGCGGCGGCCAGGACACTGCCCAGTACGGCGACCGATAGCGCGCCGCCGGTTTGCTGGACGGTGTCGTTCATCGCGGAGCCGACACCGCGGTGCTCGGCCGGGACGGCTTGCATCAGGAGCGTGTACGCCGCCGGTCCGGCCAGGCCGCCGCCGATGCCCATCACCATCAGGCCGGCGATCAGTAGGCCGTAGCCCGTCGTACTGGAGACCTGGGACAGGATCGCGAACGCGCCGGCGATGACGGCGAGGCCGATGGCGATCAGGGTGCGGTCTGCCAGCTTCTTCCCCAATGTCGCGCCGAGCACGTTGAAGACGGTCGCGGCAACGGCGTACGGGATCAGGGCCAGGCCGGCCTTCAGTGGGCTGTAGCCGAGGACGAACTGCAGGTACTGCGTCAGCGCGAGCATCAGACCGCCTGCGGTGAAGGACAGCAGCACGATCGAGAAGCTGGTCCCGCTGAACCGCCTGTCCTTGAACAGCGCGAGCGGAACCATCGGGTGCGCGCTACGCCTTTCCCACAAGGCGAAGGCCGTCAACGCGACCACACCGACCGCCAGCCCGCCGAGCACCTCTGGCGAGCCGAATCCGTTGGTGGGGATGGCGATGATCGCCCAGACGACCGAGCCCATCCCGATGACAGTCAGTACGGCGCCGATCGGGTCGACGTTTCGGGCCGGGCCGCGGGATTCCGGGATCAGGGCGAGCGCACCGATGATCGCGACGACGGCGATCGGGACGTTGAGCAGGAAGATCGAGCCCCACCAGAAGTGGTTCAGCAGGACGCCGCCCACGGTCGGGCCGGCGATCACGCCGACCATCGCGACCATCGACCAGCCGGCCATCGCCTTGCGCTGCTCCTCCGGCGGGAAGACCGTGAAGAGCAGCGACAGCGTGCTCGGCATCAGCAGCGAGCCGCCGACGCCCATCAGCCCGCGGCACAGGATCAGCTGCCACGGCGTCTCAGCGAGCGTGGCCAGCAGCGACGCGGCACCGAACAGGACCAGGCCGAGCAGCAGCATCTTCCGGCGGCCGAAGCGGTCGGACAGGCTGCCCGCGGTCAGCAGGAGGCCTGCGAAGGCCAGGATGTAGGCGTCGATCACCCATTGGATGTCGGCGGGCGTGGCCCCCAGATCGCGCATCAGCGACGGGATGGCCAGGTTGAGCACGGTGTTGTCGACGACAAGCACCATCAGGCTCAGGCACAGGATCAGCAGGATCCACCAGCGGCGGGGATGCCCGGCGGTCTCTGCAGCGGTTGACTCGAACGGTGTACTAGTCACTCGCACACTGTACGACAAGACTCGCACAGTGTTCCAGTAGGATGTTTCTCGTGAAGGAATCGATCTGGACGCGGCAGCAGAAGGCCAGCCCGGCACGCGAGACGCTCACCCGGGAGCAGATCGTCCGGACGGCGATGGAGACGCTCGACACCGAGGGGCTCGCCGGTCTGAGCATGCGCAAGCTGGCGGCCAAGCTCGACGCCGGCGCGACCAGCCTCTACTGGCACGTCCCGACCAAGGTCGATCTGATCGACCTGCTCATCGACCAGGCCTGGGGCGAGATCGACATCCCCGAACCCGGCCTGGCCGGCTGGCGCTCCGGCCTCCTGCTCTTCGCGCACAGCATGCGCTCGACGATCGTGCGGCACCCCTGGCTGCCCGAGGTGATGTACACCCGCCCGAGCATGGGCCCGAACGCGATGCAGATGGGCACCCGCGGCCTGGCCCTGATCGCCGCCGCCGGCATCACCGGCCGCAACGCCGACTTCGCCCTCGGCACCGTGATGTCGTTCGTCCTCGGTAGCTCCGGTGGCGAGGTCGCCACCCGCGAGATGGCCCGCCGGGGCGGCCAGTCCGTCGACGCTCTCGCCGCCGACGTCCTCGAACGCACCCAATCCATCGCCGACCCCACCATGCGCGAGTCCGCCCGCCGCCGCGCCACCGGCAACATCGACGGCATGTTCTACGACTCCTTCACCTACGGCCTGGAGCTCGTCCTCGAAGGCATCGCGGCCCGCACCCATCACACGGAGTAGTCACTTCGTCAACCTCTTCAACGACAACACAAAGTCACCCCTGGTGACCCGTTGTGGTCGGCATCCTGTCCGGACTTGAACCGACGCGAAGGAGCGACCATGACGATCAAACGCTGGGGAAGCATCGCCGCCGCACTCGCACTGGGAGTCACCGGGGCCGGGCTTGCTGCCACCCAGGCCTGGGCCAGCAACTCGAGCAGCAACCGCTGTATCTCGGTGTTCGTGGAGTACGTGACGCAGGGCGACGGCAGCAAGTACGTGTCCTGGGCCGAGTCACGCAACATCTGCGGCGCGTTCGCGGGGCACTTCCAGACGGCCGGTGTCAACGGGGCGGATACCAACCCGATTCAGACCCAGCGGGTGTACTTCAATCGCGTACTCCCCCGCGGCAGCTGCGTCCAGGGCATTGCCTGGAAGAACAACGGCGGCGGCCAGTGGAGCGATGTCGGTAACACCTGCACCGTGATCGCCTGATCTGCGGAGCCCGGCGCCGGTGGTTGCCGGCGCCGGGCTCGGCTAGCGCGTGAGCCCGAACCAGGGCTCCTTGGCCAACTCCATCTGCAGCACCTCGCGATCGCCATCCGCCGCGACCAGCGCGGTGAGCTGCTGAGCACGCGCAAGTTCCACCCGAGCCTCCGCAAGCGCTCCAGTACCGGCGAGTGCCCGCGCGAGAGCTTCGCGCGCGAAGGGCTCATCCCAGTCGGACATCTGCTCGGGATGGCTCTGGATCAGTTGCAGGCAACGGCGCGCGTGTCCCAGGGCCAGCTCGGCACGACCGATCCGTACGGCGACCCGCGCGATCAGGTGCTCACCGCGTGCATGGTTCGCCTCGTTGCCGGCTTCGAGCCAATGCAGGCAGGCGGCATAAGCGCCGTACAGGAGGCGTTCCTGGTCGAGCAGCGGACTGGTTTCGTCGATCTGGTCGAGCAGGTCCCACGTCTCGTTGTTGAGCTCCACCCCGAAGTACCGGTGCAACTCACGACCCTCGACCAACTCGGTGGCGACCTTCTCCATCAGCTCACCCCAACTGGGAGCGCCGTACTCCCTAGCCACCGTCAGCTGTGCATCCCGCAACGTGAAGCTCACTGAATCGACGTACGCCGGATGGTGCGTCCGAGCACGCTCAACCGCATCCGGCCGGCCCTTGCTCACGGCCTTCCGCAGGTCCTTCGCCCGCGCACGCAACTGACTCAAACTCGCCTTCGCAGGCAGCGACATGGTCGACATGAAAATCCTCCAGGACAACCCGCTCCGCTGACTCAGGCCGTCCCGAAGGGTGCACCGGCCATCACAAGTTCGCCGTACTCCCAGGTGCACTCAGTGCTTGCCGCGAAGAAGAGGCGCCCTGGCGCGCGCTGCGCCAACCGTGACACGCACCCGGCAGCACCGTCAACCGCGCCCGATCCCCTGACGGCCGCCACAGATGATCCGCCCCACACATCCCGGGGGTGCGCACCCTCCGCGGGGGGCCTTGAACAAGTTATTCCTTGTTCACAGCCCCCATTGCCTGTCCACACCCCCCACTACTGCACGCAGGGCGCGAGGCAGGTGGATGGGGTTGGTCCAGGCTCGGGCGCTGGTGGCGTCTTCGATGGTGATGCGGCAGTGGGTGCCGGCGAACAGGGCGAGGGGGAGCGTGCACTCGGTGAGGTCGGTGCCTTGGCGGACCTCGGCGCCGGGGTGGCCGCCGCTCAGGAGGATCTTCGTCGCGGGTGAGCAGCGGACGGTGATGGCGTCGCCTTCGACCTGTACGTCGTACAGCTCGGGGCCAGTGGTGGAGTAGAAGTGGCCGGCGATCAGTGCAGCCAGTAGTGCGTCCGGATCGAGGGACTCGCTGCGCACGTGGACCCAGGCGGCGCAGGGTGGCGGGTCTTGGGGTTGGAGGTGGGCGTCGTCGGCCGCGTACGTCGTGAGACGGTGGCCGCGGTTCAGCAAGACGTCGGTCAGGTGCCAGCTGTCGCCGCGGTTCTCGCGGTCGGCGAGGGCGTTGTAGACCTCCACCGAGTGGGCCGCGTCCAGACTCTCGGCGTCGACGGCGGTCAGGAGTGAGGCTGCTGGGTGGGCCATGCCGATGAAGGCCCCGGTGGCGCGGGCTCGGCGGGCCAGCTCGGGGCCGGTTTCGGTGGCGCTGGGTGGTGGGAAGTCGAGGGGTAGACCCGTGGCGATGATGTGCCACCGCTGCCCGGCTTCCGTGCGGGGTGCGTGCAGCTCGGCGCCGATCAGCGTCGTGAAACCGTCGGACCGGAGGTCGCGGGTGTCCGTGATCGGGTAGTCGTACTCCGGGCGGAAGTGGTCGGTGATCGCGACGAAGTCGTAGCCGGCGTCGCGGTAGATGCGCGCGGTCTCGGCCGGGGAGAAGGCTCCGTCGGAGCGGTTCGAATGCGTGTGCAGGTTGCCCCGCCAGAACTGTCCAGGCAGGTCGAACGGCGTCATCGACGCTGGGCGCGGGCTGAGGCGTAGAGGCAGATGGCGGCGGCGGTGGCGAGGTTGAGGGACTCGGCGCGGCCGTAGATGGGGACCTTGACGGAGTGGTCGACGAAGGCGTCGAAGCCGTCGGGGAGACCGTGGGCCTCGTTGCCGAAGAGCCAGACGGTGGGCTTGGCGAGGGTGCCGTCGTCGATGCAGGTGTCGAGGTCGGTGGTGCCGTAGCCGTCGGCGGCGAGGACCTGGAGGCCTTGGGCGCGCCAGGCGGTGGCGGCGGCGGGGAGGTCGGCGTCGATGGTGATCGGCAGGTGGAAGATGCTGCCGACGCTGGCCCGGACGGCCTTCGGGTTGTGCGGGTCGACGGACTCTGTCGACAGTACGACGGCATCCGCGCCGGCGGCGTCCGCCGTACGGATGAGGGTGCCGACGTTGCCGGGATCCCTTACCTGGAAGCCCGCAGCCACCAGGCGGGCCGTCGGGAGGACCGCTTGCTCCAGCGAGACGTCGACGAGTGAGCAGACCGCGACGACACCTTGGGAGGTGACGGTCTCACTGAGTGCTTCGACGCCGGCCCGGTCGACGTCGTACCAGGGCACGTCGGCCGCGGCGGCGAGGTCGCGGAGATCGCGATGGCGAGCGGCGACGGTGGGTTCGGCGTACACCTCGAGGACGAGTTCGCGATGCTCGAGGGCTTCGCGAACGGCCTGCGGGCCTTCGGCCAGGAAGCGGCCGGTTTTGCGGCGGAACGCACGAGTGGCGAGCCGCCGGGCCTGCTTGATCCGCACGGACTGTGCGGTCAGCAGACCAGGGGTCGCCACTCGATTGCTACGGCTGGAGACGGTAATACTCAGGCCGAGGCGGCGGGCGCGTTGACGTCGGCCGGCAGGGCGGCCTTGGCCAGCTGCACGATCGCGGAGAACGCGGCCGGGTCGTTGACGGCGAGGTCGGCGAGGATCTTGCGGTCCACGTCGATCTCGGCCAGGTGCAGACCCTGGATGAAACGGTTGTACGTCAGGTCCTCGGCGCGGACCGCAGCGTTGATGCGCTGGATCCACAGCTTGCGGAAGTCGCCCTTGCGCGCCTTGCGGTCACGGTAGGCGTAGACGAGCGAGTGGGTGACCTGCTCCTTGGCCTTGCGGTACAGCCGCGAGCGCTGGCCGCGGTAGCCGCTGGCCTGCTCGAGTACGACCCGGCGCTTCTTGTGGGCGTTGACTGCCCGCTTCACGCGTGCCATGAGGTGTTACTCCTTGGTTCTGCGCCGCGACCGGGCTGGGCCGGTACGGCGGATGTTCGGGGGAAGGGCCACGAGGCCCCGCGAGGCGGGAGCCTCAGATGCCGAGAAGCTTCTTGGCCTTCTTGGCGAACGACGGCGCGACCTCGACCGTGCCGCTCAGCCGGCGCTTGCGCTTCGACGACTTCGCCTCGGCGAGGTGGCGGACACCGGTCTGCTCGCGGCGCAGCTTGCCCGAGCCCGTGACGCGGACGCGCTTCTTCATCCCCGAGTGGGTCTTCATCTTCGGCATGGCTAATGAACTCCTGAATTGTTCTTTCGTTGACTCGAACTCGGTGTGTGGTGCTCCGGCAGCGCACCGCGGCCGGAGCGCTCCGTCACTCCGGGTCGAGGTTGTCTGCCGGACCCTTCGGCTTCTTCGTGGCGCCGGCGGCTACCTCGGCCTCGTGTGCCCGAACCTGCTCGGCGCGCTCGACGCGCTCCGCCTCCAGCTCGGCCTCACGCTCGGCCACCTTCTTCGCCTTCTCGGCATCCACGTCCACGCGCGCTTCGGACTTCTTCTTGTGAGGCCCGAGAACCATGATCATGTTCCGGCCGTCCTGGCGGGCGTTCGACTCCACGAAGCCGAGCTCGCTGACGTCCTCGGCCAGCCGCTGCAGGAGCCGGAAGCCGAGCTCCGGGCGCGACTGCTCGCGACCACGGAACATGATGGTGATCTTCACCTTGTCACCGGCACGCAGGAACCGGACGACGTGACCCTTCTTGGTCTCGTAGTCGTGCGGGTCGATCTTCGGCCGCAGCTTCATCTCTTTGATGACGGTGTTGGTCTGGTTCCGGCGGGACTCGCGCGCCTTCTGCGCGGTCTCGTACTTGTACTTGCCGAAATCCATCAGCTTGCAGACCGGCGGGCGTGCCGTGGCCGCAACCTCGACCAGGTCGAGATCGGCTTCCTGTGCCAACCGCAGTGCGTCTTCGATCCGGACGATGCCTACCTGCTCACCGTTCGGTCCGACCAGTCGCACCTCGGGAACGCGGATGCGCTCGTTGACGCGCAGTTCAATGGTGATGGGTCCTCCTGGGTTGTTCTGATTCCGGTACCACCTCTTCGCCGCTCGAGGTCTCCTCGAGAAACGACGAAGGCCTCCGTGCGACTAACACACGAAGGCCCAATTCCCTGATCAACCGCTCACCAACCGCAAACACCTGCTGGTACGCCGTACGATCGCCGAAACCGGGGTTTCGGCGTGACCGGGACCCGCCGACTGTTCATCGACTGGGTGGGAGGTGGCCCTCCGCTTGGATCCAACCACCGGAGCTCCGTGAGTATTCCACCCATGGGGCACCGCCGGACCGGATCGGTCGCTATGTAACAGTAACACCATGACCGACGACATCTCCACTCCGCAACCTGCAACAGCCTCCCGCGACATCGCGGAGGTCCCTAGCGTGGAGATCATTTCGACGGCCGCCCTGCACCTGCTGAGCGCCGCCGCCGTCAACCTCGGCCTGGCCGAGGACCTGCCCGAGCACAAGGACCTCGACGAGGCCCGTTCGCTGATCGACGCCCTGGCCGGCCTGCTCGACGCCGCCGCTCCGTCGCTGGGTCACCACCACGCCGCTCCGCTCCGCGACGGCCTGCGTTCCCTGCAGCTCGCCTTCAAGGAAGCCTCCAGCATCCCGGACGAGCCCGGGGCCGGCCCCGGTGAGAAGTACACCGGCGCCGTCTACCCCTCCCCCGCCGCCCGCTGACCCATCCCATCCCCCGCCGCCCCAGCCATCACTGGTGGCAGGAGACATCAAACGATGGCCGGAGACCTGTGGCATGAGGTCTCCGGCCATCAATTCCTGTCTCACGCCACAACTGATGGCGTGGGGCCAGTGGGGTTAGGCGCGGGTGGCGAGACCGGTGCGCAGGAGGAGAGTGACCAACTCCAACGCACCGGCCTCAGGGAGGTCGAGGGATCGGGCCGTCCAGGGGTTTGAGGAGTCGGCGGCGAGGAGATCGGCGACTACTCGGGCGGGGGCGTCCTCGAACTCGACCATGGAGTCGCCGAGGTGGACACGGAGCCCGCCGGCGGCCGTCCAGTCCACACCGGCGGCCGATTCGGCGACCGTACGGACCTGCGTGTCCAGGGTCGGCGCAGGCAGGAAGTTGTCCATCGGGTGCCGGGCGGACTCCAGTGAGAACCGCCGATAGGTGTCAGCCAGCTCGGAATTGTCGGCCGGCTGCTCTGAGAGCGCACTGAAGTGCTCGGTCAGCAGCTTGGTGGTCGTGGCCAGCGCCTCGGCACGCAGCTCGGCAGAGCGACCGAAGCCCCACGGGAGCTCCGCCCGGAAGGCACGCTCCGAGCCGAGCGCCCGGATCAGTTCACCAGCAAGCCAGTACGGCGTCAGCGTGGGAAACGAGAAGCTGACATGCAGCGAGTGGTCGTCAGTGGCGAACCCGTTGTGGATCCAGCCGCGTGGAATCCACAAGCTGTCACCGGGCTGCAGAGTGACCTCAAGGAACGGCGTACCGGTGCGGAGGCGGTCCCACTCGGCCTCGGTCACCTTGGAGCCGTCCCAAGGCTGGTGCTCCAGCGGGTCGTTGTAGACCGGCGCATGCAGCTGCCAGGTCTTGCTGCCGACCGTCTGGACGATCAGCACGGAGTGGGTGTCGTAGTGGTGCGCGAAGCCCTGGCTACCGGACGGAGTGAGGTACGCGTTCGCACTGATCGGCAGTCCGGTCTCGTGGCTGAGCCGACGGCACAGATCGCCGATCGGCTTCCACGTGCGGTGCAGTGACTCGAGCACCGTGGTCGCACCGGCACCGATGTACGCCGACACCTTCGTCGTCCGCACCACATCCGCAAAGCCGGGCTGGATCGGCTGGCCTGCCCACGTGTACGCCGCAGGTGCGACCCGCTGACCGTCCTTGACCATGCTCACCATCTGGCGCTGCAACGAGCCGTGGTCGATCAGCTCACCGACTGCGTCGAGACCGAAGTCCAACGTCGAGGTACCGCGCCAGGCGACCGCCTCGGTCGGCGGGTGGTCCAGAAAGTCGGAAGCATCAGGAATCAGACTGGACAGAGCTTCAGTACGCATGACGGGTCTCCTCACACCACGAGCGGACGGGATGCCACCGGTTCAGGTGACAGTTGGACCCGGACCGGCCGGGCCAGAGTGAACAGGACGGCACCTGCCAGCAGTGCGGCCATCACGCCGTACGCCGGTCCTGGGCCGTGGTACTGCATGAGCCAGCCCATGACGAGGGTGCTGACCGGGTAGAACAGCGAGCCGACGAGCGTCATGGTGCTCTGGGCCCGCGCCATCATCGAGTCGTCGATGACGTCGTAGACCTGGGCAGTCATCGCGATGATCAGCACCGGTGCGGTCGCGCCCAGCAGCGCCAGCGCGCCAACCACGACAGGCATCGACGGTACGACGGCCACTGCCGTGACTGCCCCGGCCACCACCAGACCGCCAACCACTACAGCCCGGAACGCACCTGTCGCCACGAGCTTTGGTGCGACGAGTGATCCGAGCAATGCGCCCGCAGCGACGACCGCGGACATCGCACCGATCACCTCGGCCGGTGTCTTGAGGCTGACCAGCATCGGCACCATGCCGAAGAACGCTGCGGCGGTGGCGAAGTTCAGTACGGCGGACCAGATCGTGAGAGTGCGCAGGAAGGGCTGGGTGAACACGTAGCGCAGACCGGACCACATGTCTGTGGTGAGCCGTTCCTGGGACGCATGGCGACCACCCAGACCAGCGGAGATCTTGAACACCAGATAGGTGCAGAGCACGAACGTGACCGCGTTGATCGCGAACGGGATCCAGTGCGCGACGGCGTACAGCCCGCCCCCGACCGCGGGACCTAGCAGACTGGCGGCGTACGAGCGAGATTCGTTGAGGGACACGGCTTTGGTGATGTCGTCCGGTCGGACCAGATGGCGCAGTGCGGCGGCCAGCGACGGGTTGTAGATCGAACTGACCAGTCCGTCGACCACTCCGACGATCACGAGCGGCCAGACCGACGTAACGCCTCCGAACACCGCTACTGCCAACACTGCCCACAGGACTGCGCGGATGAGGTCGACCAGGATCATGACCCGCCGCCGGTCCCAGCGGTCGGCTAAGGCACCGGCTGGGAGCCGCGCCACGTTCAGCACGATCAGTCGGACCGTGAGCAACGCACCGGCCCACAAGGCCGACCCGGTCAGGTCGAGCACCAGCAGCGGGATGCACACGTCACTGACGCGCGCACCCAGCGCCGTCAGCGCCTGTCCCCACCAGAACCGGCTGAAGTCCCGGTTGTCACGCAACAACGCGGTCCGCCCATTCATGCCGCAACCAAGTTCCGCCACTGCGCAGCGATCACAGCGGCGGTTCGCACCGGAGCCGGCATCGCCTTGCTGGGCTCGAACTCACCACTCCACAGCGTCAGTACTTCGGTGTCTTCCGGCGACACCACGACGACGTCCTGCTCGCGGAGTGAGCGGACTGCCTGCTGCGTGGTGCGCGCCTGCCACATCCGCGGGTTCATGTGCGGGAACACGATGCGTGGTGCCGGAGTGGCCAGCATCGCGGTCAGTGCGGGCGACGACGCCAGTCCGAGCGCAGCCGAGACGAGGAAGTTCGCAGAGCACGGAGCCACCACGAAAAGCCTTGCCCGGTTAGCGAAAGCGACCGGGTTGACCACAGGTCCGTGCGGCTCGATCACCTCGTCGGCGATCAATGCGACCGCCGACGGCTGCACGAAGGTCAGTGACGAGTGCGTGAGCATCACGGACAGCGGTCCGCTCACCTCACGACGCCAGTGCGCCAGGTGTGACGGCAGATCCAGTGCAGCACTCGCACCGGTGCACACGACGGCCAAGCGATCACCCGGCATGGCTCAACACCCCCGCCGGCCGCGCAAACCGTACGTCGAGCGTGTCCCCACCGTTCTGCAACCGGTGCAGCGTCATTGCGACACCGGCACTACCGGAGGCAACGTCGCAGCTCTGCCGCATCAGGCCGTCACCAGGGAAGCCAGTCCCGGACTCGTCCACACAACGGAGTGCGGTGATCTGCTCGACCAGTCGGCCGATCGTCACGTCCAGAGCGGCCGCATCATCCGGCAACGCCGCCTTGGCTTCGAGCAGGAACTCGATCAGTCCGCTCATGCCGGCGAAGTACCCCGGGTTGACGGTGAACGGCATCCCCACACCCCGCACGATCGACCAGAGCGGATCGACCAGCGTCTCGTCCCCAGTCAGTCGCAGGTGATGCGCTACTGCCAGACCAACGCCCGAGCCCCCACGAACGACGTACGGCTCGAAGGGTGAGCTGCCGGTGTAGGCGCCGAAGCCGATGCCACCGTTGAACCGCGGCCGTCCCTGCGCGAGGTCGAAGCCAAGCGCACGCCGTCCCATCTTCACCAGGAACGAGTCGTCCGTAGCGACGCCCAGCTCAGTCAGGTACGTCGCCACACCCGCCGAACCGTGGAGCAGTCCGAGCGGATGCGGATCCGCCTGCTGCCACCACAAGCCGGTGCCGTCATCAGATGCACGGTCAATCAGCCGGTCCGCGATCGCCCGGGCGTGGTCGAGATGCTCCGACGAGCCGGTCAGCCGGTGCGCGTAAAGCTGCGCCACGCCGACACCTGCGAGCCCAGTCGCCAGACCGCCGCGCTTGTCACCACTCAGCGCCTCGGTTGTCGCACCGGCGAGCAGACCGCGGTCGTCCAGACCAAGCTCCAGCAGTGCGAGCCCAATACCCGCCCGACCGACGTACAGGCCCATCGGTAGTGGGCGGTTCTCGTCGAGCCGCGCCAACAGCCAGTCCGTGCACTCTGCGTCTACTGGTCCATCCAGTAGGTGCAGTGCACGCAGTACGCCGGCCGCGCCGTACGCGAGCGAGAGCGTGTTGCTCTGGAACTGCTCCGGATGGCCGGGGAACAACCTGTCCCGCCGCTCCGGAGTCGCCGCGTTCCGCAAACCCCGAACCACCTCCGCCAAAACGCCAACGTCCGAAGAACCGGAGGGCGTCGTCGGCGTGTTTTCGGACGCTACGGGGAGGTCGAGGCGCTCCTGCAGGCCGTTGAGCGGGACGTCGAGCTGACGGGCGGTGACCGCAAGGGCCCGGCTGAACACCTCAGGGCGGAAGGCGAGCAGGGCGTTGCGGGGCATCACCGTGGCAGCTTCGATCGCGTCGACGCCGTACGCGACGTACGCCGCGTCACTCCCCCAGGCGGCCGTTCCCGGCTCGGGGGCGAAACCACTGGTGCGTGGGTACTGCGCAGGGTCCGATCCGACCGGTCGGCAGGCCTCGAAGTCGACCAGCCGTACGACGTCGTCATCGTCGATCATGATGTTCGTGAGCGACACGTCGGAGTAGACGATGCCGCGCTCCAGACAGGTGGACAGTGCGGTCCGGATCTGCTCCAGAATCGCCTGTGCACGCGCTGGGTATGTCGGGTCCGGCTTGCCGACAGCAAACGGGTGATTGCGGGACAGCCAGACCTGCATGGTGATACCGGGCACCTTGGACTGCACCAGGAACGTGTGCTCCCACACCGTCACCAGCTCTACGCCGTCTGGCGCGATGCCGGTGCCGTCGAGTTGCTTGAGGTAGTCGTACTCCCGCCACAACCGGTCCGGCGCGTCTGACCCGTCCGGCGCGAATGCGGTGTGCGGACGCGCCTCCTTCAGCACGTACTCCGCCCCGTCCGGTCCAGTCGCCAGATAGACCCCGCCAGCCGGTGAGTGCCGCAGTACCGACTTGATCTTGTAACGCTTGAGCAGACCGGTCGGGTCAGCGTCTTCTGCCTCAGCCGGTACGGCGAACGGGTCGTCCGCGACCCAGGACGGCAGGGTGAAGGTGGGCGTGCGTGAGTCGTTCCACGGCTTACCGTCCGGGCCGGTGACCACGCTGATCGGGTAGCCGTCGTCGTCGACGCCCGGGGGCTTGCGGAAGGTGCCGTAGCGGTACTGCACCACGTCGCTGCCCGGGTACCGGCGGTCGGTCAGAATGTGTGAGCCCTGCAGGTCGCCGAGCCGGGCGCTGAGGCGGTCGGCCAGCTCACGGGCGTGCTCCTCGGACAGCGGGTAGACAGTCACCGCCTTGCCAGCGCCGCCACGCGACCACCAGCGCGCCACCTGGGCCAGTCCGAGCTCCGGGGAGCGGATGACCTTGAAGCTGAACGAGTCGACCAGGTACTCGTCGATCACGGCGTGCATGAGCGTGGCCAGGTCGTCCGGCCGTGCCGAGAGGTGCAGCTTCCAGCCGTACTCCGGCAGCTCGGTGAGCGGCCGGTCCAGGCAACGGGCCCAGATGCCGACGCCGTCGAGCACGGCGGCCTTCTCGCCGACCCGCTCGCGCAGGAGCTCCAGGAACGCGCCCGGTTCGGAAGACCGCTCGACGCGGTCGTAGTACTGCGGGTCACTGATCGTGTAGGCCCGGAACGAGTCGATCATCGGCACTGCTCCCCTTCGGTAGACAGACGAAGGGGGGCCTGGGCCGACTCGGCACAGGCCCCCTGGATCGCGAAGGTCAGCAGTTGTAGCTGACGCCCGAGCCGTCGGTGTGCAGCACCGGGCTGGTGGTGTTCTCCTCGGACAGGATCTGCAGGTCGAGAACCTCAGCCATGATTTTCTCCTTCGGTCAGGAACCGTCTCCGGCTCCTTGGGGGCGGTAGGCCGGTCGGCCTTCCCGATAGCCAGAAGTCAACCGCTTCTCGCCGGCCCCCACATGGGTCGCGACCACCCATATTCCCGAGCCCCCTGGGTACGCCCCCACCGGCTGTGGAATATGGGTAACGCGAACCTATTTACGGCCAATCGATGCTCAGGTACTGCGTCTCCTGGTACTCGCGGAGGCCGTCGCGAGCGCCTTCGCGGCCCAGCCCGCTCTGCTTGACGCCGCCGAACGGCGCGGACGGATCGCTGACCAGACCGCGGTTCACGCCGACCATGCCGACATCAAGCGCTTCGCTGATCCGGATCGCCCGGCCGAGCTCACCGGCGTACACGTAACCGGCCAGTCCGTACTCCGATTCGTTGACCCGGGCAACGAGTTCGTCGTCGTCGGACCAGGTGGCGATCGAGGCCACCGGCCCGAAGATCTCCTCGGTGAACAACGTCGAATCGTCGGGCACGTCCCGCAGGACCGTCGGCGGATAGAAGTGACCAGCAGCAGCCGGTACGGCGGCCTGGTGCGTAACGCGGGCGCCGGCCGCGACCGCTTCGTCGACGACCGAGGTGACCCGCTGGACCGCGGCGGCCGAGATCAGCGGCCCGATCTGCGCACCCTGCGAAGAGGGGCCAACAGCAAGCTTCTCCACCTCCCGCCCGAACAGCTCGGTGAACCGATCGGCCACGGCCGCATGAACGTAGAACCGGTTGGCCGCCGTACAGGCCTGGCCGCCGTTGCGGAACTTCGCGATCATCGCGCCCGCGACCGCCTGTTCCAGGTCAGCGTCCTCGGTGACCACGAACGGCGCGTTGCCGCCGAGCTCCATCGCGGTCACCACGACCCGGTCGGCCGCCTGCCGCAGCAGCGTCTTGCCGACCGCGGTCGACCCGGTGAACGAGATCACCCGCACTCGAGAATCCGCCAGCCAGGTGGACACAACACCGGCAGCGTCGGTGGTCGTGACGACATTCAGCACGCCAGACGGTGCGCCGGCTTCCGTGAGCAGCTCAGCGATCGCCAGCGCGGTCAAGGGCGTCTCGGCCGCGGGCTTGAGCACCGCCGTACAGCCTGCGGCCAGTGCCGGGGCGATCTTGCGGGTGGCCATCGCGGCCGGGAAGTTCCACGGGGTCACGAGGGCCGCGACACCGATCGGTTTGGCGGTGACGATCGTCCGGACGCCACCGGCCGGAGCCGAGCCGTAGTCACCACCCGGGCGGACCGCCTCCTCGGCGTACCAACGGAAGAACTCGGCCGCGTAGCCGACCTCAGCCAAAGCGTCCGCCTCGGATTTGCCGTTCTCCAGGCTGATGAGTTCGGCCAGCCTGGAGCGGTCACGCAGCATCAGTTCGAAGGTCTTGTGCAGGATCTCGGACCGCTTGCGAGGCGGCGTCTTTCGCCAGCCGGAGAAGGCGTTTGCGGCCGCATCAACAGCGGCGGCCGCGTCAACCGGCGTACCGTCGGGGACCTCGCCGACGACGGTCAGGTCGGCCGGGTTGAGAACCTTGATCACGAGACCTCCCGCAGCGACGCGACGACGATCTCGAGGGCCTCGACCAGCAGCTCGTCGCTGATCGTCAACGGCGGCAGGAAGCGCAGCACGTTGCCGTAGGTGCCGCACGTCAGCACGATGATTCCTTGCTGATGGCAAGCAGTCGCGACCGCTTTCGCCAGCTCCGGCGCCGGTTCCGTCGTACCGGCCTGAACCAGCTCGACGGCGATCATCGCGCCCCGGCCGCGGATGTCTCCGATCCGGTCGTCCTCCTTCTGGGCCAGCTCGAGCCGCGGCTTGATCACCTGCTCGATCTGCCGCGCACGCTCGACGAGCCCGTCTGCCTCGATCGTCTCGATCGCCGCCAGCGCGGCCGCACACGCCAGCGGGTTGCCGCCGTACGTGCCGCCGAGGCCGCCGACCTGCGGCGCGTCCATGATCTCGGCCCGGCCGGTCACCGCCGACAGCGGCAGACCGCCCGCGATCCCCTTCGCGGTCGCGACCAGGTCCGGTACGACGCCCTCGTGGTTGCTGGCGAAGAAGTCGCCGGTCCGCGCGAACCCGCTCTGTACCTCATCGGCCACGAAGACAGCGCCGTTGGCCTTGCACCACTCGGCCAGTGCCGGGAGGAACCCGGG
Organism: Kribbella sp. NPDC058245; assembly: GCF_042882005.1. Lineage (NCBI taxonomy): Bacteria > Bacillati > Actinomycetota > Actinomycetes > Propionibacteriales > Kribbellaceae > Kribbella > Kribbella sp. NPDC058245. The sequence goes on from NZ_JBHVWY010000016.1 coordinate 45,726, forward strand.
AGCCGGCTCGACAAAGCCGCCCTCACCCTGGATCGGCTCGATCACCACGGCCGCGACTTCGGTCCCACCGACCTGCTTCTCGATGATGTCGAGCGCGCGGGCCGCGGCGGTTGCGCCGTCGAGCCCACCGTCGCGGTACGGGTACGAGACCGGCGCGCGGTAGACCTCAGCCGCGAACGGACCGAAACCGCGCTTGTACGGCTGGTTCTTGGCGGTCATCGCCAGGGTCAGGTTGGTCCGGCCGTGGTAGGCGTGGTCGAAGACGACGACGGCCTGCCGACCGGTGTAGGCGCGGGCGATCTTGACCGCGTTCTCGACCGCTTCGGCGCCGGAGTTGAACAGCGCGGTGCGCTTCTCGTGGTCGCCCGGGGTGAGCCGGTTGAGCGCCTCGGCGACAGCGACATAGCCCTCGTACGGCGTGATCATGAAGCAGGTATGGGTGAACGCGTCCACCTGCGCCTTGACCGCCTCGACCACGCGCGGCGCCCGCGCCCCGACCGTGGTGACCGCGATCCCGGACCCGAGATCGATCAGCTGGTTGCCGTCGGCATCGACCACGACCCCGCCATCGGCGGCGACCGCGAACACCGGCAGCGTGGTGCCTACCCCGGCCGCCACCGCGGCTTGTTTGCGCGCCATCAGCTCGGCCGAGATCGGCCCTGGAATCGCTGTCTTCAGAATGCGTCGCTGTTCGATCGTCATCCTTCCAGTCTTCGGCGGCGGCCCTATGCTGTCCAATACTTGTTCTGCACGATCTGCATGCCTGGGAGTTCTACATGGAGCTGCGTACGCTGCGGTACTTCGTGCAGACCGTCGACGCCGGCACGGTCACCGCGGCGGCCGACCGTTTACACATCACCCAGCCCGGCCTGTCCCGACAGCTTCGCCAGCTTGAACAGGAGCTGGGCGTCGAGCTCTTCCACCGCACCGGCGGCCGCCTGACGCCCACCCGAGCCGGCCAGGCGCTGCTCCCCCTCGCGCAGGAGGTGCTCGAGCGGGCCGACGCACTCCGGGTCGCCGCGACCTACCAGGCGCAGGGCCGCCTCGACCGGATCACCATCGGCGCACCCCTGACAACGCTGCGGGACGTGGTCGCACCGTTCATCGCAACGCTCGACGCTGACGACCCGACGCCCGAGGTATTCCAGGCCGACGGTCAGACCGCCGCCGAGGTGCTGGGACGCGGCGCCGACCTGGCCATGACCAGTACACCGGCCAGAGCGCCGTACGAGACAAAGACGCTCGCTGTGCTCCCCGTGTGGGCCTGCGTGCCCAGCAACCACCGATGGGCCCATCGCAAACGCATCCAGCTGACCGAACTGACCGACGTACCGCTGATCCTCCCGCCGCCGGCCTTCACCTCACGCATCTCTCTAGAGGCCGCGCTCCGGCGAGACGGTCTCTCGTACGGCGCCGCCGTGGAAGCCGCCGATGGCACAGTGGCCCAAGCACTCGCAGCCGCCGGCCGCGGGGTCGCCGTCGTCTCCGACGACCCCCAATTCGACCTGCGCCCCCTACCCATCCGCACCACCGACGGCGACCTGTCCGTCCGTCTCATCACCGCTTGGGACTCCCGCCACCCCGCCCGAGCCGCCCTAGCAGCCATAGCCGACCGCCTCAGCCAGTTCGTCACCACGCGGTACGGCTAGCCACGCGAGCGCCCCGCCTTGCCCTCCTGCACCTCTAAGGTCGGCAAGGAACAACCAGTCGGGCAGTACGAAGGGGTGGAAAATGACGGGAAGATTCGTTGCGGCAGTGGTCACTGCTGGGCTGTTGGTGACGGCCTGCGGGGGTGGCAACGATGCGCCGGGCGGAGATGTCCAGGCCGGGCAGGGAACAGCGACAGTCGCGCCCAGCTCGCAGCCATCAAGCCCGACGGCGACCCCTACGGCGACCACGTCGGCCAAGCCGACGGGTGGGGTCGCCGTGACGGAGGTCGGCTTCGGGAAGTCCGGTGAGTTCGTGACCGCGGTCGCGGTGATCCACAACGGCACCGACCAGATCTCGTCGCTGCAGGTCAGCTTCGCGGCGTACGACGCGGCCGGGGAAGTGCTCGGCCAGCAAGAGACCTCCGCACCGATAGCCCGGTCCAACGCGACTGTCGCAACCACTGTGCCGATCGAGATCAAGTCGGGCACGGTCGCCAAGGTGACCGCCGAGGTGACCATCCTGGACAAGCAGAAGGACGAGCACCCGTCGTCGGCGTTCATTGCCTCCGGCATCCGCTACCGGCCGGGGGACTCCAACTCCTCGGTGACCGGGAAGATCGCCAGCCACTACACCCAGGACGTCAAGGACGCCTACGTGGCGGCGGTCTGCCGGGACGCGAAGGGCCGGATCGTCGCGGGCGGCGAGGACTACTACAACGTCAAGGGCGGCGGCTCCACCGCGGTTGAGGTACCGGTCTCCGGCGCCGCCGCGAAGTCCTGCGAGCTCTACCCGACGCTCGGAGGCGCCAGCTCAACCAGCTAGGCGTACCGACGGGCTGGTAATAGGTCATCTCTCCAGCCACCCCGCCCGCGTGCGACAAGCGGCAGGAAGACTCGGAGAGCGACCACTACCAGCTCTTCGGTACGGCGCCAGCCATCGCGCCCCGACCCGCCGTACAAAGCACAACGTCCGAAAACACGCCGACCACGCCCTCAGTTCCTTCGGACGTTAGCGGTTGACATCAGCCTCACGCCCTCACCAGCCGGCATTGGGGCTAGCCCTTGACCGCGCCCTCTTCGACTCCCTTGAAGAAGAAGCGCTGGCAGACGGCGAAGACGATCACGATCGGGATGAAGGCGATCATGGTGCCGGCTGCGATCAGGCGGGGGTTGTTGCTGAAGGTGCCCGAGAGGTACTGCAGGCCGACGGTCAGGGTGTACTTGTCGGGGTCGGTGAGCACGATCAGCGGCCAGAGGAAGTCGTCCCAGGCGCCGATGAACGCGAAGATCGCGACCACGCTGATGGTGCCGCGCACTGACGGCAGGCCGATGAAGATGAACCGCTGCCAGGCGTTGGCACCGTCCACGATCGCGGCTTGGTCGACCTCGATCGGCAGGGAACGGAACGCGTTGTACATCAGCAGGACGTTCAGCGCGCCGATCATGCCGGGCAGGGCGACACCGAAGAGCGTGTTCGCCAGGCCGAACTCCCGCACTGTCACGTACTGCGAAATGATCGTGACCTCACCCGGCAGCACCAGCGTCGCCAGGAACAGGCCGAGCACCAGCTTGCGGCCCTTGAACTGCAACCGCGAGATCGCGAACCCGGCCAGGGACGCGCCGATGATGTTGCCGCCGACAACCAGTACGGCGACCACGAGTGAGTTCCGCGCGTAGTCCCAGACCGGGATCGTGTCGGCCACGGCCTTGTAGTGATCGAATGTGGGTTGGGACGGCAGCAGCCGCGGGATCCGGGTGTAGATGTCTTCGCCGGAACCCTTCAGCGACGTCGACAACTGCCAGAGGAACGGCCCGATCGTGATCAGCAGCACGAAGACGAGCAGGATGTACCTGGCCACCTTCTCCCGCGGCGACACGGTGTTGAACCCGAAAGCCCCGCTCCGCCCGCGCTTCTTCGCCGTACCGGGCTGGTCAGGAAGCGCAATGGGCCGCGCCGGGTCGGTCACTGTACTCATGCCTCAGCTCCTTGGCGGTTGAGACGGGCCAGGACCAGCATCGGTACGACAGTGACGAAGAACAGCACGATCGACAGGGCCGAGGCGTAGCCGAGGTTGCCCTCGAAACCCTGGCTGTACTGCTGGATCAGCATCACGACCGAGTTGTCGCGGCCACCGGGACCACCCTTGCCGCCGCTGAGGATGAACAGCTCGGAGAACACCCGCAACGCCGACACCGAGATCAGGATCGAGATCAGGATCATCGTGCCCCGCACGCCGGGGATCGTGATGTGGATGAACCGCCGGATCGGGCTGGCGCCGTCGACCGCCGCGGCCTCGTGCAGCTCACGGCCGACGTTCCCGAGGGCGGCCAGGTAGATGATCATGTAGTACCCGAGCCCCTTCCAGATCGTCAGACTGATTGCACTGAGCAACAACAGCCACTGGTCGGACAGGAACGGCAGCGGTCCGGAGATCACGCCGAGCTTCTCGGCCAGCCCGTTGACCAGACCGCGGTCGTCCAGGATCCACTGCCAGATCAGCGCGACGACGACCGCCGACGCGACGACAGGCGTGTAGAACGCGGTCCGGAAGAACGTGATCCCGGGCAGCTTCTTCTCCACCAGTACGGCGAGCAGCAGCGGGAAGATGGTCAGGAACGGCAGGCAGACCACCATGTAGATGACGCTGTTCAGCAACGCCCAGCGCAGCTGCTCGTCGTGCAGCAGGGTCTCGAAGTTCTTCAGGCCGACGAACGTGCCACCGCCGAGCGGCTTGGCGTTGGTGAACGACAGGATCACCGTGTTGATCGACGGCCAGAGGTTGAAGACCAGCAACCACGTGAGTGCTGGAATCACCAGCACCCACGGGGTGAACCAACGCTGATAGCGCATTACTGGGTGAGCAGCTGGTCGGCCTTGGCGACGGCGGCGTCGAGGGCCTGCTGTGAGGAGATCTTGCCGGAGATCGCGAGCGAGATCTGCTGGCCGATGAAGTCGTTGGTGGCACCGCTGATGATCGCCGGCGTCAGCGACTTCGCCTTGGCCAGCGACTCGAACGCGAGCACCTTCGCGTCGGACTCCGGCGTACCGTCGCTCTTGGAGAAGTACGGGTCGGAGGCCGAGGCCTTGGTGGACGGGAAGATGTTCACGATCTTCGCGAACGCGGCCTGGTTCTCGGCGTTGGTGACGAAGCGGGCCAGCGCGATCGCGGCCGCCTGGTTCTTGGTCTTGGCCGAGACCGACAGCCCCTGCACGTACAGCGGCGGGGTGTCGAGCGCGGGCGACGGGACGACCTTGCCCTTCAGCGACGGGTTGTCCTTGGTGAAGTCCGCGATCGCGTTGCCGCCACCGGTGGTCCAGGCGACCTTGCCCTGGGTGAAGAGCTTGGAGTTGCCCAGGTACTCCTGGGTCAGGATGTCGCGCGGCAGGTAGCCGGCCCTGTAGGCGTCGCGGTACTTGTCCAGCAGCGCGGCGGCCTCAGGGGTGTTGAAGGTGAACTTCTTGCCGTCGTCGGAGATGATCTTGACGCCCGCGTTGGTCAGGTCACCGATGCCGGGCAGCCGGCTCATCAGGTATTCCTTGCCACCGGTCTTGTCGTGCATGACCTTGGCGGCCGCGAGCAGCTCGTCGAAGGTCTTCGGCGGGTTCTTGGCGTCCAGACCGGCCGCGGCGAACTTGTCCGCGTTCCAGTAGTCGATGTCGGTGTTCAGGTACCACGGGTAACCGAACGTGCCGTTCAGGCCCTGGTACTGATACGCCTGGACGCCGCCCTCGACGTACTCGTCCTTGATCTTCGGGTCGGCCGCGGCGACGTCGAGCAGCAGGTTCTGCTTGGCCAGCGGCAGCGCGAAGTCCGGCGGCAGGTTGACCACGTCGGGCAGGTCGCCGGCCGAGGCCTGGCTCAGCACCTTCTTGTCGTAACCATCACCAGGCTGGTCCAGCCAGGTCACCTTGGTGCCCGGGTACTTCGCCTCGAAGGCCTTGATCACACCTTCGACGTACGACGTGAACTTCGGCTTCAGGGCCCAGGTCTGCAGGGAGACCGCGCCGGTCACCTGGGCATCCGCGCCGACGGTCGGCTTGGCGCCGCCGTCGCCGGAATCGCCGGACGAGCCGAGGCCGCAGCCGGCCAGGGTGAGTGCCGAGGCGGCGACCAGCGCCACCAGCGCCGAGCGGCGTCTACGCATGGGGATTCTCCAGGGTTTGATAAACCGGTATAGCTCCCGAACTATTCACATCGTAGAATCCGCTGTCAAGAGTGTGAGGGGAGGTGCCGGATGGCCAGACCGACGATTGCGGACATCGCGCAGCGAGCGGGCGTGTCCAAGGGTGCGGTGTCGTTCGCGCTGAACGGGCGGCCGGGGGTCAGCGAGGCGACGCGGGAGCGGATCCTGCGGATCGCCGAGCAGATGGCGTGGCGGCCGCACAGCGCCGCGCGGGCGCTGGGTGCCTCGCGGGTCGACTCGGTCGGGATGGTGATCGCCCGCCCGGCGCGCACGCTCGGGGTCGAGCCGTTCTTCGCGCACCTGCTGTCCGGAGTGCAGTCGGGGCTGTCCGCTGAGTCGATCTCGTTGCAACTGCTGATCGTCGAGGACACCGAGGCCGAGGTCGAGGTGTACAAACGCTGGTCGTCCGAACACCGCGTGGACGGCGTGATCCTGGTCGACCTGACCGTGCGCGACCCCCGGATCGACGCCTTGAAGGCGCTCGAACTGCCGGCCGTGGTGATCGGCGGTCGCGGCGGCAAGGGCGCGCTCGCCTCCGTCTGGGCCGACGACCGGGACGCGATGCTGACCATCGTCGAGTACCTCGCCGCGCTCGGCCACCGCCGGATCGCCCACGTCGCCGGTACGCCGATCTTCCAGCACACGCAGCGACGAATCCGAGCGGTGCGTGATGCCGCACCGCGACTCGGGCTGATCGACGCGCCGTCCCTGACCACCGACTTCAGTGACGCCGAGGGCGCCGCGACCACCCGCCGGCTGCTCGCCCAGGCGGATCGCCCGACCGCGATCGTCTACGACAGCGACGTGATGGCGGTCGCCGGGCTCGGGGTCGCGATGGAGATGGGCGTCTCGGTCCCCGGTGACCTGTCGATCGTGGCCTTCGACGACTCGATCCTGACCCAACTGATGCACCCGGCACTGACCGCGATGTCCCGCGACACCTTCGACTTCGGCCGCCAGGCCGCCGAGGTCCTGCTCTCGGTCATCGCCGACCCCGGCACGATGATCAACCGCCGCACCGCCGACCCCGTCCTCACCGTCCGCGAGTCCACCGCCCCGCCCGCGTGACCCGCCGCCTTCCCCTCCCTCCCCCGTCGCTCCCGCCCTCCCGATCCACGCCCATTTGAGTGGCTAGGCACCCAAATGGGGGGTTCTGCACTCTCAACCACGGTGCGGAACCCCCAACGAGAGTGGCCAGCCAGCCAAAGCGAGGCGCGGTTGCCGGTGAGGCCTAAACCGTTTTAGCATCTCGGCATGGCCTCGGATCTCCGCTTCGGCGCGAACTACGTTCCTTCGAGCGGCTGGTTCTACAGCTGGCTCGATTACGACGGTGACGCCGTCCGGCGGGACTTCGCGGATCTGGCCGGACTGGGCCTCGACCACGTCCGGGTCTTCCCGGTCTGGCCGTGGATCCAGCCGAACCGGGCCATTCTGCGTGAGCGGGCGATCGAGGATCTGCTGGACACAGTGGATGCCGCCGCGGAGCATGGGCTGTCGGTCGCCGTCGACCTGATCCAGGGTCACCTGTCCAGCTTCGACTTCCTGCCGTCGTGGGTCCTGACCTGGCACAAGACGAGCCTGTTCGAGGACACCACGATCCGGGACGGACTGACGGCGTACGTCGACACTGTGGCGCGGGCGGTCGCGGAGAAGCCGAACCTGTTCGCGATCACGCTCGGGAACGAGGTCAACAACCTCTGGCCGGACAGCCCGACCACGCCCGGGGCGTCGACCGCTTGGGCCTCCGAGCTACTCGACACCGTGCGAAAGGCGGCGCCCGACGTACTGGCGCTGCATTCGGTGTTCGACGACGCTTGGTACAAGACTGATCATCCGTTCCTGCCGACCGACGCCGCGGATCTCGGCGATCTCAGTACGGTCCACTCCTGGGTGTTCAACGGGGTCTCCCGAGTGGACGGGCCGATGGGTCCGGCGACGCTCAGCCATGCCGACTACCTGGTCGAGCTCGCGGCTGCGACGTCGCTGGATCCGTCTCGGCCGGTGTGGTTGCAGGAGGTCGGCGTACCGGGACCGGATATCCCCGTCGACCTGCAGGCCGAGTTCACGCGGCGGACGGTTGAGCACGTGCTGCCGAACCCAGCCCTGTACGGCGTGACGTGGTGGTCGTCGCATGACATCGACCGGCGGCTGCTGGACTTCCCGGACCGCGAATACGACCTGGGCCTGTTCACTGTCGACCACGAGCGCAAGCCGGCCGCTCAGGCGCTGGCCGACGTCATCGCGTCGGTGCGGACCAACGGCGTACCGGCTCGGCCTGCTGTCACCACGCTGACCGCTCCGGTCAACCTGCGCACGTCACCTGAGCACCGCCCAGAAGTTGCCCCCGGCAGCGACTTCCACCTCCAATGGGTCGCCGCCCGCGCACAGGGCCCCGTCCGCATCACCCTCCCCTGACCCGTAGCGTCCGAAAAAGCGGAGACCCGCCCTCCGATCGTTCGGACGTTACCGGGGCGGCGGACGTAACGTCCGAAGAACCGGAGACCCGCCCTCCGATCGTTCGGACGTTAGCGATTTATCAGGGCTTCGATGCCGTCCAGGGTGCGGGCTAGGCCGAATTCGAGGTCGTCGTCCAGGCCGTCTTCATACTCCTGGTTGGTATAGAGGGCGACCAGCATCGGGTAGTTGCCTTCGATGAGTCTGGGGACCAGGAAGGCGCCCACCTGTTCGGCCTGGACCGGTACGTCGTCGTTCGCGCCGAGCTGGCGAGCCAGGTTGGCGTAGTTGCGGGCGAAGCCGTCGAGCAGCATCAGGCAGCCGAGCGCGTCATGCTGACTCAGCTTCGTCTCGGCGAACGCCTGCAGCATCACCTCGACCCAGCGCAGCACGTTCGGCGTGATGGGCGCGCCACGGATCGGCACGTCGAGCAGCCACGGGCGGTCGGCGTACCGGGCGACCAGCGCGTACACCCAGGCGGTCGCGGCGTTGCGCCAGCCGGTGGGTAGCTCCGGCGGGGCGCCGAGCGCCTTGTCGTGGACGAGCACGATCAGCTCGTCCTTGGAGCGCACGTAGCGGTACATCGCGTTCGTGGTGACGCCGAGCTGCGCCGCGATCTTCTGCAGCGAGACCGCCTCGAACCCGGCCGTGTCGCCGAACTCGATCCCGGTCGCGACGATCTGCTCGATCGACAGCCCCGGTTTCGGCCCGCGCCGCTGCACGGGCTGGACGCCCCACGCCAGCGCCAGACCGGGTGGCAGCTCTGCACTCATGCCCCCATCTTCGCGCACTTCCTCCACCGGCAGAGGGGGCCTATGTCCACCTCCGAGAGACAACCTCGCCCCCTGGGACGGAGAACTGTTCAATCCCTACGCTGTTTCACAGACGAACTCCTCCTCCTGGAAAGCGTGGGTACCCCTGATGACCACCGTTCTCGATCCGCTGTTGCTCCCCGACCAGGTCGCCCTCACCGAGGCCGACCGCCGCTCTGCCACCACCAAATTGGACAACGCCGTACGGCGTGGCGCCCTGACCCCGCCCGAGGCCACTGACCGTCAGTCGCTGCTCCTGTACGCCCAGAACCGCGGTGACCTCCGGCAGGTCCTGGCTGGAGTGGCGGATGCGACTCCGCCGCGAGGGCTGACTGTGGCGCTGCGGGCCTTCACCGGAATCTGGCTGGTCGCCTGCGTCGTGCAGTTCGTGGTCTGGGCGGCCCTGGCCGTGTTCGGCCACTTCGACGGGCCCTGGTGGCTCTGGTCCGACCTCGGACTCGGCATGGTCGTCGGCATCCTCTGGTGGACGCACGAGTCCTACCACCGGGTCAGCCGGTGAACGCGCCGGTTCAGCTCACCGACGTCCGCAAGGTCTACGGCACCGGCCCCGGCGCGGTGACCGCGCTGGGTGGTGTCACCTACGGATTCGCGGAGGGCTCCTTCACTGCGGTGATGGGGCCGTCCGGGTCCGGCAAGAGCACGCTGCTGCACTGTGCGGCCGGTCTGGACTCGCCGTCGTCCGGTTCGGTCCACCTGGCCGGACGGCCGCTGGCTGGGCTCGATGAGACCCGGCTAACCGAGCTGCGACGTGAGCATGTCGCCTTCGTGTTCCAGTCCTTCAACCTGATGCCTGCGCTGACCGTGCGCCAGAACGTCGTACTGCCCCTCACTCTGGCCGGGAAGTCCCCGGACGAGGCGTGGGTGAGCTCGGTGATCTCCCGCGTCGGTCTGGCCGAACGAGTCGGCCACCGCCCGAGTGAGCTGTCGGGCGGTCAGCAGCAGCGGGTGGCCATCGCCCGGGCGCTGGCTGGGCGTGCGGCCATCACCTTCGCCGACGAACCAACCGGTGCGCTGGACACCGTGACCGCAGTGGAGGTCCTGGCGCTCCTGCGGGACCAGTCACGAGCACTCGGCCAAACCATCGTCATGGTCACCCACGACCCGGTCGCCGCGTCGTACGCCGACCGCGTCGTCTTCCTGGTCGACGGCCACATCGTCTCCGAGTCCGACCGCCCCACCGCGGAGTCCGTCGCCGCCGAACTCGCCCACCTCAGCCTCTCCCGCGCTACGCCCTGACCCCTCGGAGAACCGATCATGTTTCGCCTTGCGCTCACCACCTTGCGCCACCGGACCGCCGCGTTCCTGGCGATCTTCGTTGCCGTCTTCCTCGGTAGCGCCCTGCTCGCCGCCGCGGGCGGCCTGCTCGAGACCGGCCTACGTCTGAACGCTCCGCCACAACGCCTGGCCGCAGCACCCCTGGTCGTCACCGGCGACCCCGCCTACCACCCGCCGAACGGCTCCGGCTCAGCCGCCTTCCCGGAACGCCACCGCGTCGACGCGTCGCTGGTGGCAAAGCTCGCCAGTACGCCGGGAGTCACCAAGGTGATCGCGGACCACTCGTTCCCCGCCGTGGTCAACGGCTCGGGTAGCGAGGTGCTCCTGGGACATGGGTGGGCGTCTGCTGCGCTCACGCCGTACGCGCTGAGAGCGGGCCACGCGCCTCAGACCGGACAGGTCGTGCTTGACGCGCGACTGGCCGGGAGCGCCAAGCCTGGTGACCACGTGACGGTGACTGTTCGCGGTGAGCCCCGGCAGTACACGGTGGCCGGGATCGCGGTACCGGCGCGGACTGTCGACGTACCGTCGATCTTCTTCGTGGACTCGGAGGCTGAACACCTGTCGCCGGCACCTGATGCGATTGGGGTGTGGCCGGCGGTGCGGGGGCTTGAGCTGCCGGCGGGTGTGAAGGCTTACACCGGCGACGAGCGTGGGGTGGCTGAGTACCGCGGGATCGCGACGAGTCTCCCGTTGATCATCATGTCCGGCGTCTTCGGTGGGATGGTGGCTGTGGTGATGGCGCTGGTGGTGTCGGCGACCATCGGATTGTCGGTACGGCAGCGGCGGCGGGAGCTCGCGTTGCTGCGAGCGAGTGGGGCGACGCCGCGGCAGGTAGCGAAGATGGTGATCGCCGAGACAATGGTGGTCGGGGTTCTCGGACTCGTGCTCGGCCTGCTGTGCGGACGTTTCGCCGGGAACTGGATCTTCGGGTTGCTGACCAGCGGTGGAATCGTTCCGGCGCAACTGCGGTTCGACCAGGGACCGTTGCCGTTCGCCGGAGCCGCGCTGCTGACATACCTCGTACTGCGGGTGACCGTGGGGATCGCCGCCAATCGGGCCGCGCAGATCCAGCCGATCCAGGCGCTCGCGGAGGCCGCCGTACCGGCTGTTGCCCTGGGCCGCGTGCGGATTCTGATCGGCCTGATCTTCGCCGGCGTGACCGTCGCGATCGCGGGCTCGACACTCTTCATGAGCCCGACGAACGCAGCGGCGATCGGTGGGCCGGCGGGGCTGACCGGGTCGATCGCGGTCGCGATCCTAGCGCCTCTTGTGATCCAGCGGGCGTTGATCCCGCGGCTGACCGCGCTGGTCGAGAAGCGCGGGACGAGCGGGGTGCTCGCGGTGATCAACCTGCGGGTGCGGGCGGTGCAGTTCGCGGCGATCCTGATCCCGATCACGATCGCCACGACGATTGCCCTCGGCAACATCTACTCCCAGAGCACCCAGCAGAAAGGCGCTCTCGAGGCGGCGACCGGCGACCTGGCCGCGGACGTCGTGATCACCAGCACCACTGGAGGAATCCCGACCAGCCTGACCGAGAGCGTTCGCTCGCTGCCGGGCGTGACGGCGGTGTCCGAGCTGGTACGGAGCAAGGGGTGGATCGAGGCGCCGTACGACTCCTCGCACACGAGCGACGCCTGGCCGCTGCTCGGCTTGAGCGGGCCGGTGTACGAGGGAAAGGTGACGAAGGGTTCGCTGGATCAGCTGCAGGGTTCGACGATCGCGCTGCCGCCCGGTACGGCGAAGAAGCTCAAGGTGGACGTGGGTTCGGAGCTCGGTGTGCGACTGGGTGACAACTCGCTGGTCAAGGTGAAGGTGGTCGCACTGGTCGAGGGCCCGTCCGGCTACGAGCCGCTGCTGCTCCCCGCCGCCCTACTCGCCGCGCACACCACAACCGGCCTGCCGAATCTCCTGCTGCTCAAGACCTCGGAGAAGCACGTCGACCTCTCCAGGTGGCCGGGCACCTCAGCGGGTGGGCGGGAGCTACTCAGTGAGGGGTACGACGCTGGGCTCGGGGTGGATGCGTATATCGCCTACCTGCTGGCCGGGATCGCGGTCGCCTACACCGCGATTGCGTCGGTGAACACGATCGCGGTCGCCGTACTGGATCGGCGGCGGGAGTTCGGGCTGCAGCGGCTGACCGGGGCGACCCGGAAGCAGGTGTCTCGGATGCTCACGCTGGAGAGCCTGGTGATCGCGGCGCTCGGGCTCGTGATCGGCCTGATCGCGGCGGCGTTCACCGTGCTGCCGATCGCGGTGGCGAGCCGAGGCTGGCCGCTCCCCTCCGGGCCGGCCTGGATCCTCCTCGCCTGGGTTGGCGTCGTCCTCCTGCTCGTCCTCCCCACCACCGCAATCACCGGCCGAATCGCCATGCGCACCAAGCCGATGGACGCGCTGGCCAGCTGAACCCCATTTGCCTGGCTAGCCAGGCAAATGGGGGGTTCGGTACCCATAACCAGGGTGCGGAACCCCCAACGCGGGTGCCTAGCCAGCGAAATAGGGTCAGTCGGTGGGGGCGGGTTCGATCCAGCCGTAGCCGCCGTCTTCCAGGCGAACCACCTGGAGGCCGGCGGCCAGTCGGCGTACGTCGTCCTCCTCGATCACGCCGGCGGCGGGTCCAGCGATGTCGAGGACGATCGCGGCCGCCCCCTCCTGGATCGCGGCGGTTGCCACCAGTTGGGTCAGCGACGGCATCGGACGTGCGTCGGCGCTCCAGCGGGCGAGGCTTTCAGTGCCGGTGAACGCCAGCAGTGCGTTCCGGCCGTCCTGGCCCTGCAGGAGCGCGACCGCCATGTCTGACGTCTTGTCGTGCGCCAGCCCGTTCTCGTCGTACTCCACCTCGCCGAGCATCGCGACCACCGGTACCAGCAGCCGCGCCCGGGTCAACGCGGCCAGCATCGCTCCCTGGTCTCCGGCCGCGAGAGCAGCCGCCAGCCCGGCGTCCGCCGTACCGTCATCGTCGTCGAACCCGGTGAATGCCAAACGCCGCTCTCCTGGTTGCACCGGCCCATTGTCCCCGGAGCCGGGTTTCAGGGTGGCGTCAGGGCTGTTCCCCCCTTGGATCGCGGGCTGACTGTGCGAGCCTGGGTATGTGCCTGACTTCAACGATTTGACGCTGCTGCCGTTCTGCGTGGGCCTCACGCTGCTCGGCCTGATCGGCTCCTGGGCTGCCTGGCGGCGGCGCGGTGCCGCGGCCGGCGTGCGCGGAGTCGCCTGGTCGCTGCTGCCGGTCTCCCTCTACCTGACCGGGCTGCTCGAGCTGGTCTGGGACGTCGTCCGGTCGGCGGTGAGCTGGGTCACGCACCTGATCTTCTCGCCGACCGTCTGGGCCGGTGTCGCGCTCTTCGGTGTCTCGGTGGTGCTGTACGTCGTCTCCGGCGTGGCGCGCTCCCGGACCCCGAAGGCACCCAAGGAGCCGAAGCCCGCGAAGACCGCCGGTGAACTGACCACCACCGGACCGGCGCCCGCGTCGGCTGCCCCTGCCAAAGCTGCCAAACCCAACGCCAAGACCAAGGGTGGGCAGCAGGATTCGTCGGACTTCGACGAGATCGAGGACATCCTGAAGCGCCATGGAATCAACTGAGAACCCCCTGACCCTGGACTCCCTGCTCGACCACGTCCAGGCCGCGCCCCCGCGGCTGGGCCGGACCCGGCTGATCTCCATCGACGGCCCGGCCGGCTCCGGCAAGTCCACCCTCGCCGAACGCTTCGAGGCCCGCGCCAAGGCCCGCGGCCTGAACACCGGCCTCATCCACATGGACGACCTGTACGACGGTTGGGCCGGCGCCGAGCGCGGCTTCGCCCTCCTCCGCGACCACGTCCTGCAGCGTCTCGCGGATGGCCGCGAGGGTCGCTACCGCCGCTACGACTGGCACACCGGCGCGTACGCCGAACTGCACCTCGTCCCGGTCACCGTCGACCTCCTGATCGTCGAAGGCGTCACCTCTTGTGACCGCGACGCCGATGGCTGGCAGTCCCTGCGCGTGTGGATCGAGACCACCAACGAGGTCCGTCTCGACCGCGGCATCGACCGCGACGGCGAAGCGCTCCGTGATCACTGGCTCGAGTGGATGCGCTGGGAGCGCGACCACTTCGCCGTTCAAGGCACGCGCGACCGTGCCCAGGTGGTTGTCGACGGCAACCCCGCCGTACCGCACGACCCGGCTCTCGAGCTGGTCGCCAAGTCGGTAGCGCTACCTCACGACTCCGCGGCTTCCTGAAGCCCGTCCCACGACCACCGCGGAATGCTCATCCCCTTGGGCACTTCGTCCTTGGCCCCGTGGTACTTCGCCATGGACACGTTCGTCGCCCACGCGAAGTAGTCGTGCAACACGCTCTTCAGCTCACCGGTGAGCCCCACATCGTCCAGCGCCTCGTCGAAACACACGATCGCGCGCCGGTCCATCTCGAGGTGCTCACCGTTCCCACTGTGCATCCAGACGACGGTGGTTTCGTCCCCACCCGCCCATGCGGGGCCACCGAGCGCCTCAGCCCAGTACGCCGCCAGCCGCTGAGTGTGGTCCGGATGGAAGCCGTGGCTGAACGCGTGGCTCACCACCTCATCCGCCAGCACCCGCTCATGCCATGCATGCGCGAGCCGAACCATCCCATCCATTCCACCCGCCGCGTCGTACAAGGTCTGCATGAACCTCAGAATGTCAGGGGTTCGAGAGGTCGGCCAGACGCGCGCGGATGTGGAGGCGTTCGGGGTCGGAGCCGGCGAATTTCAGGGCTTGTTCATAGGCGGCGCTGGCCTCGGTACGGCGGTTGAGGCGGTGCAGGAGGTCGGCTCGCGCCAGCGCGTAGGGGTGGTAGTTGCGGAGGCGGGGCTCGTCGGCGAGCGAGTCGAGCAGGGTGAGAGCGGCTTCGGGGCCGTCGCGGAAGGCGATCGCGGCGGCCCGGTTGAGCGCGATCACGGGAGACGGGTCGAGGGCGGACAGGACGTCGTACAGGGCGACGATCTGCGGCCAGTCAGTGGTGGCGAAGGTGGTGGCCTCGTCGTGGACGGCGGCGATCGCGGCCTGGACGGCGTACGGTCCGGCCGGGCCGCCGGTCAGGGCGGAGACGACCAGCGCGCGGCCCTCAGTGATCTGGTCGTGGTCCCAGCGGGTGCGGTCCTGGTCCTCGAGGAGGACGACCTGACCGTCGGGTCCGGTGCGGGCGTCGCGGCGGGCGTGCACGAGGAGCATGAGTGCGAGCAGACCGGCGACTTCACGCTGGGCGGGGAGCAGTTTGTGCAGGATGCGGGCGAGGCGGATCGCTTCCTCAGCGAGGTCGAGCCGCTGCAGATAAGGCCCCGAGCTGGCCGCATAGCCCTCGGTGAAGACGGAGTAGATCACCTGCAGTACGGCGGGCAGTCGCTCCGGCAGCTCGTCATTTGACGGAACCCGGAAGGGGATGCGGGCGTCCCGGATCTTCGCTTTGGCCCGGACGATCCGTTTCGCCATCGTCGCGGCCGGGACCAGAAACGCTCTGGCGACCTCAGGCGTTGACAGCCCGGCCAGGCAGCGCAGGGTGAGCGCGCCGCGGTCCTCGGGGGCCAGCGCCGGGTGCGCGCAGGTGAAGAACAGTTCCAGCCGGTCATCCGGGAACTCACCGCCGGGCCGCGGCGGTTCGGCCCGGTCCGCGTCCACCTGCAGGATCGCGAGTTTGGCGGCGTACACCTGGTCCCGGCGCAGCCGGTCGACCGCCTTGCGCCGGGCCGTCGTCATCAGCCAGCCGCCGGGGTTCGCCGGTACGCCGTCGATCGGCCAGCGGACGAGTGCCGTCTCGATCGCCTCGGCCGTGACCTCCTCGGCCAGGTCGAGGTCGCCGAACCGCCGGGCCAGCGCGGCCAGCAACCGGCCGCGCTCCTCCCGGAAGACCGCCTCGACCTGGTCCATCATCAGAAGGTCGCTACCGGACGAACGACAACCGAGCCTCCGGCGCGGGAACCCGGGCACTTGGCCGCCCAGTCGAGCGCGACATCCAGGTCCGGTACGTCGATCACGTAGAACCCGCCGAGCACCTCACGGGTCTCGGCGAACGGCCCGTCGGTCACGGTCCGCTTGCCGTCGTTGTCCACCTGCACCCGGGTCTGGGTGACCAGGTCCGCCAGCGACTCCGACGCAACGACCACTCCGGAGTCGGTGATCTCCTTGTCGAACCGCATCCAGTCCTCGGGCTCACACCCGACCGCTCCTCCGGACAGGTCGAGTTCGCCGGCATTGATCAGCAGCAAATACTTCACGGTTACCTCCTGTTGGCGTGTCTACAGCACACCACGAACGGGTCAGACCCAAATGGACAGCGATCCACAGAAGTTTGTGAGGATGGAGGCATGAGCGTGCTGCCGAGCGGTGACCAGTGGACGATTTCGGGCGGCGGGTACGCCGGGACTGTGGTGAGCGTGGGCGGTGGACTGCGCGGGCTCACGTATGAGGGCCGTGACGTCCTGCTCGGGTACGGCGTTGACGAGGCGGCGCATGCGGGGATCGGGCAGCACCTGTTCCCGTGGCCGAACCGGATTACCGACGGGAAGTACAGCTTCGGCGGTGTCGACCAGCAGCTGTATCTGACCGAGCCGGCCCGGCAGAACGCGATCCACGGGCTGACCCGCTGGGCGAACTGGGTCCGGCTCGACGACGGCTCGGACCCGTCGTACGTGGAGGCCGGCTACCGGCTGCACGGTCAGCCCGGATACCCGCATCAGCTCGATCTGCGACTGACCTATCGACTCGACGACGGGCTGACCATCACGGCGTCGGCGGTCAATGTCGGCACCACGGCAGCGCCGTACGGGTATGGGGCGCATCCGTATCTGAGCGTCGGCCGGCCGATCGACGAGTGCGTGCTGGAGTTCAGCGCCGCGCAGTGGCTTGAGGTCTCGCCGGACCGCTTGTCGCCGATCGGACTCGCGCCGGTCGACGGATCGCCGTACGACTTCAGCACCGCTCGCGTGATCGGCGACCTGGACATCGACAACGCGTTCACCGACCTGGGCGGCGCCTGGTCGGTCACGCTGTCGGATCCGGATTCCGGCGCGCGGGCAACACTCAGCGGGGACTCCGCCTGGATGCAGCTCTACACCGGCAGCGCCATCGGCCGTACGGCGCTCGCCGTGGAACCGATGACGTGTCCGCCGGACGCGTTCGTGAGCGGGCAGGACCTGGTGGTCCTGGAGCCCGGTCAGTCACACGAGACTAGTTTTCGGGTGTCAGCTGGCTAGGTCCGGCGCCATGTGCACGGGCCACGGCCGCCAGCTCCTTGGCGGCCGTGCTGGCCCGCCGCCCCTCGGCAGCCTGAACCGCGAGGATCCCAATCCGGTTGCCGTCGGCATCGAACAGCTGCAGCCAGGCATCGCCTGAACGGAACCGCAGCGCGCTGATGTCCGACCAGGGCAGCGTGTAGGACTTGAACACGTTGCGGACCCGGAGCCGATCGGCGTACGCCGTGACCCGGACCGTCGCCATCCGGTACAGGATCCACAGGATCGCGCCGAAGAACGCCAGCAGCGTGAGCCGTTGGAACCAGGTGAACGACTCCTTGGTACCGGCGTCGAACTGGGTCCAGATCACCCCGAAGAGGGCGATCAGCGAGAAGCCCATCACCGCCGCCATGATCGCCACGCTCCGCGGATGGAACGTGAACAGGCGATCCTCGGCGGTCATCTCAGATCCGGCAGGCGTGGATGTCGGTGGTGAGGATGGCACGAGCTCCCACCTCCCACAGCTGGTCCATGATCCGCTGCGCCTCGGCGCGCTGGACCATCACCCGGACGGCGACCCAGCCCGCGCGGTGCAGCGGAGAGACCGTCGGCGACTCCAGACCGGCCGCGACCTCAGTGGCTGCGTCGATCTGCTCGGCCGGGATGTCGTAGTCCATCATCACGTAGTTCCGCGCGATCAGGACGCCCTCGAGCCGCCGTACCAGCTGGTGCAGGCCGGGGGCCGGGTTGTCGACCCCGTGGCGCTTGATCAGGACCGCTTCGGACTGCAGGATCGGTTCGCCGAAGATCTCGAGCCCCGCCTGGCGGAGCGTCGTACCGGTCTCGACGACATCGGCGATCACATCCGCGACGCCTAGGGCGACGGCCGACTCGACCGCGCCGTCCAGGCGGACGACGGAGGCGTCGACGCCGTACTCGGCCAGGTGGTCGGACAGGACTCCCGCGTACGACGTGGCGATCCGCTTGCCGGACAGGTCCTTCACCGAGGACGCGACCCCGGGCGGTCCGGCGAACCGGAAGGTGGAGCTGCCGAAGCCGAGCCCCATGAGCACGTCCGCATCGGCGTGTGAGTCGAGCACCAGGTCACGGCCGGAGATACCGACGTCCAGGGTGCCTTCGCCGACGTACACGGCGATGTCGCGCGGGCGGAGGTAATAGAACTCGACCTCGTTCGCGACGTCGGTCAGGCTCAGGTCTTTGGTGGTCCGGCGCTGTTTGTAGCCGGCTTCGGTGAGGATCTCGATCGCGGACTCGCTCAGCGAGCCCTTGTTCGGTACTGCGACGCGCAGCATGGCACTGCCCAATCTGTCGAAACTGAACCGGTGGGTCTGTGGACTCTCAGGAGGGGACTCCTACAGATGTCGGTAGACGTCCTCGAGCTTCAGATCGAGCGCGATCATCATGACCTGCGCGTGGTACAGCAGCTGGGACAGCTCTTCGGCGGCCCGCTCGGTGCCTTCGTGCTCGGCGGCCATCCAGGACTCGGCGGCCTCCTCGACCAGCTTCTTGCCGATCGTGTGCACGCCGGCATCCAGCTCCGCCACCGTGCCGGATCCCTCCGGACGCGTGCGTGCCTTGTCGCCCAGCTCGGCGAACAGCTCCTCGAAACTCTTCATGGCGGGCCCCAGACTACGGGACCGCGTGTGGATCATCCGCCCCCAGGTCCGCTGGGCGGACGTCGTACAGGGTGGTGAGAGTGCGGCCGAGGGTGGCCAGCTCGGCGCGGAGCTCTGGCGGTTCCAGTACCTCCAGACCGGCTCCGAAGCGGCAGAGCGCGGCGGCTGCGTTGCCGATCGACTCGATCTCCAGGATGACTGTGACGGAGCCATCTGCGTCCGGCGGCGTCTGGGCGACGGCAGCGACGAGCTGTGGGAACGAGACGTCGTACATGCGCTTGGCCAGGCTCTTTGAGACTTTGACTACCGCCTGAGCGGTGAAGCGGGATCGGTCGAAGTACTCCAGGTGGTCCTGCCAGAACTGCGGCAGGTCGAAGTCGCTCGCGCGAGTGAACGGCTCGTCGGTCGGAGTGAGGGCGAGGATGTTGGAGATGCGGTACGTGCGCAGCCCGGTCTCGGTGGCAGCGACGACGTACCAGCTGCCGCTCTTCAGAACGAGCCCGTACGGCTCCAGGGTGCGGTCCACCTCGCGTGGGGCTTCCCAGCGGCGGTAGCGGACCTTGATCCGACGGTCGTGCAGTACGGCGTCAGCCACAGCCGACAGGTGTGGTGAGGACTCGGCATCGGCGTACCAGGCCGGCATGTCCAGGTGGAACCGGTTCTTGAGCCGCCCAGCCCGGTCACGCTGGTCTGGTGCCAGTGCGGCGAGCAGCTTGAGCTCAGCCGCGTTCGTCTGCGCTGTGAGCCCCAGCGCGGCCGCTGGGCCGGGCATGCCGACCAGGAAGAGCGCAGCGGCCTCCTGCTCGGTCAGACCGGTCAGCCGGGTGCGGTAGCCCTCGACGAGCCGATAACCGCCGGCCCGGCCCTGGTCGGCGTACACCGGAACCCCCGCGGCGGCGAGCGCCTCGACGTCGCGGTAGATGGTCCGGAGCGACACCTCCAGCTCATCGGCAAGCTCGCGCGCCGTCAGCTGCCTGCGGGTCTGCAGCAACAGCAGGATCGACAAGAGCCGGCTCGAACGCATGGTTCGAGAGTAGCCGGAAAGACTGCCATCGATTGTCAGGTTTTGCCGTCAGGCTGACTCACATGACGACATGGACCAAAGTGACCGGGGACTTCGACTTCTTCCAGGGCGACTTCGACGTCCGCCACCGCAGGCTCAACCAGATCCTCGCCGGGAGCGACGAGTGGACCGAGTTCGAAGGCACCACGACCGCCCACACCTACTTCGACGGCGCGATCAGCATCGACGAGACGCGCTTCCCCTCCCAAGGCCGGTACGGGATGTCCATCCGCCTGTTCGACCCGACCGCTGAGGAATGGAGCATCTACTGGATCAGCAGCTCCACCATGGAGCTCTTCCCACCGGTCCGCGGCGGCTGGTCCGCCGACGGCACCAGTTGCTACCTGGTCGGCGAGGAGGCCTTCGACGGGCGCACAGTGCTGTGCAGCTACAAGTGGTGCGACATCACCGACCAGACCGCCCACTGGGAACAGGCCTACTCCGACGACAACGGCGAGACCTGGGAAGTCAACTGGACAATGGACTTCACCCGCCGTACGACGCCCGCCCCGCCCCTGGACATCCCGAAGGTCACCGGCGACTTCGACTTCCTCATCGGCGACTGGCACACCACCAACCACCGCCGGCGCCCCATGCTCGGCGATCCGCACGAGTGGTACGACGTCGAGTCCGAGATGAAGGTGACGACGTACTTCGACGGCGCCATCAGCTTCGACGAGGGCTGGTACCCGACCGAGGGCTTCCGCGGCGCCACCTTCCGCGTTTTCGACCCCACCACGAAGACCTGGTCGATCCATTGGATCAACAGCCTCCGCGGCCGGCTGGAGACCCCGGTCATCGGATCCTTCGGAGACGACGGCCTAGGTCACTTCGAAGGCCCCGACGAGTGGGAAGGCCGCCCCGTCGACGTCCGCTTCACCTGGACGCCGGGCACCGACAAGGCCACCTGGCAACAAGAATTCTCCGAAGACGCCGGTACGACGTGGATCCCCAACTGGTCCATGCAACACACCCGGATCGGTTGAAGTACCCCTCGCTCCGGGCAGGCCCGCTCCCCATCGCGCGCTCTCGCCCGCACGCTAAGTGGTAAGAAATGGTCACATAGCGCCCAAAAGTTACCACTTAGCGCAGCACCAGCCGGACCGTCGCGCACTCCATCGATAGGAGGACACCGAGGCGCGTGTCCCGGAGCGGGGGGACCTACAACGCCCGCACCGCTACCAGGGTCGAGAGGGCGGCTTGGGTGGCTTCGTAGCCTTTGTCTTCGCGGCTGTCGGGGAGGCCCGCTCGGTCCAGCGCCTGGGGGTCGTTATCGCAGGTGAGGACGCCGAAGCCGATCGGTACGCCGGTGCTCACGCCGACCTGCATCAAGCCGTCGGTGGTGGCCTGGCAGACGTACTCGAAGTGCGGGGTGTCGCCGCGAATGACCACGCCCAGGGCGATCACGGCGTCGTACCCGGACTTGGCAGCGTGCAGCGCCGCGACGGGGAGCTCGAAGGAACCGGGGACGCGGACGACCTTGAAGTCCGTGACCCCGGAGTCCTCCAGAGCGCGGAGTGCGCCGGCGACGAGGGAGTCGGTGACCTTGGGGTGCCAGAGCGCGGCGACGACGGCTACGCGGGCGCCTTCGGCGCGGGGGGCTTCGATGGTTGGTGCTCCACTGCCTGACATCAGCCGGCTCCCTGCTCGTCGGTGGGAAGGTGGTGACCCATGCGGTCTCGTTTGGTGCGCAGGTAGCGCAGGTTGTGTTCGGTGGGGTCGATGGAGATGCTCCGCCGTTCGACCACGTCGATGCCGTAGCCCTGGACGCCATCGACCTTGTCCGGGTTGTTCGTCAGCAGCCGGACGGCGCTCACGCCCAGGTCGGCGAGAATCTGCGCACCAGCGGCGTAATCACGAGCGTCAGCAGGCAATCCGAGATCCAGGTTCGCCTCGATCGTGTCGCGCCCCGCGTCCTGCAGTTCGTACGCCTGGAGCTTGTGCAGCAGGCCGATCCCACGACCCTCGTGACCGCGGAGGTAGACCACCACACCACCCTCGGCCGCGACCTGTCGCAGCGCCTCGTCGAGTTGCGGTCCGCAGTCGCAACGCAGCGAGCCGAACACGTCACCCGTCAAGCACTCCGAGTGCAGCCGCGCCAGCACCGGACCGTCGGTCAGGTCACCTCGGACCAACGCCAGCTGCTCCGACCCGTCGACCGTGTTTCGGTAGCCGTGGGCAACAAAATCGCCGTACCGGGTCGGCAGCGTGGTGGTCGCGACCCGCTCGATCTGGATCTCGGTACGACGCCGGTACCGGATCAGGTCCTCGATCGAGATCAGCACCAGCCCGTGCTCGTCGGCGAACGTACGCAGGTCCTGACCGCGCTTCATGGTGCCGTCGTCGTTCACCAGCTCGGAGATCACAGCCGTCGAGTTCAGCCCCGCGAGCCGCGCCAGATCGACCGAGGCCTCGGTGTGCCCGGGCCGAACCAGTACGCCGCCCTCCCGCGCCCGCAGCGGGAAGATGTGCCCCGGCTGGACCAGGTCGTAGGACTCGGACGCCGAATCGGACAGCACGCGAATCGTCCGGGCCCGGTCCGCGGCCGAGATGCCGGTCGAGATTCCGTCCCGCGCATCGACCGAGATCGTGTACGCCGTCCGCATCCGCTCGCGGTTGTGCGGTGTCATCAGCGGGATGCCGAGCCGGTCGAGCTCAGCGCCCTCCATCGGCACGCAGACCACGCCCGAGCTGTACCGGATCAGGAACGCCAGCAGCTCCGGCGTCGCCTTGGACGCGGCGAAGACCAGGTCGCCCTCGTTCTCGCGGTCCTCGTCGTCGACGACGACGATCGGGCGCCCGGCCCGGATCTCGTCCAGCGCATGCTCGATCGTGTCGAGCTTCAGCACGTCACCCATGTCTAACCCACCACCACAGCTTCCGGCGGGCTGACCCGCTCATTGTTCTGAATCTTCCACCACGACGCGAACCCGATCACGCAGAACAGGCCGTAGATCACGTACATCGCCGCCGACGGATAGAACTTCGCCTGCACCAGCAGCGGTACGCCGACCACATCGACCGCCACCCAGATCACCCAGAACTCCACGAAGCCCCGAGCCATCCCGTACGTCGCCAGGATCGACCCGGTGAGGATCCACGCGTCCCACTGCGGACCCCAGGAGCCCAGTGCACGCAGGACGAAGAAGCCGATCGCGTAGAGCACCACGCCGATGCCGAGCAGCTCGAGCCGCTCCCGCCCAGTCGCCCAGCGCGGCCGCACCGCGACCGCGGCACCCCGGTGGCGGGTCTGATACCACTGGTACCACCCGTAGACGCTGAGGATGAAGAAGAAGACCTGCCGCCCGGCCTGACCCCAGAGGTCCTTGTCCTGCGGCGTGTCGAAGATGCCACCCACGAACACCGTGAACAGCAACACGTTCCCGATGATCCCGACCGGCCACGCGGCCACCAGCCGACGCATCCCGAACAGGGCACTCGCCAGGCCGAACACGTTGCCGACGATCTCGCGCACCAGCACCGGCGAGCCGGCGATCGTCACCTGCGCGTGCAACAGCCAATCCACCGGACTCATTTGGTGCCTCCAGCAACAACTCCGGCGACCAACAGCCGCTCGACATATTTGGCGATCACGTCGACCTCGAGGTTCACGGTGTCGCCGATCTGGTTGGACCCGAGCACAGTCAGCTCGAGCGTGGTCGGGATCAGGCTGACCCCGAACGTCCCGGTCGCGTCGTCCACATCGGTGACGGTCAACGAGACCCCGTCGACCGCGATCGAACCCTTCTCAGCGACGTACTTGAGGATCTCCGGCGCAGCTGCGATCCGGACCTCTTCCCAATGCTCGGACGGGGTCCGGCTCGCGATCGTGCCGACGCCGTCCACGTGCCCCTGCACGATGTGGCCGCCGAGCCGCGCGTGCGCCGTGACCGCGCGCTCCAGGTTGACCTTCGAGCCCTTGCCGACGCCGCCGAGGCTGGTCCGTTTGAGGGTCTCGCTCATCACGTCGGCCGTGAACAGACCATCGCCGTACTCGACGACCGTCAGGCAGCAGCCGTTGACCGCGATCGAGTCGCCGTGGCCGGCGTCCTCGGTCACCTTCGGGCCGCGGATGGTCAATCGCGCCGCGTCGCCGTCGAGCAGGTCGAGCGCCTCGACGGTGCCGAGTTCCTCGATGATTCCGGTGAACATCTAGTTCCCTCCCAGAGGTGCCAGGGTGAGGCGGACGTCGTCGCCGATACGCGTCACGTCCGTCAGGTTGAACCGCCGTAGGTGGTCGATCGATTCCGCGCCGAGGTCACCGATCGCGGCGAACCCGGAGCCGAGGACGGCCGGGGCGACGTACGCGACGATCTGATCGACCAGACCGGCGCGGACGAAGGCGGCGGCCAGCGTCGGGCCGCCTTCGAGCCAGAGGTGCCGGATCTGGCGGTCGTCCAGCTGCCGCAGTACCTCGGCCGGGTCGTGGGTGGGCAGCAGCAGCGTCTGCGCCCGGTCGTTGCGAACCTTCGCCGTGGCCGGGATCTCCCGGTCGCCGACGACCACACGCAGCGGCTGCCGCGGCGCCGGTACGTCGTCGGCGTCCCGAACTGTGAGCTCAGGATCGTCGGAGAGCACGGTCTGCGTCCCAACAGCGATCGCGTCACACTCGGCACGTTTGCTGTGTACGTCGGCCCGCGCGGCCGGCCCGGTGATCCACTTGCTGCTGCGATCCGGCGCGGCCGAACGGCCGTCCAACGTGGTCGCGAACTTCCACGTCACGAACGGTCTCCCCATCCGCACGCTGTGCAGCCAGATGTGGTTGCCGGCCTCAGCCTCGTCCTGCAGCAAACCCTGCTCGACCTGGATGTCCTTGGCGCGCAGCTTCTCGCCACCGCCGGACGCCTGCCGGTTCGGATCCGGTACGGCGTACACCACGCGGGCGACTCCGGCCTCGATCAGCGCATCAGCACACGGACCGGTCCGGCCGGTGTGGTTACACGGCTCCAGCGTGACGTACGCCGTACCGCCGCGGGCTCGTCGTCCCGCCATCCGCAACGCCTCGACCTCGGCATGCGGTCCACCGGCCACGGCGTGGAAGCCTTCACCGGCCGGGTTGCCGTCGGCAGCGGTGATCACACAGCCCACCACGGGGTTCGGGTGCGTCCTGCCGACGCCACGGGCGGCCAGCTCGATCGCTCGCCGCATCCAGGCGACGTCGATCGGCGTGGGAGTAGGCCCTGCGTTTTTCACTCACGGTCCCTCGTCGTCACGGACGCACACCGGGGCCATGACGACCGACGTACAGACCTCCGGGCGACCGCTCGGGTGTGACGCAGGCCTCTGCCTACGCACCGCCCATCGCGAACGCCGGAGCTCTCCCGCCGATCGCGTGCTGCCTCCCATCCGGACTTTCACCGTCGGTCCCGGAATTCCACCAGGTCAACCGGCTGCCAACCTCAGCAGCCGGGTCGCGGACTATCACCGCCGGCTCGGAATTTCACCGACCCCGGAGCACGCGAGTGGGTTCACTCGTGACTCCAGTATGCACCGGTCGGCGAAGGCGGCCACGACGTAGGTCACATGCTGATCTCCGTCGTCGACCATCAGTCGGCCATCCCCAGCGCTGCGACCAGGCCGGAGTTGATCGCGCGCATCGCTGCCGGCGACAGGCCACCGACGACGCCGACGACCTCGTTCGCATAGATCTCCACGATGTCGTCACAGACCGCACGGCCGACGAAAGCCTCCGGGTGCACCAGCTCGACGATGCTGGGAATCGGCGGCTTGGCCGTCGTCGTCAGACGGACTGCCAGCACCTGCTGGAGATGCTGATTGCGGCGGTTGTTGGAGACGACCACGAACAACTTCGGCTCATCGAGACCGAGGTCGGCCCGGACCACCTGGCCCCGCAGCAGGGGCCAGCTCACTCGTCCGCCCAGGAGGGCCGTCGCCGGCGCGCCACGGCCTGCCGATTCTCCGGGACGATCTCGAGCGCGATCCGTGCATATCCGTCCGCCTCGACAAGATCCGCGACAGCCTTCAGGCCGGCCTCAAGAACAGTCTGCAACAGAACCGCCTCACTGGTTGTCTCGCTGATCTGCACGTGCGTCAACTCGGCCAGCGCGGCTCGATGGGCCTCAGAGCCACGCAGCACGGCCAGATCCCGCAGGTCACGCCCGGACAGCGGCAGCGACTTTCGCGTCACCGGCGATCGGTCGACAGTTTCCATGCCCCATATTTTGCCTCATAATCTGCAGCACTTCAAGTCGCACGAAGTGCAGCGCCCTCGAAGCGCGGACAACTCTGCCCGAAAACCCGTTACGGCCCAGGTCACGTCGTGGATAAGTTCGGCGGGTGGACTCCCCGCGATTGATCCAGGCCGAAGCACAACAGCGGGCAAGCCTGCTGACAGTCGAGCGGTACGACGTTGCCGTCGACCTGTCCGATCTGCTGACCGGGCACCAGGTCCGCAGTGAGTCGGCGATCACCTTCACGTGTCACCGGCCGGGAGCCGAGACATTCGTCGACTGTGCGGCGGAGGTACGGAGTGCGACGCTCAACGGTGCTCCGCTACCGGCACCGATCGGTGGCCGGATCGCTTTGACCGACCTTGCCGAGCGCAACATCCTCACCGTGGCGACTGTCTCGGAGTGCTCGACCACCGCCCAGGGGTTCCACCGGGCAGTCGATCCCGCCGACGGCACCGTGTACGCCTACACCGACTTCGCCCCGGACAATGCCCGCTACGCCTGGGCCTGCTTCGATCAGCCGGACCTGAAAGCCCCACACGCCTTCACCGTGACAGCGCCGGCCAGCTGGCTGGTCCTGAGCCACAGCGGCGACCCGAAGGTCGAAGACCTCGGCTCCACGCGGCGCTGGACGTTCCCAGCGACCCCACCACTGTCGACGTACAACACAGTGCTCAACGCAGGCCCGTACTACGAACTGCGGCGCCCGGGCGCCGGCCATGACCTCGGTCTTTTCGCCCGTCCGTCGCTGGCGCGGTTCCTGGATCGGGACGCCGACGAGCTCTTCACCCTGACCACGCAGGGGCTCGAGTTCTTCGCCGGCAAGTTCGGCATGCCGTTCCCGCAGCACAAGTACGACCAGGTCTTCACACCCGAGTACCCCGGCGCGATGGAGAACTTCGGCTGCATCACCTGGATGGACTGGTTCCTGCGCCGAACCACGCCGACCCGCGCGGAGTGGGACATCTTCTCGCGGTACCTGTTGCACGAACTCGCCCACATGTGGTTCGGCAACATCGTCACGATGCGCTGGTGGGACGACCTGTGGCTGAACGAGGCCTTCGCCGAATTCGCGAGCAACTGGGCCGCGGTCAGCGTGACGTCGTACACCGATGCCTGGACGACTCACCTGGCCGGCGAGAAGCTCAAGGCCTACTTCGTCGACCAGGGACCGACCACCCATCCGATCCGGCAGCCGGTGCCGGACGTGGCCGCGGCCGAAGCGACGTTCGACGCGATCACGTACCCCAAGGGCGCGTCGGTGCTGCAGCAGCTGATGACCTACGTCGGGGAGGCGACCTTCGCCGCTGCGTTGACCACCTATTTCGCCGAACATGCCTGGGGCAACACCACGCTGCAGGACCTGATCGACGCGGTCGCCAAGGCGAGCGGGCGTGACCTGGGCGAGTGGCGTACCGGCTGGCTGGAGACCGCGGGCACCGACCGGCTGACCCTGGAGCACGATCAGGACGGGTTCGTAGTGGTCGCCAAGGGGCCGAACGGGCCGCCGCGACCGCAGGTGCTGGCCGTCGGCGCGTACGCCGGGTCCGGCCGGCTCGAGCGCACGGCGCTGGTCGAGGTCGAGGTGGCCGGCGATCGGACCCGGCTCGATCTCCCGGCCGGCGCGGATCTCTACCTGGTGAACGACGAGGACCTCACCTTCGCTTCGACACGACCGGACGCCGCGACCAGGGATTCCTCCTTCGCCAACGCCGCGCGGCTGCCGACCGCGATCTCGCGCGCAGTCGCCGTCGCCACGGCCTGGGACATGGTGATCAACGGTGAGGCGACCGCGGCCGAGGTCGTGCGCTGCCTGACCGGGGTCCTGGAGGTGGAGACGTCCGCGTCAGTGGTCGAGCCGTACCTCAATCTGGCGGTCGAAGCCGCCGTCCTCTGGAGCCCGGAATCAGAGCGGGACGAGCTGATGCGGTCGGTTGCGGCGGCGGGCCGCCGACTCGCCGGCATCGACGCCTACCGCAAGGCTGCGCTGCGGACCTTCGCCCGTACGGCGTCCGACCTCGACCAAGTGGCGTGGCTGCAGGAGGCGGGCGGCGACGACCTCGACCTGCAATGGCGGGCGCTCGTCCGGAAGGCGCAGCTCGGGAGCCCGACGACGGCCGACGTACAGGCTCTGCTCGATCGTGACCCCGATCCCGACGCCTGGATCAGCAAGCTACAGGTCCGCGCAGCGACCCCGGACGCGGCCGAGAAGAAGGCCGTCTGGCAATCACTGGTGACCGAACGTGCGGTGCCGATCGCTTCGGTCCCTGCGGTCGGGGCGCTGTTCTGGTCCGCGGGCCAGGACGACCTGCTGACGCCGTACACGCAGGCCTACATCGACCTGTTGCCGACCCTCCTAAACAGTGGTGGCGCAGTCGCGACAACCTTCGTCAGGAGTCTGTTCCCGCTGTTCGGGATCGACCTGCCCACCATCGAGCACGCCGAAGCCGCCGCGGCCGGCACCGCGCCTGTCGTCCGCACGAGCGTGCTGGACCGCGCCGATCGGGTGAAACGGATGCTCCGCTCCCGCGGCTGATCACCTTCGGCACCGATATACCACAGGCCGAGTAGACATTGCGGAGCTGTCTCACCGGTGCTGCCGGGGAATTGGTTGCCTCGTCGCCGCGTTAGCGTCATCCGGTGGGTCACCCCCGCATGTCCAGTTCACTTTTGCTCTAAGGAGACACCCGTGCGCGCCTTCAGCGCTCCTATCCGTCGTATCGCCGCTGCCGGAGCCGTTGTCACACTGGCTTTGTCGATGGTTGCCTGCGGCAGCGATGACGACAAGGCCGCGAGCGGACCGGACCTCGGCCTGATCAAGGCCGGCACGCTGCGGATCGGGACGCTCACCGACGCGCCGCCGAACGTGTACGTCAAGGACGGCAAGTTCACCGGGTTCGACAACGACCTGATCACCGCGGTCGCGGCCAAGCTGAACCTGAAGCCGGAGTTCGTCGGGACCGACTTCTCCGCCCTGCTCTCGCAGGTGAACACCGGCCAGTTCGACCTCGGCAGCTCGTCGATCACGATCACCGAGGCCCGTAAGAAGACGGTTGCCTTCAGCAATGGCTACGACTTCGGCTACCTCGGCCTGAACACCACCAAGACCTCCGGGATCACGAAGTTCGACCAGTTGACCGGCAAGCGCGTGGTGGTTGTCCAGGGCACCGTCCAGGACGACTACGCGACCTCGAAGAACCTCGACCCGGTCCGGGTGCCGAACTACAACGCCGCCGTCGGCCAGCTCAAGGCCGGTACGGCGGATGCCTGGATCTCACCGGCCGAGATCGGCGAGAAGATGGCGAAGGAGCAGGGCGGCGGCACCGTCATCCTGGCGGCAAAGGAGCTGAGCTCCGCACCGACGGCGTACGCGGTGGCCAAGAGCAACGACAAGCTGCGCGAGGCCGTGAACAAGGCGCTCGACGAGGTCATTGCCGACGGCACCTGGACGAAGCTGGTCGAGCAGTACTACCCGGGCCGCGCCGTACCGGAGTCCTTCAAGCCGGGTAGCGGCACGGTCAAGTTCACGGCTCCCAAAGCCTGATGGACATCTGGTCCACTCTGAGCGAAACCTTCCTCGACTGGGGGTCGATGAAGGCAGTCCTGCCCGAGATGCTCAAGGTGGGACTGGTCAATACTCTGATTCTGGCGGCCGCCTCGGTCGTGCTGGGCACTGTGCTCGGCATGATCGTGGCGGTCTTCGCCCTGTCCCGAAAGCGCTGGCTGCGGTGGCCGGCGAAGATCTACACCGACATCTTCCGCGGACTGCCGGCGATCCTGACCATCCTGCTGATCGGTCAGGGCCTGTCCCCGATCACGCGGCACTGGTGGGGCCCGAACCCGTATCCGCTGGGGATCCTGGCGCTGTCGCTGATCGCGTCGGCGTACATCGGTGAGATCTTCCGGTCCGGGATCCAGAGCGTCGAGAAGGGCCAACTGGAGGCCGCGCGAGCGCTCGGCTTCAGCTACACCGACGGGATGCGGCTCATCGTCATCCCCCAGGGTGTACGGCGGGTCCTGCCGGCGCTGGTGAACCAGTTCATCGCGCTGATCAAGGAATCCAGCCTGGTGTACTTCCTCGGCCTGCTCGCGAGTCAGCGGGAGCTGTTCCGGATCGGTCAGGACTCGGCCTCCACCGACGGCAACCTGTCGCCGTTGCTGCTGGCCGGCATCTTCTACCTGGTGATCACGGTCCCGCTCACCCACCTGGTCAACTACATCGACAAGCGCCTGCGTGAGGGCCGAGCGACCGACACGCCTCTCGTTGAGGAGCCGGAATATGCCCGTTGAGGTGGCAGCGAGCCTCGAGGTCCGCGGCGTCGAGCTCGCCTTCGGTACGAACAAGGTGCTGCGCGGGGTCGACCTCGCCGTACCGGCCGGCCGCACGGCCTGCGTGATCGGACCCTCGGGCTCCGGCAAGTCGACCCTGCTGCGGACGATCAACCGGCTGATCGAGCCCGACGCGGGTGACGTCCTGCTCGGCGGGGAGTCCGTGCTGCCGGGGAACCCGGACGTGCTGCGGCGGCGGATCGGGATGGTGTTCCAGCACTTCAACCTGTTCCCGCACAAGAGCGTGATCGACAACATCACGCTGCCCCTGCGGAAGCTCCAGAAGCTGGACCTGACCGCCGCCCGAGCCGCTGCGCTCGAGCAACTGGAGCTGGTCGGGCTGTCGGAGAAGGCCGAGGCTCGCCCTGGCAACCTCTCCGGCGGACAGCAGCAGCGGGTCGCGATCGCCCGCGCGCTGGCGATGAAGCCCGAGGTGATGCTCTTCGACGAGGCCACCTCCGCCCTGGACCCGGAGCTCGTCAAGGGTGTCCTCGGCCTGATGGCCGACCTCGCCCAGTCGGGGATGACGATGGTCGTCGTCACCCACGAGATGGGCTTCGCCCGCGAGGTCGCCGACCAGGTCGCCTTCATGGACCGGGGCGTCGTGGTCGAGTCCGGCGCCCCCGACCAGATCTTCACCGCCGCAGAATCCCCACGCCTGCAGCAGTTCTTGTCGCAAGTGCTGTGACTACCCGGACCGCCATCACCGTCTAACTCGGAGCGACCAGCACATCGCACGCTCAGACTGCGCCCGCCGGCCGTCGATCGGGGCAGTTGGTGGGTGGTGGCGGTCCGCCGGGCCGCGGTGTCCGATATGCGTGGTTGTTGACGCGGAAGCGGCGTGGGAGCGGGGATTCGGGGCGCGGCGGGTGAGGGTGGGCGGGTGGAGTGAGGCCCACCCGCCCTGGGGGATGCATGGAGACTCGACTGACGCGCACCGGTCAGCGGTTGACCGGGCTGGCGATGATCGTTGCGGTCAGTGCGGTGATCGGGACGATCGTGGTGGCTGCGGCGCGTCCGCACACGCAGCCGACACCACCCCCTGCCCCAGCCGCGGTTGCGCCGGTCACGCCGCCGCTGCCCGCGAAGTACGTCGTACTGACGTTCGATGACGGGCCTGATCCGGCGTATACGCCGAAGGTGCTCGAGATCCTGGCGAAGTACGACGCGAAGGCGACATTCTTCGAGGTCGGGAAGAACGTCGCGAAACATCCCGAGCTGACCAAGGCGATCCACGCGGCCGGGCACAGCGTGCAGAACCACACGTGGGCGCATGCCGACCTGCGGCACCAGACCGCCGCCGGGTTCCGGACGCAGGTCGGCGACACCGACGCGGCGATCCGGTCCGCGTCCGGGACCACGCCGAGTTGTCTGCGGCCGCCGTACGGCGGAGTGAGTGCGACCGTCCGGCAGCGGGCGAAGGCGCTCGACAAGGAACTCGTGCTGTGGACGATCGATTCACGGGACTGGTCGAAGCCGGGTGTCTCGGTGATCGAGAAGCGCGTGCTGGGCGGGGTGAAGAACGGGTCGGTGATCCTGATGCACGACGGCGGCGGGAACCGTAGTCAGACGCTGGCGGCGCTGCCCAACATCTTGGAGAAGCTCAAGGCGCAGGGCTTCGGTTTCCGCACCCTGTCCTGCTGAGCGCTCAGCCCCGCGCTGGACGCAGGCCGGTACGGTCGGCAGCGAAGGCGAGAAGATCGGTCCACTCGGCGGCGATCGCCGCGGCGGGCCGCCCAGGCCCGTGACCGGTCCTGGTCTCGACCCGCAGGAGGATCGCCTCGTCTCCGGCCTGAGCATGTTGCAACGCCGCGGCGAACTTGTAGCTGTGCAGTGGTACGACGACCTCGTCGTGGTCGCTGGTCATCACCAGCACCGCCGGGTAGGTCGTGCCGGACTTGACGTTGTGCAGTGGCGACCAGGCAAGCAGGTCGGCGAACTGGGCGGGGTCCTCGGGCAGACCGATCTCCGGAGCCCAGGCCCGCCCGATCGTGAAGAGATGGAAGCGCAGCATGTCCATCACTCCGGCGGTCGGTACCGCCGCGGCGAACAGGTCCGGCCGCTGCGTGAGGACGGCGCCGACGAGCATGCCGCCACCGCTGTGCCCGTGGATCACCAACTGCTCGCGAGTGGTGATGCCGGTCAGCTGCAGGTGCTCGGCGACGGCGATGAAGTCGTCGTAGGTGTTCTGCTTGCGGCTCAACCTGCCGGCATCGTGCCACTCGGCCCCGAACTCACCGCCACCGCGAAGGTTGGCGATCACCAGCACTCCACCCGCCTCCAGCCAGGCTTCCCGGCCCGGGCGGTGGTCGGCCAGTTGCGGCGACCGGAAACCGCCGTACCCGTAGAGCATGGTCGGTCTCGGCCGCGAGTGATCCAGGTCGACGCGACTGATCAGGAAGTACGGAACGCCGCGGTCCGATTCGGTCCGGCGTAGTACCCGATGGGGTGGAGTGTCGCCGCCCTTGAGCAGGGTTGCCTGGGCGGTCGCGGCGCTGAGGTGGCTCAGCTGGTTCGGCGTCCAGGTCGAGGAGAGACCGATGAAGACCTCGTCGTCGCCTTCGTGAGCGGTGATGCCCACGACAGCGCCGCCCTGGAGGTCGACGGGAGTTGTGCTGCCGTCGAGGCCGACGAGCTGGAACCGTGGTTGCGCGTCCGTCAGCGTGACGGCGAGAAGCCCGCGGCCCGCGGCGTGGACCGCGGTCAGGGTGTCGGCTGTCTCGGGTAGGACGTCGACGAAGGTGGGGTCGGCGACCGTGCAGGTCACCACCCGCCCGCGGGGCGCGTCGACATCCGTCCAGAGCACAAACCGTTCTCCGGCCAGCCGGACCAAGCGGGTCGCGGCCACGGGCTCGTCGATCAGCTTGATCGGATTGGTCAGCCCCGGCAGTGGATACAGCCAGAGCCTGGTCCGCTGATCGGTCCCCTCGTTCAGCTGGACCGCCAGATACCCGGACGACACCATGGTCTCGGTCACGCTGCCCGGCGGGAGATCGAGCACCACGTGGTCGAACGACTGCACGTCACCGAGCTCGTGCACCTTGAGCTGTCCACCGATCTCGCTGCTGCCCGCCGGGGCATGGACATAGACGAACGAACGCGAGTCGGGCAGCCAGGTGGCCCGGCAGTACTTGCCATCGGTGAGGAGATCGTCCAACGGCAGTCCGGTGTCGAGATCCACGACCCCGAATCCGAGTCGCGGATTGCCCTCGGAGCGGGTGGCATAAGCGACGTACCGGCCGTCGGGGCTGACACTGAAACTGTCGATCGCGGTCGTGTCATCGGCGAACTCGACAAGGACCTGCGGTTCGGCGTCAAGGCTGACTGCCACGCACAGGACGTTCTGCGGCCGGGTACCGTCGTTGTACTCGAAGACGTACCGGCCACTGCGAAAGACCGGAACGCCGGTCCACGGCCGGGCCAGAATCTCGCGCAGCCGACCCGCGAAGTAGTCCCGCTCCGGAAGGCCCGACAGATACTGCTCGGTCGCCGTGTTCTGTTGGTCGATCCAGTCATCGGATGCGTCTTCGAGCCAGCGATACGGGTCGGCGATCGCCTGACCGTGCAGCACCTCGACGACGTCGTCTCGCCGGCTCTGCGGCACATCCCTCATGGCGACCGACGGTAGCCGCTCGTGATGCAGACCGGCGCCGATTTGTCTGTCAGCAGACGATCAGCCCAGGGAGCCGATCAGCGGTACGACGTCGGCGATGGACTCGACGATCCGGGTCGGGCGGTACGGGAAGCGGTCGACCTCGTGCTCACCGGTCGATCCGGACAGCACGAGCACACTGCGCAGCCCGGCCTCGAGACCGCTGATGATGTCGGTGTCCATCCGGTCGCCGATCATCACCGCCGTCTCGGAGTGCGCCTCGATCCGGTTGAGCGCGCTGCGCATCATCAGCGGGTTCGGCTTGCCGACGAAGTACGGCGCGACGCCGGTCGCGCGGGTGATCAGCGCCGCCACCGAACCGGTGGCCGGCAGCGGACCCTCCTGCGACGGACCGGTCGGATCCGGGTTGGTCGCCAGGAACCGCGCGCCATCAGCGATCAGCCGGATCGCCCTGGTGATCGCCTCGAACGAATACGTCCGCGTCTCCCCCAGTACGACGTAGTCCGGCGCACGCTCGGTCAGCACGTACCCGATCTCGTGCAGCGCCGTGGTCAGCCCCGCCTCGCCGATCACGTACGCCGTACCGCCGGGGCGCTGGTCGTCGAGGAACTGTGCCGTGGCCAGCGCGCTGGTCCAGATCGCGTCCTCGGGGATATCGATGCCTGCGGCAAGCAATCGGGCCCGCAGGTCGCGCGGGGTGAAGATCGAGTTGTTGGTCAGCACCAGGAACTTCTTGCCCGACTTCTGCAAGGTCGCGATGAACTCGGCCGCGCCGGGGATCGCACGCTCCTCGTGCACCAGCACGCCGTCCATGTCGGTCAGCCAGCTCTCGACCGGCTTGTGCTCACTCATTCGGCTGCCCCTTCGGATTCGGCTGCCCCTTCGGCGAGACCACGGAGTTTCTCGACCATCGCGTTCGGGTCGTCGGCGGCGTACACGGCCGAACCCGCCACGAACACATCGGCACCGGCCTCGGCGCACCGCTCGATCGTCTCGACCGACACGCCACCGTCGATCTCGATCCAGAGGTCCAGGCCGTGCTTGACCAGCAACTCCTTGGTCCGGCGGATCTTCGGCACGCACACGTCCAGGAACTTCTGCCCGCCGAACCCGGGCTCCACGGTCATGATCAGGATCATGTCCAGCTCGGACAGCATGTCCTCGTACGGCTCGATCGGCGTCGCCGGCTTCAGCGCCATCGCCGCCCGCGCCCCCTTGGCCCGGATCTCCCGCGCCGTCCGGATCGGCGCCCGGCACGCCTCCACGTGGAAGGTCACGCTCGACGCGCCCGCCTCGACGTACCCCGGGGCCCAGCGGTCGGGGTCCTCGATCATCAGATGCAGGTCGAGCGGGGTGTCGGTCGCCTTCGCGAGCGACTCCACGATCGGCAACCCCAGCGTCAGGTTCGGCACGAAGTGGTTGTCCATCACATCGACGTGCAACCAGTCCGCGTTCGACACGGCCGCCGCCTCGTCCGCCAGCCGGGCGAAGTCCGCGGACAGGATGCTCGGCGCGATCTGAATCCCCATACCGCCAATCTACAGACGCCGGAGCCAGCCGATTGCTGCGGGGACTGTCTCCACCACTGGCACCCCGGCGGGTGCGGGCGGGCGCTGGATCAGAGCCACTGGGAGTCGGAGTTCACGGGCGGCGGTGAGCTTGGCTTCGGTCTGGGGGCCACCACTGTCCTTGGTGACGAGGACGTCGATGGCGTGCGCACGCAGGAGCTCGAGTTCAGCGCCCACGTCGTACGGGCCTCGGTCGAGAAGGAGGGTGCACCAGGTCGGCAGCGGCTCGGGCGGGTCCACACAGCGCGCCAGCGTCCACAGGCCGGTCCGAGCGAACGCCTCGAGCCCCTGACGGCCGATCGTGAGGAACACCCGGGACCCGAGTGTCGGCAGCACGTCAGCCGCGGCCGACGCGGACTCCACCCAATGCCAGTTGTCGTCCGAAGACTCCGACCAGCCAGGCCGCCGCAGTACAAGCATCGGTACGCCGACCTGTGCCGCGGCCGCGACCGCGTGCTCGGTCATGGTTGCGGCGAAGGGATGGGTCGCATCGACAACCGCATCGACCGGGTGGTCGCGCAGCCACTCGGTCAGCCCGGCTACTCCGCCGAAGCCGCCGACCCGGACCTCACCAGCCGGTAGTCTCAGGTCCTTCGTCCGACCGGCCAGCGACGACACCACCTCGAAGTCGACCAGCTGTGCGGCCAGCTCGCGGGCCTCACCGGTACCGCCGAGCAGCAGGACTTTCATCGCTCACGCGTGGTCGAGTACAGGTGGCTGTCCCGGAACTCCGTTGCCGCCAGCACCTTCCCCACCACGATGACCGCCGTACGGCGAATGCCCGCCGCCTGCACCTGCTCCGCAATGTCGGCCAGCGTCCCCCGCAGCACCGCTTCGTCGTCCCTGGACGCGCGAGCCACTACGGCGACCGGACAGTCGGCGCCATAGCTCGGCAGGAGCTCCTCGACGACGCGGTCGATCTGCTGGACGGCCAGGTGCAGTACTAGCGTCGCCCGGCTCGCACCGAGGGTCGCGAGGTCCTCACCCGCTGGCATCTTCGAAGCGCGTCCAGTGATCCGAGTGAGGATCACGGTCTGACCGACCTCCGGCACGGTCAGCTCCCGGTTGAGACTCGCTGCCGCTGCGGCGTAGGCCGGTACGCCGGGTGTGACGTCGTACGGGATGCTGAGAGCGTCGAGCCGACGCATCTGCTCAGCCATCGCACTGAACACCGACGGGTCCCCGGAGTGCAGCCTCGCCACGTCGAGCCCGGCAGCGTGCGCGGCGGCGAGTTCGGCGACGATCTGGTCGAGATCGAGGTTGGCGGTGTCGACCTTGCGCGCACCGACCGGGCAGTGCTCCAGGAGCTCAACCGGTACCAGCGCACCGGCGTACAGGCAGACCGGCGACTTAGCGATCAGGTCGCGCCCTCTGAGGGTGATGAGGTCCGCTGCGCCGGGTCCGGCGCCGATGAAGTGCACAGTCACTTCGTCACGCTCCAGATCGTCACTGGCATCGCTGGGCGCCACCCGGTCATCCCACCGACCTTGGACGCGCGCTGCACGTCAAGTCGCACCAGGTCACCACCCAACTCCTTGTACCACTGGGCTATGAGGCTCTCGGTCTCCAGCGTCACGCCGTTCACCACCAAGCGTCCACCCGGCCGCAGCGCCGCCCAGCAGGCCTCGACCATCCCCTCGGCCGTCGCGCCACCGCCGATGAAGATCGCATCCGGTTGCTCAAGCCCGTCGAGCACTGCCGGCGCGGCACCGTGCACCACTGCCGCCTTGGCCCCGAGTGCGGCGACGTTCCGCTCCAACCGCCGTACCCGCTCCTCGTCACGCTCAATGGCGATCGCACGGCAGGTCGGGTGATGCCGCGACCACTCGATCGCGATGCTCCCCGCTCCCCCACCCACGTCCCACAACAGCTGCCCCGGCACGGGCGCGAGGCGGGACAGCGTCACCGCGCGCACCTCACGCTTCGTCAACTGCCCGTCGCTCTCGTACGCCGAGTCCGGCAGCCCGGGGGTCGTCGACAACACCGGTCCGTCCGCACACAAGACCCCGATGACGTTGAGCGGGTCCACGTCACCAGCCCAGTCGGCAGCCGTCGTACCGGTCACTCGCTCTCCCGGACCGCCCAACTGCTCCAGCACTGTGAACTCACTCGCCCCGTAGCCGCGAGCAACCAGCAGCGCGGCCACCTCACCCGGAGTCCGCGCACCCCAGCTCAGAATCACCAACCGCCGCCCCGGCTGCACCTGTGGGTGCACCAGCTCAGTCGGATGCCCCACCAGGCTGACCACCTGCACCTGCTCCTGCGCCCACCCCAGCCGCGCACACGCCAGCGAAACACTCGACGGATGCGGAATCACCCGTACGGCGTTTGCCCCCAGCAACCGCACGAGCGTCGTACCGATCCCGTGGAACGTCGGATCCCCACTGGCCAGCACACACACCCGCCGGCCGCGGTACTCCGCCAGCAGCCCCGGCAACGCCTCCGACAACGGAGACGGCCACGCCCGGCGTTCCGCCGTACCGTCCGGAACCAGCCCCAACTGCCGCGCGCTCCCCATCAGCACGTCAGCTTTGGCGATCGCCTCCTGAGCAGCAGGTGAGAGCCCAGCCCATCCGTCCGCCCCAACGCCGACAACGACGACCTCAGCCACCATTGCCGAGCACCTTCGTCACAGTGATCTCAAGGACCACACGCTGCGGATTCACCCGCGGCTCCTTGTACCGCCGCGTATACCGCCGCTCCGCGTCCCGCACCCGCTCCGGCTCGTCCACCACGACCGCACGCCCCTCCAGCGTGCTCCACCGCCGCCCGTCCACCTGAGTGACCGCAACCGCCGCACTCCCCAGCCGCCGGATCACCCTAGCCTTGTAGGAAGTCCCCGAGCAGATCACTCGAGCCACCCCCGCCTCAGCGTCCACCGTCACCCCCACCGGCGTCGCATGGACCGACCCATCCCCCCGGACCGTGCTCAGCACCCCCAGATGCCGCTCACTCCAGAACTCCACCAACCGCTCAGTCCACAGCACCCAGCGATCGTAAACAGCAAGGCCCGCCCAACAACCGGGCGGGCCTCACCTGCGGTCCTCGGACCGTACAAACGGATCAGCCGATGTCGCGGCGGCGGAAGGTGGTTAGGCCTAGGGCTAGGAGGGCGGCGGCTAGGGCTGTGAGGGCCAGGACTGGAGTGGTGGTGAAGGAGCCGCCGGGGAGGCGGGGGGTGTGGCCGTAGGGGCTTAGGTTGATGACGGATTGGGGGAGGTTGAAGAGGGCGCCGAACTGGCCTAGGAGCAGGAAAAGGCCGTAGAGGGCCCACGCTGCGGTGATGAGTTTGGGAGCCAGGCCGAAAAGGGTCACTACCAGGGCTGTGACCAGCCAGATGGCGGGGAGCTGGACTGCGGCGGCGGCGAGCATGCGGGGGACTTGACGGCCTACGTTGCCCAGGGAGGCGCCGCTGGTGAGGCCGGAGCCGAGGCCGGCAATCAGGATGAGGGCTGCGGTGCCTAGGAGGGCCATCAGGACGTGGCTGGCGAGCCAGCGGGTTCGGGTGACGCCGGTGGCCAGGAGGGGTTCGGCGCGGAGGGCTGTTTCTTCGGAGCGGAGGCGGAGGGCGGCTTGGATGCCGTACGCCGAGGCCAGGAGGCCGACCATGCCCATCTCGGTGGAGAGGAAGGCGTCGGTGATCGCCTGGACGCCGCCGAGCTTCTGGACCATTTCGCGGGCGCTGTCGCTGGTGACGAAGCCGTCGACGTTGCTGGCGATGTTGCCGACCAGGAGGCCGAGGAGGAGGAACGCGAAACCCCAGCCGTACAAGGAGCCTCGGTGCAGCCGCCAGGCCAGGGCCAGCGGAGAGCGGAGTGATGGTGCAGCGACTGCGGGGCCGGGGCGTAGGCGGACGAGGCCGGCACCGACGTCGCGGCGGCGGATCAGTGCCAGCGCGCCGGCAACCAGGGCTGCGAGGAACATGAGCGGCAGCAGCACGACGACGTACCGGTCGCCGGCGTACGCGCGGATCTGCTGGGACCAGCCGATGGGCGACAGCCAGGAGACCCATTCGGACTTGCCGTCGGCAGAGGAGTCGCCGATCGCGCGCAGGACGTAGGAGACGCCCAGAACGATGGCGGTGAAGCCGTTGGCGGTTCGAGCGCCTTCGGTGAGTTGAGCAACCAGTGCGCCGACACCTGCGAAGGACAACCCAGCTGAGACCCAGACGAGACCGAAGGCGAATGAGCCGCCGGCTGGGAGACCGACGCCGATGAGGACCAGTGCGGTCAGCAAACCCAGCACTACAACGGTTCCGATGGACACGATCAGTGCTGCGGCCAGAGCGGCGTACCGGCCGAGGACTCCGGCGCTGAGAAGCTCCAGCCGACCGGACTCCTCTTCAGAGCGCGTGTGGCGGACTACGAGGATTGAGGCGAGCAGGCCAACCAGTACGGCGCCGAACGCGGTCAGCTTGAACAGCGAGAGCTCCCCGAGCGAGGTCTCGTCGAAGATGCGACCGTAGAGCGATACCAGCGCCGGCGACGCGTTCGTCGTACGGGCGGCTTCTACGCGGGATGCGACGTCGGTATAGAGGCCCATGGTGGCCTTGGCCGAGCCTGCGGCCATCACCACGAACACTGCGATCCAGGTCGGGATCAGAACCCGGTCACGCCGCAGGGCGAGCCGGACCAGGCTTCCAGTGCCTACGAAGTCCCTCATGAGACAGCCACCGAGTCATCCTCGTAGTGGCGCAGGAACAGCTCTTCCAGCGTCGGCGGCTGTGCCACCAGGCTCTTGATGCCGCTGGCGGCCAACTGCCGCATCACTGCGTCGAGCTGGGCAGTGTCGACCTCACAGTGGACGCGGTTGCCCTCGACGTCCAGGGAGTGCACGCCGGGCAGCGATGCCAGTCCGTTGGGGGAGGTAGCCAGCTCCGCCTGGATCGACGTACGGGTCAGGTGGCGCAGGTCGGCCAGCGTGCCGGTCTCGACGACCTTGCCGCGGCGGATGATGCTGATCCGGTCACAGAGCGCCTCGACCTCGGAGAGGATGTGGCTGGAGAGCAGGACGGTACGGTCGCGCTGCCGCTCCTCCTCGATGCACTGCCGGAACACCTCCTCCATCAGCGGGTCCAGTCCGGAGGTCGGCTCGTCCAGGATGAGCAGTTCGACGTCGGAGGCGAGTGCCGCGACCAGTGCGACCTTCTGCCGGTTGCCCTTCGAGTAGGTGCGGCCCTTCTTGGTCGGGTCCAGGTCGAAGCGGCGCAGCAGGTCGTCGCGCTTCTTCGGGTCCAGTCCGCCCCGGAGCCGGCCGAGCAGGTCGATCACTTCGCCGCCGGTCAGGTTCGGCCAGAGGTTCACGTCACCGGGGACATAGGCCAACCGGCGGTGCAGCTGGGCCGCGTCGCGCCACGGGTCGCCGCCGAGCAGCGACACGTCGCCCTCGTCACCGCGGAGCAGTCCGAGCAGCACCCGGATGGTGGTGGACTTCCCGGCCCCGTTCGGGCCCAGGAACCCGTGCACCTCGCCGGTGGCGACCTCAAGGTCGAGACCGTCGAGGGCGTGCGTCGCGCCGTACGACTTGTGTAGTCCGGAGACCACGATGGCTGATGTCATGATTCATAACGTACACTTCATTCAGAAGTTTGTGAATCTTCCGAACAGCGGGGCCGGGAAGGGATGATGGGCTGGTGAGTGCACAACGCGACGACGAGGCCGTCCGGCGGTACGCCGAGCAGTTCGGGAACCTGCTGGCCGACACGGGCTGGCCCCGGATGGCCGGCCGGGTCTTCTCCGCCATCCTGGCCAGCGAGGGCGGCCGCCTGACCGCGGCCGAGCTGGCCGAGCAGCTCCAAGCCAGCCCCGCGGCCGTCTCCGGAGCGGTCAACTACCTGCTCCAACTCCGCCTGGCCAGCCGCGAACGCGAGCCCGGCAGCCGCCGCGACGTGTACGTCGTCCAGGACGACGCCTGGTACCAGACCATGATGACCGAGGACCAGTCCCTGCTCCGCTGGTCCGCCTCCCTGCGCAAGGTCCTCGACGCCTCCGGCGAAGGCACCCCAGCCCACTACCGGGTGCGGATCTCCCTCGCCTTCATCGACTTCATCAGCGGCGAGGTCAAAGGCCTCAGCGAACGCTGGGTAGCCCACAAAGCCAAACTCGACGCCGAAATAGACGCCGAGCACAAGCCGTAGACGGAACTGCGGACACCAACTGGGGACCTCGGACACCTGATCAGATGTCCGAGGTCCCCGTTTCCTGTCCTCGGTCTGAGCGCGTTATGCACAGGCGGGAAGACGGCGGTCGGGTGGGAGGGGGATCGGTGCATCTTGTTGGTATGAACGAGAAATTGAGGGCGACCGCGGTGCAGCGGCGGGGTTGGTTCAGCCGGGGTGACGTACTGGCGGCGGGCTACAGCGACAGTGAGCTGCGGGCGCGCCTTCGACGAGGGCAATGGGCGCGACTGGCACGGGACGCGTTCGTCGAGGCCGGTGAGTGGCCGGCTGAGCCGCCGTGGGAGCGCGCCCGGCGTGTGCACACGTTGACGATCCGCGCCGTGACCGAGCGCCTGGGCGCGGCCGCCATCAGTCATCAGTCGGCGGCGGTGCTGCACGGATTGCCGATCTGGGGTCTGGATCTGCGCAGGGTGCACGTGACTCGCTCGGCCGGACGCGTCCGATCGGGGCCTGCCCTGATCGTGCACCGTTCGCTGACCATGCCGGAAGACGTGACAGAAGTGGACGGGGTGCAGGCCACGTGCGTGGAGCGCGCGATCGTCGAGACGACCTGCGGAACGTCGTACGAAGCGGGCGTGGTCCTTGCCGATGCGGCGCTGCGTTGCGGGCTGTCCACTCCCGGCCGGCTGGTGGCGATGGCCGACCGGCATCGTCATTGGTCCGGCTCACCGGCCGCTCGGGCCGCCGTCAGGTTCGCCAACGGACTGAGCGAGTCGGTCGGCGAATCACGGCTGCGTTGTCTGATGGACAACCACGGCCTGCCGGAGCCGGAACTGCAGGTCAACATCTACGACGAAGACGGTCAGCTGATCGGGCGGGTCGACTTCCTGCTGTTCGGGGTGCTGATCGTCGAGTTCGACGGCGCACTCAAGTATGGCGACAACGCGGATGCGGTCATCGCCGAGAAGCGACGCGAGGATCGTCTTAGGGCCCGCGGTTACCGGGTGGCCAGGGTCAGCTGGGACGACCTTGACCAGCCGGCGAAGACTGCTGCACGTCTGAAGGCGGCGGCCCTGTCCGGGGACACCAACTGGGGACCTCGGACACCTGATCAGATGTCCGAGGTCCCCAGTTGGTGAACGCAGTTACCGCAGGGTGCCGGCGGCGATGGTGTCTAGGGCTTGCTGGAGTAGGGGGTTCACCTTTTGGGGGGTGGACTTGGAGCGGGGTAGGTGGACGGCGTTGCCGTTGACCGGGCCCTTGACGGGGTAGACGGAGAGTTCGGCCGGGAGTGGGGTGGTGCCGCAGACCTGGTCGCGGGCGGGGAGTTCGCCGGTGAAGACGAAGATGTCGCCGATGGATTCGGCGCAGGCGGACGCGGAGCCGACGTACTGGCCGTGCTGGCCTTCGTCGTCGATGGCGACGAAGCGGGTGGTCTTGGCGGTGTCCTGGTGGGTGCGCAGGGAGCCCTCGTACGCCGTTGCCGGGTCGAGCTCGCCCTGAATCATCAGGATCCGCGGAGAGCCGGTGAGGTCCAGCTTGCGGTCCTGCGGCTTGTACTTCCAGAAGGCGCACATCGGTACGCCGTTCATGTAGCCGAAGAAGTTGTACTTCTTGGCCATCTTGTCGGCCTCGGCCAGGTAGAACTTCGGGTCCTTGTTCCACGCGGTGTCGTTGCAGCGGACCGTCGTACCGATGGCGCCGAGGTTGTAGGGCTCGTCACTGGCCGGGGACTTCACGGCTGCCGCACGGGCGTCGGCCAGGATGGAGTGGACCGAGTCGGTGCTGACCGCTGCGGCTGCGGCGGCCGAGGCTGCCGGAGTCACGCCGTACCGGGCGCGCATGGCGGCGAGGGTGTCGAACGCCTGCAGCTCAGGCGAGAGCCGGGCCCACGCCTTGTCCACGTGCCGCAGTTCGATCGCACCGGAGGCAGACGGGTCCTTGGTGTACTCGTCGTGCACCAGGATGTCGACGGTCGCGCGGATGAAGCGGACGTTGCCGTAGATGGCGCTGTAGATCGTGCCGTCCAGGTCGTCACCACGCACGGACGACGTGCCGGCCTTGACCAGCTTCACCAGGTCGGCACGGATCTTGTTGTACGACGCGGTGACCTGCTTGGTGGTCGATCCGAGCCCCTGGATCTGATCGGCGTGCCGGGCGATCCACGGGAAGAGCTGCGTGTCGCGGCGGCGCTGGCCGGAGAACGGGTCGAAGTTCACGTTGTCCCACTGGGTGTGGGTCCAGTCCATGTTCGAGTCGATCACGAACCGGCC
The DNA here is from genome assembly GCF_042882005.1 of Kribbella sp. NPDC058245. Taxonomy (NCBI): domain Bacteria; kingdom Bacillati; phylum Actinomycetota; class Actinomycetes; order Propionibacteriales; family Kribbellaceae; genus Kribbella; species Kribbella sp. NPDC058245. The sequence goes on from NZ_JBHVWY010000016.1 coordinate 90,103, forward strand.
GACACGCTGCGGGTAGGTGTCGGCGTACCAGCCACCGAGCCAGGTGCCGTAGCTGTAGCCGATGAAGTTCAGCTGGCGGGCCTTGAACAGCGCACGCAGGAAGTCCATGTCGTACACGGTCTGCTGGCTGCTCACGAACTGGCCGAACTCCGTTGCTGCACACGCCTCAGCCTGCAGTGCGGCCTCGGCCACCTCGACCTTGTGCGTCTGCCGGGTGCGCTCCTTGTAGTCCGGAGTGGTCGGCAGCGCGGCCAGCTTCTCGGTCGTGGTGATGCACTGCAAGGGCGTACTCGCTCCGAACCCCCGCGGGTCGAAGCCGAGCTGGTCGAAGTCGGTGAACAGCTGGGTCTTCTCCGCGGCCAGTGCGGCCGACAGGCTGAGGCCAGCACCACCGGGTCCACCGGGGTTGGTGGTCATCAGGCCCTTCGACTTACCGGTGGCCTTGCTGTAGGCGATGGCGACCTGTACGTCGGGGTGCGCGTCCGGGTGGTTCCAGTCCATCGGGACGTTCACCTTGGCGCAGTTGGTGGTCGGCGCCTGCGGGTAGACCCGCTTGACGTTGGCATCGAACGAGCAGACCGACCAGGTGATCGGCTGGTCGAGGTACCGCTGCGGAATGGACGGCACCGGCGGGTCCACGGGACCTCTGGCCGGCCGCGCCGCCGTAGCCGAACTGACGGCCAGCTGTGGCACCACAAGCGCCACTGCCAAGGCCATTGCGATCTTGCGAGGACGGATCACTGCTAGCTCCTGTTGTCCGGGCGGGGTTGCAGGAAAGCAGCAACGTATGCCGGACACACCTCCAGTGACCAGGTACTAAAGGCAGTACAAGGGCATTCCCTAGACGTCGTGGACGGTGAAGATCGTGCAGTAGACCGGCGGGGACTCCAGACCGGGGTAGTACAAACGCCCGGCATCATCAGTAATTTTGAAGTACGCCGTCGACGCCCCGACCTGAGACGGCGCCTGCAACTGCATCTTCACCACCACTACCTCGCCCGGCTCGGCGTCTGGCACCCGCTCGCGCGCCGGGGACCGCAGCCAGCCCGGAGCGCCGGCAGCGCCCTGCCGGGTCAGCCACCGGTCCCGCCACGGCCGCTCACCGCTGTTGCGGATCTGCCAGGTCTTCTCGAAGGACTCGTCCCGGCACACCTGAGTCCCGTCCGGCACCGTCTCCCCCACCAGCTCGGCCCGGTCCTCCGGATGGTGGTCAGCCGGTACGGACCCACCGAGTGAGACCGGCTGCACGTGCCGCCGCAGGTCCCGTTGCGACATGTCCCGATCAGCCCGTACGGCGGCGTCCAGCTCCATCAGCTGGTTGACCAGAGCCTGACCGGCGCCGAACGAGGCGTCGTACCACTCGGTCAGCTCGCGGCTCGGTTTGGTGTGCCCACGCTCCACCCGGGACAGATGCCCCTTGTCCCAGCCGGACATCACGGCGGCCCGGGTCAACGGCACACCGGCAGCCTCCCGGAGCTCTCGCATCCGGCTGCCGATCACAAAGCGAGCCTGTGCTGGCCTCACGACGCCATCCTGCCCTTGAGGTTAGTAACCTACATACATTCTAAGATGATGGTTTTCATTTTACGGTTGCCTACTGCGACAACGCGGTCACGCCCTGATTCTCTTCGGGTAGGAGCGAATTCGCCAGCCACACTGCCCCTCCCATCGCAGCGAAAGGCACTCATCATGAGATCTTTCCTTGTCCGCGCCACTCTGTCCGCCCTCCTCGGTGGCGCCACCCTGCTCGGCGCCGGCCTGCCGGCCACCGCCGCACCGGCACCCGCTCCCGCGCTCGCACCGGCCGGCATCTCCGCCGCACCGCAGGCGCGAGCCGACGACGCGATCAACTGGTTCTCGTCGCGCAACGGCTCGACGGCCTACCAGGGCTACTGCGAGAAGGCTGTCGAGAACTCCTACGGCCGGACCGGCATCTACGCTTCGGCGATCGCCAACTGGAACGACGCCGTACGGCGGGGCGTGGCACACCGCGGCGACCTGAACCCGCCGAAGGGTGCGCTCGTCTTCTGGAACATCAGTAGCTACGGTCACGTCGGCCTGGCGACCGGTGACGGCAACTTCTGGGCCACCAGCGTGAACAGCCGGATCGGCAAGGCACGCCTGCCGTACTTCTCCAACTACCTGGGCTGGGCACAGCCGAACTTCTGAGCCTCCCGGCGGGCCGTCCGGCATCCCCGTCGAGCCGGGCGGCCCGTTGCCCACTGCGACAACGGCATCACGCTCTGATTCCCTGCGAGTGAAGCACTCTCCCAGAAGGGAACACCCTCATGCGGACCGCCCTCATCCGTACCGTCTCCCGCATCGCCACCAGCGCCCTCCTCGGCGGCCTCGCCGTCACCGGCGCCGTCGTCCTACCCGCCCACGCCGCCACCGGCACGGTCGTCACCGACAGCGGCTCCGGAGTGACCATCCGGTCCGGTAACGCCACCACCTTCGGCTCCGTCGGCACCCAGCCGAACGGCGCGGTCGAGATCGACTGCCAGATCTACGGCGAGCCGGTGACCGGCAAGTTCGGCCGCAGCCTCGTCTGGGACCACGTCCCCGGCAAGGGCTACATCTCCGACTCCTACGTCAACACCGGCAGCACTGGCCTGGTCGCACCGCTGTGCACCGAGAACCCGCGCGCTGACAAAGCCATAGCCTGGTACGCCGCTCGCAACGGCTCGACCGCGTTCCAGGGGTACTGCGAGATGGCCGCGGAGAACTCCTACGGCAAGACCGGCATCTGGGCCTCGGCCAAGGCGGACTGGAACGACGCTGTCGCCCGCGGCGCCGCCCACACCGACCTGAACCCGCCGAAGGGTGCACTGGTCTTCTGGGACCTCGCCGCCCCCTACGGCCACGTCGGCGTCGCCCGCGGCGACGGCTACTTCTGGGCCACCAGCGTCAACAGCAAGATCGGCCTGGCCAAGCTCCCCTACTTCAACAGCTACCTCGGTTGGGCCTACCCGAACTTCTGATCCCCGCACCCCAGGCTCCTGGACGCGCGCACCGCCCCGCGCGCGTCCAGGAGCCTTCCCTTGCGCAAGACGACCATCGGGCCGGCTAGCTAGCCTCCATCCGATCCAGCCAGTCGGCGACCAGTGCGTGGTAGAGCGCTGGTCGCCGCACTGGCAGGTCGTGGTCTTCCTGATCCAGTACGGCGTACGTCGCGGTCGGGTAGTCGTCGATCAACCCCCACGCATCGGCGTACCCAGTCATCGTGTCCTGGCGGCCGGTCACGATCAGCGTCGGCCGCTCGAACAGTACGGCGGGATCCTCTGTCAACGCATAGGTCTTCGGGTCGCCTTGGATCCGCGCGAGGAAATCGAGATCGGCGGACTGCTCGGCCGGGTCGTAGTACAGGTCCTGCTTGGTCTGCGACGCGGCAGAGTACGACGGCGTCCGGCGAAGGTAGTCGTCCGTCGGCAGGGTCCGGGCGGTGCGGTCCGCAATGACGCCGGGGACTCGGAGCAACAAGCCCAGCACTCGCGCCGGGTCGCGCTTGATCAACCCGCGCGCGTGCAAACCGCCGGCGGAGGTGCCGGCAACGGCGTACTGATCACTGCCAACAGCTTCCGTGATGGTGTCAGCGATGGCGTCCAGCATCCCGTCCTGATCGGTGATCGACGGGTCGCCTGGGCGGTGGTTGGTGCCGGGTGGGTCGATGTAGATGCGGCGCCACCCGGACCGGCCGACGAAGACCGGTTCGTGGGCGGCCTGGGTCTCGCCGTTGTTGCCGCCCCACCCCGGCAGGAACACGATCGGGCGGCCGGCGCCGATGGATTCGTAGAACATCTGCCGACCCTAACCAGCAACCGGCGCAGTCAGCGAGGCTTTCTCTTCGGAGCAGACGGCGGGCGCTCCCCCGATCCGCGCTGGATCAGCGCACACGGCAGCACGATCCGTTGCGGCGGCCGGCGATCAGCCCCGGACGCGCGATCCAGCAACAACCGCGCCGCGCTCCGGCCGAGCTCGGCGATGTCCGACGCCACGACCGTGACCGGCGTCGGCAGCATGTCCGCCAGCCGGAAGTCGTCGAACCCGACCACCGCAGGCTCGAGCCTCAGCTCGCCCAGCGCCCGCAACACACCTTCGGTCAGGAAGTTGGTGGACGCGAAGATCGCCGTCGGCGGATCGGGCCGCAGCATCAGCTCCCGCGTCGCCTTCTCGGCGGACTCGGCGTTCCCCTCGGGCAACTGCACCACGAGCGACTCGTCCACCTCCAGCCCCGCGGCCCGGTGCGCGCGCCGGAAACCACGAAGCCGCCGCCCGGTCGTGTAGTACGACGGCGCCAGCAGGATCGCGATCCGCTCATGACCCTGCGCCAGCAGGTGCTCGGTGGCCAGTCGCCCGCCGCCTTCGTTGTCGACCATCACGATGTCGGCCTCGATCCCGGTCGCGGGCCGGTCCACGAACACGACCGGTACGCCGGCGCTCGCCAGGAACGCGTGATCGCCCTGGTCCGGCACGATCATCAGCCCGGCGACCTGGCGGCTGACCAGCTCCTGGATCGCCCGCTTCTCCCCCTCCGGATCCTCGTCCACACTGCCCAGTACGACGGCGAACCCGGACTGGCCGGCGACCTCCAGCGAGGCCTTCGCGATCGTCGCGTAGAACGGGTTGGTCAGGTCACCGAGCACCAGCGCCAGGCTCGAGGACTTCTTCCCCGGCCGCAGCGCGCGGGCGACCTCGTTGCGCTGGAAACCGAGCTCGTCGATCGCGGTCCGGACCCGCTCGGCCGTCTCGTCCCGGACTCCGTGCCCGCCGTTCACCACCCGGGAGACCGTGCCGAGCCCGACGCCGGCCCGCCGGGCCACGTCGATCATCGTCGGCTGCCGGGCGGTCCCGGAATGCGTTGGAAACGTTTCGGACACAGGGTTGACTTCCTTTTCCCGACACGGCATCGTCACACCACAGTAAAACTTGGAAACGTTACCGTCCAGGAGGCCGGATGAATGAATCCCGCCGTCGCGCCCGGGGCGGCCGCAGCCGCAGTGCCGGGTCCGACACAATGGCGGCGTACCTGTTCATCGCCCCGGCGATCATCGGGTTCACGGTGTTCGTCGGATATCCGCTGATCCGCTCGTTCTATCTCGCGCTGACGAAGTACAACGGCCTGTCCGATCCGGTCTTCGTCGGCCTCGGCAACTTCCGCCGGCTCTTCACCGCCGACCCGGCCTTCTGGCCGGCCCTGCGCGCGACCGGGTACCTGGTGGTCCTGTATGTGCCGCTCTCGCTCATCCTCGGCCTCGCGCTGGCGATGTTCTGCAATCAACGCTTCCGCGGGGTCCGGATCGTCCGGACGCTCGCCTACCTGCCGGTGGTCCTGCCCGCGGTCGCCACCATCACGCTCTGGAAGTTCATCCTGAACCCCCAGGTCGGTCTGCTGAACACCGTCCTGGACCGGCTCGGCCTGCCCACCAGTCTCTGGTTGCAGAGTCCGACGATGGCGATGCCGTCCGTCGTACTGATGATGTTGTGGGGCGTCGGCGGCACGATGATCATCTTCCTGGCCGCGCTCCAGGCCGTCCCGACCGAGCTGTACGAGGCAGCCAAGGTGGACGGCGCCGGTCCGTGGTCAGCGTTCTTCCGGATCACGGTGCCGACGATCAGCCCGATCATCCTGCTGCAGGTGATCCTGCAGACCACCGCGGCGCTGCAGACGTTCAACCAGCCCAAGATCCTGACGAACGGCGGCCCCGGCTTCAGCACCAGCGTGCTGATGCTGTCGATCTACAACAACGGCTTCCCCAACCTCGGCCGGATCCCCCAGCTCGGCTACGCCTCGGCCCAGGTATGGGTGCTGTTCGTGATCATCATCGTCGTCATCGCCCTGGCCGCGAAGTTCACCTCCCTTTGGACCTACAGTGACAACACTCCCGACTAGCCGCCTCGCCAGGACCAAGAGGCCGAGCCGGCTCGCCGGTACGACGGCCTGGTACGTGACCGCCTTGTTCGTCACAGCAGTGATGATCGTGCCGCTGTTGTGGATGATCACCATCGGCCTGAAGAGCGGGTCGGCGGTCTTCGAGATCCCGCCGCGGTTGCTACCGCGCGAATGGACCTGGCGCAACTTCATCGACGGCCCGAACGCGATCCACTTCCCGAGGCTGCTACTGAACTCGACCATCATCACCGCGCTCAGCGTGCTCGGCGGGGTGATGACCGCGATGATGGCCGGTTACGCGCTGGCCCGGTTGCGCTTCCCCGGCCGGAAGGTGTGGTTCTACCTGTTCGTCGGCAGCATGCTGCTGCCCGGCGTGGTCGGGCTGATCCCGCTCTTCCAGATGTACAAGACCATCGGCTGGTACGACACCTGGCTGCCGCTGATCGTCCCGGCGTTCCTGGGCGGGAACCCGCTCTTCATCTTCCTGGCCCGCCAGTATTTCCTGGCCATCCCGTACTCGATCGACGAGGCGGCCAAGATCGACGGCGCCGGGCACCTGCGGATCTTCACCCAGGTGATGCTGCCGCTGACCCGGCCGGCCTGGATCACGATGGCGATCCTCGCCTTCCAGGCCTCGTGGAACGACTACCTGAACCCGCTGGTCTACCTCTACTCCTCCGGCAAGTGGCCGCTGTCGGTCGGGATGGCCGCGTTCATCTCACCGTTCGCCGGCAAGACGCCGGACTGGAGCTACTACATGGCCACCAACCTGCTCTACATGCTGCCACCGCTGATCCTCTTCTTCGTCGCGCAGCGCTACTTCATCCAGGGCCTCGGCTCGCTCGGCAGCACCACCCAGAAATGAGGGACATCCTGTGAAGACCAAGCTCATCGGCGTGGCCGCGCTGGCCTGCGCCGGGCTGCTGACGACCGCGGCCTGCGGCGGTTCGGACTCCGGCTCCAGCGACGGCCCGGTCACCGTCACCGTGATGACGTGGGAGTCGACCCAGACCAACGCCGTGATCAAGAAGGCGCTGGCCGAGTTCAAGGACGACAACATCAAGGTCGAGCTGCTCGACACCCCGAGCGGCCAGTACGGCGACAAGCTGTCGTCGCTGACCCAGGCGAAGAAGCTGCCGGACCTGTTCTGGTGCGGTAACGACACCGAGCAGCAGTACACCCAGCAAGGCCTGCTGGTGGACTGGAGTTCGAAGCTGAAGGACGGAGACTTCGGCGCGGACAAGTTCGTCCCGTCCGCGATCGCCAACTGGACCACCGCCGACGGCCAGATGGGCGGGCTCCCGTCGCTGATGAACACGTACGGCGTCTGGTACAACGCCGATGCGTTCACCGCGGCCGGTGTCACCATCCCCAAGGGCGGCTGGACCTGGGACGAGATGTACTCCGCCGCGGCCAAACTGACCGGCAAGAACGGAGCGAAGTACGGGCTGGTCGCCGATCAGCTCACCGGACCGGACGGCCCGTTCACGATGAGCATGTACGCCGTCTCCGCGGGTGGCGCGCCGTTCACCGACGACGTGAACCACCCGACCAAGGCCGAGGCGGACGGCAAGTACACCGAGGGCGTGCAGAAGCTCGCCGACGCGGTCAAGAACGGCTCGGTCGCCCCACCCGGGTACGACGCCTCGAACGCGCAGTCGCTGTTCGCGGCCGGCAAGATCCCGATGATGTTCGGCGGGCAGTGGCTGGCCGCGGGGTTCCAGGTCGACAAGCCGAAGGTGAAATACGGGTTCGTACCGTTCCCGCAGGTCACCACCCCGGCCACTCTGTACGACTCGGTCGGCATCTGCACCCCGCAGTACACGAAGAACCAGGACTCGACCTTCAAGGTGTTGCAGTACGTCAACACGAAGGTGTGGGACGCCGTACTGCCGGAGTCCCCGGTCGCTCCCCCGGCCTACACCCCCGCGCAGGCCAGCTACTTCGACGCCCTGACCAAGGCCCAGCAGACCACCGTCGTCGACACCGTCAAGGCCGACCTGGCCGCCGAGAAGACGGTCGGAGTCCGCTTCACCACCCAATGGGCCCAGCAGGTCGGCGACCTCACCACCGCCGAGTACACCCCGATCATCAGCGGCAAGAAACCCGTCTCCAACCTCTCCGCCTACGTCGAAAAGATCAACGCCCTCATCAAATCCGGCGGCTGATCCCCTCCCGCCCTCCTCCCATTTGGTGGGCCAGCCCATCAGGTTGTGGGCGGGCTCATCGCACCCTTTGGTGGGCCAGCCCATCAGGTTGTGGGTGGGCTCATCGCATGCAGTGGGCTCACCCACAACGCGGTGGGCCCACCCATCAAATGGGGGTGGCGAGGGGTTAGGCGGCTTGCCAGAGGGAGAGGGCGAAGCGGGCTTGGGTGTCGGTCCACCAGGCCGCTTGGGTGAAGCCGCCGGTGGCCAGTTCGGCGGTGACGCCCTCGGGGCGGAACTTGGCCGAGATCTCGGTGTGGAGTTCCTCGCCTTCGGCGAAGTCGATCTCGAGGTGGACCTCGGGGATCAGGACGCGTTGCGGGCTGGTCGCGCGCAGGCGCATCTCGATCCATTCGTTGTCGGCGTCCCAGCGGGCGACGTGTTCGAAGGCGTCGACGTCGAAGTCGGCGCCGAGCTGGCGGTTGATCACGCGGAGGACGTTGCGGTTGAACTCGGCGGTCACGCCCTGGGCATCGTCGTACGCCGCGACCAGGGTGGCCGGGTCCTTGACCAGGTCGGTGCCGAGCAGCAGCCACTCGCCGGGCTCGAGGACATCGCGGATCGAGCGGTAGAAGGTGGCGCGTTCGGCGGGCAGCAGGTTGCCGATCGTGCCGCCGAGGAAGGCGACCAGTCGGGGCGAGTCGCCGGGCAGCTTGTCGAGGTGGGCGGTGAAGTCACCGACAACACCATGTACGTCGATGGTCGGGTAGTCGGCGTTGATCGCGTCCGATGCCTCGCGCAGCGCGGACTCGGAGACGTCGAGCGGGACGAACGTGGTCAGCGTGCCGTGATCGCGCAGCCCGTCGAGCAGCAGGCGGGTCTTCTCCGACGAGCCGGAACCGAGCTCGACCAGGGTGCGGGCCTTCGTCAGCTTGGCGATCTCGCCGCTGCGCGCCTGCAGGATCTCGCGCTCGGCACGGGTCGGGTAGTACTCGGGCAGCCGGGTGATCTGCTCGAACAGTTCGCTGCCGCGCGCATCGTAGAACCATTTCGGCGGCAGCCATTTCGCGTCGGCCGTGAGTCCGGCGCGGACGTCATCGCGGAGGGTTCGAGCGGCATAGTCCGGCGTGAGGTGTACGTCGATCTGGGTCACTGCGGTCCTTCCATCGGGGTGATGCTCACGGTGGTGGCGGTGGCCACGAGCAACGAGCGGTCCGGGACTTCGTCCCAGTGCCCGGCGCCGAACGGTTCCGAACTGACGGTGGTCGATTCGGCGGTCCGTCGGACGTGCAGAGAATGCGTCCACGAGGTGGCGACGAGCAGCTCGCCGTCGGTCAGCAACACGTTCAGTCGCGAACCTGGTGCCGCCTCCTCCACTTCATGGACGACGGATGCGACCGCCTCAGCGGCGTCGTACCCGTTGGTCAGGCGATGCGAGATCAGCGCGAACAGCAGAGCGGAATCGACCGGGGCGTCGATCGTCACCAGGTCGGCGACCGGCAACGCTCCCGCCAGCTTCACCGTCGACTCCGGCCAGCCCGGGATCCGGCCGTTGTGGCTGAACAACCAACGCCCACTGCGGAACGGCGCGACCGCCGACTCCACATGAGGCATCCGCTCCGTCCCGTTCCGTACGGCGGCGATGATCGCGTCCGAAGTGATCACGTGCGAGAGGTCCCGCAGGTTGTCATCCGTCCAGATCGGCACGTTCCGCCGGTACCGTGCGGGCTGGCCATCGGCGTACCAGCCCAGGCCGAAGCCGTCGGCGTTGACCGTCCCGCCCCCGCGCATGTCGTGCGGAGCCCAGGACTGCTCGAACAGGGAGTGATCCGGTTCCAGCACCAGGGTGGCGAGCGTGGTGGGTGGGCCTAGGTAGGCGAGGTGGCGGCACATCAGGAGCGCAGTTCCTCTGGGCGTGGGTCGCGGGCGCAACGGAAGCCGGCGAAGATCTGGCGGCGGATCGGGTAGTCCCAGTTGCGGAACGTGGTGCGGGCGACCACCTCGTCGGTGGCGAACGAACCGCCGCGAAGGATCTTGTAGTCCGGTCCGAAGAAGACCAGCGAGTACTCGTCGTACGGGAAAGCGCGGAAGCCCGGGTACGGCGTCAAGTCGCTCGACGTCCACTCCCAGAGGTCACCGATGAGCTGCTCGACGCCCAGCGGCGAGGCCCCGGCCGGGTAAGCACCGACCGGAGCCGGGCCGAGGTGGCGCTGGCCGAGGTTCGCGTGCTGCGGACCCGGGCTCTCGTCACCCCATGGGAACCGCCGCGTCCGCCCGGTCGCCGGGTCGAACCGCGCTGCGAACTCCCACTCCTCCTCCGTCGGCAGACGCTTGCCTGCCCACTTCGCATAGGCCTCGGCCTCGTAGAAGCAGACGTGCATCACCGGCTCGTCCAGCGGCAGCGCCTCCCGCTTGCCGAACCGCAGCTGCCAGTAGGAACCGTCCTCGACCTCCCAGAACCGCGGTCCGGTCAGTGAGCCCTTCTGGACGTGTGCCCAGCCGGCCTCCGACCACCACTGCGGGTCCTGATACCCACCGCCAGTCACGAACTGCAGGTAGTCCCCATTGCTCACCGGCACCGTGTCGATCACATAAGGCGCCACCCGTACGGCGTGGGCCGGCCGCTCGTTGTCCAGCGCCCACGGCTCAACCGACGTCCCCATCTCGAAGACCCCGCCGGGCACCAGCACCTCAGCCGCCGGCAGCCGCCGACCGGGCGGAGGTGCGGGTGCATCCAGCACCGGTACGCCGCGACGCAACTGGTGGGTCGCCAGCATCGTCTCGTCGTGCTGCTGCTCGTGCTGCACGATCATCCCGAACGCGAACCCGTTGTCGACCAGCTCCCGGCCACCGTCGAACTTCACGTGGTCGAGGACGTCGAGCACCTTGTCCCGGACCTCTTCGACATACGCCCGCGTCTCCACCGGCCCGAGCAACGGCAGCGCCGGCCGGTCCGCGCGCGGGTGCATGAACGCGTCGTACAGCTCGTCGATGTCCTGCCGCAGCGGTTCGCGACCGCCCACGTCGCGGACCAGCCAGAGCTCCTCCTGGTTACCGATGTGCGCGTAGTCCCAGATCAGCGGCGACATCAGCTTCGAGTGCTGCTTGACCAGGTCGTCGACGTCGACCGCATCCGCCAGCTGAGCCGTCCGCCGCCGGGACCGGTCCAACTGCTCGGCAACGAAGGACCGCAGTCCCTCCTCGGTCAGATCCGACAATTGGTGACTCATGAGGCTCGCCTTCTTCGGGTGTCGTCGACGATGTCCTGCAGCCGGGTTGCGACCGCAGCACGAAGCTCAGGGGTGACGCCGATCCGGTCCAGCAGGCCGATGCCCAGATCGACGAGCTCACGGGCCGCCTGCGCGACCGGCTTGTCGTCGAGCCCGTCACGGGCCGCCGGGAACCAGCGCCCGGCCCCCGGCTCGGCAGCAGCCAGTACGTCGTCCAGTCGCGCCGGATCGGACATCAACGCAGTGATCAGCAGGGTCGGGGCGATCCACCCGTCTCCCGGCTGCGTGTCGAGGTAGCGAACCTCCAGATAGCCACGCGGCCGCACCGGCGGGAACAGCGTGGACAGGTGGTACTCAAGGTCGTCGTACGTCGGTCTGTCACCGGGCAGCCGGCCGTCGGCCCAGTCACCGAACGTCAGCCCGACCGGCGCGTCCCAGCTGTCACCGCGCCGCAGGCACAGCACCGGTGCCTCCATCGCAGTCCGCGCCCACCCCTCAGCCGGGTCGCCGTCCAGCGGCGGTGGCTCGGTGAACGGCACACAGGTGCCGAAGGTCGCCTCTGTCCGGGCAGACGCCCAGCCGGTGTCAGCGTCGGCCCGGCGCCGGGAGTTGGCGAACAGAGCGACCAGAGTCGGCCCCAGGTCGTGCAGAGCGCGCCAGCGCAACGCGGTCTGGTCCACTTCACCGGCATCAAGGCAGACCTGGAGTCCCGCCGTACTGCACATCATCCGCGGGCCGTGCGGACCCAGCCGCCGGAAGGCACCCTCCATCGCCGCATAGCGCGGGACGGTGAGGATGCGCCGGGGCGCGCGGAACGCGTCCAGCCCGTGCTCGCCCAGGACCAGACCCTCGGACTGCAACAGCGCGGCCAGCTCGGCCGCATCGGAGGCGGTGTCGTCGACCAGCTGCTGGATCGACGCCATGGCCGGGCCGGAGATCTCCACCTGGCCACCCGGCTCCACGGTGACCAGAGCACCCCGGCCCAAGGGCAGCTGCGCGCTGCCGGGGACCAGGGTGGGGGGCGCGTGCACGCCCAGTGCCTTCCTCAGCCGGTCGGCGTCGAGCGGCCGGCGCGGATCCTCCGCGTGATGCACGGTCCACTCCAGTTCGACGCCGTGCAGCTGTGGAGGACCATGCTTGAAACAGACCATCGCGACGTAGCCCTCCGCATCGGCCCGGGAGCCGATCGGGGTCGTCGCCGGAGCACCACCGGACGAGGTCACGTCAGCGACCGTAGCTCTCGCGCCGGGCCCGGACAACCAAGACCGGATTACTCATCGATGACGCCTGCAGCACGACTCTCATGTCCCGCATCCTGCAGGCAGCCACCGACATTTTTCGTTACAGACAAGAACTTCCTGGTGGAAGCGCTTCAAAGAGCATCATGCCGGCGGGTACTTCACACTGCCGCCCCAGTCGTTGTAGTGCCAGCCGTTGTTCGGGTCGCCGGGGACCCACCACCAGTGCGCCAGGGTGTTCGTCTTGCTCTGCGCGAAGTACTGGTGCTGGTTGTCGTAGGCGAAGGCGACCGGGTCGGAGTAGACCTCACCACCCCGGTCCTCCCACTGGACGACTCCCAGGCCCTGGTCCCACCACCAGTGGTAGAGCGTGTTGTTCGGGCCACGGGCCACCACGTGCTGCTGGGTGGCGGTCTTGAAGGACGAGGGTGCGCCCACGAACTTGCCGGGCGCCCCGGCCCACTTGACCAGGTTCAGACCGCTACCGGCGTCCCAGAACCAGTGGAAGAGCTGTCCGTCGGCAGCCTGGGTGAACACGTGCTGCTGACCGTTCCAGACGAACGTGGTCGGGTCGGAGTACGCCTCACCGCCCCAGTCGGCGAAGTGCGGCTCGAACTCACCGGTCACCCACCACCAGTGGTACAGGTGGTTGTCGGCGCCCCGTGCCACCACGTGCAGCTGGTTACCCCACACGTAGGTCGACGGTGTGCCAACGATCGGCCCCGGTGCGCCACCCCACTTGTCGATGCGGAGCTGGCTGTCCGCCGGGTCCCACCACCAGTGCGTCAGATCACCGGTCGAGGAGCGCGCGAAGATGTGCTGCTGCCCGGACCACACCACTGCAGTCGGATCACTGGCCGCGTCACCGCCCCAGTCCGCAGTGTGTGACGCCGACTCACCCTCGATCCACCACCAGTGCAACAGCTTGCCCGTCGTACTGCGAGCCACTGCGTGCTGCTGGTTGTACCAGGCGTAGCCGCTGGTCTTCCCAGCGATCGGACCACCACCCAGGTCGTCCCGCTTCAGACCAGGTGTCGCATTCCAGTCGAACCGGCCCATCGACCCGGTCGCCGTCGGCGCGAAGATCACCTGGTGGCCGCCGTCCGACCCGTCCCACCGGTACGCCGTCGACCCCGGCGTCACGTCTCCCGGCTGGCCGGCGCCGTACGCCTCGATCTCGTCGACGAACAACCCGGTCTGGTACTTGTTGTTCATCTTCTTGTTGACCGTCACCCGGATCCAGCGTGCCTTCGCCGGCGCGAAGCCGAGGTCGTACCAGAGGTTCGAGGCGCCGTTGATGAAACTGAGCCGCCCACGCTCGGTGAAGTTCACGTTGTCATTGCTGCTCGAGACCGTGAGCATGTCCGGGTTGTAGTCCGGATACTCCTCGTAGGCATGGAAGCGGACCGTGCCGACCTCCTGTGCGTAGCCCAGGTCGATCGTGACGGACGGCGAGACGCTGGGGACCGTACTCGACAGCTCGTAGCCGAAGCTCCTGTTGTCGCCCCAGTTGTTGCTGAGCACACCATCGGTCGCCTCGGTCTTGAAGTCGTCGGTGAACCGGCCGGACGGGTTGGTGCGCTCGTATCCCTTGCCACCTGCGATGTTCTGCTGCAGCAGCAGGTTGCCGGACACCTCGAGGTCAAGCAGCTGGTACGGCGTCGCACCCGCACTGGACGTGGTTGCCTCAACCCGGATGTAGCGCGCCTTGACGTTGAGACCGACGAAGTCGTCTCCACCGGGCTTGGCCAGCACGTCGTGCGAGTTGTCGACCCGCGTGCCCGCCTCGGCCCACTTGGTGCCGTCGAACGAGGTCAGCACCCGGTACTTGCTTGCCCAGGTCGCACCCCACTTCAGCCGGACGCCGTCCACCTGCGCCTGCCGGCCGAGGTCGACCTGCGTCCAGTTGGTGCCGTTGCCCGACGTGGGCTGCCAGGCGGTCGAGCTGTCGCCGTCGACAGCCTTGCTGGCATCACCACTCGACGCAGTGGCGGTCTTGGCCCGCGCCAGGTCCTTTGCGGTCACCGGTAGACCCGCTGCGGCGTCCAGCGCGATCCGCCGTACCCGCTGCATGTAGTTGACGTCCGGCGTGTAGGTGTCGCTCGCCTGCACCACGCTGTTCGCCAGGTCGTGCGCCAGACCCGGATTGGTCTTGCCGAGCTTGTTGAGGACCTCCCAGTCCTCCATGCCGTCCCGCAGCGACTCGTAGCGCGTCGACGACTCGATGGTGTGATTGGCCTTGTCGGGCCGCACGATGTAGCCGTCGCCCTTGACCTCTTGGTCGTTCATGTTGAATTGCCAGTTGCCGTAGGCCCAGTGCAGGTAGCCGGTGGCGCCCTTGTTGTAGGCCAGCCACATGGTCTGGCGCTGGTTCCACTGCGGCTGGTCGATGAACCTGTTCAGGTGGTTACCGGCCGGGATGTTGCAGTTGTAGAACCAGAGTGGTTTCCCGCCCTGCCGATCGAGGTCGAACGGCGTCTGACCGGTCGCCGGGTCGACGGTCGCGGTGTAGGTGTGCAGGTTCGGGATCACGATGTCGGTCTCGTCCGCGACGTGCGCCGCCTGGGCGTTCACCACGGCGTCGCCGACCTTCGCCTCCGGCCAGTACTGCTTCAGCTTCTGGTAGATGCCGTCCCAGCCCTCGACGCCCGGGTTCGGCTCGTCACCGACGTGGATCCAGGACTTGTTCTGCCAGCCCTTGTCGATCATGTGCTGGCGCACTGCCGGGTAGAACTGCGCGTACCAGTTGTCGGCCTCCGGCGTGTTCCAGTACGGGTAGTCCGGCACCGCCTGGTTCGGGTTCTTCGGAATCACCTCGGTCATGTACCGGGGGTACTGCGGGTTGTGCGGCGGGTCCTTCGGGCCGGAGCCGGTGAAGAGCTCGAGCGTGTGCACGACGTCCTTGTCCAGGAAGCGCTGCGCCACCTCGTCGAACCGGCTCCAGTTGAACGTGTACTTGCCATTGGCATCGACCGTGCTGCCGCCGTCCCGGAGCAGACTGAGTAGCGGCAGCTGCAGGCTGTTCTGCCGGTACCGCTTCATGTAGTCGGCCCAGTTGTCGATCAGCTGCCACCAGTCCGCCGAGTAGCGCTTGTACCCGTAGACCAGCTCGACGGTGTCACCAGCACCCGGGTCCCACGACGTCAGACCGAGGAAGTTCGTCCACATCACGTTGGTGAACTCGCTCTGGTTCGCCGGCGGGATCACGACGTTGCGGGCGTTCACCGTGATCGGCACCGACAGGTCGCCGTTCGTCGTCTTGACCGTGGCGCGCCCGGTGTAGACACCACCGGCCGCCGTGGCGGGCACGTGCACGCGGACCCAGATCGACTGCGTCTGGTTGGCCGGCACCGCCACGGTCTTTGCGTTCAGCAACCGGTCCGGGTAGTCACCAGCGCCCTTACGGATCGTCGGTACGACGAAGTTGTCGGGCTCCCAGCCGTTGACCGAGTTGTGGTTCAGGTACTCGTAGCCGACCGGGTTGTAGGTGATCTCGGCGGCCGGGATGGCGTCCGACGGTCCGCTCAGCGGCGTGAAGTCGACGCTGTTCACGGTGAACGCGGCCGAGCCACGCACCACGATCTGCGCGCCCTCGTAGTCGTTCTTCGCCGTGTCGAGCCGGATGCTGTCGCCGGCGTCGGCTGAGCGCCCGCTGTCCTTGAAGACCGAGCTGTACGCCGTCTCGGTCCACATTCCCGGTATCGCCCCGGCCGCCTCCCGTGCGTGCGCCATCGGCATCGGGGCTACCGAGGTCACTAGAAGTACGCCTGCCACCACTGCACGTGTCCACCGCATGCGGAACAGCCTCAACGCGGATCAGGGACTGGGCAATCCTTTAGATCCTGTTGGTATAGACCATTCGGCGGAACCTGGGGCAAGTGGTGCAGGCGTTAACTTTCGGCAACACGTAGAAGTAGCAGCACGACGTCCGCAGCTTCTGCTCCAGTGAGACTCCGAACGCGGCAGCCGCTTCATCGGCGTACGGCGCACTCTCCGGCAGCCGGAGCGCGGACCGCACCTCGTCGTCGACCGCACCGAACCGCTGCAGTGAGCTGAGCTTCACCCCGGGCCGGTACGAGTCCAGAAACGCTTTGGTGTGCTCCTTGAGCTGCACAGCTGCTGTCTGCACCGGTACGACGCGCTCCGAGAGCAGCGCGACCTCAACCGGGTAGTGCGCGGTCGGGTGCACCCGAAAGGCCAGTGCCTCCGGGGAAACCTCGGGCGACACCCCCTTAGCCGCACCGAGCACTCCGGCGACCAGCGCAGGCACCTGGACGTACCACATGAGCGTGAACATGGCCGCGACCTGAGTAGGCGGATCGATCGTGTAGTCACGCGCATAGTCCGCCGCGACCCGAGCACGCCATGCAGCCGTCGGATCACCGCCGCCCTGCTGCTCAGCAATGACCTGTGCGCACGACACCCACTCAGGCCCCGGTACGGCGTCCGCGGTCCGCACGGACAACCACTCGACCGAGTCGGCCAGGGTGTCCACGAGGGAACGAACGGAGTGGGTCACCCAGCAAGCCTACGATCCGGCACCACTACTGGCGCGCCACCGACCTCCACCACCGTTGCCTGCAGCCCGAACACGTCGTCCAGCAGCTCCGCGGTCAGTACGTCGACCGGACGCCCCTCGGCCGCGATCGCACCGTCTCCCATCACCACCAGGTGATCGGCGTACTGCGCGGCGAGCGTCAGATCGTGCAGCACCACCACGACGGTCCGGCCGGAGAGGTGCGCAGCAGCATGTACGACGTTCATTACGTCAACCGCGTGCGCCAGGTCCAGGTATGTCGTGGGCTCATCGAGCAGCAGGTGCGCGGTCCCCTGCGCCAGCACCATGGCGATCCAGACCCGCTGCCGCTGCCCACCGGACAGCTGATCGACCGGACGGTCGCGTAGCTCGGTCAACTCCACCGCAGCCAGCGCCTGCTCGATCGCCGCATCGTCCTCAGAGGTCAGCCGCCCGAACAGCCCACGGTGCGGGTGCCGACCACGCGACACCAGCTCGGCCGCAGTAATCCCCTCCGGCGTGACCGGTCCCTGCGGCAGTACACCGAGTCGCCGCGCGAGCTCCCGCGCCGGCAGCTTGTGGATGTCCTCGCCGTCCAGCAACACCTGTCCGCTCTGCGGAGGCAGCAGTCGGCTCATGCCGCGCAACAGCGTCGACTTGCCGGAGCCATTCGGCCCGACGATCGCCGTCAACTGCCCAGCCGGCACTTCCAGCGTCAGCCCGGTCACCACGGGCGCATCCGCGCCGTACCCAAGAGTGAGGTTCTCGACGTGCACTAGTGGCCTCCGTTTGATCTCGGTGCGTCGGCTCCGGTGTTCAGGTGGGTGGATCGCAAGGCGGAGGGAGCGCTCGATGCGGGGTTCATCGTGCGCTTCCGACAACGCAGCGAGGCGCCCGCCTGGGCGCCGGAGACGGCGTGCGGAGATCGAATGGCGGCCACTTAACGCCCCTTCTGCTGGCGGCCGATCAGATGAAGCAGGTACGGCGCTCCGGCCGCGGCGGTGATCACACCGACTGGCAGCTCATACGGTCCGAGGTGAAGCCAGCCCAGGCCGTTCCGCGCAAGCAGATCAGCCAGTACGACGAACACTGCGCCCAGCATCGCGGACGTCACCAGCGGCGGCCGCTCCATCCGAGTGAGCCGCAGTGCGACCTGCGGAGCCACCAGCGCGACAAAGGCAATCGGACCGGCGCCCGCCGTTGCCATGGCGGCCAGTACGGTCGCAACGATCAGCAGGAGCAGCCGGACGCGAGCCACCCGCACACCCAGTGAGGACGCCACGTCGTCACCGAGCACCATGGCGGACAAGTCGCGGTTGAACATGATTGCTACCGGCAACAGCACCACAACGGCAATCAACACCGGTACGGCGTCGCTCCACTCGCGTGAGTTGAGTGAACCGGCCAGCCAGGCAGCAGCTCGACCAGCGTCGTTCACATCGCCGATCACCAACATCCAGGCGACCAAGGAGTTCGCGGCCGCCGCAATGCCCACACCGATCAGCACGACGCGACCACCGTCGACCTGACCGCGCTGAACAGACAGTGCGCCCACAACCACAGTGGCGAGCAGTCCACCGAGGACGGCAGCCAGTGGGATCCCCACCCGGCCTGCGAACCCCGAGATGTTTCCACCACCGCTTCCAGCCAGCACGATCACTGCGACTGCTCCAGCTGAGGCACCGGAGTTCACCCCGACGATGTCCGGGCTGGCCAACGCGTTACGGGACAGGGTTTGCAGGAGTGCGCCGGACACCGCGAACGCGATCCCGACCAGCAGTCCGGTCGCAACGCGCGGCAATCGCAGGTCCAACACGATCAGCCGTTGCCCACGGCGTCCACCACCGAGGAGGACGTCGATCACATCGGCGATCGGTACCTTCGACGTACCGATGCTCAAGGACAGCAGGGCGACGGCGATCGCCAGTGCAGCAAAGACGAGGCTCAGCACGACGGTGCGGGATTTCACAGCACCACCGCCCGGCGACGAACGACCAGCACGAACAGCGGCGCACCGACGATGCCCAGCACCACACCGGCCTGCACCTCACCCGCACCGCCGATCAACCGGCCGACGAGGTCTGCCAGCACCATGGCGCTCGCACCGACCAGTCCGGCGCCCGGGATCAGCCAGGTGTTGCGGGAACCGAAGAGCTGCCGCGCCACATGCCCGGACAGCAAGCCCAGGAAGCCGATCGGGCCGCACGCAGCCACTCCGGCCGCTGTGAGCAAGCCGATCGCACCCAGTCCGATCAGCCGAGCTCTGGGGATCGACAGCCCGAGCCCCGCCGCCACGTCGTCACCGAGAGCCAACAGGTCGAGATCACGAGCGTTGACGGCCGCAAGCACCAGACCGAGCACCGCGAACGGCAGCACCTGCCCGGCAACGTCCAGACCGCGCCCGGCGACCGATCCGACCGCCCAGAAGCGATAACTGTCCAAGGTGGTGCTGTCCAGTAACACAACGGCCGACGTCATCGCACCGAGCAGCGCGGCGACCGCGGCACCTGTGAGCGCCAGCCCGACCGGAGTGGCACCGCTGCCCCGCGACGCCAGCCACTGCACGCCGTACGTCGCTATCAACGCGCCCGCGAGCGCGACCCAGACTGTGGACCCGACTGACTCGACCACTCCGAGCCGCAGCCCGAGCACTACGGCGAACGCAGCGCCGGAGCTCACTCCGAAGATGCCCGGCTCCGCGAGTGCATTGCGGGTGTGGCCTTGCATCAGAGCGCCGGCTACACCGAGACAGAGACCGATGAGGACGGCAACGATCGTGCGCGGCGCCCGGAGGCTACGCACGATGACGTCCGCGTCCGAACCGTTGTTGGCCGTCATGGCGTGCCAGAGCGCGTCAGGGCCGAGCCAGCGGGAGCCGAAAGCCAGGCTGGCCACGAAGACCAGCACGAGAACGACGGCCAGCACCACCAGCGATACCGTGCGCCGAACAGGGGGCGACATAGGTTAGGGTTACCTTACTAGTCAGAGGTCGTCAGACACCTTACCTGCGACCCTTGCCCTACCTGGAGAGACCCGTGCGTCTGCACCGCATCACCGCCCTGTTCGCCGTCACCGCACTGGCCCTCACCGGCTGTGGCTCGTCGGACGACGGGAAGACCCCCGACGCGGCCGGCTCGGCCGGCACCGGCTTCCCCCGGACGATCGAGCACGCGATGGGCAAGACCGAGATCCCGGCCAAGCCGAAGCGGGTCGTCGCGCTGGACGCCAGCTTCGTCGACGCGACGCTGATCCTGGACACCCCGGTCGTCGGCTACACCGACTACCGCAGCATCAAGGACAAGCTGCCGGAGTACCTCGGCGCCGACCGCGACACGCTCGGCAAGGACGCCCAGCCGGTCGGCACGCTGGCCGAGCCGAACCTGGAGAAGATCGCCGACCTCGCCCCGGACCTGATCATCACCGCCAAGGTCCGGCACGAGAAGCTCTACGACCAGCTGTCCAAGATCGCGCCGACGATCATGTCGGAGACCACCGGGCCGACCTGGAAGGACAACATCCGGCTCGAGGCGAAGGCGCTCGGGCAGGAGACCCTCGCCGAGCAGGAGATCACGTCGTACGAGAAGGCGGCCAAGTCGGTCGGCGACGCGATCAACGCGAAGGCGAAGAACCCGACCATCTCGGTGGTCCGGTTCCTGGACGGCCCGACCCGGCTCTATCAGAAGGCGACCTACTCCGGCATCGTGCTGAAGGACGCCGGCCTGGCCCGGCCGAAGTCGCAGGACGTCGAGGGCTTCGCCCTGGAGATCAGCGCCGAGCGGATCAAGGACGCCGACGCGGACGCGATCTTCGTCACCCAGTTCGCGGACGACAAGGGCCTGGGCGCCAAGACCGCGGCCGAGTTCAAGGCCAACCCGCTGTGGAAGCCGCTGGCTCCCAAGGTGCACGAGGTCCCCGACCTGACCTGGATGACCGCCGTCGGTCTGCAGGGCGCCTGGGCGATCCTGACCGACCTGGCCAAGACCTTCGGCGTGGACGCCCCCGCCAAGGCATAGGGTCTAGGTGTGACTGTTCTGACTCGGTGGCATGTCGGGCCGTGGACCACTCGGGGGACACTGCCGGGCATGCCACTCGAGCCAGGGCGGAAACGCACTCCGGACGAGTTGAACTTCGACGTCGTCGGGCTGGCCCGCATCCTCGGCCGGCGGCTGTCCGGTCGGGATGAGCTCCAGGTGCGGTTGTGGCAGAACGAGCTGCGTCCCACGCACACCCGGCAGTGCGGCGTCCATACGCTGGCCGAACCGGAGCTGCTGGAGCAGACTGCCGCAGAAGCCCTTGCCTGGTTGGCAGAGCGAGCTCCTGCGGGCTATGAGTTCGTCCGCACCGACGCTGTCGAGCTACGTCCAGTGCTGGACCTGACAACACCAGTCGTCGCCGTCGATGCGGTCATCGAGCTCGCCGCCACCACACTGCCCGCTGCGCGACTCGCTGCGGCCCACGTACGTCGTACAGGCTCTGGCTGGTACGCCGGGGATGCCGTCTGCAACTGGTCGGGTCCGCACGAGACCGAGGCGGCCGCGGTAGCCGTCGTACAGGCTGCACGTGGTGCGCTGGTCGAGCAACTGCGCGCTGCAGGCCGCGGCGACCTGGCCGACACCGCACCGCGCTGGCCGGACGTCCCGGTCAGCTGAACGACGCTACGAAGTAGCCGGCCCCGTACGGCGCGGCGTCGTACAGGAGCTCACCTCTCAGCTCACCCAACGCACCCGCAAGCACCTGCCAGGGTGCACGGCCAGCCGCCTGCAGCTGGGTCGCCAGCTCTGGGTCGAGCGCAGCCAGTACGTCGACATCCGCGGCCGCGAAGGCTTGTGCGACGGTGCTGTCGAAGATCTCTGCCCGGGGATGCAGGTGGACCGGCGAGTGCTCACTGCGTCGCGGCGCCCCATCCCCCATCACCAGCAGCGCGAGCCGATCGTTGCCTCCAGCAAGCTCCTTGCCGAGCTGTAGGCAGTCGGCCGGCGGCGCATCAACCGGTACGGCGCGATAGGCGCGGGACACGTGGGCAGCCTTGGACTGATCGAGGAGCCAGCCGCCCATCGCCAACGAGAGCGGCAGGACCGGATCTCCAGAGCCGATGCGGACGGTCGGAGCGCCGTACGGGCCGAAGGAACCGCCGGTGCGCCCGTCGTACGTCGCGTCGGTCGTCGCCGAGCCGACCACCAGTACGCGGTCGGCGGTGGCCAGTCCGTCGATCGCTGTGAGGCAGGCAGCGCGTAGCTCGTCCAGCTCGGATGCTGCGCCGGAGGCTACCTCGGGGACGAGGAGGGGTGGGTGGGGGCAGACGGCTGCGGCGACTACGGGCACGTCAGGACTCCCGGAGGTAGCGGAAGAAGAGGTAGTCGTCGGAGGCGCCCAGGCTCGTGGCCAACGTGAGTTGGCGGGTGAGCGTGGTGGGCGGGCCGGCGGTGACGCGGCCCGAGCCGGGGCCGGCCAGAAGGGGCGCCAACGCCAGGCAGAATTCGTCGACGAGGTCAGCGGCCGTCAGGGCGCCCAGCAGGTGCGGACCGCCCTCGCAGAGGATCTGCGGCATCCCGCGAGCAGCGAACTCCTCGACCACCGCCTGGAGATCGACCTCAGAATCACCGAGCACGACCAGGTCGGCGACCTCGGCCAGGGCCTCGCGGCGATCCGGCGGGGAAGCTTCGTGGGTGATCACGATCGGCCGCTCGGCCGACTTGAAGATCGGGTTCACCGGGCTCAGCTCCAGCCGCGAGGACACAACCGCGAGAGTCGGGTTCTCCGCCAGGCCGTTGGCCTTCCGCCACTTGCGGCTCGCCGCCGACAATCGCAGCGGCGTGTAGCCCTCGTCGCGGATGGTGCCGGCACCGACCAGTACGACGTCGGCCAGCCGGCGGATCATGCTGAAAATCCGGCTGTCGGAGTCGCTCGACAACGCCTTGGACTGGCCGTCGATCTCGACCGCGCCGTCCAGGCTGCTGACGAAGTTGGCCCGCAGGTGCGGGACCGTGCGGTCCTCGACGCGGTAGACCTCGATCAGTTCGTCGTCGGACAGTTCGTCGAGTTGGCGCATCAGGCCAGGCTCCTTCGGGTTCCGGCGGGCTGGGCAGTTCCCCGCAGTACGGCGATCAGGTCGAGCGCTTGGCGCGCCGCCGGTACGTCGTGTACCCGGAACACGCGGGCACCAAGCCAGGCCGAGATGCTCAACGCGGCCAGTGTCCCGTTCCCCCGCTGGCCTGGCGGCAGTTCCAGCGTCTCGCCGATGAAGTCCTTGTTGGACACGGCCACCAGCACCGGCCACCCGGTCGCGGCCAGCTCGTCCAGGCGGCGGGTCAGCTCGAGCGACTGCAGGGTGTTCTTTCCGAAGTCGTGGGTCGGGTCGATCAGGATTCCGTCCCGCCGCACCCCGGCCGCGACCGCGCGCTCGGCCAGGCCGGTCGTAGTACGGATCACGTCGGCCACCACGTCGTCGTACGCCATCCGATGGGGGTCGGTGCGCGGCGAGAGTCCGCCGACATGGCTGCAGACGAGTCCGGCGCCGAACTCGGCGGCGGCGTACATGAGATCTGGATCGGAGCCCGACCAGGTGTCGTTGAGCAGGTCAGCGCCGGCCTCGACCACGCGCCGCGCGACCCCGCTGCGGTAGGTGTCGACGCTGATCACCAGCGACGGGTGCCGAGCGCGGATCCCGGCCACGAAATCGACCGTCCGCCGGAGCTCCTCGTCCTCGCTGACCGGTTCGCCGTACCCGGCCTTCACACCACCGATGTCGACCAGATCGGCACCGTCCGCGACCGCCTGGTCGATCGCCGCGTACGCCGCGTCGGTGGCGAAGGTCGCGCCCCGGTCGAAGAACGAGTCCGGAGTCCGGTTCACGATCGCCATCACGGCGAACTCCCCGGGCCCAAAGGTCCGCTGCCCCAACCGCAAGTCCGTCACAACCCGACTGTAGTCACCGGACTTCCAGCACCGTCCAACCTCCCGCCGAGCGAGACCACGAGGAGGCGCTGAGCGTGGGCGCACCGCTGGGCGGCCCAGTTAGTCGGTGGTGGAGGTCCGCACCCCCTGCCGAAGCTGCCACATATCCTATAGGATTCGTTGCGACAGACCGCCCTCCGCACCAGATCGGGTCACTCCATGGCACGTTTCACCGAGTTAGAGACGTACGACGTCCGCTTCCCCACCTCGCTGGACCTGGACGGCTCCGACGCGATGAACACCGACCCGGACTACTCCGCGGCGTACCTGATCCTGCGCACCGACGCCGGGGACGGGCTCGAAGGGCACGGGTTCGCGTTCACGATCGGCCGCGGGAACGACGTCCAGACCGCCGCGATCCATGCGCTGCGGGACCACGTCGTCGGGCTCGACGTGGAGGCGACGCTCGACGACCTCGGCGCCTTCTGGAAGTCACTCGTGCACGACTCGCAGCTGCGCTGGCTGGGCCCGGAGAAGGGCGTCATGCACATGGCGATCGGCGCGGTCGTCAACGCAGTCTGGGATCTGGCCGCCAAGCGTGCCGGCGTCCCGGTCTGGAAGCTACTCTCCGACCTGACCCCGGAGCAGATCGTCGCCCTGGTCGACTTCCGCTACCTGACCGACGCGCTCACCCCCGACGAGGCGCTGGAGATCCTGCGCAAGGGCCAGACCGGTCGGGCCGAGCGCGAGGCACTACTGCGTGAGCGCGGATACCCGGCGTACACGACGACGCCCGGCTGGCTCGGGTACGACGACGCGAAGCTGGTCCGGCTGTGTCACGAGGCGGTCGCCGAGGGGTTCACCCAGATCAAGCTGAAGGTCGGCGCGGACCTCGACGACGACATCCGCCGGATGCGGCTGGCCCGCGAGGCCGTCGGCCCGGACATCCGGATCGCGATCGACGCCAACCAGCGCTGGGACGTCGGCGACGCCATCCGGTGGATCGAGGCCCTGGCGCCGTACGACGTCTGGTGGGTCGAGGAGCCGACCAGCCCGGACGACATCCTCGGCCACGCGACCATCGCGAAGGCGATCGCCCCGACCCGCGTCGCCACCGGTGAGCACGTGCAGAACCGGGTGGTGTTCAAGCAGATGCTGCAGGCCGGCTCGCTGTCGGTGCTGCAGCTCGACAGCGCCCGGGTCGCCGGGGTGAACGAGAACGTCGCGATCCTGCTGCTGGCCGCGAAGTTCGGCGTACCGGTGTGTCCGCATGCCGGTGGGGTAGGACTGTGTGAGCTGGTCCAGCACCTGTCGATGTTCGACTACGTGGCGGTCAGCGGGTCGGTCGAGGACCGCGTGATCGAGTTCGTCGACCACCTGCACGAGCACTTCCTGGACCCGGTCGTGATCCGGGACGGGTACTACGTGGCACCGGTGAAGCCGGGTTTCGGCGCCGAGATGGACGCCGAGACGCTGACCGACTTCCGGTACCCGGGTGGCAAGATCTGGATCGATCTGACGAAGGAGAACCAGTGACGGACTTCGACGGTCTGCGGGCCGTGGTGACCGGCGGTGCATCGGGCCTCGGGCTCGCCGCCGCCACCCTGCTGGCCGCTCGCGGCGCGCGGGTGGTCGTGTTCGACCTCAAGCCCGATGTCCCCGAGCCGCTGACCGGCATCGCCGCCGACGTCACCGACGACGGCTCGGTCCGGTCCGCGGTCGCGGCCGCCGCGCTGCAGCTCGGCGGGATCGACATCGTGGTGAACAACGCCGGGATCGGCGCCCAGGGCAACGTCACGGCGAACGACGACGACGAGTGGCACCGCGTGCTCGACGTCAACGTGGTCGGCATCGCCCGCGTCACCCGCGCCGCGCTGCCGTACCTGCGCAAGTCCCAGGCGGCCGCGATCGTCAACACCTGCTCGATCGCCGCCACCGCCGGCCTGCCGAACCGCGCCCTGTACTCCGCCAGCAAGGGTGCCGTGCTGGCCCTCACGATGGCGATGGCCGCTGACCACGTTCGCGAAGGCATCCGGGTGAACTGCGTGAACCCGGGCACCGCGGACACCCCGTGGGTCGGCCGCCTGCTCGACGCCGCCGCCGACCCGGAGGCCGAGCGCGCCGCGCTCGAGGCCCGGCAACCGATGGGCCGTCTGGTGTCGGCCGATGAGGTCGCCCTCGCGATCGCGTACCTGGCCAGCCCCTTGGCCGGATCAACCACCGGTACGGCGATCGCCGTCGACGGTGGGATGCAGAACCTGCGCCTGCCTGCGGTTCGCTCGTGAAAATCTTCGGGGACTTAGGGATCGGGCTCGGCGGAGCCCCACTGGCCGGGCTGCAGACCGAGGTGACTGAGGAGGACGCGTTCGCCACCGTGAACGCGGCCTGGGATGCGGGCTGGCGCTTCTTCGACACGGCACCGCACTACGGCCTCGGACTGGCCGAGGAGCGGCTCGGTCGGGGCCTGGCCGGCAAGCCGCGGGATGAGTACGTGCTGTCCTCGAAGGTCGGCCGGATCATCTACGACTCCGACACGGAGGCGCCGGACGACCAGGGCTTCGCCGTCGTTTCGAAGCGGCGGCGGCGGTTCGACTACAGCCGCGACGGGGTGCTGCGCAGCATCGAGGACTCGCTACGCCGGATCGGCACCGACCGCCTCGACATCGTCTTCGTGCACGACCCGGACGACCACTACGACGAGGCCGTCGCGACCGCGTTCCCCACGCTGATCGAGCTGCGCGACCAGGGCGTCATCGGCGCGATCGGCTCCGGCATGAACCAGACAGCGATGCTGACCCGGTTCGTCACCGAGATCGACATCGACGTGATCATGCTGGCCGGTCGCTACTCACTGATCGACCCGGACGGCCTCGACGACGTACTGCCGGCCTGCCTGGCAAACGACGTACAGGTCATTGCTGTCGGCGTCTTCAACTCCGGCCTGCTCTCGCAGCCGCGCCCAGCCAGCGACACCACCTTCAACTACGCACCTGCCGCTGAGGCGTTGATCTTCAAGGCGAACCAACTGGCCGATGTGTGTGAGTCGCACGGCGTCACTCTGCCGGCCGCCGCGCTTGCCTTCCCACGCTTCCACCCGGCCGTCGCCGGGATCGCGGTCGGTTGCCGCAGCCCGCACGAGGTGCAGGTCAACCACGACCTGTACGGCGCTGAGATCCCCGCCGCACTGTGGTCCGACCTGAAGTCGGCCGGTCTGCTCCGTGCCGACGCACCGACCACCGAACCGTAGGACACACCACAGCTACGCGCCGTCCGAGCGCGCCTGACCGGAAGTTCCCCTAGGGTTTCGCAGCATGGAACTGAGTGTGGACACTGACCTGGCCGCCCGGCGGATCGCGGTGATCCAGGAGCACATGGACACCGAGGTCACGCAGGAGTTCGACCTGACGCTGGCGACGTTCGACGGGCACCCGCTGTACGAGATCGTGCCGACCGGGCAGCGGTTCGACGGCGCCGAAGAGGTGATGGCGTACTACGCGCTGACCCGGACCGCGTTCCCGGACCAGCGGCACGACAACGTCCGCTTCCATGCGGCCGCCGACTCGGTGATCGTCGAGTTCGACCTCCTCGGGACCAACCTCGGCGAGTTCTACGGACTGCCCCCGACCGGCAAGGCGTTCCGGGTACCGGTGATCGCGGTGTTCTTCTTCACCGGCGACCGGATCACGCTCGAGCGCGTCTACTTCGACACCGCATCACTGGTCCTCCAAATCGGCCGGCCCGAACTGCTCACCGCGCCGCGCTGATGCGGGTCCACCACCTCAACTGCAGTTCACTCCGCTTCCCGGGCGCGCCGCGTTGTCCAACGCCAACGCGTGAACGCGCGCCTATCGGGGGCTTGCACCCCATGCGGTGGGCTTGAACAAGCTATGACCTGTTCACGCCCACCGCTTCCTGTTCATGCCCCCCGTTGGTGGTCGTACGTCGGCGTGGTTACTCGCCGCTCCGGATACGGCCGGGCCGGTACGGCGGGATGGTTACTCGCCGCTCCGTCCGCGGCCGGGCTGGTACGGCGGGGGTGGTTGCTCGCCGCTCCGTCTGCGGCCGGGCTGGTACGGCGGGGGGTGGTTGCTCGCCATTCCGTCTGCGGCCGGGGACGTGGGTTTGTGGTTGCTCGCCGCTGCGGCCGATTTACAGTGGCGGGTGGCGGGCCCCGGCGCGTGGCTGAGGGGGATGGATCCGTCGGCGACCACAGTTGAGGTTGCCTGAGCTTCCGGGCTGTGGTTGCGGCCAGTAGCAACGAAGCCTGGAAAGTGACCCACCGTGGCGAACGTTCCCACCCAGGCCCCTCGCCCCCTCGGCATCTGGTGGGTTCACCCATCGGCTTGTGGGTTCTGCACCCGCATGAGAGTCCAAAACCCACCACCTCATGGGTTAACCCATCAGATGGCTGAGGCCGGGGGCTGCTTCGGGTGCTGCCGCGCCTGGCAGCCCTCGCTAATTGGTGGATTTTCGTCACCGGGTCCCTAAAACTCGCCAACTAACGCGATCCGGCCCGCACTCCGACCCGCCCGGCCCACTAATTGGTCGATTTTCGTCACCGAGTCCCCAAAACTCACCAATTAACGCGACAGATCCCGCGTTCCGGTCCGGCTGCTCGTTATCCGTGACTTTTTCGGCGCATGGACCCGAAAAACTCACCCATAACGCGGAACATGCCTGCTGCCGGTCGCCCCGTTCGCTCGGTGGAACGTTCTGTCCAAATGCCGACCAGAACCGTCTACTCGGCGCAGATCTTGGACCCCAGCCACAACCCGGAAGCTCAAACAACGGGCACCGCGGTCGCTGACCGCACCATCCCCCTCCGCCAGGCACCGGCGCCGGCCACCCGTCACTGTAAATCGGCCGCAGCGGCGAGCAACCGCAAAACCACACCCCCGGCCGCAGACGGAATGGCGAGCAACCACCCCGCCGTACCCGACAACGCCTCCCGATCCCCAGCCCCCACCATCTCCCTTGGCGCATTTGAAGGGATATCCCCTGAAATGCACCCTTCTCCCCTCGAATTTTCAGGGGAGAAGGGTCAACTTCAGGGGTTATCCGTTCAAATTGCCGGAGGCGGAGGGCGGAGGATTAGGCGTCTGCGCGGAGGCGCGGGGCGGAGTCGGAGGGTGGGGTTAGGCGGTCGGGGCGACGCGGGCGTGGAGGCGGGGCGGGGCGGGCGTGGAGGCGGGGCGGGGCGGGGCGGGGCGGGTCACTGTTGGTGGGTTAGGCGGTCGGGGCGGAGGTCTAGGCGGCGGAGGAGTTGGGCGTTGAGGGCTACGACGATGGTGGAGATCGACATCAGGAGGGCGCCTACCGCGGGCGAGACGAGGATGCCTGCGAAGGCCAGTACGCCGGCGGCGAGGGGGACTGTGATGACGTTGTAGCCGGTGGCCCACACGAGGTTCTGCCACATCTTGCGGTAACTGGCGCGGGACAGGTCGATCACGGAGAGGACGGCGCGCGGGTCGTCCGCGGCCAGTACGACGCCGGCGGACTCGATCGCCACGTCCGTGCCTGCGCCGATCGCGATGCCGACCTCGGCTCGGGCCAGGGCGGGGGCGTCGTTCACGCCGTCACCGACCATGGCGACCTTGAGCCCGCGGGCTTGCAGTTCGCTGACCTTGGCGTCCTTGTCACCGGGCAGTACCTCGGCGAAGACCTCGTCGATCCCCAACTCACTCGCCACGGCCTCGGCCACCTGATGCGCGTCCCCGGTGATCATCGCGACGCGCACACCGCGCCGGTGCAAGGCGTCCACGGCCTGCCGCGACTCCTCGCGCACCGCATCCGCGAGGGCGATCGCGCCCACAACCTGCTGATCGCGCAGTACATGCAGGACGGCCGCACCCTGCGCCTTCCACTCCGCTACGTGTGACTCCAGCTCAGCCGGCTCAGCAACGCCGTACTCGCGAAGCAACGCCGGTCCACCGACGGCCACCTTGTTGCCCTCGACAACAGCCTGTACGCCGCGTCCGGTGAGCGAGGTGAACTCGGTTGCCGTCAACTTGGCGCCGCCGACCCGGACGATCGCTCGCGCCAACGGGTGCTCGCTGTCCGCCTCAACGGCAGCGGCCAGCTCAAGCAGTTCGTCCTGCGTCACGCCGTCGACCGGGGCGGTGCCGATCACGGCGGGCTCGCCCTTGGTCAGGGTGCCGGTCTTGTCGAACAGGACGACGTCGACGGTCCGCATCCGCTCCAGCGCCAGCCGGTTCTTCACCAGTACGCCGGCCTTCGCGGCCCGCTCGGTCGAGATCGCGATCACCAGCGGAATCGCCAACCCGAGCGCGTGCGGGCAAGCGATCACCAACACAGTGACTGTCCGCGTGACGGCCTGATCGAGCTCACCGAGCAATGACCACACGACGAAGGTGATCAACCCGGCGATCGACGCGAAGTAGAAGAGGAAGGCCGCGGCCCGATCGGCCAGCGCCTGCGCACGGGATGACGATGCTTGCGCCTCCGCCACCAGCCGCTGGATCCCGGCCAGCGCCGTATCGTCGCCGACCGCCGTGATCTCGACGCGGAGTGCGTTGTCGGTGGCAACGGTGCCGGCGACCACCGAGTCACCGACTGCGCGCGATACCGGCCGCGACTCCCCGGTGATCATCGACTCGTCGACCTCAGCCTGCCCCTCGACCACCGTCCCGTCTGCGGGCACCCGCCCACCGGACCGAACCAGTACGACGTCGCCCGCCTGCAGCTCGTGCAGTGGCACCTGGATCACGCCGTCGGCGGTCACCTTGTCCGCCTCGTCCGGCAGTAACGCGGCCAGCGCATCAAGCGCGCCGGACGCGGCGCCGAGTGCGCGCATCTCCAGCCAGTGCCCGAGCAGCATGATCACGATCAGGAGCGCGAGCTCCCACCAGAAGTCCAGGTCGAACCCGCCGATGCCGAGCGTCGTCACCCACGACGCCACGAACGCGACCGTGATCGCCATCGAGATCAGCAGCATCATCCCCGGTCGCCGGGAGGTGAGTTCGCCCCAACCACCGGTCAGGAACGGGCGACCGCCGTACACGAAGATCGCCGTACCGAGGACAGGCGCGATCCAGCTCGCGCCCGGGAAGTCCGGCCGCGTGTACCCGAGCAGGTCGGCGAACATCGCGCTGAAGAACACGACCGGCACCGCCAGCGCCAAGCTGATCCAGAACCGGTCCTTGAACTGCGCCGCATGATCCCCATGCCCGGAGTGACCCATCGCCCCCGAGCCCCCACCGTGCCCCGAGTGATCCATAACCCCCGAATGCCCGGCATGCTCCACGTGCCCCGCGTGCTCATCCATACCCACAACATACCCCCAAGGGGTATCCAAATCCACCCTGCCTTCCCCACCCCACGCCTCCAGGGGCAACCCTCCAACTCGAGGGATATCCACCGAGTTGGAGGGTTGTGCGGCAGCAGCCGAGACGGGCGAAAGGACGCCGGGGTTGGGACGCACCCGTGGGACGCCCAGGGGTTGGGACGCACCCGTGGGACGCCCAGGGGTTGGGACGCACCCGTGGGACGCCCGGAGGGGTGGGAGCCCCGGGAGGCGCGGGCTAGAGGGGGTCGATGGTTTCGAGGGACTCGGGGGTGAGTTCCAGCCAGCGGGTGATGCCGATGTCGCGCAGGAACGGTAGGTCGTGGCTCGCGACGACGAGGGCGCCCTGGTACGACGCGAGCGCGTCCTTGAGTTGCGCGACGCTGGCGAGGTCCAGGTTGTTGGTTGGCTCGTCGAGCATCAGCAACTGCGGTGGCGGCTCGGCCAGCAGCAGGGCCGCCAGCGTTGCGCGGAAGCGTTCACCACCGGACAGCGTGCTGACCAGCTGATCCGCAGCCCGCCCGCGGAACAGGAACCGGGCCAGCCGCGACCGCCGTTCCTGGTTCTCGATCGCGGGCGCCAGCAGCCCGACGTTGTCCACGATCGACAGGTCGTCGCGGAGCAGGTCGAGCCGCTGCGGCAGGTACCGGAACGGAACCGCCGGCAACGACCCACTCGTGATCGAGTCGAGCAGCGTCGTCTTGCCTGCACCATTCGGCCCGGTCAACGCGATCCGCTCCGGACCCCGAATCTCCAGATCCACCAGCGCACCAGTCCGCA
The DNA here is from genome assembly GCF_042882005.1 of Kribbella sp. NPDC058245. NCBI lineage: Bacteria > Bacillati > Actinomycetota > Actinomycetes > Propionibacteriales > Kribbellaceae > Kribbella > Kribbella sp. NPDC058245. Next base: position 122,101 of record NZ_JBHVWY010000016.1, read on the forward strand.
ACTCATGCTCCGAGAGCCGCAGCACGACCCGACCAGCCGGTACGGCGGTCTTCGGCAGGTCGACCCGGATGGCGTCGTCGTCGTGGACCTTCGCCTCCGCGTCAGCCAACGCGTCCTGCGCCGACTCCAGCCGATCGGAGTGCATCCCGATGTGCTTCGCCGCCGACACCTGCGCGCCACGCTTCAGGTTGCCGGCCACGATCTTCGGGATGCCGCCCTTCTCGAACGCCCGCTGACCCCGCGCCATCCGCTGGTCGGTCTTCATCCGCGCCTCGATCAGATCCTTCTTCTGCTTGCGCAGATCCGATTCGGCCGCCCGCACCATCCGCTCGGCCGCCTCCTGCTCAACCGCGACTGCCTCCTCGTACGCCGACAGGTTGCCGCCGTACCAGGTGATGTCGCCCTTGCGGAGGTCGCCGATCTGGTCGACCCGGTCGAGCAGCTCACGGTCGTGGCTGACGATCAGCAACGCACCACGGAACTGGTCGACAGCGTCGTACAGGTGCTGTCGCGCCCGCAGGTCGAGGTTGTTGGTCGGCTCATCCAGCAGCAGTACGTCGGGTCGCCGCAGCAGTTCGGCGGCCAGGCCGAGCAAGATCGTCTCGCCGCCGGACAGTTCACCGACGGACCGATCGAGACCGATCGAACCGAGGCCGAGCTTGCCGAGCAACGCCTCGGCGCGTTCGTCGGCATCCCACTCGTCGCCGACGATCGCGAAGTTCTCCTCCGAGGCATCGCCGGACTCGATCGCGGTGATCGCCTGCCTGATCGCGTCGATGCCGAGCGCCTGATCGACGCGCAGCGAGGTGTCCAGCGTGAGGTCCTGCGGCAGGTAGCCGAGCTCGCCACTCACCCGGATCGTCCCGCGTTGCGGGGTGAGCCGGCCGGCGATCAGCCGGAGCAGCGTGGACTTGCCGGTGCCGTTGCGCCCGACCAGGCCGGAGCGAACCGGGCCCGCGACGAAGCTGAGCCCGTCGAACAGCACGTCGCCGTCGGGCCAGGCGAAGAAGAGGTCCGTACAGGACAAGGAATAACTACTCATCAGGTGCACTCCCAGAGGTCTTCGAAGGAGACCGCACCATCCCGGGATCCGGGCAGCGGTCATCAACAGCAGAAGAAAGACCTCAGTTGCGCAACCTGCACCCCTGTCGTCGGGAATGTGACACCACAGAGCTTACGACCCACCTTGAGCACCGATCAACCGCATTTCGGCGCGCCCCGTGACCGAGCCGTGCACAAGGTGCCTCAGGCAACGAGTTAGGGGGCTTGGCGGAGCCAGGTTTCGACGCCGGCGATGTGGGCGGTCATCCAGGCGCGGGCGGCCTCGGCGTCGCCGAGCTCGATCGCGTCGAGGATCGCGCTGTGCTCGGCGAGGGTGCGTTCGACGGCGCCGGCCTGGGTGACGCCGCGCCAGATCCGGGCCCGCTGGGTCGCGCCGGAGATCCCGTCGAGCAGCGAGCAGACGACCTGGTTCCCGGTCGCTTCGGCGATGCCGCGGTGAAAACGCAGGTCGTTCGCGACCAGATCCTCGACTCCCGCATTCGGCGGTAGGTCGGCACACAGTTGCCGCAGAGCCGACAACTGCTCGGCCCCGATCCGCGCTGCCGCGAGAGCAGCCACGCCGGGCTCCAGCAATCGCCGTACCTCGAAGAACTGCAGCACCGAGTCGTCGCGATGCAGGTCGACCATGAAGTTCAGGGCATCCAGCAGATGCGCCGAGTCCAGACTGGTCACATACGTACCGTCGCCGTGCCGGACGTCGAGCACGTTCACCAGCGTCAGCGCCTTGACCGCCTCCCGCAGCGAGTTCCTCGACAACCCCAGCCGCGCGGCCAGATCCGCCTCTTTCGGCAACCGGTCCCCCGGCCCCAGCTCCCCCGAGGTGATCATCCCTTTGATCTTGACGATCGCCTCATCCGTCAGCGCCATTGCGTCAGTATGCCGCTATGAGCACTCCTGGGTACTCCGGCAAGCCGCTGGCCGCGAAGCTGGGAATCAAGCCCGAGCACACAGTCCTGGTCGACAACGCTCCGGACGGGTTCGCGATCGAAGGACTCCCGGCCGGTACGACGGTAGTCCGGCGAACCGGGCGGACGCCGTACCCGGTGGTCCTGATGTTCTGCCCGGATCGGGCCCGGCTGGCGAACCGGCTGCCGGTCCTACTGGCGCGGACCGAGACCGCGGGGATGATCTGGATCGCGTGGCCGAAGCGATCGTCCGGCGTACCGACCGATCTGGACGAGAACGGGATCCGCGAACTCGCGCTGCCGCTGGGGATCGTGGACGTGAAGGTGTGCGCGATCGACGCGATCTGGTCGGGACTGAAGCTGGTCCGGCGGAAGGCCAATAGGTAGCGATTGGACTGATCCAGAGGGTGAGCTTCACCACATCTTCACAATTGTTCACACTTCACCCACGGCACCAGGCCGGTTGCATACAGTGGCCATTCACGCTCAGCAACGTCACCCGAAGTGACCGTCCGGGCGGCCGGAATCCCACCTGTACAACGAGTCCGGCAGTTGATCACAGGTTCGCCCCGGCCGTCCAGACCAACCGGAGTGACGACCCCGCTGAAACACCTGCCAGCACGGTGTTTCAGACTTCGGGTGAGCGCATCGCCGGGTCCCGACCACTTGGCACACTGGTCCGGTGATCCCGGGCTGTGGAAGTCACCGCCGTGCTATTAGCCTTGCCTCGGGAACCAACCCATAACTGCGCCAGTCATAACCCGCGGTATCTGACCCGAGATCGGAAGAGGCGAACTGCCCAGTGGCCACCGAGCCATCAGACTCAAATCCCCTTGCAGCCTTCGGTGCGAACGAATGGCTGGTCGACGAGCTGTACGAGAAGTACCTGCAGGACCCGAACTCGGTGGATCCGGCGTGGCTCGACTTCTTCAAGACGTACACGCCTGAGGCTGACGCGAAGCCGGTGACGACTGCCCCGGCCGACGCCCCCAGGCCCGATGCCGTGTCGGACAACAAGACGCCCGAGGCCCCGAGCCGCGGCAGTGCGCCGTCCGTGCCCGCCTCGAACCAGCCCGCAGCGGCCGCCGCCCAGGCGTCCGCGCCGGTCGCCAAGCCCGCCACGCAGCCCGCGCCGGCCCAGGCCGCGTCTGCCGCCCCCACCGGAGGAACGGTGAACCAGCCGCCGAAGGCGCAGGCCAAGCCCGCGCCCGCCACCAGCACGGACGCCGAGCGGAAGATCCTCCGCGGCGCGCCCGCGCGGACCGCGCAGAACATGGAGACCAGCCTCACGGTCCCCACCGCGACCAGCGTCCGCCAGGTGCCGGTCAAGCTGCTGATCGACAACCGCATCGTCATCAACAACCACCTCAAGCGCGCTCGCGGCGGCAAGATCTCCTTCACCCACCTGATCGGGTGGGCGCTGGTGAAGGCGCTCAAGACGCTGCCCGAGATGAACGCGTCGTACGACGAGACCGACGGCAAGCCGACCTACGTCCAGCCGGCCCACATCAACCTGGGTCTGGCCATCGACATGGCCAAGCCGGACGGCACCCGGCAACTGCTGGTGCCCTCCATCAAGGCGACCGAGGACATGACGTTCGCGGACTTCTGGATGGCCTACGAGGACGTCGTCCGCCGGGCCCGCGACAACAAGCTCGCGCTGCCGGACTTCCAGGGCACCACGATCAGCCTGACCAACCCGGGCACCATCGGCACCCAGCACTCGGTGCCGCGGCTGATGACCGGCCAGGGCTGCATCATCGGCGTCGGCGCGATGGAGTACCCGACCGAGTACCAGGGTGCGGCCGAGGAGACGATGGCCAAGCTCGCCGTCTCCAAGGTCATGACGCTGACCTCGACCTACGACCACCGGATCATCCAGGGCGCCCAGTCGGGTGAGTTCCTGCGCCGGATCCACCAGCTGCTGCTCGGCCAGGAGGGTTTCTACGACGAGATCTTCCAGAGCCTGCGGATCCCCTACGAGCCGATCCGCTGGGCCGCCGACCTCCCGCACAGCCACGAGGAGGACATCAGCAAGCAGGCCCGGATCCTGGAGCTGATCCACGCCTTCCGGGTGCGCGGTCACATCATGGCCGACACCGACCCGCTGGAGTACAAGCAGCGCAGCCACCCCGACCTCGACGTGGCCACCCACGGCCTGACGCTGTGGGACCTGGACCGCGAGTTCGCCACCGGCTCGTTCGGCGGCGACCGGCGGTTCATGAAGCTGCGCGAGATCCTCGGCATCCTGCGCGACTCCTACTGCCGGACCACCGGTATCGAGTACATGCACATCCAGGACCCCGAGCAGCGCAAGTGGCTGCAGGAGCGGATCGAGCGGCCGCACACCAAGCCGCCGCGCGAGGAGCAGCTCCGGATCCTGGCCAAGCTGAACGAGGCCGAGGCCTTCGAGACCTTCCTGCAGACCAAGTACGTCGGCCAGAAGCGCTTCTCGCTCGAGGGTGGCGAGACCACCATCCCGCTGCTCGACGAGCTCTGCGAAGAGGCGGCCGGCGCCGGTCTGGACGAGGTCGTCATCGGGATGGCGCACCGCGGCCGGCTGAACGTGCTGGCCAACATCGTCGGCAAGTCCTACGGGCAGATCTTCCGTGAGTTCGACGGCAACATCGACCCGCGGACCGTGCAGGGCTCCGGTGACGTGAAGTACCACCTGGGCGCCGAGGGCGAGTTCGTCTCCGAGTTCGGCGACAAGATCAAGGTGTCGGTGGCGGCCAACCCGTCGCACCTGGAGACCGTCGACCCGGTGCTCGAGGGCATCGTCCGGGCCAAGCAGGACATCCTCGACCGCGGCGCCGCGTTCCCGGTGCTGCCGGTCCTGGTCCACGGTGACGCGGCCTTCGCCGGTCAGGGCGTGGTGGCGGAGACGCTGAACCTGTCCCAGCTGCGCGGCTACCGCACCGGTGGCACCGTGCACGTGATCGTCAACAACCAGGTCGGCTTCACCACCTCGCCGGCCTCGTCGCGCTCGTCGATGTACTGCACCGACGTCGCACGGATGGTCCAGGCCCCGATCTTCCACGTGAACGGCGACGACCCCGAGGCCTGTGTCCGGGTCGCCGACCTGGCCTTCGAGTACCGCCAGGCGTTCAACAAGGACGTCGTCATCGACCTGGTCTGCTACCGCCGCCGCGGTCACAACGAGGGCGACGACCCGTCGTTCACCCAGCCGCTGATGTACGACCTGATCGAGCAGAAGCGTTCGGTCCGCAAGCTCTACACCGAGGCCCTGATCGGCCGTGGCGACATCACGGTCGAAGAGGCCGAGCAGGCGATGCGGGACTTCCAGCAGCGGCTCGAGCGGGTCTTCACCGAGGTCCGCGAGGCGAAGAGCCAGCCGGACACCCCGGCGCCGTACGTGACCGTCCCGGTCTACCCGGACAAGCCGGAGGGCCCGGACGCGACCGCGACCACGCCCGAGGTGCTGAAGAAGATCGCCGACGCGCACACCACGCTGCCGGAGGGCTTCACCGTGCACCCGAAGGTGCTGCCGCAGCTGCAGCGCCGGGCCGCGGCCATCACGCAGGGCCCGATCGACTGGGCCTCGGCGGAGATGACCGCACTGGGTTCGCTGCTGCTCGCCGGTCGTCCTGTCCGGCTCGCCGGTCAGGACAGCCGTCGCGGCACGTTCGTCCAGCGGTTCGCCGCGGTCATCGACCGGGTCAACGGGCAGGACTACGTCCCGCTGCAGAACCTGGACGAGAACCAGGCGAACTTCCACGTCTACGACTCGCTGCTCAGTGAGTACGCCGCGCTCGGCTTCGAGTACGGCTACTCGGTGGCGCGGCCGGAAGCACTCACCCTCTGGGAAGCGCAGTTCGGTGACTTCGTGAACGGTGCCCAGTCGATCATCGACGAGTACATCTCGGCCGGTGAGGCGAAGTGGGGCCAGAAGTCGGGTGTCGTGCTGCTGCTGCCGCACGGCTACGAGGGCCAGGGCCCGGACCACTCGTCCGCCCGGATCGAGCGGTTCCTGGCGCTGTGCGCCGAGAACGCGATGACCGTGGCCCAGCCGTCCACGCCGGCGTCGTACTTCCACCTCCTGCGCCGGCACACGCTCGGCGAGGAGCACAACCCGATGATCGTCTTCACGCCGAAGCAGCTGCTGCGGCGCAAGGAGGCGGTGTCGCAGCCGGAGGAGCTCACCCACGGCACCTTCCGGCCGATCCTCGGCGACGCCGAGGCCGAGGCGACCGCGAACACCGTCGAGCGGGTCATCCTCTCGTCGGGCCGGATCTCCTACGACCTGCTCGCCGAGCGCAAGAAGATCGAGCCGGACAAGATCAGTACGGCGCTCGTCCGGATCGAGCAGCTCTACCCGCTGCCCGCCGAGGAGATCGTCGCCGAGCTGGCCAAGTACCCGAACGCCACCGAGATCCGCTGGGTCCAGGACGAGCCCGCGAACCAGGGCCCGTGGCCGTTCATGGCGCTGAACCTGACCGAGCACCTCGGCGGCAAGCCGTTCTACCGGGTCTCCCGGCCGGCCATGTCGGCGACCTCGGTCGGCTCGATGGGTGCGCACACGGCGGAGCAGCAGACGCTGCTGAAGCAGGCCTTCAGCTGACGTGTACTTCACTGACCGAGGGATCGAAGAGCTCGAGGGCCGGCGAGGCGAGGAAGACGTCTCGCTGGCCTGGGTGGCCGAACGGCTGCGTGAGTTCGTCGACCTGAACCCCGAGTTCGAGACCCCGATGGAACGCTTCGCCACCTGGCTCGCCCGCCTGGACGACGAAGACGACTGAGCTAGCCTGATCGAATGCCCTTCGCCACCCACCCGGTACGCCGGGTCGCTGCGGCGGAGGGCATTTCGCTGTCCGGCTCCTGGCCGCACACGATTCCCGCCGTACGGCAGGTGCTGACCGACGGCCTGGACCTCGATCCCGGCGTCACGTTCCTGGTCGGTGAGAACGGCGCCGGCAAGTCCACTCTGGTCGAGGCGATCGCGATTGCGTTCGGCATGTCTCCTGAGGGCGGCTCAACCAACGCCCGCCTCACAACGCGGGCAACCGAGTCACCGCTGTCCGGTCAGCTGCAACTCACTCGCGGCGCAGGCGCACCCCGTTGGGGCTTCTTTCTGCGCGCCGAAACCATGCACGGCTTCTACACCTACCTCGAGCAGAACCCCGGCGCTTCCGGCGATCCGAACTTCCACGAGCTCAGCCACGGCGAGGGCTTCCTCGAGATCCTCCGCAGCCGCTTCAACAGCCCCGGCCTCTACTGCCTCGACGAGCCGGAGTCGGCTCTCTCCTTCGCCAGCAGCCTTGCCCTGGTCGGTGTCCTCTCCGAACTCGCTGTTGGTGGAGCCCAGGTCCTCTGCGCGACCCACTCCCCCGTGATCGCAGCCCTCCCCAACGCCACGATCCTGGAGGTCGGCGAGTGGGGCATCCGCCGTACCGACTGGGAAGACCTCCAGCTCGTCCAGAACTGGAAGTCCTACCTCCAAGAGCCCGCGCGCTACCTGCGCCATGTCCTCTAGTCGGTGTGCGGGGGCCTGGTACGGCGGGGTGGGTCGGGGGCCAGCGAGCCGTCGGGGGCGATGTGTTCGAAGATCTGGTCGACGAGGTTGAGGACGTGCGGGTCGTCGACGGTGTAGATGTGCCGGCGGCCTTCGCGGCGGGCGGTGATGATGCCGGCCAGGCGGAGTTTGCCGAGGTGCTGGCTGGCGGTGGCGATACTGACGCCGACGCGGTCGGCCAGGGTGCCGACGTCGTACTCGCCTTGGGCCGCCAGGGCAACCAGATGCAGCCGCACCGGGGCGGACAGCATTGCGAAGGTACCGGCGGCGGATTCCAGCTGGGCCTTCGTGGGTTCGGGATACGTCGTCATCGCGCAGTCATTGTGACCGGTGAACGGGCCGTGCAGTAGCCCGCCGGGCCGTGGTGAGGACGGTCTCACACTTTCGCAATTGCGAAAGTATCAAAACGGTGGCAGGCTGGAACCATGTTCAGAGCGCTTCGCCCAGTGCTGATGCTGCTGCTGGTGGCGGTTCCCGCCGTCACGCTGCGGCTGGCCGGCATCCACCCGCCGGCCCTCGTCTCGATGCTGGTCTTCGGGCTCGCGGTCGTGGCCGCGTCGTTCGTGCTCGCCTGGGCGGCCGAGGCCGCGGAGGTGGACATCTCCGGCGGCCTGGCGATCGCGCTGCTCGCGGTGATCGCCGTCCTCCCGGAGTACGCGGTGGACCTCTACTTCGCGCACACCGCCGGGAGCAACCCCGACTACGTGCAGTACGCCGCCGCCAACATGACCGGCTCGAACCGGTTGCTGCTCGGCCTCGGCTGGTCGAGCGTCGTACTGATCAGCCTGTACGTCGCCTCGCGGCGCAGCGGGCGAACCGTGAAGGAGCTCGTTCTCGAGTCGGGGTACCGTCGCGAGCTCGGTTTCCTGGCGATCGCCGGTGTGGTCGCGTTCGTGATCCCGGTCACCGGCGAGATTCACCTGGCGCTCGGGATCGCGCTGCTCGCGTTCTTCGCCTTCTACCTGTACCGCGCCGCCGTCTCCGGGCACGACGAGGAGCCGGACCTGATCGGCCCGGCCGCGCGGATCGGCGGGCTGCCGACCGTGCAGCGCCGGATCGCGGTGATCGGGATGTTCGTGGTCGCTGCCGTGGTGATCCTGGCGTCCGCCGAACCGTTCGCCGACTCGCTCGTGCAGGGTGGTCAGGCGCTGGGGATCGACCAGTTCCTGCTCGTCCAGTGGCTGGCGCCGTTGGCGTCCGAGGCGCCGGAGTTCATCGTCGCGATCCTGTTCGCCTGGCGCGGCAAGGGCGCGGCAGCACTCGGCCTGCTGATCTCGGCCAAGGTGAACCAGTGGACCCTGCTGATCGGCAGCCTCCCGATCGCCTACGGCATCGGCGGCGGTCCATCGGCCCTGCACCTCGACGGCCGGCAGATCGAGGAGTTCCTGCTCACCGCCACCCAGACGCTGCTCGGGATCGCGATCCTGCTGAACCTGCGCTTCCCCCGCTGGGCCGCCTGGACGCTACTCGGCCTGTTCGCGATCCAGTTCGCCGTACCGGGTCAGACCGGCCGCTACATCCTGAGCGCCCTCTACCTCGTGCTCGCGATCATCGCCGTGATCCGCAACCGCCACCACCTCGCCGTCACCCTCCGAGCCCCCTTCCGCAAGCCCGAGGCCACCGCCCGCGACGACCGCGAACTCGTCGACGCCTGACCACCCCCATTTCGTGGGCCGGCCCATCCCGTTGTGGGTGGGCCAGCCGCATGCGGTGGGTCCACCCGCACTCCGGTGGGTCAGCCCATCAAATGGAACGAGCTCGCACCCGAAATGGGACGAGCCCGCACCCGCGAGACGGGGGTGCGGGCGAGGGTGAGGGTCAGCTGGCCTGCTGCTCTTCGACGGTGACGATGCGGGTACGGCGCTCCTGCGGGCCGGGGCGGCCGCGGCGACGTCCGGAGAGGAACTTCTCGCCGGCGGCGGTGCCGGTGAACTTGGTCCGGCGGGCCCATTCGCGGCACTCCTCGAGCACCGGGCAGGAGGTCAGGCAGATCGCCTGCGCCTTGCGCTGCTCCCACTGGCTGGCGCTCTCGTCGTACGACGGGGCCTGGCCGACGCACGCGGCGCGGCTCATCCAGTTGTCGGCGGGGTCGACGATCACCGTCAAAAGCGGCCTCATGGGCACTCCTGCTCCTCATCGATCGGGCGGATCGAATCCGCAAGGGGTTTCCCGGCGGTAGGAACAGCGTGCGTCACGTGCGTTGCCTCGGTGCGACGCGAATGTTTCCGGCATGAAACGTCATGTCCGGACGAGACGGATCTCCCACAGATCGAAGAACTCGTCGTGCAGCCGCTCACCGTCCGCCACGAAGCCGTGCCGTCCGTAGAACCCCAGCGCCCGCTCGTTGTTCTCGAACACCCAGAGGTACGCCGGATCCTTGCCGACGGCAACCTCCAGCAGCCGCCGGCCGAGCCCGGTCCCCCACCAGGCCTGCCGGGTGTAGATCGCCTGCAGCTCCAACGGCGCCGGTGAGTCCTCGTCCCGCCCCGGACTGCTGATCGCGAACCCGGCCACCCGCTCCCGCACATCCACCGCAGGATCTGGATTGATCGCGAGCCAGCGGGTATGCCCTTCCGCGAGCGCCTGGGTCCAGCGCTCGATCCGCCGCTCCACATTCGCGGTCCGCTGGGCCAGGAGGTCGGCCGGCGCGAGACCGGCGTACGCCTCCTGCCAGCACAGCAGGTGACACCAGGCGGCGGCTTCGGCATCGTCGACGGTCGCCTGGCGGATCTCCGGAGTCATGTCAGACAGTGAAGACGATCTTCCCGAATACGTCACCCGAATTGAGCTTCGCGAACCCGTCCCGCGCCTCGGCCAGCGGCAGCACGGTGTCGATGTGCGGCTCGATCCCGGCGTTCGCCATGAACTGGACCAGCTGACTCAGCTCTGTCCGCGTGCCCATCGTCGATCCCTGCACCCTGAGCTGCAGGAAGAAGATCCGGTTCAGCTCAGCCGACTTCGGCGCCTGCCCACTCGTCGCGCCCGAGATCACCAGCGTGCCGCCTTGCTTCAGCGACTTCATCGAGTGCGACCAGGTGGCCTGCCCGACTGTCTCCATCACCGCGTCCACCCGCTCCGGCAGCCGCGCGCCGGACTCGAACACGTCGTGCGCGCCGATCTCCAGCGCCTTCGCCCGCTTCGCCTCGTCCCGGCTGGTCGCCCACACCCGGATCCCGGCCGCCCGCGCCAGCGTGATCAGCGAGGTCGCGACCCCACCACCCGCACCCTGGACCAGCACCGTGTCCCCCGGCTTCAGGTCCGACTGGGTGAACAACATCCGGTACGCCGTCAGCCAGGCGGTCGGCAGACATGCAGCCTGCTCGAAGCTCAACCCAGCAGGCTTCGGTACGACGTTCCGCGCCGGCACGGATACCTTCGCGGCCAGCGTCCCGTCGTACCGCTCACTAAGCAACGAGCGCTTCGGGTCCAGCGTCTCGTCTCCGTGCCACCCCGGATCCGAGATCACCGCATGCACCACGACCTCATTGCCGTCCGGATCGACCCCCGCCGCGTCACACCCGAGGATCATCGGCAGGTTCGCCTCCGGCAGCCCCACGCCCTTCAAGGACCACAGGTCGTGGTGGTTCAACGCCGACGCCTTCACATCGATCGTCACCCACCCGTCCCGCGCCTCCGGCTCCGGCCGCTCCCCCACCTCGAGCGCCCCCACCGGATCCTCGGCATCGAACCGCGCAGCATAAGCAGCAAGCATGCAAACCACCCTAGTTTCTCGAGCCCACCCCCACACTCCCCTCCCGTCCTCCATTTGCCTGGCTAGGCACTCAAATCGGGGGTTCCGCACTCTGAATCACGGTGGAGAACCCCCGATTTGCCTGGCGAGCCAGGGAAATCGGGGTCGGGAGAGAGGTGGGGTTAGGGGCGGGCTACGTGGTCGGTGTGGGCGGCGGTGGCGACTGCGGCGGCTACGGCGGGGGCGACTCGCTCGTCGAAGGGCGAGGGGATGATGTAGTCGGGGCGGAGGTCGGCCTCGGAGATCAGGCCGGCCAGGGCCTCGGCGGCGGCCAGCTTCATGCCTTCGGTGATGCGGGAAGCGTTCGAGTCGAAGGCGCCGCGGAAGATGCCGGGGAACGCCAGCACGTTGTTGATCTGGTTCGGGAAGTCCGAGCGACCGGTCGCGACGACTGCGGCGTGCCGGTGTGCGATGTCGGGGTGCACCTCGGGGTTCGGGTTGGCGAGGGCGAAGATCATCGCATCCGGCGCCATCCGCGCGATCGCTTCCTCCGGCACCGTCCCACCCGAGACACCGATGAAGACGTCTGCACCGTCCAACGCGTCCACGAGCCGACCCGACAGGCCGCCGGTGTTCGTGTCGCGGGCCAGCGACAGCTTCACCGGGTTCAGGTCCGCCCGGTCCTCATGCAGCACGCCCTTCGAATCAACGACCGCGAGGTCACCCACACCGGCCTGCAGCAGGATGCGTGCACACGCCACTCCGGCCGCACCGGCTCCCGAGATGACCACCCGGATGGCGGAGATGTCCTTGCCCGTGACCCGGAGCGCATTCCGAAGAGCAGCCAGTACGACGACCGCCGTACCGTGCTGGTCGTCGTGGAAGACCGGGATGTCGAGGCGCTCCTTCAGCCGGCGCTCGATCTCGAAGCAGCGCGGTGCGGAGATGTCCTCGAGGTTGATCCCGCCGAACGACGGCGCCATCCGCACGACCGTCTCGACGAACTCGTCCACGTCTGTGCAGTCCAGCGCGATCGGCACCGAGTCGACGCCACCGAACTCCTTGAACAGCAGCGCCTTGCCCTCCATCACCGGCAGGGACGCGGTCGGCCCGATGTCGCCAAGACCCAGTACGGCGGTTCCATCCGTGACGACTGCGACCACGTTCGAGCGCCACGTGTAGCGGCGGGCCAACGACGGGTCCTCGGCGATCGCCGTACAGACTCGGGCGACGCCGGGCGTGTAGGCCTTGGACAGCTCGGCGGCGTCGGTCACGTGCACCGAGGACGTCACCTCGATCTTGCCGCCGCGGTGCAGCTCGAAGACCGGATCACCGCCATAAGGATCGAACGCGGCGGGATCGGTGACAACAGCAGAAACAGGTTGGGCGACCATGACAAAACCCCTCAGGGAGTGTGCGAACAAGACTGGGCGCGCCCGACGTTGATGCGTCGAAACGGCGCTGTTTCCAGGGGGTCACCCGTGCTGATCGAGTAAACCACAGCGCTCACTGGTCTGCTGTGAGCGGCCCCACACCTATAACGATCACGGCGAACTCCCGGCCGGGAACTCCCCGCTGTGCCAGGATTCGAGAATTCACACCCCTGCCGAGGAGTCATCGCGATGAACATCGTCCGCAAACACCGCCGGCCCCTGGCTGCCACGGCCGCCGCCGTCCTCGCGCTCTCGCTGGCCGCCTGCGGCAACGGCTCGGGCAGCGGGGGTTCCGACGACAAGGCGAAGGCCGCCGGGATCGAGCTGGTGAAGTCCGGCACGCTGACGATCTGCACGCACCTGCCGTACAAGCCGTTCGAGTTCAAGGACGGTACCAAGGTCGTCGGCTTCGACACCGACCTGCTGACGTTGCTGGCCGACGACCTCGGACTGAAGGTCGACGTGATCAGCATCGAGTGGGCCCAGGTCACCTCGGGCGCCGCGTTCAAGGCGAAGAAGTGCGATGTCGGCATGGGCGCGATGACGATCAACGAGCCGCGCAAGGCCGCGCTCAGCATCACCGACCCGTACATGGACGCGACCCAGGTGCTGCTGGCCAAGAAGGACTCCGGCATCAGGAGCCTGGCCGACCTGCGCGGCAAGAAGCTCGGCGCCCAGGGCGACACCACCGGCAAGGACTACGCCGACAAGTACGCCAAGGAGAACGGTTACACCGTGATCCCGTTCAACGACCTGGCCCTGCAGATGAACAACGTCAAGTCCGGCCGGGTGGCCGCCGCGATCAACGACAACGGCGCGATCTACGACTTCGTCAAGGACAACCCGGACCTGGCCGTCGTGACCGAGTTCGACACCGGTGAGCAGTACGGCTTCGCCGCGCTGAAGGACGGCAGCGGGCCGAAGGTCGTCGCCAAGTTCAACGAACTGCTGGCCAAGGCGAAGACCGACGGCAAGTACAACGAGCTCTACAAGAAGTGGTTCGGGGTTGAGCCGAAGAAGTGAGTACCCCCACCGATACCGTCGTCCGTAAGGGGCTGAGCCCGCGCAAGCGGGCCCAGCGCTCGCGCCTGGTCCAATACGCCGTTCTCGTCGTCCTGCTCCTGATCGCGCTGTTCAGCGCCGACTGGGGCCAGATCGGCTCGGTGTTCTTCAAGCCGGAGTTCATCAAGTCGACCTTCCAGGACGGCGTCCTGCAGGCTCTCGTCAAGACGGTCGAGTACACGGCCGGCGCGTTCGTGATCGGCCTGGCCGGTGGCACGGTGCTGGCGCTGATGCGGCTCAGCAGCGTCGGTCCGTACCGCTGGATCGCGACCGCCTACATCGAGTTCTTCCGCGGTCTGCCGGCGATCGTGGTCTTCATCGCGTTCAGCCTGCTGCCGCTGGCGTTCGAGGGCATGACGATCCCTCTCGACCCGTACGGCGTTGTCTGGCTCGCGCTCGGGATCGTCGCCTCGGCGTACATGGCCGAGGTGATCCGGGCCGGGATCCAGGCCGTACCGAAGGGCCAGATCGAGGCGGCCCGCTCACTGGGCATGTCACCCGGTCTCGCGCTGCGCAAGGTCGTCCTGCCGCAGGCCTTCCGGATCGTGCTGGCGCCGCTGACCAACGACCTGATCCTGCTGGTCAAGGACTCCTCGCTGGTCTTCATCATCGGGGTCGCGGCCGACGGCTACGAGCTGACCGGATTCGGTCGCGACCTGGCCAACACGTACTCGAACCTGACCCCGATCGTGGTCTGCGGCTTCTGCTACCTGATCATCACCCTCCCGCTCGGCATCCTGGTCCGCCGGCTCGAGGCCCGCTCAGAGAAGAGCCGCTGACATGGCCCTGGTAGAAATCCACAACCTGCACAAGTCCTTCGGCAGCAACCACGTCCTGCGCGGTATCGACTTCACCGTCGAGCAGGGCGAGGTCGTCTGCGTGATCGGACCGTCCGGCTCGGGCAAGTCGACCCTGCTGCGCTGCGTCAACCTGCTCGAGGTGCCCGAGGAAGGCCAGGTGATCGTTCGCGGTGAGGACATCACCGACCCGGACTGCCACCTGGACGCCGCTCGTGCGGGGATCGGCATGGTGTTCCAGCAGTTCAACCTGTTCCCGCACCTGAACGTGCTGACCAACTGCACGGTCGCCCAGACCACGGTCCTGAAGCGCACGCAGGCCGACGCCGACCGGATCGCCCGCGGCAACCTCGACCGGGTGGGCCTGAACGACAAGGTCACCGCGTACCCGGCCCAGCTCTCCGGCGGCCAGCAGCAGCGCGTCGCCATCGCCCGGGCACTCTCGATGGACCCGGCCCTGATGCTCTTCGACGAGCCGACCTCCGCGCTCGACCCCGAGCTCGTCGGCGACGTACTGACCGTGATGCGCAAACTCGCCCTCGAAGGGATGACGATGCTCGTCGTCACCCACGAGATGGCCTTCGCCCGCGAGGTCGCCGACCGCGTCGTCTTCATGGACGGCGGCGTGATCGTCGAGCAGGGCGCCCCCGCCGATGTCATCGGCAACCCCCAGGAGGAGCGCACCAAACTCTTCCTGAAGCGCGTCCTCGACCCCACCCACGTCCAGGACAACTGACGCATTTGGCTGCCTAGGCACCGCCCTTGGGGGTTCTGCACCGTGGTTCAGGGTGCAGAACCCCTCATTTCGGTGGCTAGCCACCGAAATGAGGGGTTCGGTGGTGACGGTGGGTAGTGGGGTGTGGACGGGATGCAGGGGATCCACTACGAATAGGTCTCCATTCGGGGGATAACGCTGCGTGCGGGGTAGCGCCCTGTGTCAAGATGCGGACCACACGGCGCCGGAATCCGGTCGGCGCCCGGTCTTGGAGGACTAGATGTCTGTCCTGCGGAGGACGCTCGTACTGTCGGGTGTCTTGGTTCTGGCTGCGGCCGGCTGCGGCTCGAACTCGCTCGAGAACAACGGTTCCGGCTCCAGCCCGAGCGCTCCCACGAGCGGACCGGCGTCCGTCGACCCGGCCTTGGCCGCCGCGCTCCCGCCGAAGATCGCCGCGGCCAAGAAGATCGTCGTCGGTGTCGACGCGAGCTACCCGCCGAACGAGTCGCTCGAGGGCGGCAAGACCGTGGTCGGGATGGACGTCGACCTGTTCAACGCCGTCGCCGCGAAGTTCGGCGTCACCGTGGACTGGCAGCCGGCCGGCTTCGACACCATCATCACCGGTGTCCAGGGCGGCAAGTACGACATGGGCATCTCGTCGTTCACGATCAACGACAAGCGCAAGCAGCAGGTCAACATGGTCAGCTACTTCAGCGCCGGCACCCTGTGGGTGACCGCGAAGGGCAACCCCAAGGGTGTCAACGCCGACGACGCCTGCGGCAAGACGGTCGCCGTCCAGAAGGGCACCACGCAACTCGAGGACGACCTGCCGAAGCGGCAGGCCAAGTGCAAGACCGACGGCAAGCCAGAGATCAAGCTGGTCGTCCGCGACAAGCAGGACCAGGCGACCGCGGACCTGGTAGCCGGCAAGGCCGACGCCATGCTCGCCGACTCCCCCGTCTCGCTGTACGCGGTCAAGCAGACCAACGGCGCCCTCGAGCAGCTCGGTGAGATCTACGACGCCGCTCCGTACGGCTACGTGATCCCGAAGGCCCAGGCCGACTTCGCGAAGGCGATCGCCGAGGCGCTGAAGGCGTCGGCCGCCGACGGTTCCTACAAGGCCGCGCTGGCCAAGTGGAACAACGAGTCGGGAGCGATCAGCGACTTCGCGGTCAACCCCTGATGAGTGCGGACACCACCTCGGACAGCACCCCGGCCGGTACGACGGACAACCGGCCGGGCGCGATCGACGCCGTACCGGTCCGGCATCCCGGCCGCTGGGTCGCGATCGCGGTGATCGCGGTCCTGGTCGCGATGCTGCTGCACCTGCTGCTCACCAACAAGGCCTTCGACTGGAAGTTCGCCTTCGAGGCGATGAACCAGAAGCCGGTGATCAACGGCTTCCTCAAGGGCACGCTGCTGGTCACCGTGCTGTCGATGGTCGTCGGTGTCGGCGGCGGGGTGCTGCTGGCCGTGATGCGGCTGTCGGACAACCCGATCCTGTCCGGGGTCTCCTGGGCGTTCACCTGGTTCTTCCGCAGCGTCCCGCGGTACCTGCTGCTGTTCACGATGGGCACGCTGGGGGTGCTCTTCCCGAACGGCGTCGCCCTCGGCATCCCGTTCGACTGGAAGATCATCGACTGGCTGGGGATGTCGGGTGACTGGCGGTTCCTGACCCTGGACGCCAACCAGGTGTTCACCGGGCTCGTCGCCGGTGTGATCGGCCTCGGGCTGTCCGAGGCAGCGTACATGGCTGAAATCGCCCGCGCCGGGATCATGTCGGTGGACAAGGGCCAGGCCGAGGCTGCCGAGGCGCTCGGGATGAGCAAGGGCAAGGCGATGCGCCGGGTCGTGCTGCCACAGGCGATGCGGGTGATCGTGCCGCCGACCGGCAACGAGACGATCGCGATGCTGAAAGATACGTCACTGCTCCTCGCCGTCCCAGTGATCGGCGAGCTGTTCTACCAGCTGCAGTCGATCGGCAGCACGTACTACAAGACGTTCCCGATCGCGGTCGCCGCGACGCTGTACTACCTGGCCGCGACCAGTGTGCTGATGGTCGGCCAGTACTTCCTCGAGCGGCGGTTCGGCCGCGGATTCGGTACGACGCCGGCGGCGCCGCGGGCGGCCCGTCCGGCCGGGGCAGGGGGTGCGTGATGACTGAGTCGTTGGTGCATGCGGTCAACGTGACCAAGTCGTTCCACCACAACGAGGTACTGAAGGGCATCGACCTCGACGTCGACGCCGGCCAGGTGGTCTGTCTGCTCGGGCCTTCGGGGTCGGGCAAGACGACGTTCCTGCGCTGTATCAACCAGCTCGAGACGATCGACGGCGGCCGGATCTGGGTCGACGGCGACCTGATGGGGTACGCCGAGCGTGGGGACAAGCTGTATCGCCTGAAGGACAAGGAGATCGCGGCGCAGCGGCGCGAGATCGGGATGGTCTTCCAGCGGTTCAACCTGTTCCCGCACATGACCGCGATCGAGAACGTGGCCGAGGCGCCGGTCCAGGTCAAGGGCGAGTCGAAGAAGGTGGCCCGCGAGCGCGCCCAGTCGCTGCTCGACCGGGTCGGGCTGGGTGACCGTTGTGCGGCGTACCCGGCGCAGTTGTCCGGTGGCCAGCAGCAACGAGTTGCCATCGCGCGAGCCCTGGCCATGCAGCCGAAGCTGATGTTGTTCGACGAACCGACCTCCGCGCTCGACCCCGAACTGGTCGGCGAGGTGCTCTCGGTGATGCGCGAACTGGCGGCCGACGGGATGACGATGATCGTCGTCACCCATGAGATGTCGTTCGCCCGCGAGGTCGCCGACACGGTCGTCTTCATGGACGGCGGCGTGGTCGTCGAGGCCGGTTCCCCGGCCGACGTGATCGGCAACCCGCAACACCAGCGCACCAAGACGTTCCTCAGCCGGCTGACGGCTGAACACTCCGGAGAGAGCCTCCGCGACGTCTGAACGCTGCTGAGGATCCCTTCAAGGGTTGGCGCCGTGCTTGAAATGCGGTGAGAGTGGTAGAAGTACGGCGTCAGGCCAAACTGGAGGAGACGAAGTGAGCAGCACGGGGCAATCCGCTGAGGTCCGCCTGAGTATCCCGGCCGACGGTGCGTACATCGCCGTCCCGCGGTCGGTGGTGGGCAACCTCGCGGCGCGCAACGACTTCACCGTCGACGCGATCGACGATCTGCGGATCGCCGTCGACGAGGCGTGCTCACTGCTGCTCCCGCAGGCCACGGACGGCGTGCTGGAGTGCGTTTTCGAGGTCGCTCCGCCGCAACTGACGGTCCGCACGAGCGCCGTCGTACCGGAGGGCTGGACGCCGGACACCACGTCGTTCGGCTGGACCGTGCTGACCGCACTGGTCGAGACCGCGGCCGTCGAGACGATCGACGGCCGGCTCACCATCACCGTGACCGCCTCCGCCAGCGTCGCGGAGAACCTGTGAACGAGCGTAGCGAGAGAACCAAAGGCAGAGCACAAATTTCTGTCAGACCGGAGCCGAGCGCCAGCGAGGCGGAGGTATGACCGACGACAGATCATCAGCTGACGACCACCCCGATCTGCGCACCCGAACAGCCACCTTCTTTGCTGCGATGCACGCGGCCGGACGCGGTACGCCGGAACACCACGCTGCTCGCGATGGCCTGGTCTCGCTGCACATGCCGCTCGTGGAGCATCTGGCCCGCCGCTTCCGCAACAGAGGCGAGCCGTACGACGACCTGGTGCAGGTCGCGACCATCGGCCTGATCAAGGCGATCGACCGGTTCGACTCCGACCGCGGGGTCGAGTTCTCGACGTACGCGACCCCGACGATTCTCGGCGAGATCAAGCGGTATTTCCGGGACAAGGGCTGGGCGATCCGGGTACCCCGGCGTCTGCAGGAGCTGCGGTTGTCGCTGACCGCGGCGACCGCCGAGCTGACCCAGGAGCTCGGCCGGGCACCGACCGTGGCCGAGCTGTCCGTGCGGTTGAGCCTGCCGACCGACCTGGTGATCGAGGGCCTCGAGTCCGCGAACGCCTACAACACCTTGTCCCTGGACGCTCCGGACCAGAACGAGTCCGACGCGACCACGGTCCTGGACGGGCTGGGCGGCGAGGACGAGGCGCTGGAGAGCGTGGAGTACCGCGAGTCGCTCAAACCCCTGCTGGCCCAGCTGGACACCCGCGAGAAGCGGATCCTGACGCTGCGCTTCTTCCGGGGGATGACGCAGTCCCAGATCGCCGAGGAGATCGGCATCTCGCAGATGCACGTCTCCCGGCTGCTCGCCCGCACTTTGACCGAACTCCGCGCCGGTCTGCTCAAGGAATAACCGCTGAAGGATTCCACTGCGGGCATTAAAGAACCGGGTGGTCTTTTTCGGGGTTGTCCGTCAAAGCCTTCGTAGATTCTTTACGAAAGACCCCGATCAGTATGGCGATCGCTGCCACCGCGAGGGCGAAGCCGACACCTCTGGTGCCGCTGCCCCAGAAGCTGTAGGCCAGTGCCAGCTGGATCAACTGGGTGAATACGGCCGGCCCGCGGCTCCAGGTCGACGCCCGGAACAGGCCGCGAGCGACCGCGCCCAGCCCCACGCCGTACAGGATGAAGAACGCGGTGACGGTGAGCCCGAGGACCAGGCGGGAGCTGTGCATCGTAAATGCTTCGACAATTCCGAGGACGACGAACACAAGCCCTTCCGCTGCGACCACCGCCGCGGCTAACTTCAATGGTCTCGGTACTACGGCAGCTGGGGAGTCGGTCGGCACTCCGTCAGCTTAATGCGCGTTGGGCCGGGGAACTCGGGCGCACGGGATGACGACCACCTCTACCCGCGCCCCGGCCGGGTGAGCGGAACCCCAGCCCCACAGGGATTCGAGGTTGTGCGTAACCAAAGCGTTGTTCCATCGGTTACTTGCAGTGAACGGGTGATTGCGAGTTCGCGCCTCTGTCCGGTTAACGGACGAGGTGGGCCGTCACGCACCGGTTCGTAGTGTTAAGGAAGTGTTGTGATCTGATCGACAACTCC
This sequence comes from Kribbella sp. NPDC058245, assembly GCF_042882005.1. Taxonomy (NCBI): domain Bacteria; kingdom Bacillati; phylum Actinomycetota; class Actinomycetes; order Propionibacteriales; family Kribbellaceae; genus Kribbella; species Kribbella sp. NPDC058245. Next base: position 142,301 of record NZ_JBHVWY010000016.1, read on the forward strand.
AGAACCCTTGTTTCACACGCCTGAGATTGGGAACATGGAGTCGTTCGTGAAAGCGTTCACAACTAGCCACGAACATTTCAGACCCTCGCCTGACGGTCCCCTCCGTCGCGAGAAGTACGACGAGTACAGCACCCGCTGATCGGGCACAGACCTAACCGACAGCGTACTTCCACTACTGAGAGAGATGGGATTCGCCATGGATTGGCGCCACCGGGCCATTTGCCTCGATGAGGACCCGGAACTGTTCTTCCCCATCGGCAACACCGGGCCCGCGATCATGCAGATCGAGGAGGCCAAGCAGGTGTGCCGCCGGTGCGACGTGCGCGAGCAGTGCCTCGCGTGGGCACTGGAAGCCGGCCAGGACCACGGTGTCTGGGGCGGCCTGAGCGAGGACGAGCGACGCGCGCTGAAGCGCCGTAACGCCCGCCAGCGCATCCGCACCGCCTGAGCTGAGCGTTTCGTCGAGGCCCCGCGGGATCCGCGGGGCCTTTGCTGTTCAGCGGTGCGGTCAGTGGGCGACCGGAAAGTCCAGCGTCACTTGGGTTCCTGCCTTGCCGTCCCGGCGAGGGCCGAACTCCAGCGTGCCGTCGAGCTCGCCCAGCACCAGCGTGCGAACGATCGACAGGCCAAGGTTTCCGGACAGTTCGGAGTCGAAGTTCGCCGGCAGTCCCTGACCGTCGTCGACGACGGTCACATGCAACCGGCCGACTGTCCGGTCACCGGTCAGCTCGATGACTCCACTGGATTCCCCGCCGTCGCGGGTGCCGAAGGCATGTTCCACGGAGTTCTGCATGAGTTCGGTCAGCACCATCGCCAACGGCGTGGCCTGATCCGAGTCCAGGACCCCGAAACTGCCGGTACGGCGGATCTCGACCGCGGTCGCGACCGTCGACACGTCGGCCACCATCGCGGCCACCCGGTCGGCCACGTCGTCGAAGTCCACATGCTCGTCGAACGATTCGGAGAGTGTCTCGTGCACGATCGCGATCGAACCGACCCGGCGCACCGCTTCGGCCAACGCCTCCTGGGCTTCCGGCACGGTGATCCGGCGGCCCTGCATGCGCAGTAACGCGGCGACGGTCTGCAAGTTGTTCTTGACGCGATGATGAATCTCCCGGATGGTCGCCTCCTTGGTGACCAGCTCCCGTTCCCGGCTGCGCAGCTCCGTCACGTCCCGGAGCAGGATCAGAGCGCCCACGTGCTGACCGTCGGCCCGCAACGGGATCGCTCGGAGGAACAGCGTCGCGTCGGAGTTCTCGATCTCGATCTCCTGCGCCGCGCGTCCGGTCAGCACGGTCGCCAGCACGTCGTCGACCTTGCGTCCGCTATGCAGCAACTCCGCGGTGACATCTTTGAGCCGGCTGCCGACCAGATCGGTGACGAGACCCATTCGCCGGTACGCCGACAGCGCGTTGGGGCTGGCGAACGTCACCATGGCGTGCCGATCGACCCTGATGCACCCGTCCCCCACTCGGGGCGACGTGGACAGCAGCCGCTCCCCGCCGTACGGGAAGATGCCGTCGGTGATCATGCGGGCCAGATCGGTGGCACTCTGCAGGTAGGCGATCTCCAGCCGGGACGGGGTTCGGACACCGAGCAGGTTGGTGTTGCGCGCGATCACCGCGATCACGCGCGAGCCACGCCGTACCGGGATCGTCTCGACCCGCACCGGTACGTCGTCGCGCCACTCCGGGTCGCCTTCGCGGCAGATGCGGCCACCGTCGTAGGCCTGGTCCAGCAGGTGCCGGCGGCCGCGCGGGATGAAGCTGCCGACGATGTCGTCCAGGTACGCCGTTGGTCCGGTGGTCGGACGCATCTGGGCACCGGCCCAGAAGCCGAGGCCTTCGGTGTCGGGCAGCCAGAGGACCAGATCGGCGAACGACAGGTCCGCCAGCATCTGCCAGTCCGAGACGAGCAGCTGCAGGCGATCCAGGTCGGCCTGGTCCAACGTTGTGTGGTTTCTGGCCACGTCACTCAAAGACGGCACGCTGCTGATGCTACCTAGGGGTGCTTATACCTCCCCCGCCCCACCACCCCGGTCTGGCAGCTCGACATTTGGGTGTAGACAGGTGTTTGATCTCAGACGAACGGAAGGATTTTTTGGTGGAGTCGACGTACTGGCAGGACGTGATGGCCGCGGACTACGCGGTACCCCACGATCGTGCGCTGAACGACCTCACCGAAGAGCTTGTCCGCGGTCTGGCGTCGACCAACCCGCAGGTGCGCGACGCACTGGCCTATCCCACTTTGGCGACCTGGCTCGAGCGGGGCGTGTACGACGACCTGCTGCCCGGCTTCGGCGACGGCCTCTGCGCAGGCCTGTCCTACGGACTGGGTGAGGAGGGGACCGACAGCGTCTTCCGCCGGTCCTTCACCGCGCTGACGCTGGCTGAGGTCATCCACCGCGACAACGCCGAGTTCCTGGTCCACGACGAGGTGGTGATGCGCTGGGGCGACCGGCTGGCCACCTGGCTGCTGCGCGAGCGCGACCTGCGCGGGTACGTGCCGGACTGTGGCTGGGCCCATGCCGTTGCCCACGGCGCCGACGCGATCGGTGCGTTGGCCCGCTCACGGCACTGCGATGTCGGAGTGCTCCGGGCGCTGCTCGACGTACTGGCTGACCGGATCGTCAAGGACACGCAGTACCGCTGGGTGCATGAGGAGCACGACCGGGTCGCCCATGCGGTGATGACAATCCTGCACCGCAACATGTTGACGAGCGACGAGCTGGAGCGCTGGCTGAAGCCCATTGCGGCGACTGCGGCCCAGCAGCCGCTCATGCACGAGACCCTGCCCGAGTGGCCGACTCCCCCGGTGTTCAACGCCCGCGGTGTCCTGCATGTGCTGCTGAGCCAGCTGGCGATCGGTGTGAAGGGCTTCCCGATCCCTGGGGACGATGAGCTGTTCGGACGGCCCATTGAGGCCCGCGCAGACCTCCTCCTGATGCTCACCGAAGCAGTCCAGGGCTCACAGCCCTACATCTACAGGCCGGCTGCTAATCCTTCGTAGCCCAACTGGCGAGCCGTTCTGCCAGCCGGTGGACCTGGCTTCGCAGCTCGGGCGGATGCTCGATCACGAACGGCCGGTCCAGCCCGGCAAGGAGTGCGGGTACCCAGTCGAGTCGCTCGGCGTGGAGCTCGACCCGGACCTGGTTTTCCTCGAGCTGGGTGACCTGCGCCAGGCCGAGTGGCAACCTGCGCTGTACGTCGTCGACCGTGCCCCGCACGCGGACCGAGACCGCGTAGGTCCGCGGGGTCTTCGCCAAGGACTCGAGGACCGCACGGGCCGGATCGCCGACGGGTGGGTCAGTGGTTGCTGCTAGCAACGATGCCTTGGCGATCCGGTCCAGCCGGAAGGTGCGGTCGGCGGTGGCGACGTACCAGCGGCCGGCGTGCGCGACGACGCCGTACGGCGCGATGGTCCGCCAGGTGACGTGCTCGTGGCGGTCGGTGTAGGTGATCCGGACCTCCCGCTGGTCCCGCGCGGCCTCGGCGATGGTGAGCAGCACTGCGGTGTCGGTGGGCTTGGCGGACCGCCGGGGCGCGGTGAACGACGAGGTGGTGAGCAATGCGCCGAGGCGGTCGGCCAACCGGGCGGGGAGCACCCGCCGGAGCTTGGACAGCGCACTGTCGGATGCGGTCGACTCCGGCACCAGTCCGGCCCGGCCGCCAACCACCAGCCCGATCGCCACGGCGACGGCCTCGTCATCGGTCAGCATCAGCGGGGGCATCCGGTAGCCCGGTGCGAGGTGATAGCCGCCGTACCGGCCGCGAACCGACCGGACGGGGATGTCCAGGTCGGCCAGGTGCTCGGCGTACCGGCGGACTGTGCGCTCGTCGACACCGAGGCGGTCAGCCAGGTCGGCGACCCGTCGGGTGCCGCCGCCTTGGAGGAGCTCCAGGAGTGCCAGGACCCGTGCGGTGGACATTGGGTCAGAATACCGGGCAGAAGCTGTCCGGTATTAGTCCTACGGTCGGTGTATGACTACTTTTGCTTCGGTCCGCATCGCGACGGACGACGTCGACCGGCTGACCGCCTTCTACGAGCGCCTGACCGGATTCACCGCGACCCGGCCGGTCCCGGTCTTCGCCGAGATCCGCACCGCGGCCGGCACCCTCGCCATCACCAGCAGCCGGCTGACCGACCAGCTGTACGGCGCGGACGTCGTACCGGCGGCCGCGAATCGGTCGGCGATCCTGGAGTTCGAGGTGCCGGACACCGATGCCGAGTTCGCCCGGCTCGCCGACCTGGAGTTCGTTCAGACGCCGACCACGATGCCGTGGGGGAACCGGTCGGCGATGCTGCGCGACCCGGACGGGAACCTGGTGAACCTGTTTACCCGGCCCTGAGCAGCTCGTCGACCAGGGCGGTGATCGGCTCGTCCTGGGCCGCCGCGACGACTGCGGCGGCCTCGGGGCCAAGGGCGGTGCGCGCAGTCTGTTCGACGGCGTTCCTGGCCTCGATCTCGTCGGGAAGCAGCAACGGAATGCCTGTCCTGGCCCGCTGGGCTTCGGAGACTGTCACCAGCCTGAGCGCCTGCCGGTGGTGGCCGAGTGCCAGCTCGCTGGCGGCGAGGTGATCGATGCAGTCGACCATGGCATCGAGCTGGTCGAGCTGCTGGTAGATCCGCAAGGCCTCCAGAGACCGCTCGCGCAAGGCAGTCAGATCTCCCGTCTGCAGGTAGATCTGTCCGAGGTTGCTGAGGGTGCCGGCCAGGCCACGCAGGTCGTCGGCGCTGCGCCACAGTTCGCAGGAGTCCACGTACGCCTGCTCAGCCTCAGCGATCCGGCCGAGCCGGTGCAACACTCCACCAGTGATGTTGAGCGCGGTGGCGAGCAGCCTGGTGTTCCCGGTCGGCTTGGCGAGCGTGATGGCTTCCTGTCCCAGCTGCACTGCGACGTCCAGGTCGCCCAGGGCCATGTTGGTGAAGCAGAGTCCGACCAGGGCCGAGATGAGGCCTTCGGGGTCGTCGAGGCGGCGGTAGATGCGGAGAGCCTCGTCACCGAGCAGTCGCGCCCCGGCCGGGTCACCGTTGTTGCGGGTGAGCGTGGCCGCGGTCCGGAGCGCGACGGCTCGGGTCTCAGTCGGCGCCTCCTCGTCGGCGTCGAGCGCCCGGCGCAGCCACTCACGGCTTTCGGCGATCAGGCCAATGCCCGTCCAGTACCACCCAGTGGGCGCCGCGATCTCGAGAACGCGGCCGGCCTCGCCCGGGGTCCGCAAGGCCCATTCGACGGCCGCTCGCAGGTTACCCGCTTCGCTGTTCAACTCGGGGACCACCAGCTCGTGATCGGGTCCGCCGTCCCGAAAGGTCCGCGCGGCGAGTGCGGCGCACCACGTCGCGTGCCGGCCGCGGACCTCGTTCCCGCTGGCACCCAATTGCTCGAGGGCGTAGTCCCGGATGCTCTGCAGCAGCGCGAAGCGGTCGCCCTGTTCACCGGACTGGATCGTGAGCAGACTCCGCTCGCAGAGGTCGGCCAGAACCGCCTTCAGGTCCGCGGGTTCCAGCGGGACGTCAGCGCCGCAGACAACCTGTTCGGCGGCCTCCAGGGTGCAGCCGCCGACGAAGACGGAGATCCGGTAGAGAACTTCGCGGCCGATCGGATCGAGGAGCGAGCAGCTCCAGTCGATCGCGGAGCGCAGGCTGGTGTGCCGACGGCCGGCCGAGCGCATGCCGCCGACGAGCAGCCGCAACCGGTCGTCGATCCGCAGCGCCAGCTGCTCGATGGTCAGGGTCCGGGTCAGGCCGGCCGCGAGCTCGATGGCCAGCGGGAGCCGATCGACCGCCGTACAGATCTCGTCGATCAGTTGGTCATGGCCGTCGGCCGGCACCCGGCTGCGGTCCCGGAACAGGCGAGCGGCGGCCTCCCGGCCGAGCGGACCGATTGGGTGTACGTGCTCGCCGACGACGCGGACCGGCTGCTGGGAGGTCACCAGGACGGAGACCTGGTCCCCCTCGATTCCAGACAGCAGTTCTCGGACAGGCTCGACCAGGTGCTCGGCATTGTCGAGGACGAGCAGGCCGCCGGCGAGCTTCTCGACACAGCGCGCCAGCAACCCGTCCGGACCGACCTCGACGGCCACCGCCGCGGCGAGACTGGGCAGCAGCGTCTCAGCCGTGGTGATGCTGGTCAGGTCCAGCCAGTACGCCGCCCTGCCCTGCTGGCTGACGGCTGCGTCGATCTCTCTGGCCAACCGGGTCTTTCCCACTCCGGGGCCACCGGTCAGGGTAACGACGGCAGGTCTGGCCAGACGATCCAGCAGGGCGGTGAGGTCGCCGTCGCGACCAACCATCGCGGTTCCGGCGCGGGCGACCGGCGGCGCTATGGCGATCCGAGGCGACTGAACGACCGGCAGCAGGGAGGGATCCTGGCGCAGCAACTTCAGCTCGAGATCGATGGTTTCGGGCGACGGGTCAATGCCGAGCTGGTCGGCCAGAGTCGTCCGCAGCGTCGCGATCCGGGCGAGCGCATCGGCCTGCCGGCCGGCCCGGTACAGCGCGATCACCGCCAGCCCGATCAGGCGTTCGTTCAGCGGATGCTGCCGCGCTAGCTCGTCGGCCTCGGTGACCATCTCCAGGCCACGGGCCAGCCCGGCCTCGACCCGGTTCGTCTGCAGGTCGACGAAGAGGCGGTCCAGCCGGGCCGCCTCGACGGCGCCGAAGGGGATGTCGCGCAGATCCTCCAGCGCCGGACCACGCCACTGAGCGAGCGCCTCGGCCGCTGCGGCGCTCACCTTGCTGTAGTCCTGATCTCGGCGAGCAGCCTCGACCGTCGACAGCAGCCGTTCGACCTCGGCCAGGTCGGCCGGTCCGCTGGTGTCGAGGGCGTAGCCGTTCTCGGTGCGGTGGACGAGCCCGGCGTGGTCCCCGAGCGTGCGTCGCAGCCGGTGCACCAGCACCCGGAGCCGGTCCCCCGGTTTCTGCACCTGCCCGCCGCCCCACACATCCGCGGCCAGCACTCCGTCCGGCACACCATGGCCTCGGGCCAGTGCGAGTCGGACGAGCAGAGCTCGCTCACGCGGCCGGGCGACGCCGTACTGGGTGCCGCTTGCTCTGAGCAGGGTCGGGCCGAGGACCAATACGTCCACGGCTGCCCCCATGCGTCCTCCCACCCCAGAGTTCCGGTACGCACCCCCAAATCTACCTAGTGCACAAGTTCACTGCTCAGCGAGGTACGGCGACCGTCGCTACGACCGCGAGGTGATCAGTGCCCTCGATCTCGTACGTCGCGAACCGCAGCGGCTCGATCGTCCGGGTGGCCAGAACGTGGTCGATCTGGGTCCGGGCGATCGCCGGCTGGTCCGACGGCCACGTGCCCTTGAGACCGCCACCCACGGACGGCCCGACGCTGTGACAGTTCGACGCCAGGGCCCAGCGGAAGTCGGAGTGGTCCAGGGTCGCGTTGAAGTCACCGGCCACGATGGTCGGCGGATCCTGCGCACACCAGCGCCTGAGCTGGGTCAGGTCGTGCTTCCACGGCGGTACGTCGTCCGGAAGTGGCGGGTAGCCGTGGTACGCGACCAGCCGCAGCTCGCCCAGATTGCCACCGGTGATCATCAGATTGCCGAAGCTGGTCGGCAGGTCCTGCCTGACCTGGACCGCGCCCAGAGTGGGCGCCACGAGCGCACTGGTGGCGCTCTCCACGGCTTGGGTGGGCTGCTCGGTATAACCGACGTACTTGAGGTCCTCGAGCTGTGCACGGATCTCCTCGCGGACGTCGACCTGTGCCTCTGGCAACGACACCAGGTCCGGCTTGCGCTCCCGGATGAGCGCTGCGACCGCACCGGCGTTCGCACCACCGCCCAGGACGTTGGCGACCATGATCGTCAGCACTCGAGTGTCGGCAGCCGGGGTCCTCGGATCACTCGTCACCCGGGGCAGGGTCAGCCCAGCACCGACCAGGGTCAGTGCGGCGACCAGTCCGGCCGCTATCCGCCAGCCCTTCCGGATCAGCATCAGCAGGGCCACCACGAACACCAGGACGAGCCCCTGCGGCCGGAACGCGACCAGTTGGGCGAAGGGCGTGACCTCGTCGAGACCGTAGAGCTCCGGATACAGCGGGACGGCAACGATCACCAGAAAGAGCACGGACAGCACGACCCGTCGTACGAGCCATGCCTTTTCGTTATCCACGGACCACCCCGAAGCTCTAGTCGCTTGTCCGGACGAAACGGTAGCGTGCTCGGTTGCGCCCGCACTGTCCCGAGGAGGTTCGCAGTGTCCCGATTGTCCGCGGTGAAACCCGCGTACTGGATTGCCGGAGTGCTACTGGCGGTCACGGTTCTCGCACCACTCATTGTGTCGACCTATGCCAAGGCCGAGCCCCGGTTGTGGGGTTTCCCGTTCTTCTACTGGTACCAGCTGCTGTGGGTCGTGCTGTCCGTGTTCACGGTCGGTATCGCGTACAGGCTGGTCATCGGCGAGGAGCGCAAGCGGCGGGCTGCCCAGGGTCTCGGTGACCCGGACAAGCCGGCGAAGGGGGCAGAGCAGTGAACCACTCAGTCGACTGGGTGCAGTTGATCGTCGTCGTCGTGATCTTCGCCGCCGTCACGGTGATGGGCTTCATGGCGTCCCGCTGGCGTTCCTCGGGCGCGATGGACAACCTGGACGAGTGGGGTCTGGGTGGCCGCGGCTTCGGCACCTTCATCACCTGGTTCCTGCTCGGTGGCGACCTCTACACGGCGTACACGTTCATCGCCGTACCGGCCGCCATGTATGCCACCGGAGCCGTCACCGGCTTCTTCGCGGTGCCGTACACGATCGTGGTCTACCCGGTGATCTTCGTCTTCATGGCGCGGCTCTGGTCGGTCTCGCACCGGCACGGCTACGTGACGCCGGCCGACTTCGTCCGCGGCCGCTACGGCAGCCGCTGGCTGTCGCTGGCCGTCGCGCTGACCGGCATCCTGGCCACCATGCCGTACATCGCGCTGCAGCTGGTGGGTATGCAGGCGGTCTTCGAGACGATGGGCCTCGGCGGCAGCAACCTGCTGGCCAAGGACCTGCCGCTGCTGATCGCGTTCGCCGTGCTCGCGGCGTACACGTACTCCTCGGGCCTGCGGGCCCCGGCGATGATCGCGTTCGTCAAGGACGGCCTGATCTACCTGGTGATCGCCGTGGCAATCCTCTACCTGCCGCACGTGCTCGGTGGCTGGGACTCGATCTTCGGTGCCGCTCAGGAGAAGCTGGCCAAGCCCAACCCGGCGACCGGCAAGCCGGTGGGTACGTTCATTCCGGGCGCGGCCGGACATTCGGCGTACTGGACGCTGGCACTGGGCTCGGCGCTAGCACTGTTCATGTACCCGCACTCGGTGACCGCGGTCCTGTCCACCAAGAGCCGCAACATCGTCCGGCGGAACGCGGCGATCCTGCCGGCGTACTCGCTGCTGCTCGGTCTGCTCGCCCTGCTGGGCTTCATGGCCATCAAGGCGAACGTGAACATCAAGGGCCTCGACGGGCTGCCGAACCCGCAGCTGGCGATCCCGCGGCTGTTCGACCAGGAGTTCCCGTCCTGGTTCGCCGGGATCGCGTTCGCGGCGATCGCGGTCGGTGCGCTGGTGCCCGCGGCGATCATGTCGATCGCGGCGGCCAACCTGTTCACCCGCAACATCTACAAGGAGTTCATCAAGAAGGACGCGCTGCCGGCCCAGGAGGCCAAGGTCTCCAAGCTGGCCTCGCTGCTGGTGAAGTTCGGGGCACTGATCTTCGTGCTCGGGATGGACAAGACGATCTCGCTCAACCTGCAGTTGCTGGGCGGCATCTGGATCCTGCAGACGTTCCCGGCGATCGTGGTCGGCCTGTTCACCCGCTGGTTCCACAAGTGGGCGCTGCTGGCGGGCTGGGCGGTCGCGATGGTCTGGGGCACGATCGAGGCCTACAACGTGGTCAACCCGGCCACCAAGAAGCACTTCGGTGGCTCGGTCACGAACATCCCGTTCACCGATACGCAGGCCTACATCGGCCTGGTCGCGTTCGCCATCAACCTGGTGATCGTGATCGTGCTGACGCTGATCCTGCGGGCGCTCAAGATCGCGTCCGGCGAGGACTCCACGCACCCGTCGGACTACACCGCCGACAAGGGAGATCCCGGCGTACAGGACCTGCCCGACCTGCTCGACGAAGGCGGCGCGGCGACAGCCAAGTCCTAGCTTCCTTGGCTTGAACGGCGGTCCCACGGTGATGGGACCGCCGTTTTTGTTTGTGCTGACGTTACGTTTTGCCATCGTATCGACACGCTGCGCAGTCAGCTTGCCCGAATTCGGGCCGTCGGAACGGCAGAATCGCGAGCGTGTTGCTGGTCCTCCTCGTCATGGCGCTCGCCGCCCTCGCGGCGCTCGCCACGGGCGGACGCCTCGGTCGCCTTGCCGACAACACCCTGACCGGCCTGCACTGGCTCGCCGCAGCCGCCATCGGCCAGCTCCTCGGCGCCCTCTTCGGCGGTACGGCGTACCCGGTCGGCCTGATCGGCTCAGCCGTCTGCATCGCCGTCTTCCTGCGCGAGAACCTCCGCCGCCCCGGCGTCGGCCTGCTTGCCCTCGGCTTCTTCTCCAATGCCGCCGTCGTCGCCCTCAACGGCGCCATGCCCGTCTCAGCCGCCGCTCTGGCCCGCGCAGGCCTCCCGACTGGTGTAGTGACCGACCAGCGCCACGAGCTCGTCACAGCCACCACCACGTGGCCCTGGCTGGGCGACGTCGTACCGGTCGCCCTGCCCGGCCTCGGCCAGGCCGTCAGCCCCGGCGACGTCCTGATCGCCGCCGGCGCAGGGCTCCTCCTGTACGTCGGCATGGGCGGCTCGGGCCGTGTCCCCACCAGCGACGCCCCCACCTGGGACGAACTGTCAGAACCGGAAGCCGCGCCCAATCACCCGTCGGAGTGAGTCGACCACCACCGGGTCGTACTCAGCCCCGATCCCCAACCCGATCGACTCCATCGCCTTGTCCGGCGACTGCCCGCCGCTCTCCCCCACCAACTGCTCGTAGGCGAGCGCCACATTCACGATCCCGCTCTCGACCGGAATCTCGGCGTTATTGGCGCGCCCATGCCGGTAAGGATCATTCGAGTGCCGCACGATCTCCGCCACATGATCCAGCACCCCCGACCGCTCGATCACGGACGCCCCGATCTCCGCCGCCCGCTGCCGCTCCTCCCGCGTCCGGAGGAGACTCGCCCCACCCGGACTAGGATCCGCCAACGCCAACTGCCCAACCCCGGACAACAAAGCGGCGTACTCCAGAGCCTCCATCCGAGCCGGCGTCAGTCCGAGGTCGTAGCCCATGGCGACGGCCAACTGCGATGTCCGCCCGTTCTGCCCGGGACTACTGAAGCCGGCGATCTCCGTGCTGCGGGACATCGAACGCACGGTGGTCCGGTACGTCCGTTGTGCTGATGCATACCGCCGGAACGCGAACTGCGTCAGCAGCAGCGGTACGACGACCAGCGGCGGCCCCCAGAGACCGAGCAACGACGTACTGATCGCCAGCAGGATGCCGCTGATCGCCATCGCCATCCCGATCCGGGCCGCGACTACCACCTCATCGCGAAGGGCCGCAGGGAAGGGCTGGTTGAACTTCTCGGTGGCCTGCCCGGCACCGACCAGGGCGTCCATCACAGCCGCAGTGAGAACCGCCAGCAGCATCGTCCCGGTCAGAGCGATCGCCGCCAGCCAACTGCCGTCCCAGTACAGATCGGACGGCGTCACTGCGATGAAGACCGCAGCGGCTGCGGCCACCGACAGCATCCGCCGCGACGACACCACCAGATCCCAGCGCAGGCCCGCCAGCATCCGGGGCAGGATCCCCACCAGAGTTGCGACGCCTGCGACGGCCACGACCTGCGCGAGGCTGGGAGGAATAGATACCTCCGGGGGGCGGAGCAGGACATACCCCAGGGCGGCACTGGTCGCGATCGGCGCCCGGTTGCGGCTCCGGTCGACCCTGAACTGCACCATCTCACCGATCGCGATCAGTACGGCGAAAGTCAACGCGTAGGCCCATTCGGTGACACCCTGTCGAACCGTCAGGGCAAGCGCCGTGACGCCGAGCACCCCACCGGCCACGACAATCACGGCGCCACTGCCCAGGCGACGCATCTCGACGCGCTCCGACGTGACCACCTACGCCTCCGGTCCGGCCGCGGACCCGGAGGCGCCGCCGCCGCTGCCGAGGCTGAGGTCGTCGTGGTCGATCGCGGCCCGCACGGTCTCGTCGGGGGCCGGCTGATCGGCGGCGGCCGCCTTCCAGCCGTCGCGGCGGATGACCTCGACGAAGGAGTCGACGAGCTGCGGATCGAAGTGGGTGTAGCGATCCTGCAGGAGGATCTGCAGCGTCTCCTCGACGCTTCGCGCCGGACGGTAGGAGCGGGTCGAGGTGAGGCAGTCGAACGCATCGACGATGCCGATGATGCGGGCGAAGTACGGGATGTTGGTTCCGCTCAGTCCGGCCGGATAGCCGGTGCCGTCGTACTTCTCGTGGTGGTGCAGGACAGCGGACTTGACCTCTTCGAGGAACGGGATGTTCCCGATCAGCTCGACCCCGCGGGCTGGGTGCAGCCGGATCGCGTCCATCTCGGAATCGTCGAGACGTCCGGGCTTCTGGATGATCCTGGTCGGTACGCCGACCTTGCCGACGTCGTGCAGCAGACCGGCGTGCTCGAGCGCGAGCTGCCGGTCCTCATTGAGCTGGAGCTGCCGGCCGAGCATGCCGACGCCGTCACTGACCCGCTCCGAATGACCGCGGGTGTAGAGGTCTTTGGTCTCGATGACCTGGATGAATGCACGCATCGTCGCCGCCTGGGCATTGCGTTCCGCCTCGTACAGCGACAGGGCCCACCTGGCAACGATCAGCGGTACGAGGACCAGCAGGACTGCGATCGGGCCGAGGCCACCGATCCAGACCACTGCCAGCAGGATGCCGAGCAGGCCGTAGCCGGTCATCGGCAGCGCCGTCGCACCGGCGACCTTCCGGAGGAACATCAGCGGCGTGGGGCCGCTGCCGTCGAGCCACAGCACCAGGCACATCAACGCGGCATTGACAGTCAGCCAGGAAACGATCGCGGCGAAGCCGGAAACCGTTGCATGCCCTGGTGCGTCCAACACGGCGTCACCACGGACGCCCCCCGTCGTGACGTACACGAATCCGGCAGCGGTGGCGCACAGAACAGCCTGCGCGCCATTGAAAACCCGCCGCATCAAGGGCAAACGACGATCTTGGGTCAAGGGCAGCAGGACCGCCACGATGACGGTGGCCGCAGGCCCTGACAACAACAGAAGAGCAATGCAGACCACGTGATCCAGGACGGCCCGCACGGGACCGACCCTCGAGCGCAGCACGACGCTCATCAGCAGGAGCAGACCCAGTGTCACAGTCGGCACATCGATACGGGTCTTGAACAACGCAACAACGACAACCAGTGTGGCGGCGGCTGTACAGATCGCCACCGTCAGGCGAAGGGGCCAACGGCTGGTCACCGCTGAACTCTAACCTTCACCACTCCCAACCTTGAGTACCAAGCATGAAAAAGTCACCTCCGATCAGCGGACGCAGTCTTGTCACCCGTCGGCGACGGGGACAGGGGGGCTAGACAGCACATCGCTGACTCGACTGAATTTTGCTCGAACCGGCCGCGCCGAAACACTGTAAGCCAGACTGTGACCCCCCGCCGGACACGAGCAACTGTGCGTGGTATGAGAGACTGTGACTCTTTGCAGTTGTTTCTAGGAGGCTTTGAAATGGGCAAGACCGGCCGCAAGCGTCGTGCGCGCAAGAAGAAGGGCGCGAACCACGGTAAGCGCCCCAACGCCTGAACGCAGGCGACTACGCAAAGCGAGGACCCCGGCCGAAAGCCGGGGTCTTTGCAATTTGGTCACAACGCACGCCAGACCAGCTTTCTCACAGGTCCCGTATTCGGAGCGTCTCCGTTCGCACACCGAATGCGATCTTCAAACGATCGTTGGGCTATTCTTTTGCACGAAATCGTGCGGAACGCCGGGCACCCCTGCCGGCCCGGGACAGGCCGCTCGGCGACGCGTGTGTGGATAACTTCAGCGGACCGTCGGTGCGGCCTCCTATTGTTAGCCCCGGACCACCCGCCCTGGCCGTCACCCAGGAGTGGGCTGATTGCAGAAGGGAGGTGGGTCAGCTGACCGACGAGAGCTTGAGTGATCTGCTACGCAAGTACCGGGGACGGGCCGGGCTGACCCAGGCCGCACTTGCGGCCAAGGCCGGATTGAGCGACCAGGCCATCAGCGTCCTCGAACGCGGAACCCGCCGTCGCCCACGCATCGACACCATCCGCGCCCTGATCAAGGTGCTTCGCCTCGACAAGGACGAGGCTGCCGAGTTCCTGGCCGTTGCGCGAGGCAAGAGTCAGCCGGCCGAGCAGCCCGAGGTTGCGCCTGTGGTGGCGGATACATTGCCGGTTCCTTGGCAGTTGCCTCCGGCGGTGTCGGACTTCACCGGGCGAACTGCCCAGATCGAGGCAATTCTCGACGTACTGCGGCTGCCCGAGGGCGTGGCCGGTGCGACGGTCGGCCTGGTTGCGGTCACCGGGATGGGCGGAATCGGCAAGACCACCTTGGCGGTTCATGCCGCGCACAAGTTGGTCGCCAGTTATCCCGACGGTCATCTTTATGTGAATCTTCGCGGCTACGGCCCGGGGAAGCCGATGTCGATCGCCGATGCGTTGCGGCATCTGTTGCGGTCGCTCGGTCTGGAGTTGCATCTGATTCCGGACGACGTCGAAGAAGCGTCCGCACTGCTGCGGTCCCAACTGTCCGGGCGCCGCTTTCTGCTGTTCCTGGACAATGCCGCCGATATCCAGCACGTCATGCCGTTGCTGCCCGGAAGCCCGGGGTCGGCCGCGATCATCACCAGTCGTGGCTCGCTGGCGAACCTTCCAGGTGCTCGTCAGGTGCGGCTGGATGCGTTGTCCGAATCGGAGTCAGTGGAGCTGCTGGCCGGTGTCGTTGGTCCCGGCCGGGTGGCAGCCGAGCCGCAGGCTGCGGAGGTGCTGGCGTCCTTCACCGGCCGGCTGCCACTGGCGGTCCGGTTGATCGGTGGCCGGCTGGCTGCCCGGCCGAGCTGGCCGATCCAGCACCTGGTCGATCTCCTCGGGGACGAGAACCATCGACTGGACAGTCTCGGCTCCGACGAGACCGGTGTCCGGGCCAACATCGCCAGCTCCTTCGAGTTCCTCGAGACCAGCGATCGCCCACTCGACCGCGAGGCCGTCCACGCGCTCCCATTGCTGAGCATCCCGGACGGCCCGGATCTGCAGACCTTCGTCGTCGCCAGGCTGCTCGACGTACCCGTCCGCAAGGCGGATGCGATCCTCGAGCGGCTCGTCGACCTGAACCTGCTCGAGTCGGTGTCCCCCGAGCGCTACCGCTTCCACGACCTCATCCGCGCCTACGCCCGCGAGATCGCCGAAGCCACGCTGTCACCGGCCGAGAGCGATGCCGCCCTCGAGCGCGTCATCCGCTTCTACATCGGCTTCGCCTGGGCCTGCCAGGCCAAGAGCCACCACTCGAGCCCGCGGCTGGATCTGGCCACCGTTTCGCATGTGCCGCCACCGGCCGTCACCAATGTCCTCAAGGCCCTGCAGTGGCTCGACTCGGAGCAGCTCAACCTGCTCGACCGCTGGCAGCAGCTGCTGGCGTCGAGCCTGGCCACGTCCGCGCTCGTCCCCGAACTGGTGCTTTCGTTGTTCGGCTACCAGGAGTCCCGGTCGCGCTGGGTGGAGATGCGCGAGATGCACCGGGACGCGGTCCAGCTGGCCGAGAAGGTCGGCCTGCCGTTGATGGCGGCCTGGCTGCAGCATGACAGCGCGATCCCCGAGGTCGAGAACGGGAGCTTCGATGTCGGGCTGGCCCATCTCCTCAAGGCCCTCGACATGTTCCGGGTACTCGGCGACCTTCGCGGGCAGGCGCGCTGCGCCAGCTCGGCCACACACGTTCTCGGCCGGCTCAATCGCATCGACGAGGCGCTCGAACTGGGCAACGAGTCGCTGCGCGTCAGCCAGCAGATTGGCGACAAGACCGTCGTCGGCGTCGCCCACGTCGCGCTCGGTGGGCTCTACGATCGCAGCGGCCGCTTCGCGCAGGCCGACGAATCCTTCCAGCGCGGTATCGACCTCGCCGAGCAGACCGGCGACCTCAGGTCGATCGGCAAGCGCTACCTCAACACCGGTTTCTCACACTTCCTGGTCGGCCGCACTGACGACGCCATTGCTCCGCTGCTGCGGAGCATCGAGGTCGGCAGGCAAATGGGGAACGACGAGCTGGAATCGCAGGGCTGGCAGTGCCTCGCGGCCGTCTATGCAATCCAGGGGCACTACCAGGAGGCTCACGACGGGATCGACGAAGGCCTGCGGCTCGTCCGCAAGCACCGCAACCGGCTGCGCGAGGGCACGTTCCTGCTGGAGCACGGGAAGGTCAGCGCGGCCGCAGGCGACTTCCCGGCTGCCACCGGCCACATACGCTCCGCCTTGCCGATCCTGCAGACAACCTCACCGCGGCTGGTAGCCGTTGCGCAGGATCTCCTCGGCACGATCCGCCGCGGCAGCCCCTATACCTACGCCTACGACGAGACCCAGCAGAGCTGAGAGTCAGTCCGTGGTGATGATCGTCGTCTCTACCTGGACCTGGGTGAGGCGGAGGAGGATCTTCTGCCGCAGGGCCTCGGGGGCGTGGTCGGAGCCGCAGGAGCGGTGGACCAACTTCTTGATGCAGCGCTCGAGGTCGTACTCGTCGAGGCAGGGGGCGCATTCCTCGAGGTGCTGGCGGATCTCCTCGGTGCTGGCGCCTTCGATCTCGTTGTCGATGAAGACGTAGACCCGCTGGAGGATCTCGTTGCAGTCGACATCGTGGTCCTCGCCGCAGCTCACGACTCCTCCTTCTTCGCGGTCGCGTCGTCGTCCGAACCGGCGATCAGGCCGCGGTCACGGGCGTAGTCGGCCAGCAGCTCGCGCAGCTGGCGCCGGCCACGGTGCAGACGTGACATCACGGTGCCGACCGGCGTACCCATGATGTCGGCGATCTCCTTGTAGGCAAAGCCCTCGACGTCGGCCAGGTACACGGCCAGCCGGAAGTCTTCGGGGATCGACTGCAGTGCCGACTTCACGTCGGAGTCGGGCAGGTGCTCGAGAGCGACCGCCTCGGCCGACTTCAGTCCGCCCGGGGTGTGGGACTCGGCGGCGGTGAGCTGCCAGTCCTCGATCTCCTCGGTCGGTGACTGCGTGGGCTGGCGCTGCCGCTTGCGGTAGCCGTTGATGAACGTGTTGGTCAGGATCCGGTACAGCCACGCCTTCAGGTTGGTCCCGGGCGTGAACTGGTGGAAGGAGCTGTACGCCTTCGCGAAGGTGTCCTGGACCAGGTCCTCGGCGTCGGACGGATTACGCGTCATCCGCATCGCCGCGGCGTACATCTGATCGAGGAACGGCAGCGCCTCGCGCTCGAAGCGCGCGGTCCGCTGCTCGGGTGTCTCGGTGGTCGTCGGTGTCGGCATCGTGATCGAGAATACCGGGCCCATCCCAGTGTTCCGCGCCGGAGCCAGACTCGTTGCCGTCATGCTCATCACAACAAGCCCCGGTACGGCGTAATTCCCGCTACCGGGCGCTCAGCGACTGACCACTATCCGGACACCTCGCGGACGACCCACTCGAACACAGCTTCGACCAGAAGCTCGTAGGACTCGTCCTGCGTCAGCTCAGCCTTCTTCGGGACCTTGAACGAGTGGTCCGCATCCGGGACGACGGCCATCTCGGTCAGCGGCGGGAACTCCTCGGGCGTCCCAAAGGTGTCCCGCTCCCCCTGTACGACGAACGTCGGCAACCCCGTCCCCCGCAGCTCATCGACTCGCGACTTCTCCGGCTTGCCCGGTGCATGCAGCGGAAAAGCTAACGCCAGTACGCCGGATGCTCCGAGACTGCTCGCGGTCCGACAAGCCACCCGCGCGCCCGCACTTCGCCCACCGATCACCAGCGGGGTGCGGATCCGCAGCTGCCCGACGATCGCGATCCAGGCCTCGTCGAGGATCTTCGGCGCCGGCGCCAGCTTCTTGCCGGCCCGCTTCCACGGCTGCTCGATCAGAAAGACATTGATGTCCTGCTTGGGCAGTCGCGCCGCCAACGCGGCCAGATCAGGAGCCTCGATTCCCCCACCGGCCCCATGACCGAGCGCCAGCGTCGCCACCGGCCGCCGAGCCCGGTGCGCCACGATCCGCGCTTCCCCGTGCGGGGTCCCCACAATTCGTTCGTCGGTCACCCGCCCCATCCTGTCATCCATACGCAGGAACGCAGCACAACCGCCGACGCGGGTCGGACCCAGGACGCACCTTGAGCACGGTTCAACCACTCCGACCGATGAAACATGGTCAACCGGTGCTCAAGGTCGCGCACGCAGCCCACCTTGAGCACGGATCAACCATTCCCGCAGGCAGATCGCGGTTGAACGGTGCTCAAGGTGCTGAGCTAACAGCGAGTGGGGCCACCGCGCCTTGGCAACCCCGTCGGCCAGCTCCCGCTATCGGCGTACCGACCAACGGGTAGTAGTGGGCTGGCCACTACCGATCGCAGGCGTGACCTGCTCGCCCGGATCGACCGGGCAAGCGACTACTACCCGTCCGTCGGCACACCCTGGCCGATCGGCACAGCAGCAGCCGACGGATGGTGCCCGGAGATCAGCTATCCCCGGGCACCACATGTGGCAGGAGACAGTTAAGCCGGGCCGGGGACCTGTGGTGCGAGGTCTCCGGCCACCGGTACCTGTCTCCAGCCATCACTTCCGACGTCCAGCCATCAGTGGCGACGTCCGGCCATCAGTTGTGGCTGGGGCCGGAGGGGACAGTTGTGAGGTTCGACGGTGGGCTGGGTTAGAACAGCGTCGTACCGTCTTCGCCGCCGACTGGGGGTGTGCCGTCGGGCGGCAGGGGGTCGAGCAGGTGGGGGCCGTTGTTGCGGACCGAGCCGACGGCTGTGGAGACGGCGTAGGCCTCGAGGCGGCCGGGTGCCGCGGGGACCAGTAGGCCGAGAAGGTCGTCGGGGTCGGACGACAACGGGTCGAGCCAGGCGTCGTACCGGTCGCGCTCGACGAGGAGGGGCATCCGGTCGTGAATGCGGCCGAGGTCGTCGGTGGCGGAGGTGGTGAGGACGGTGCAGGTCCAGAGCCAGGCCTCGTCGGACTCGGCGTCGGCGACCGTCTTGTCGCGCCAGATCTCGTAGAGGCCGGCCATCGCGAGGATGCCGCCGTCGGCGGGATGGATGAAGTACGGCTGCTTGACCGGCTTGCCGTCCTTCTTCTCCTCGGCCGTGTACCACTCGTAGTAGCCGTCGGCCGGCAGGATGCAGCGCCGGGACGCGAAGGCCTTCTTGAACGCCGGCTTCCCGGCGACCGTCTCCATCCGCGCGTTGATCAGCCGCGACGCGATCGTGGTGTCCTTGGCCCAGGACGGCACCAGCCCCCACTTGACCGTGGTGAGCTTGCGGACCGTCTCGTCGGGCACCTCGCGGTTCTTCCGCTCGACGACCGCGATCACCTCGTTGGTCGGCGCGACGTTGTAGTTCTCGCCGAGCTCCTCGACCGACTCGCGCACATTGCCCGCCTGGATCTCGAACTCCTCGACGAGATCGGACGGGCTCCGGCTGGACGCATACCTACCGCACATACCGACAGCCTAGACACGGTGACCGACAAAACTGGACAGCAACAAGCGGTAGTGGGGGGGGGAACCCCCCACGGGGGAGGCGAGGCCAAGCCAGAGGAGTCCGGCGGCCCCCCGCCTTTGGGCCGATGGAAACGAGTGGGGGGGGGCAAATTCTCTC
>NZ_JBHVWY010000016.1:162120-225967 GCF_042882005.1 Kribbella sp. NPDC058245
AGGGGGGGGGGAGGGCAGAGGAGGAAAAAAAACCCACAAAAAACAAAAAAAAAAGAGACAAGAAAAAAAAAAAAAAAAAAAAAAAAAGGGGGGGGGCCCCCCCCCCCCCCTGCCCTCCCCCCCCCACTACCGGCCTGAGGCGTCCGGGCGTCCCCCTGTCGGCGCCCGGACGCGAGTTCTAGGGGCGCGCCAATTCGTCCAGCACCCGCTCGGCCATCACTTCGGAACCGGGCAGGCCCTCGATCCAGACGCGGGCCAACTGCGGTACGTCGGTGTCCAGCCGCCACTGGGTGATCAGGGCTCGTACCGTCTCGACCTGCTCCGGCAGGTTCGGGTCGCGGCCGACGAGCGCCGCCGCGCGGCGTGCGCCGACGCGACCCAGTACGTCACCCCCACAGAAGACGATGCGCAGGCACTCCGCGACGTCGACGAGGCGGAGTTCGCGCTCGAACGGCGGCGTGCCTGGGGGATTGAGCGGCTCGACAACCACCAGTGCGTGGGTCTGCGGTACGGAAGTTCCACGGAACTCCGCCTCTCGGTAGAGCTCTCCCAGCCGGGACCGCAGGTGCGCCAGGCTGGACAGCCCGGTCAGCGGGTCCTCGCAGGACAGCGTGTGGAGATAGATCAGCGAGGCCTCGGCCCAGCTGGAACTGAGTGCGCGTACCGCGGCGAAAGCCGGCTCGCCCCCGGCGATCGAGCGGTACAGCGCACTCAGCCCATCGAGTGCCTCGAGCAACGAGACTCCGTCGGCCGCCAGCCGGCGGCCGACCTCGTCACTCGCAGGCACGACATCGGCACCGTCGTGCAACGCCTCGGCAATCGCGAGATAGGCGCTGCGATCGGTACCCGATCCCCCGTGATGTGGTGCTTCCCCGTGTAGTTGCCCTCCGTGCGGGTCCCTCCTCCCGCGCGGCGGACCTGATGACCCCAGATCAGGGGACGACGCTTCCGGCGTGTTCCGGGCGGGCGACCCCGCCAGGTTCAGGGACTTCGGCGGGCGCAGGTCGAACCGTCGGCGGATGTCCGCGAACAGTGACATGTCCCTCCTCAGGGGTCCCTTCAGCCTCCCGGCCGGACGGCCGGAAGCGTCGTTCCAGCAGTGAGACAGCCGGGCGGGAAGTTCATGACGCGGATTCCCAAAACTTTTTTCGCGTAACTTCCGTGCTGGTCATCTCGTCAGGAAAGAGGCACAGTCCGCGTCAGAAACAGATGCGTGGGAGCGTCTCTCGTGGGAGCCTTGTCTCCGGCAACGATGTGACACACGGTGACAACGCAGGCCAGTACAGTGAACGAGAGCACGGGGGAAACATGGAGACGCCGGAAGGGCCGAGCGACGCGGAGCTGATCGCGCGCGTTCGCAACGGCGACCTGGAGGCGTACGGCGAGCTGTTCGGCCGGCACCACCACGCAGCTGAGCGGATGGCACGCCAGCTGGTTCCGGCGGGAGACGCCGACGACCTGGCCAGTGACGCCTTCGCCAAGGTGCTGGACGCGCTGCGCGGCGGCGGTGGCCCCGATATCTCCTTCCGCGCCTACCTGCTCACGACGGTACGGCGAGTGCACGTCGACCGGATCCGGTCCGGCAAGAAGGTCCAGACGACCGATGACATCGCGGCGTACGAGCGGGAGCCGGAGACTTTCGACGACCCGACTGTGACCGGCTTCGAGAGCGGTGCAGCCGCCAAGGCGTTCGCGAGCCTGCCGGAGCGCTGGCAGGCCGTGCTGTGGCACACCGAGGTTGAGGGCGAGAAGCCGGCCGCTATCGCGCCCCTGCTCGGGCTGACCGCCAACGGTGTCTCCGCACTCGCCTACCGGGCCCGTGAGGGTCTCCGACAGGCCTACCTGCAGCAGCACCTGGCTGACGTGGCCGGTGACCGCTGCCGCTGGACTACTGAGCGTCTGGGCGCCTACGTCCGCGGCGGCCTGACCAAGCGCGAGAACCGCAACGTCCGCGAGCACCTGGACGACTGCGCCAAGTGCACGGCGGTCTACCTCGAGCTGGTTGAGGTCAACAGCGCACTGCCTGCACTGCTCGCCCCGGCCCTGCTCGGTACGGCGGGTCTCGGCTACCTGGCCGCAGCCTCCGGCACCAAGATCGGACTGGCGGGTGTCTTCGTCACCCTGTGGCGCAAGGCAACGGAGAACAGCACGCGGACCGCTGTTGGCGCCGGTGCGGTCGTAGTCGTCGCGGTGGCCGCAGTGATCGCCGCTATGGCGCTGACCGGCAACGAGACTCCCCCGGCCGCGATCGACAAGCCGTCCGTGTCGCAGCCGACCAAGCCGCCGGCGAATCCGCCGACCGTGCCACCGGTCAAGCCGACGCAGCCGCCCCCTGTGAAGCCGACGACTGCGCCGACCACGGCACCCACAACGGCCCCGACGACAGCTCCGACCACTCAGCCGACGACTCCCACCCCGACGACGTCCACTCCGACGCCCACACCGACAACGCCGGTGCTGGACGAGGGACTGCTGACGATCAGCATCCCGCCGGCCAAGCGCATCTCCGGTGGCGGTAGTGCACCCGCCGCGGCGGCAGCTGGCATGAGCTTCGTGATCACCATCAAGACCCCGACGGGTAACCAGGAGCCGGTGGTGATCGGCCTCAAGTACGGCAAGGCCCTCGCCTGGCCGCTCAGCGGCAACCCGCGCGGCTGGACCTGCGACAAGGCAGCCGGGACCTGTACGGCGACCAACTCGGCCAAGCCGGAGCCGATGACCGTGTCGTTCACGAACCCGACCGGAGGCACGAACCCGGACCGCACGTTCACGGTGTCCGCCAAGACGGGCCGCTTCTACGACGACGACTCGCGCACGCTGGAAGCCCCGGCGCGCACCGACGAGAACCTGCTCAAGATCCTCAACGGCCCGGCGGACAACGACGTCCACCACCGCGTGCTGACAGTGGCTCCGGGCCTGGACCGGACCGCAGTGACGCTCAAGATCAGCTATGGCTCCAGCCTGCAGTGGCCGTTCATGAAGAACCCAGCCGGCTGGAAGTGCTCCCCCACAACCAAGACCTGTACGTCGCTCACTCCGCTGAAGCCGGTCCCCCTTCCTGCCGTGTTCCCAGTGCCTGAGGGTGGTTCGGCCAGCGCCAGGACGTTCACAGTGAGCGCCACGGCCGGACTGGTCAGTGACACCGACTCCGAGACGCTGCCCGGCGTACGGAACGACGAGTCACTGCTGCAGATCCTCACCCCGTCACCGCACGACGACCCGAACCCGTTCGTCTACAACCGGTTCCTCCAGGTCAACGGCGTCACGAATCGCCGCGTCACTCTGGACATCTCCTGGGGCAAGAACATGTCCTTCCTGAACGCGCTGGACCACGGCTGGACGTGCTCCCGGTCCACCGACGTACGGCGGGCGACCTGCTGGACGGACAGCTACCGCAAGCCGTTCAACTCGGAGTGGAGCGCGTGGCCCGGCAAGGGCAGCACCAACACGGTCACTGTGTACGCCCGGGTCGGCGGCCGCCAGGACACCGACTCCGTCCAGATCCCCCCGGCTTCGGGCAGCCGCTGAAATCCTGTTGCCCGCTTGGCCTATGCTGGCTTTGTTCGCGCTGACGGAACCGAGTAGCGCCGTACACCACGTCCGAGAGAGCCGCCGGTAGCTGTGAAGGCGGCACGTGGAGCGGTCGTGAAGACACTCCTGAGCGGATGCACGGCAAGAGGCCAGAGCGTTCTGCTCTGGTGAAGGTGTGGTGGCACCGCGAGATTCCCCTTCGCCCACACCTCCGGGGTTCGAGTACAGACCTGGAGGTGAAACAGTGATGCGAATTCTCAACCAAGAGATCCCCTCAGCAGTAGGCCAGACCGTGACGGTGGCCGGCTGGGTGCACCGAAGACGACGGCTGGCGGCCGTCAGTTTCCTGATCCTGCGCGACCGGTCCGGCCTCAGCCAGATCGTCGTGAAGGCGCCGGAAACCCAAGCCCAGCTGGACGAACTCGGCGAAGAGACAGTAGTTCAGGTGACCGGCACGGTCGCCGCGAACGCACAGGCACCCGGTGGTGCGGAGCTGGTCGACCCGGTGATCGAACCGCTCACCGAACCGGCCGCGACACCGCCGATCGAGCTCTGGCGACCAAGCGTCCGCGCCGGACTGCCCGTCGTACTGGACAACGCACCAGTCGCGCTGCGGCACCCTGCGGTGCGAGCGGGCTGGGAGATCGCTGCAGCGGCGCTGCACGGTTTCCGGGCGGCCCTGGACAGTCAGGGCTTCACGGAGATCCAGACGCCGAAGATCGTCGGTACGGCGACAGAGTCCGGCGCGAACGTGTTTGCGTTGGACTACTTCGGCGGACCGGCGTACCTGGCGCAGTCTCCGCAGTTCTACAAGCAGACGATGGTTGGCGTGTTCGAGCGCGTCTACGAGGTCGGTCCGGTCTTCCGGGCCGAGCCCCACGACACTGTGCGGCACCTAGCCGAGTACGTCTCGCTCGACGCGGAGTTCGGATTCATCCAGGACCACCGCGACGTTCTCGCCGTACTGCGTTCTGTTCTGGCCACCATGCTGTCCACAGTGGGCGAACGGGCGTCGTCTGCGTTGGAACGGCTCGGAGTCGAGCTGCCGGAGATTCCGGTCGACGTACCGGTCCTGCACTTCACCGAGGCGCTCAAGCTCGCCGGCGCGAACCCGGACGAGCCAGACCTCGCACCGGCCGACGAGCGCGCGATCGGCGAGTGGGCCTTGCGTGAGCACGGCAGCGCGTTCATTGCAGTCGAGGGCTATCCGATGGTGAAGCGTCCGTTCTACACGCACTCACAGCCGTCTGACCCTCGCTGGTCCAACTCGTTCGACCTGCTGTTCCGAGGCGTCGAGCTGGTCACCGGTGGGCAGCGCCTGCACCGCTACAGCGACTACGAGGCCGCCCTGGCCGCACGCGGTGAGTCAGCGGACGCACCGGCGTACACGTCATACCTGCAAGCGTTCAAACACGGCATGCCACCCCACGGCGGCTTCGCCATCGGCCTCGAACGTTTCGTCGCCCGCCTGATCGGAGCCGAGAACGTCCGTGAAGTCACGCTGTTCCCGCGCGACCTGCATCGTTTGACGCCCTGACAAATGGACACCACCGAGTCAGTCGTCGCCGAGCTGAACGTTGCCCTAGGCACCGATTACACCCTCGTGCGACGACTGACCGGTGGTCTCCAGTCCGGCGCCTTCGAACTCACCGACGGCGCCGTCCTCAAATGGACCGACAACCCCGACTGGTCCCCGCGCGTCCACCGCGCCGCCGATCTAGTACGCCGAGCCCGCGCCGTCGGCTACCCCACCCCGGAATGGCTAGCAGTCGGCACCACGACCGCCGGCTCGCCGTACCAGCTGCAAGCCTTCGTGCCCGGTACGCCGATCCGCGGCGCGACGCTCGTCGACGAATCACTCGCCCGGCAACTGATCGCGGCCTGTGAACTGCAACGCGACCTCGTACCCGAGGACATCGTGAACTGGTCCGGGTACGCCCATGGTGTCGTCTTCGAGGGCTGGGAGGACGACCTGTGGGAACGCGTCCGCGGCTACGGCGGCGAGGTGACCGACCTCATCAATCGGTACGACGCCCTGTGCCGTCCCCACCGCGATCACCCGCTGCCCACCAACGACCTCGTGCACGGTGACCTCAACCTCGGCAATCTGTTGGTCGAAGACGGCCTGCTGACCGGCATCATCGACTTCGAGGCCGCCGGCTCCGGATCACGCGTCTACGACCTCATCTCCCTCGCAGCCTCAGCCGCCCGCGACGGTGCACCGCCTGGAATCGACGAGCTCTTCGTCGAAGCAGCCCTCCAAGCTGGCGGCCACGCAACAGCCGCAGTCTGTGCGGCCTCGATCTACGCAAGTGTTGCGGAGTTCGCCCACAGACGGTCGCCCGTCATGGAGGAGCTGGTAGCCGTCGGCGCGCGCCGGGTGGTCGACCTGCTGGACGGGTAGCGCGACCTCTGACACGTCTATCGTGCGGAGGTGCTGATGCTGACTGACTGGTCCGGGATGGCTCGCCGTTTTCCGCTCATCCGTGGTGGTGGCGCGTTGCTGGTGCTGGTCGGCCTCGGGGTGATCGTGGGCGGAGCAGGTGGCCGGAACTGGCTGTTGCCCGCACTGATCACGGGCGCCGCCCTCGCGTTCCTGGCGATGATGATCGGCGGCATCACCAAGACGATCTTCACCGGCCTGGGGACTCCGAAGATCCGGCACTGGGTTGTGCTGGGGGTGGGCTTCATCGCCGAGGGTGGGCTGGTCAATCTGGTGGTCGCCAAGGTGCCGGACCGGGAGTCCCGGGAGTTCTGGCTCTGGATCCTGTTCGTGGTCGGCGTGCACTTCCTGATCCTGCTGTTCTCCCACGGGCCGGTCTGTGGGCTGCTCGGCCTCATCTGCATGCTCAATGCCGCCGTCGGTCTGCTGCTGTCGGACGTCCCCTACCGAGTCTTCTGGGTGACCGACGGCGTCCTGAAGGTCGCAGCGGGCACTGCCATGATCTGGATCAGCTACCGGCGTCCGTCGCAGGCATGATGGGCGCATGCTGAGTGAGGTTGAGCAGAAGGTCCTAGAGGCGGTCGACGACGAGCAGGTGGTCGCGGTACTCCGGGAGTTGGTGCAGATCCCGAGTGTGGACGGGACAGCGGCTGAGGTCGACGTACAGGCGTGGTGCGCGGAGCGGCTCGGCGTACTGGGGCTGGCTGTGGACCACTGGGAGGTCGATCTGCCCGCTCTGACTGCTGATCCGGGGTTTCCGGGGTGGGAAGTGGAGCGGGAGCGTGCGTGGGGTTGTGTGGGGGTGCTAGGCGGAGACGGTACGCCGGGGCTGATCCTCAACGGGCATGTGGACGTCGTACCGCCTGGTGACCTTGCGCAGTGGCCGGGTCGCGATCCGTTCTCGGCGAGGGTCGCGGACGGGGTCATGTGGGGTCGTGGCACGTGTGACATGAAGGGCGGTGTGGCAGCGATCCTGGGTTCGGTGGCGGCGATCGTTGCTGCCGGGGTCGAGCTCCGTAAGCCGTTGGCTGTGCACACCGTGTTCGGTGAGGAGGACGGTGGTGCGGGAGCGTTCGCAACGCTGCAGCGCGGTCACACCAGCGAGGCCTGCCTGATTGCTGAGCCGACTGCGGGTGCAGTGATCCCCGCCAACGCCGGCTCGCTCACCTTCCGCCTTGAGGTCCCCGGGCTCGCCACGCACGGCTCGACTCGCAGCCGCGGGGTGAGCGCGATCGAGAAATTCACCGTGCTCCAGAACGCCCTGCAGGCACTGGAGACCGAGCGCAACCGCGACCCGCACCCACTGCTCGCTCACCTCGACCTGGCCAACCCGTTGTCCGTTGGCACCATCCAGGCCGGCGACTGGGCGAGCACCGTCCCCGATCTGCTCGTCGCCGAGGGCCGGTACGGCGTTCGGCTCGGCGAGTCGGTCGCTACCGCCCGAGCCGCCTTCGAAGCAGCGATCGCCGAGGCCTGTGCCAAGGACGACTGGCTACGCGACCACCCCGCGACCGTCACCTGGCCCGGCGGTGAGTTCGCCTCCGGCCTGCTCCCCGACAACGACGCACTGCTCTCGGACACCCTGCAGGCGGCGTCCGACACCGGCGTACCGACCCCACCCGTCAAGGGCGCCCCCTACGGCTCCGACCTCCGCCAGTACGCCGCAGCAGGCATCGCCACCCTCCAATACGGCCCCGGCGACGTCCGCTACGCCCACGCCGCCGACGAGCACGTCCACCTAGCCGAAGTCCTCCACGCCACCCGCACCTACGCCCTCCTAGCCCTCCGCCGCTGCACCTAACCCCCCACCTTGAGCACCCCTCAACCACTTCCGCGCCGAAGAAGTGGTCGAACGGTGCACAAGGTCGTCCCACGCCACCACCTTGAGCACGGCTCAACCACTCTCGGGCCCGGAAAACGGTTAGTGGGTGCTCAAAGTGCGCCCGCGTGACTGAACCGTGCACAAAGACACGCCGACCCACCCTCGAGCAGGAACGCCCACTTTGAGCACGGGTCAACCACTTCCGCGCCGAAGAAGTGGTCGAACGGTGCACAAGGTGGTCCCACGCCACCACCTTGAGCACGGCTCAACCACTCTCGGGCTCAAAAAACGGTTGAGGGGTGCTCAAGGTGGGATCCGGACGGCTGGGCGGTGCTTGAGGTGGGGTGGATGGTAGAAACGCAGCATGGTGCCGTTGCGGGGGCGTTCGGAGGAGCTCGGGCGACTGCTTGAGGCGCTGCGGGCGGCTGAGGGCGGTACGGCGTCGTTGGCCGTGATCGCGGGTGAGCCGGGGCTGGGGAAGTCGGCGCTGGTGGCTGCGGCGGTTGAGCAGGCGGAGCGGCAGGGGGTTCTGGTCGCGCAGGCCACGGCGCAGCAGACGGATGACATCAGCCCGCTCTCCTCGCTCGCACCGGCGCTCAGGGCTGGACGCGAACCGCTGATCGACACCGAGCACTTCATGGAGCTGGCCACGCTCAACACTCAGCCGCTGTGGCTGGCTGAGCGGCTGGCCGACCTGGTGGGCCGTCGGCTCGACGGAACCAACGCTCTGATCGTTCTGGACGACGCGCAGTGGTCAGACCCGCTGAGCGCCTTCGCGCTCCGAGTGATGATCGCCCGGCTCTCGACTCACCAACTGCTCTGGCTAGTAGCCACCCGCCCAGCTCCCGGCGGTGTCGCCGACCAACTGGTCAATGCGGTCCGCACCCAGATCCCGGTGCACACCGTTGAGTTGAGGCCGCTCAGTGCAGAGGCGATCCAGGACATCGCCAAGGACCGACTGAACGGCCCAGTGGACGAAGGGCTCGCCCACCAATTAGCTGGTGTCCAGGGCAGCCCGTTCCTGGCCGAGCAACTGATCGCCGGCCTCTATCTGACCACCGCTGGATCAGGGGTTGCTGGTGTTGGGCCGGTTGGTCCGCTGCTGGCTGCCGGCCTTCCCACCGGCCCGCTGGCGCCCGGACTCGTCGAGGGTGTGCGACGACGTAGCAGCGGGCTGTCCGAGCTTGCCCGGACACTCGTTCGGACTGCTGCGGTTTTTGGTAGTGAGTTCCGCCTTGAGGATGTGGCTGCGCTGATGTCCGAGCCTGTGGCCAAGCTGGCCACCGCACTGGACGAGGCGATCCAGGCCGGGCTGCTGACCGACGCGGGCTCCACACTGCGGTTCGGGCACGAGCTCCTGAGGTCAGCGACCCTGGCCGACGTACCACCCTCGGCTCAGCGCGCGCTGCACGGCGCGATCGCGAGTCAACTGGTCGCGGCAGGCCGCGGCGCCGCAGCCGCTGCACCACATGTCTTGGCCGTTGCGCAGCAGGGCGACACCAACGCCGTAGCAACCCTGCGCCAGGCCGCCCACGAGCTGCTGGCAACCATGTCGACCACAGCAGCAGAGGTCATCCAGCAGGCCTTCGACCTGACACCTATCGACGACCCACTGCGCGCCGAGGTCGGTGTCGACGTCGTCGCCATCCTGCTGTCTGCCTACCAGTACGACCGGGCCAAGGCGTTCGCCGATGACCTGCTCGGCGGTACGGCGCTCTACCACGGACCGGTCACGCCGGACCTGCGCGCATCGATCCGCCTGCACCTGGCGCCACGCCAGTGGGTGACCAGCCGTCTGGAGCGGCAAGACCTCTTCGCGCCGGGCGCAGCTACCCACCTGACCGAGCGCCTCACGGCCTACCGGACGCTGCTGGCCCCAGACGAGGTCTCACCGACCGACCTGCTCCCCCGTCTGACCGACCCGGTGGCCCGGGCGATCGTCCTGGCCGCAGCTGCCGAGGCGGCTCGGGACGAGGGCCGGTACACCACAGCTCGCGGCTACTACGTCGAGGCGCGCGAAGTGACGCCGGACCTGGGCAGCCTCCCTGACACCCTGCTGGAGGTCGGCGAGCTCTACTGCCGCGCCGAGGCCGACGAGCTGCCCCAGGCACTGAAGCGCAGCCGCGAACTGATGACCGCCGGTGACTGGCAGTCCGCTGCCCATCTGAGTGTTCTGCACGCCCGGCTCGAGTACGCGGCCGGCAACCTCGACGCAGCCGAGGAGGAGGCGAGAAACGGCCAGCGGTGGATGAATGATCTCCACGAAACCGCTCTGGTGCCGGTCACGCAGCAGGTGCTCGCCCTGATCGCTCTGCTGCGGGGCCACTCCACCAAGGCGCGGGAGTTCGCAGGCGCCGACCCAATCATCAACGCTCTGCTCGCAATCACCGATGGCGACACGAAGGCGTTGCCACGGCTGCGCGACGTACCGCATGGTTTTCCGGAGCGGGTCAGCATCCTCGTGCAAGCAGATGCCGAGGACCTGCTGGCAGCGCAGGTCGAAGCGAGTCCGTGCGTGGCGGCACTCGGTGCGCGTGAGCTGGTGGCCGCCGGGGCAGACCTGAAGCGGCTGGCGGCAGCGGCCGAACAACTGCGCGGTGCAGACCGACCACTGCTGGCTGCACAGGCTGACGACCGCTATGGCCGTGCGGAGCTGGAGACCGGTGACCGTGCGACCGGAGTCGCAGTACTAGAGCAGGTGCTGGACACCCTCACCACGTTGGGCGCCACCGCACCGGCCGCCAAGATCCAGGCGACGCTCCAGTCGGCCGGAGTACGCCGACGCCGGTGGTCCGCC
Organism: Kribbella sp. NPDC058245; assembly: GCF_042882005.1. Taxonomy (NCBI): domain Bacteria; kingdom Bacillati; phylum Actinomycetota; class Actinomycetes; order Propionibacteriales; family Kribbellaceae; genus Kribbella; species Kribbella sp. NPDC058245. Next base: position 172,714 of record NZ_JBHVWY010000016.1, read on the forward strand.
GTACCGGCTCGTGCTGAGGCCGGGTGGGAGGCACTCACTCCGATGGAGCGCCGGGTCGCGCTGCTGGTCGCCGAGGGGCACACCAACCGGTCAGCCGCCGAGCAGCTGGTCGTCTCGGCCAGCACGGTCGGTACACACCTGCGGTCGGTCTTCGGCAAGCTCGGGGTGAACTCCAGGGTCCAGCTGACCCGGCTGGTGCTGGAGCGGTTCGCGCCTCCCCCGAACGCATGAGTTTTGGGTGCACCGGCACCCCAGCACGCCTCATGCGTTCGCCAGAAGTTCAGATGATCGGTCGATCCGCCGGAGCGGCACCTCGCGGCAATCTTCAGTCATCACCTACTGAAGGAGTGCGAGACAGATGACCGACAAGACCCCCACCGTCGTCCTGGTGCACGGAGCGTTCGCCGAGAACTCGTCCTGGACCGGCGTCATCGCAGAGCTCACCAGCCGCGGCATCCCGGCGGTGGCACTGTCCAACGAGCTGCACGGCGCCCAGTACGACGGCAGCCGGATCGCTGCTCAGGTCCGGGAGATCGACGGCCCGGTCGTCCTGGTCGGGCACTCGTACGGCGGCGCGGTGATCACCAACGTCGCGAACGCCGCCGACAACGTGACCGCCCTCGTCTACGTCTCGGCGTTCATCCCCGATGAGGGCGAGAGCCTGCAGGACCTGCTCGGCAGCTTCCCCGCCAACGACTTCGGCACCGGACTGGTCCCGCACCAGCTGCCCACGGGTGACGGTGGCGAGGAGACCTTCCTCAGCATCGACCCGGCCAAGTTCCACGACCTGTTCGCGGCCGACGTCGCGGAGTACGACCTGCTGGCCCGCACGCAGCGTCCGATCGCGGCCGCGGCCTTCGAGGAGAAGTCCGGTCCGGCGAGCTGGAAGCGGCTGCCGGTCTACCAGCTGATCGGTTCGGCCGACGAGGCCATCCACCCGGAGGGCCAGCGGACCATGGGAGCCCGCGCCAAGGCCACCACGATCGAGGTCGACGGCTCGCACGCAGTCGCCGTCTCACAGCCCAAGGCCGTTGCTGCCTTCATCGCGACCGCAGTCGAGGGTGGTGCGAAGTAATGCGCATCCGTCGCCTCACCGCAGCCGTCGCCACTGTCCTGCTGACCGTCACCGGAGCTACCACGGCCGCCGCGACCCACCAGCCGAAGCCCAAGCCCAAGCCCACCATCGTCCTCGTGCACGGAGCGTTCGCCGACGGCGGCAGCTGGTCCGAGGTCACCAAGAAGCTCCAGCGGGACGGCTACACGGTTGTCTCCCCCGCCGTACCGCTGCGGAGCATCGCCACCGACACGGAGTACCTGAAGGGCGTCCTGGCCGGCATCTCCGGCCCGAAGGTCCTGGTCGGACACTCGTACGGCGGTGCTCTGATCACCGAGCTCGCCGGAGCAGCCGATGTGAAGTCGCTGGTCTACGTCGCAGCGTTCGTCCCGCAGGCAGGGGAGACCATCGGCGCACTGAACGCACAGTTCCCCGGAAGCGAGATCAACGAGACCACCACCAACACGATCACCTACCCGGGTGGTGTGGACCTGGTCATGAAGCCGGATGCGTTCCGGTGGGTCTTCGCCGCCGACCTGCCCAGCCGGCAGGCCGCCGTACTGGCCTCGTCGCAGCGTCCGGTCGCCGCGTCGGTCTTCACCGAGACCGTCCCGGCCAGCGCACCGGCCGACCTCCCGAAGTACGCCGTCATCGCCGGCAAGGACCGCGCAATCGCCCCCGCGGCTGAGCGGTTCATGGCCAAGCGGGCCAACGCCAAGGTCGTCGAGGCCCCCGGAGCCTCACACCTGGTGATGCTCTCGGAGCCGTCGCTGGTCACCCACACCATCGAGCAAGCCGCTCGCTGAGTCACCTGTCGGCCGGTCCACCCCTCACCGGGTGGACCGGCCGACGACGCGTTCCAGAGCCAGCTCCCCCGCTGCCCGCCACGTGGGCTTGCCTCCGCGCAGCCCTCGCTCCCCGTTGACTGCCATGGCCAGGACGAACATCGCCTTGATCGCAGCGTGGCCGCGGGCCCGCCGGAAGGTCGCGTCGTCCATCGGATAGGCCGCGAAGAACCGCTTGGCCGCGCCATCCGGCAACAGCACCCACGCAGCGGAGATGTCGATGGCAGGGTCGCCGCTCCCCAGGTCCTCGAAGTCGATCACCCCGGCCAGCCGACCATCGGCGACCACAACGTTCGCGGGGTGTAGGTCCGTGTGGATAACCACCGGCGGCCCGTCCCAAGCCGGTGCAGCGACAGCATCTGCCCAGATCTCCCGTACGTCGTCCCGCGGCGCGATGCTCTCGGAGAAGTGCTCGATGTCGCTCAGCCGCAGCGGTCCGGTCCGATAGCTCGCCGGTACGTCGGCTGGCGCGGGCTGGTGCAGTGCGCGCAGGAATGTCGCCAGGGTGGTACCCGACTCATCCGCCGTGATGAACTCCCGATCCGCCGGCTCACCGGGCACCCACTGGGTGATCAGCCACGGGTAGGGGAAACGCTCAGACGGCACACAACGCCGTACCGGAGTTGGCACTGGTAGCGGGAGCCGCTCAGCCAGGGTCGGGAGCCACCGGTACTCGACCTCCTGCAGCTCCGACGCACGCTGCTGACGGGGCATCCGGACGGCCAGCTCCTCCCCCAGGCGCCACATCTGGTTGCCCCAGCCGCCGATGACCTCACGCAGCTCCAGCTTGGCCAGGTCGGGGCACTGGTCGCGGAGCAGGTTCCGGACGAGGTCTTCGGTGATCTCCATGTGGCGTCAGACGCGTCACACGGGGAATGGGTTCGGACCGGCACAGGTTGTTCTGAGCATGCGTATTGATGTCTGGTCCGATGTCGTCTGTCCGTGGTGCTACATCGGCAAGCGGCGGCTGGAGGAGGCGCTGGCCCAGAGCGGCGACAAGCCCGAGATCATCTGGCACAGCTTCCAGCTGGACCCCTCCTCGACGAACGACGACCCCCGCGACCTCCCGACGCGGCTGGGCGAGAAGTACGGCCGTGACCGCGCGTGGGGTGTCCAGGCGAATGAGCAGGTGACCGCAGTGGCCGCTGAGCTCGGTCTGGAGTACCACCTGGACCAGGCGAAGTCCGTGAACACTGTGGACGCACACCGCCTGCTGCACCTGGCGCTTGAGTACGGCGCGGACACCCAGGGCCAGCTGAAGGAACGGTTGCTGAAGGCATACTTCACCGACGGCCTCCCCGTCGGCGACCACACCACTCTGGCCGCGCTGGCCGAGGAGGTCGGTCTCCCCGCCGACCGGGTGGCCGAGGTGCTGGCCGGAACCGAGTACGCCGATGAGGTGGCCGCCGACCAGGCACAGGCCCTCGCGTACGGCGCCAACGGCGTACCGTTCTTCGTCATCGACGAGAAGTACGGCGTGAGCGGCGCCCAGCCCGCAGAGGTGTTCCGCGAGGCACTGCGCCGTGCGAACGCCGACCGTAAGCCAGTGACGCTGATCAGCGCGCCGAACGCGGACGACGCCACCTGTGGTCCGGACGGGTGCCCGATCTGACGGTTGGGCCTGGGTACCGGGTACACCTCAACACGTGGTGTATGAAGGAGGCATGACTGTCGTGCGTGCATTGGCCAGGCCGTTGCTGTCCGCCATTTTCGTCGTCCAAGGCGCCAACTCGGTCCGTAACCCCGAGCCGCTCGTGTCCAAGGCGCAGCCCGTCACCGACCGGCTCGTGCCGATGCTGAAGAAGGCCGCACCGGCCCAGGTCGCCGACCGGCTCCCCGAGACGACGGTCAACCTGATCCGCCTGAACGGCGCCGCACAGGTGATCGGCGGTCTCGCACTGGCGACTGGCAAGGGCCGGCGCCTCGGTGCGACGCTGCTGGCTGCCTCACTGGTTCCGACGACCCTGGCCGGGCACGCGTTCTGGCAAGAGGACGAGAAGGCAGCCAAGGCTCAGCAGCGGATCCAGTTCCTGAAGAACCTGGGTCTGATGGGCGGTCTGCTGCTCGCGGCCGTCGACACCGAGGGCAAGCCGGGTGTCGCCTGGCGGGCCAGCCACGGCGCGAAGGCCGCCAAGCGGGAGACCAAGCGCGGCGCCAAGGCAGCCAAGCGAGAGACCCGTCAGCTGGCTCGCGACGCCAAGGCCGCGGCCCGACTCGCGAAGGCCGAGTTGCACCTCGGCTGACCTGACGCAGCCCTACGCTGGAGGCCGTGCCCACTTACAGTGACGACGGCAAGTGGTGGTGGGACGGGCGCGCCTGGCAGCCCGTGACTCAGCAGCCACCTGCGCCTCAACAACAGCAGTACGGCGGTCCGCAGCAGCAGTACGCCGGTCCCCCGCAGCAGCAGTACCCGGCCGGCCCACCGCAGTACCCGGGCGCACAGCCGTCGTACCCGAGTGGGCCGCAGGGCTTCTACCAGCCCCAGCAGCCACCGAAGAAGAGCCGCACTCCGCTGATCATCGCGGGGGCGGTGGCTCTCGTGCTCGTCATCGCCGTCGGCGGTGTGGTGGTCTGGAAGAACACCGGCTCCGATGACGGTGGCACCGCGGCGGGCGCTCCGCCGAAGGACGCCAAGACCCTCGAGCCCGGTCAGCCGGTCACCGCGCAGGCACTGAGTGAGGTGAACCCGCAGGCGTTCCACGAGGGCGTCATGAAGCGTCAGATGCTCACTCCGATCGGCCGGCTGAAGACGTCGGTCTTCGCGGACCAGAAGAGGTTCGCCACCGGTCAGCCGCTCTGGTCGATCACCGATATGGCGGTCGACCGGCAGAGCAAGAAGTACTACTTCGCCGAGAGCGTTCTGGACGGCCGGGCGGACAACCGACCGTCGAACAGCGTCTGCGACGGCAACCCGAAGCCGATGGTCTGGTCGAACATGAGCAAGGTCTGGCAGCGCAGCGTCTTCGACGACATGTCCTGCACCAAGATGCCGTACCAGGGCGGCGGTGACTCGATCGTCTCCACCGGGCTGACCGCCGAGCAGGCGGACAAGGTGATCGCCTCCTTCCGCGCCAGCAGGGGGTTCGTGAACCCCGCCCAGCCGACGCTGCTGTCGGCGGGCGGGAAGACCTATGTCCGCCAGGTCGTGGACTTCAAGCCGGTCGAACGGGCCGACAACAACTACTGGGGCTCGGCGATCCTGATGTGGGGTCTGCGGGACGCAGGGATCGACCCTGTCGAGTGGAAATGGTCGAACCCGTTCAACCTGACCGAGGGCATCCACATGGTCTATTACCTCGACCCCGCCACCCTGCTGCCGGTCGCAGCGTTCCAGAGCGGCATCGACACCCCCGCGGCCAACGGTGAGCCGGCCGTCAAGCGGACCACCATCCAGGTCGTCAACTACAGCTATCCGAAGGCCCTCCCGACGCCGCAGCTCGGCAAGTCCCCGAACACTCTCACCATCAGCCTCCCGGAAGGCTGGAAGGTCCAGTAAGCGCCATGCCCTAGGCTCAGAGGCAAGAGACGAGCTGAGGGAGTGGGATGAGTCAGGAGCAGGGCTGGGCGGCACCGCGGGCCGAGGGGCCGGTCAGCGGCCGGATCACGGTGCCCGGATCGAAGTCGATCAGCAACCGGGCACTCATCCTCGCAGCGATCGCAGACGGCCCGTCACACCTGACGGGTCTGCTCAGCGCGCGCGACACCACTCTGATGCGGACGGCGCTCACCTCGCTCGGCGTCGGGATCGCGGACAACGGTTCGACCGTCACCGTCACCCCTGGCTCGCTCAAGGGCCCGGCGAGTGTGGACTGCGGTCTGGCCGGGACTGTGATGCGCTTCGTACCGCCCGTGGCCGCGCTGGCCGACGGCGTGATCGCATTCGACGGTGACGAGTACGCCCGGGAGCGCCCGCTGGGTGTGATCCTCGATGCGCTGCGGACACTCGGCGTACAGATCGAGGACGGTGGCACCGGCCGGATGCCGTACTCCGTGTCCGGCACGGGGTCGGTGCGCGGCGGCAAGGTCACGCTGGACGCGTCCGGGTCGAGCCAGTTCGTCTCCGCACTACTACTGGCAGGCGCCCGGTACGACGAGGGTGTGGACATCCGTCATGACGGCAAGCCGGTGCCGTCGCAGCCGCACCTGGACATGTCGGTGGCGATGCTGCGTGAGCGCGGCGTCCAGGTCGACGACTCCGAACCGAACCGCTGGGTGGTTGCCCCCGGCCCCATTCGTGCACTGGACTCCGCGATCGAGCCTGACCTGTCGAACGCCGCGCCGTTCCTGGCCGCTGCGGTACTCACCGGTGGCGAGGTGACCGTGACCGGCTGGCCGGAGCACACTACGCAGCCCGGTGGTCAGCTGCCCGAGATCTTCACCCGCTTCGGCGCAGAGGTGACTCGCACCGAAGACGGCCTCACTGTGCGCGGCACTGGGCGAGTCAACGGCTGTGACCTCGACCTGAGCGAGGTAGGCGAGCTCAGCCCAGTCATCGCGGCTGTGGCGGCCTTCGCGGACGGACCGTCGTACCTGCGGGGTATTGCGCACCTGCGCGGTCACGAGACGGACCGGCTGGCCGCACTGGAGCGCGAGTTCAACGCACTGGGCGGTGACGTCACCCAGACGGAAGACGGGCTGGAGATCCGGCCGAAGCCGTTGCAGGGCGGGCTGTTCGCGACGTACAACGACCACCGGATGGCCCACGCCGCCGCCGTGGTCGGGCTGCTCGTCGACGGACTGCTGATCGAGAACATCGGGACCACGGCGAAGACACTGCCGGAGTTCCCCGAGCTCTGGTCGGGCCTGGCCGGCTGATGTCGCGGTACGACGAGGAGGCCAAGTACGACCGGCCCAAGCGCCGGACGCGGCCGCGGACCAAGGACCGTCCGACGTACGACGATGCCGTCATCGCCTTCGTCACCACTCGCGACCGTGGTCGCTACACGTGCTGGGTCGGCGACACGACGACCGGCCGGCAGGTGACCGCGATGAAGGCTCGCCAACTCGGGCGTAAGGGCGTGATCGTCGGCGACCTGGTCAAGCTGGACGGCAACGCGACCGGTGACGAGGGTTCCCTGGCGCGGATCGTCGAGGTGCTCCCCCGGACGACCCTGCTGCGTCGCTCGGCCGATGACGACGACCCGATCGAGCGGCCGCTGGTCGCGAACGCGGAACAGCTCGTGATCGTCGTCGCCGTCGCCAACCCGGAGCCCCGGACCGGCCTCATCGACCGCTTCCTGGTTGCCGCATACGACGCGGGGATGCGCCCGCTGCTGTGCCTGACCAAGACCGACCTCGCCGACCCGACACCGCTGCTCGACATCTACCGCCCGCTGGGGGTCGAGTCCGTGGCCACCCAGCAGGGTGGTGACCTGCAGGCGCTGCGTGAGCAGCTCGAGGGCCGCACCAGCGTGCTGGTCGGTCACTCCGGCGTCGGGAAGTCCACTCTGGTCAACGGAGTGATCCCGAGCGCGCACCGGGCCATTGGTGTGGTCAACGAGGTCACCGGCCGCGGTCGACACACCTCCACCAGCACCGTCGTACTGCGGCTGCCGGACGGCGGCTGGATCATCGACACCCCCGGTATCCGCTCGTTCGGCCTGGCCCATGTCGATCCCGACAAGCTCATCGACGCCTTCCCCGATCTCGCGGACCTCACCGTCGACTGTCCGCGCGGCTGCGCTCACACGGAGACGTCCCCCGGCTGTGCCCTCGACGAGGCTGTCGCCGAGGGCAAGGCCGACGCGGACCGGGTCACGTCGTTCCGCCGCCTGCTGGCCAGCCGTGAGGGCCGCGAGCAGCGGGACTCCGAACCGACTACTTAGGCAGCTGCCCGTCCCACACAGCCTTCGCCCCGGCGTCACCGGTGCGGACGGTCTGGTAGATCACCAGTACGCCGATCACTACCATCGCAACGCTGGTCACCAGCCCCAGCGGGCCGCCGCGGCCCTCTTTGGCGCCCTTCCCGCTGGCGAGCGCTGAGGGACCACCCAGCAGCAGGAACGCGGCCACTGCCACCACAGCGAAGATCAGGCAGAACCAGAAGAGCAGGTCGCCCCGCTCCTGGTGCAGCTCGACAGCCTTCTGCAGGGTCGGTACGGCGGCGACGAACGCCTCACCGCTCTCCTTGGCGACGAACGCGAGTGCCAGCGAGCCCAGACCGAGCAGCAGCACCGGCCAGCGCAGCAGCCACCGCCAGCGGGGGACCAGAGCGAAGACGATCGCGGTCAGTGCGGACACGGGTAGCACCAGCACTGCAGCGTGGATGACCAGCACATGCAAGGGCAGGTCCCCGAAGCGCTCGAACATTGACGCCTCCTAAAGGCGGTCGTGTGGTTCTGTACCACTCCACACGATCAGAACCCCTATTCGGTTCAACCGCGCCGCCAAGGACCGGGGCGGTGGGGCGGGAGAAGGTATTCAGTTAGCCTTCCGGCTATGCCCTCGCACACGGATGACCTGCGGCTCGCCCACATCCTGGCCGATGATGCGGATTCGACCACGATGGACCGCTACAAGGCACTCGACCTGCACGTGGCCACCAAGCCCGATCTGACCCCGGTGAGCGAGTCGGACAAGAAGGTCGAAGACGTGATGCGCAAGACGCTCTCCCGGGCCCGCCCGCGGGATGCGTTCGTCGGTGAGGAAGAGGGCACCACGGGCTGGGGCGTACGGCGCTGGGTGGTCGACCCGATCGACGGCACCAAGAACTACATCCGGGGCGTCCCCGTGTGGGCCACGCTGATCAGCCTGATGATCGAGGACCAGGTGGTCGTCGGCGTGGTCTCGGCTCCGGCACTGGGCAAGCGCTGGTGGGCGTCGTACGGCGATGGCGCCTGGACCGGCCGGGCGCTGCACTCCTCGCAGCCCTGCCGGGTCAGTGACGTGAACACCATCGAGGACGCCTCCCTGTCCTACGCCTCACTCAAGGGCTGGGACAAGCTCGGCAAGAAGGACCAGTGGGCAACGCTGATGGACGACTGCTGGCGGACCCGCGCGTACGGCGACTTCTGGTCGTACATGCTGGTCGCCGAGGGCGCGGTCGACATCGCGGCCGAGCCCGAGCTGAACCTCTACGACATGGCGGCCCTGTCGATCATCGTCGACGAGGCAGGCGGCAAGTTCACGTCGGTCGACGGCGCTCCCGGTCCGAACGGCCCGAACGCCATCGCCACCAACGGCCGGCTGCACGACGAGGTACTCAAGCGCCTAGCCTGACCACGTAGGGTGGCCGCATGCCCTTGAACTACCCCCTTGCGGAGCAGACGCTCGACAACGGCCTGCGGGTCGTGGTGAGTTCGGACCGCGCCGTTCCGATCGTCGCAGTCAACCTCTGGTACGACGTGGGTTCGCGTCACGAGCCACCCGGTCTGACCGGTTTCGCGCATCTCTTCGAGCACCTGATGTTCCAGGGGTCGCGCAACGTCCGGTCCGGGCAGCACTTCAGCCTGCTGGAGACAGTGGGCGCCAGCCTGAACGCGAGCACGTTCTTCGACCGCACCAACTACTTCGAGTCGCTGCCGAGCGGCGGTCTGGACCTGGCCCTGTGGCTGGAGGCCGACCGGATGGGCTATCTGCTCGACGCGCTCAACCAGGAGAACCTGGACAACCAGCGTGACGTGGTGAAGGAGGAGAAGCGGCAGAGCTACGACAACCGCCCGTACGGCGACTCGTACGAGCGGCTGGTCCGGCTCCTCTTCCCCGAGAACCACCCGTACGCGCACATGACGATCGGCTCGATGGCTGACCTGGACGCGGCCTCGCTGGAGGACGTGCACCAGTTCTTCCGCACGTACTACGGCCCGAACAACGCCGTACTGACGATCGTCGGCGACGTGTCGGTCGAGGACGCCTTCGACGCCGCCAAGCGGTACTTCGGTCACCTGCCGGCGATCCCGACGCCGCCGCCGGCCCCGGACGGCACGATCGGGCCGCTCACCGAGGTGCTGCGCGACGACGTACAGGAAGACGTACCGTCCGACCTGATCACGATGATGTTCCGGCTACCGCCGGATGGCACGCCGGAGCTGGATGCGGCCGGGCTGGCGCTCGACGTACTGGCTGCTGGTCAGAGTGGTCGGCTCAACCGGCGGCTGGTCCGGGACGAGCAGATCGCCCAGTCCGTCTCCGGTGGTGCGCTGCCACTGATCGGCGGGGTCTCCTTCGGCACGCTGACCGGCATCGCGTCCGACGGCGTGGACCTGCAGAAGGTCGAGGACGCACTGCTCGAAGAGATCGAGAAGCTGGCCGAGAGCGGCGTCACTGCCGACGAGCTGGCCACCGTGCAGGCGCAGGCCGAGCGGGACTGGCTGGAGCAGCTCTCGACCTGCGCAGGCCGCGCTGACGAGATCTCACACCACGCGCTGCTGTTCGGCGACCCTAACCGGATCAACACCCGGATCGACCAGGTCCGCGCCGTCACGGCCGAGCAGGTCCAGGCCGCGGCCCGTGAGTGGATCCGGGCATCCGGTCGCGCTCAGGTGACATACCGCCGTACCGAAGAGGCTGGAGCGGAAGCATGAGCCAGATCCTGACCACTCCCCCGCCGGTCAGCCCGCCCGGTCCGTGGACGTTCCCGGAGTCGACGGCCACGACCACCAGCGGCGGTACGCCGGTGCACATCTTCGACCGCCCAGGCCAGTACGTCGCTACTGTCCGGGTCACGATCGCGATGCCGCTCTTCGCGGAGCCCCGCGACCTCGAGGGGGTCGCGACGATCATGTCCCGCACCCTCGACGAGGGCACTGAGCTCCACTCGGCCAACGACTTCGCAGCGGCCCTGGAGCGGCACGGAGCGGCGTACGGGGTCGATGTCAGCTCGGACGCGCTGCATGTGGAGATCTCGGTCCCGGTGTCGCACCTGGCCCCGGCCGTGAAGCTGCTGGCCGAGGCGGTCACCCGGCCGGCGTTCAATGTCGCCGACGTCGGGCGGCACGTGACGATCCGGCTCGGCGAGATCAACCAGGAGAAGGCGAACGCCGGCTACCGGGCCCGTGAGGCCTTTGCGGCACACCTGTTCGACGCGTCTACGCGCCGGTCCCGGCCGACCGCGGGGACGCCGGAGACCATCCGCCCGCTGACGAACGTCCAGGTGGCTGAGTTCTACCGGAGCAACATCGGTCCGGCGCGGGCACAGATCCTGTTCGCCGGCGATGCGACCGGTGTGGACGTCGCTGCGATCGTCGACGACGCCTTTGGCGACTGGCGGGCCGAGGTGGGCCCCGCACTGGAGACACCCGAGCCGCTGTACCTGCCCGGTGACCGTCTGGTGCTGGTGGACCGTCCTGGCTCGGTGCAGAGCCAGTTGGTGATCGGCTGCGCCGGTCCGGACCGGCGGAGCGCCGCCTGGGGTCCTGCCGCCGTGGCGAACCACGTGGTCGGTGGCACCATCACGTCCCGCGTGGACACCGTGCTGCGCGAGGAGAAGGGCTACACCTACGGCACGCGCAGCAGCTTCTCCGCACCTCGCAAGGGCGGAACGTTCACGCTGGGCGGCGCAGTCCGCACCGAGGTGACCGGTGCGGCGATCGGTGACGCACTGCGGATCCTGCACGAGGCCCGGGACGGTCTGACCGAGCAGGAGGTTCAGGAGGCCAAGGACAGCCTGACGCTGACCGCACCGCTGCGCTACGAGCAGGCGGACTCGATCATCCAGCAGGTGGGCAGCAACATCGCCAACGGCGTCCCCATCGACTTCGCCGACACCTACATGCAGCGAATCGCCGCGACCACGGCCGAGCAGGCCACAGCGGCGTACCGGGAGTTCGTGGGAACCAACGGACTACTTGTCGTCGTCGTAGGGGAAGCCAAGGACGTCAGGCCGCAGCTCACCGAGCTCGGACTGGGGGACCTGATCGAACTGACCTGAGGAGCACAGGATGTCGTACACCGACGGCACTGACCGGACGCACACGTTCTACCCGGTCCAGCCCGGTTCACCGCAGCAACCGGCGTACGGCATCCTCCGCGACAGCACCCAGGCCACCGTCGCGCTCGTCCTGGGCATCATCGCCCTCTGCAGCGGCCTGCTCTTCCTGTCGCCAGTCACGTGGGCGCTCGGCAGCCAGGCGCTCGCCGAGATCGACGCGGCGCCTGGCACCTACAGCAACCGCGGCATGGCGCAGGCCGGCCGCATCCTCGGCATCGTCGGTACGGCGTTGCTGGCGCTCGCCCTCGCCAGCTTCGCGCTCTTCTTCGTAGCCGTCTGAGCTGATCTGATACCTTCCCCGCCCCGAACTACTTAGGAACCACCAAGCAGGTGACGCCACGGTCGCCCAGACTCCAGCTCTCTTCGACCGGGTGCAGGTAGTAGATGTCCGATTCCTTGGCGGCCTGACCCTTCAGTGCATCCGCCCGGTCGGTGCAGCCCGCCTCGGCGTCGGCCTGCACAGCGCTCAGGCCCGGCCACTTCCCGGCCGGCAGTTCGAAGTTCGCGTAGACCTCGCCACCGTTCGGCCCGCTGCACGGCACGAGCTTCATGTTGCGGATCTCGCCCTCCGCGTCGATGCTCTCGACGCAGTCACCGACCTTGAGCTTGTCCGGCCGCACATTCGTCGTCTCGGTCACCTGACCGGACGCGTCCCGGCTCGGCTCGTCGTCGGTGGCGAGCGCCACGATCAAACCCACCCCGAACAGCAGGACCCAGCACCCGGAGATCACCAGACCGGCGATCGCGAGGCCGCGGCCGTTCTGGTTGCGCTCCTTGACCTGGCGCAGCGCGATGACGCCCGTGATGACGCTGAACAGGATCACCCCGATGATGCCGAGGATCAGCGACGCGATCGCGAGCCCGTTGGTGCCCTGCGGCGGGCCCTGGTACTGCTGCTGCGGGATGCCCTGGATCGGCGCCATCGGCGGCATGCCGTACTGCCCCGGCTGCTGCGGAGGTCCGCCGTACGGCGGCTGTCCCCCGTACGACGGCTGGCCGCCGTACTGCGGCTGCTGCCCGTACTGCGGCGGGCCGGGCTGCTGTGATCCCGGGTACGGCGGCTGGCCGCCGGGAGGCCCGGCCGGGGGTGGAGTCTGACTCATGGACGGACTGTAAACCCCGCGGACCGGCCCTGTCCGGCATTATGGCCTGACCGGTATTAACTGGAGATGTAGTTGGACAGTTGCTCCTTCTCGAACTCCAGTTCGCCGATCCGCGACTTGACCACGTCGCCGATGCTGACCAGGCCGGTCAGGACACCGTCCACGACGACGGGGACGTGCCGGATCCGGCGGTCCGTCATCAACCGCATCAGGTTGTCGATCAGGTCGTCCGGCGTACAGGTGTGCACCTCGGCGGTCATGATTGCGCTGACCCGGACATCACCGGCGTCCGGTGTCCGGTTCACGAGCCTGACCACGTCACGCTCGGAGACGATGCCGGCCACGGACGTCCCGTCCGCACTCACCACCACCGCGCCGATGTTGCGCTCGGCCAGCAGGGCAAGGAGTTCGGTGACGGTGGCCTGCGGCGAGATGGTGACCACGTCGGTGCCTTTGCCGCGCAGTACGTCGTTGATCTTCACGGAGCCTCCTGCAGATCGAGGGGGACCAATACCCCAAGGTAGCGAAAAGACCACTGACGCGGCAGGTCTCATCTCAGAAACGACGGGTGACGACGATGTCACCCGGTGTTGTGAAGGTCTTCACAAGATGCCGACGGCAACGGTCGACCGATAAATCCGGAGGCGGTTCGATCGTTCCACCCGTAAGATCGCGGGGTTTGATGACCGGCGAGGGGGGATCGATGGGCTGGCGGCAGGACCTCGCGGTACTGAGGCATCGAGACGTCCGGCTGTTCGTCTCCTCCCGGTTCGTCTCCATCCTCGGCTCGACGATCGCACCGGTCGCCCTGGTGTTCGCCGTCCTGGACATCTCGCACTCCGCGAGCGCGGTCGGCACCGTGCTGGCCGCCCGGAGCATCCCGAACATCGTCTTCCTCCTCGTCGGCGGCGTGATCTCCGACCGCCTTCCCCGGCACCTCGTCGTACTGGTGGCCAACACGATCAGCGGCCTCACCCAGACCCTCGCCGCCATCCTGGTGCTCACCGGCCACGCGACGATCTGGCAGCTCGCCGCGATCGAGGCGGTGAACGGCGCCGCCTCCGCCTTCGTGATGCCGGCGATGACCGGCGTCCTCCCGTCCATCGTCGACAAGGCCGACCTCCCGCAGGCGACCGCCATCTCCGGCTTCGCGCGCTCGGCCGCGATGATCGGCGGCGGCGCGGTGGCCGGTGTGATCGTCGGACTGACCGGTCCGGGAGTCGGGTTGGCTGTCGACGCCGCGACCTTCCTGATCGCCGCGGCGCTGATCTCCCGGCTGAAGCTGCCACCCGTCGTGCGCCGCGCGTCCTCGATGATCACCGATCTCCGCGAGGGTTGGAGCGAGTTCGCCTCCCGCCAGTGGGTCTGGGTCGTCGTACTGGCGTTCGGCCTGCTCAACGTCATCTTCACCGCCTGCTACACGACCCTCGGCCCGGTCATCGCCGACACCACCTTCGGCCGCGCCGCCTGGGGTGTAGTCAGCGCCTGCTTCGGCGCTGGCCTGGTCGCGGGCGGTCTGCTGATGCTCCGCCTCAAACCGCGCTACCCGCTGCGCGCCGGCATGGCCGGAATGTTGCTCGCGGCACCAATCATTCTCTGCCTCGCCCTCTTCCCGTACGCCGTTGCTGTCGCCGCCGCAGCCTTCGTGATGGGACTCGGCTTCGAGATCTTCGGCATCGGCTGGGAGACCGCGCTCGGCCAGCACGTCCCCCTCGACAAGCTCTCCCGAGTCTCGTCGTACGACATGCTCGGCTCCTTCATCGCCAACCCCGTCGGCCAACTGACCGTCGGCTACATCGCCGCCGCCGTCTCCGTGAAGGCCGTCGAACTGTACGGCCTGACGCTCTACATCCTGATCACCATCGCCACCCTCGTCGTACCGTCCATCTGGAACCTCCGCCGCCTGGACCAGGCCCCCACGGCGTGACGCAGCCGCGGAGACGCCATTCCGGGACCGCCGCCGCCTCCCCATCCCCCGATAGGGTGGTGTGGTGAGTTCAATCGTTCCGGGTCCGCAGAAGAAGCTCGAGCAAGAGATCGACGCCGCCCGTTCCGGCGCCAAACCTCTGTCCGCGAGCGACCTCAACCCGTCCGCGCCCCAGCACACCGGCCTGACCGGCCTCGACGACTGGCCGGACGCCCTGCGCTCCACGGTCGAAGCCGACTACGAGCGCACGACGGCCCTCACCACCAACCGTCGCAAGACCGCCGACAACTTCGTCCCCGCGCTCCTCAGGGGACTGACGGAACTCGTCGACCAGATCGAGACTCACCTGCAGTCGACCAAGCCAGGCCTCTTCGGCAAGAGCACCCCGCTGGACCCGCCCTCCACCGACCTGGCCGACCTCCTCGGCCTCCCGACGGAGGCGGTCAACGCCACCCCCGGCCGCTCCGAGCACAAAGAAGCCGCCCGCACCCTCAAGTCGATCCGCGACCAGCTCAAGTCCCAAGAGGTCATCCACGACCCCCTCGGCCGCGACACCCCGATCGACCACAACAAGCTCACCCGCCTGGTCACGTTCATCGTCCGCCTGGCCCTCATCCTCCACCAGGCCCCCGACGCCGCGGTCCTCGTCCCCACCGCCCTCGAGTCCTTCGCCGAAGGCACCCCCGACCCCCAAGTCGACGAACCCTTCGCCGAAAAACTCGAGTTCTGGCAAGAAACCTACGAAGACCTCGCGTAGCGCCTGACCTCCCGCCCATCTGACGGGCTGATCGCGTTGCGGGTGGGCTCATCGCATGCGGTGGGTCCACCCCCAACCGCATGGGTTCACCCACCAGATTGTGGGTTCCTGACCCCCATGCGGGTACAGAACCCACCAGCCCATGGGTCAACCCATCAAATGGCGGGAGAGCCCATCGCATGCGGTGGGTCCACCCACAACCGCATGGGCTGACCATCCGCCCTGGGCCAACCGCACGCCGCTAGCCCACCCACAACCGCATGGGTTCACCCACCAGATTGTGGGTTCCTGACCCACATGCGGGTACAGAACCCACCAGCCGATGGGTCAACCCATCAAATGGCGGGAGAGCCCATCGCATGCGGTGGGTCCACCCACAACCGCATGGGTTCACCCACCAGATTGTGGGTTCCTGACCCACATGCGGGTACAGAACCCACCAGCCCATGGGTCAACCCATCAAATGGGGATCGCCGAGCACCCGTAACGTCCGAAGGACCGGAGACCACGCCTCCGGTTCTTCGGACGTTGTGATCGGGGCTGCGCCTAGCTTCGGCGGGCGTAGCGGGCTTCGGTGGTCTGTTTGGCGGCGGCCCACCAGGGTTCGTGGTCGCGGTACCAGGTGATGGTTTGGGCCAGGCCTGACTCGAAGTCGTCGTACTGGGGGATCCAGCCGAGTTCGGTGCGGAGTTTGGCGGAGTCGGTGGCGTAGCGGAGGTCGTGGCCGGGGCGGTCTGCGACCTGGTCGTAGGCGTCGGCGGCTTGGCCGAGGAGGCGGAGGATCGCCTCCGTGACCTGCTTGTTCGAGCGCTCTTGACCGGAGCCGATCAGGTAGGTGTCGCCGAGGCGGCCGTTCTGCAGAATCAGTTGTACGGCGGCGTTGTGGTCGTCGACGTGGGTCCACTCGCGGACGTTGGCGCCGGTGCCGTAGACCTTCGGGCGAACGCCGGTCAGCACGCTGGTGATGTGGCGCGGGATGAGCTTCTCGACGTGCTGATACGGGCCGTAGTTGTTGGCGCAGTTGGAGATCGTGGCGGCGATTCCGTACGACCGGGACCACGCCCGCACCAAATGATCCGAGCTGGCCTTGGTGGCGGAGTACGGGCTGGACGGGTCGTACCGCGTCTCTTCTGTGAAGCGCGATTCCGTGTCGAGGGACAGCGCCCCGAACACCTCGTCGGTCGAGATGTGGTGCAGGCGGACGTCGTACCGGCGTACTGCCTCGAGGATGTTGAACGTGCCGACCACATTCGTCCGGATGAACGGCGCCGGGTCGCCAAGCGAGTTGTCGACATGTGACTCGGCCGCGAAGTGGACAACAGTGTCGGACTGCTTCACCAGCCGGTCGACCAGCTCGGCGTCGCCGATATCACCGTGGACGAACTCGATGTCATCGGCAACCGTCTCCAGGTTGCGCCGGTCACCCGCATACGTGAGCGCGTCCAGCACGGTGACCCGACTAGTCCGTACGGCGTTCTGGACGAAGTTGGCGCCGATGAAACCGGCTCCCCCGGTGACCAGTAGGCGGTTCATCTACCGACGCACCATGCTCGGCCGGTTCAGCAACGCCAGCAGGTATTCGCCGTACCCGGAGTTGCGCAGTGGTTCCGCGAGCAGCCGGAGGTCGTCGTCACTGATGAACCCCTGGCGCCACGCGGCCTCCTCGACGCTGCCGACCTTGTGCCCGGTCCGGTTCTCCAGCACCCGCACGAAGTCGGACGCATCCGCCAGCGACTCGATCGTGCCGGTGTCCAGCCAGACCGAACCCCGATCGAGCACCTGCACCTGCAGTTTGCCGCGTCGCAGGTACTCGAGGTTCACGTCGGTGATCTCGAGCTCGCCGCGCGCGCTCGGCCGCAGCGACCGCGCGATCTCGACCACGTCGTTGTCGTAGAAGTACAACCCGACGACCGCGGAGTTCGAGCGCGGCTCACTCGGCTTCTCCTCGATTCCGATCGCCCGGCGATCCGCATCGAACTCCACCACGCCGTACCGCCGCGGATCCGCCACGGTGTAAGCGAAAACCACCCCACCATCGGGATCCGCGGCCGTTTTCAGCTCATCCCCGAAGCCGTCCCCGTAGAACAGGTTGTCCCCCAGGATCAGCGCCACCGCGCCGTCCCCGATGAACTCCTCGCCCACCAGAAATGCTTCCGCGATCCCGTCCGGTTTCGCCTGCACCGCATAACTGAACGAACACCCGAACTGCGCCCCGTCACCCAGCAACCGCTCGAAGCTCGCCCGGTCCTCCGGAGTCGTGATGATCAGGATCTCGCTGATCCCCGCGCTCATCACCGTCGACAGCGGGTAATAGATCATCGGCTTGTCGTAGATCGGCATCAGGTGCTTGGAGATTCCCCGCGCCATCGGGTACAGGCGAGTCCCCGACCCACCGGCCAGCACAATCCCCTTCATCAAGCCTCCTCCCCCGCACCCTAGGTCGCCTCCTTGCCCCTCGCAATCACCCCGGCGAGTCGTCGCCCAACGCCCGATTTGACTGGCTAGCCACTCAGGTTGGGGGTTCTGCACCACTAGGTCAGCTTCGCGGCAACTAGGCCGGTACGGCGGGGTGGTTGCTCGCCGATCCGACTGCAGCTAGGTCCGGTACGGCGGGAGTGGTTGCTCGCCGTACCGTCTGCGGCCGGGTCCGGTACGGCGGGAGTGGTTGCTCGCCGAACCGTCTGCAGCTAGGTCCGGTACGGCGGGAGTGGTTGCTCGCCGTACCGTCTGCGGCTGGGGGCGGTACGGCGGGGGTGGTTGCTCGCCAATCCGACTGCGGCTGGGTCCGGTACGGCGGGGGTGGTTGCTCGCCGTACCGTCTGCGGCCGGGTCCGGTACGGCGGGAGTGGCTGCTCGCCGATCCGACTGCGGCCGGGCACGCCGCTTGTGGTTGCTCGCCGCTGCGGCCGATTTACAGTGACGGGTGGCTGGGGCCGGCGCGGGGCTGAGGGGGATGGTTCGGTCGGCGACCGCGGTTCCCGTTGTCTGAGCTTCCGGGCTGTGGCTGAGGTCCAAGATCTGCGCCGAGGAGACGGTTCGGACAGAACGTTGCACCGAGCGGACGGGGCGGCCAGCAGCGGGCGAGGCTCCGCGTTATCGGTGAGTTTTTCGGGTCTAGGCGCCGAAAAAGTCACCGCTAACGAGCAGCCGGATCCCAAGCGCGGGGGTTGGTCGCGTTAGTTGGTGAGTTTTGGGGACTCGGTGACGAAAATCGACCAATTAGTGGGCCGGGTGGGCCGGAGTGCGGGTCGGATCGCGTTAATTGCCGAGTTTTAGGGACCCGGTGACGAAAATCCACCAATTAGCGAGGGCTGCCAGGCGCGGCAGTACCCCCGCCCCCCAGCGCCCCCGGGCCCGCCTGCCATCTGATGGGTTAACCCATGAGGTGGCGGGTTCTGGACTCGCATGCGGGTGCAGAACCCACAACCTCATGGGTGAACCCATCAGATGCGGGGGGTCAGCCTTTGATGGCTCCGCCGAGGGCGAAGGCGCCGCCTAGTTTCTTGCTGAGGAGGAGGTACAGGAGCAGGACCGGCATGGTGTAGATGAGGGAGTAGGCCGCCAGTTGGCCGTAGTTGGGTTCGCCGTACTGGCCGAAGAAGGTGAAGATGCTCACCGAGGCCGGCAGCCGCTCCGGGGACAGCAGCAGCATGAACGGGACGAAGAAGTTTCCCCACATCCCGATGAACGTGAAGATCAGCACCACCGCGATTCCCGGCCACATCAGCGGCAGCACGATGCTCTTCAGCGCTCGCATGTTGCTAGCGCCATCCACCCACGCCGCTTCTTCGAGCGAGATCGGTACGCCGTCCATGAACGTCTTCGTCAACCAGATCGCGAACGGCAGCGAACTCGTCGCCATGAACATGATCGTTCCACCCAGTGTGTCGACCAGGTTCAATTGAACGAACAGCCCGTACACCGGCACCATCACCGCAGTGATCGGCAATCCAGTGCAGAACAACACGGTCAACAAGAACGGGCGGTTGAACCGCGACTTGAACCGCGACAACGGGTACGCCGCCAGCACCGCGCACACCATGGTGAGCAACGCCGAACCACCGCACAGGATGAGCCCGTTCAAGACCGGCCGGTACGTCGTGTCGGTGTTCAGCACCGCTTTGAAGTTCCCCAATGTCGGGTGCGTCGGGAACTCGACCCGCAACCCCGCCGTCCGGTTGATCGAGGCGAACAACACCCAGAGCAGCGGGAGAACGAACAAGATGCCGATGGCAAGCAGCACCAGGTTCGATGCCAGCTTGCTGATTCGGTCCCGCGCGATCATGGGGCCTCCTGACCTGGACTGAGGAGCGCAGGGAGCGAAGCGACTGGAGTGACGAGGGAAGGGCTGGAGTTAAAGCCCCATGATCCGCCGCGCCGGAGGCGTGGCCATGACACTGTCACGCTGCCTCCGCATTGAGTCCACGCAGGTAGATCAGTGAGAAGACCGCACCGATCGCCAGCATCACCAGGGCGATCGCGGTCCCGTAGCCGATCTGGGAGAAGCTGAACGCCTGCTCGTACATGTACAGCGGCAGCGTCTGGGACTTCGTCCCGGGACCACCGCGGGTCATCGCGTAGATCAGGCCGAACACGCTCAGCGTCTGCAGCGTGATCAGCATCAGGTTGGTCATGATCGCGCGGCTGATCATCGGCAGCGTCACGAACACGAGCCGCCGCCAGCCGCCGGCGCCGTCCATCTCGGCCGACTCCTCGATCTCCTTCGGTACCTCACTCAGCGCCGCCGAGTACACCAGCATCGAGAACGCCGTACCGCGCCAGATGTTGGCCAGCGAGACCGCGATGATCGGTGCCGCGTACAACCAGTCCTGGCCGGGCAGCCCGACCGCACGCAGCATCACGTTGAGGGTGCCGTCGTCGTTGAAGAACGCCGAGAGCAGGTACGCCGCCACCACCTCGGGCAGCACCCAGGCACCGATGACCGCCGTACCGACGAAGTTGCGGACGATCTTGGTCGACTTCCGCATCAGCAGCGACAGGCCGAGGCCCAGCGTGTTCTGCCCGACGATCGCGGAGAGCAGCGTGAAGATCAGCGTCAGCCAGATCGCGTTCGTGAACGCGCCGCTGCCGAAGGCCTTGCGGAAGTTGTCCAGCCCGACGAACGTCACGTTCGCGGCACCGTTGCCGGTCAGCGCCATGTTCGTGAACGCGGCGTAGACGCAGTACCCGATCGGGCCGGCCAGGAAGACCAGCATGAGGCCGATGGCCGGGGTGAGCGGCAGCATCTTGAACAGGTTCGCGCTCCGCGGCTTCCCGTTCCGGCCGTTCTCCGGACCGGCCGGAACGGGAGCGGGGGTCGCGGCGACAGTAGTCGTCACAGGGGGAGGTCCTTCTACTGGCCGGAGGTCGTCTTGTCCTTACCGACAATGCCTTCGACCGCTTCGTCGTAGTTCTTCGCGGCGTCGTCCACCGAGGACTGTCCGGTCATCACCGCCTCCATCGCGGTGATGATCTCGTTCGAGACCTTCGGGTACTCCGCGTACGCCGGCCGGTAGACCGTGACGGAGACCAGGTCGGTGAAGAACTTCGTGGCCTCCGAGGAGCTCTTGTACGACGCGTCCTCGGCAACGTCCTTCCGGACGGCGATCTGTGCACCGTCGGTCGCGTACTTGGCCGCGTTCTTCGGCGTCTGCAGCGTCTTGATCAGGTTCCAGGCGGCGTCCGGATTCTTGGCCTTGGCCGGGATCGCCCACGTCCAGCCACCGGAGAGGCTGACCTTGCCCTTGCCGCTGCCGTCCTGGGTCGGCATCGCGGTCTGACCCATCACCTTGGTCCACTCGGGCCACGGCTTGGCGCCGGTCTTCTGCCAGTTGCCGTAGATCCACGAGCCGTCCAGCGCGATGCCGAGCTTGCCCTCGGGCAGGAGTTCGGTACCGACCTTGGAGCCCATGTTCGGGTCGAGCGCCTGCTTCGGCGACGGGCCGATGCCTTCGCTGAAGACGGTCTTGACGAAGTTCAGCGAGTCCTTGAAGCCCTGGCTGCCGACGACCCACTTCTGCTGGTCGTTGTTGTAGAGCGAGTCCTTCGTGCCGTACAGGAGCATCTCGAAGCCCTGCATGGCCGAGCCCTCACCCATCGGCTTGCCCGAGTACATGTTGAACGGGGTGACGCCGGGGACCTTGGCCTTGATGGTCCGGGCCGCACTCAGTACGTCGTCCCACGTCTTCGGCTGCCAGTCGGCCGGCAGACCGGCCTTCGCGAAGATTTCCTTGTTGTACCAAAGGGCCCGCGTGTCCGTGCCGTCCGGGATGCCGTACGTCTTGCCGTCCAGCGCCTTGGCCGCGCCCTTGGCGGAGTCCTGGAACTGGCCCCACTGGTCCCACTTGCCGATGTACTCGTCGAGCGGCCGCAGGTAGCCCGCGGTGATGTCGGAGTTGATCAGGAAGGTGTCTTCGTAGACCACGTCCGGTGCGGTGTTCGGCGACCGCATCATCAGCTGCAGCTTGGTGTAGTAGTCGTTCTCACTCGCCACGATCGGCAGGATCTCGACCGTCGAACCGGGGTTGGCCGCCTCGTACTCGGACTTCACGCCGGCCAGGAAGGTCTTCATGGTCGTGCCCGGGCCCCATTGCTGGTAGGCGATCTTGATGGTCGCCGGACCACTGCTCTGCCCACCGGAGTCCGGCTGCTTGGTCGACGACCCCTGACTACAGGCCGACACCGCCAGCAGCAGCGCGGACGCGGCCAGCGCGCCAACCGCCTTGAAACGCTTCTTTGTCACCATCAGGTCCACCTTCGGGCAATCGTTGTCATCCCGGTACCACGACCCAAACTGAGCGGGCTTTTGGCGAACTTAGGAGCCTGACGGCGCGGAAGTCAATGGTTGACAGACAACGTTGTCCCCGCCTGGCCGGGGTGACGCGGCAACCTTGTCATAACAATCCGGTCACCGCGCCGAAACCTGGTTCAGACAGTAGCGGGCGTCGCTTCGTGACGACCATGGACGACACGTTGCGACCGCATCGCACCCAGGCCACAGAGGAACAGCCCGAGCGCGAACCAAGCACTCAGTACGACGAACGCCGAGCCCGACCCGGCCCCGTCGAAGAAGCTCACGGAGCGCAACGCCGTACCGGCTGCTCCCGGCGGCAGCAGTTGACCGAACGCACCCCAACCGCTCGGCAGCATCTCCGGCGCACTGGTCAGACCCGACAGCGGATTGCCGAGCAGCATCATCACCGCGGCCCCTGCGCCGAGCCCGGCCATCCCGAACAGCCACTCGAGCCCAAGCAGCGTCAGACTCGTCGCCGCGATCGACAGCGCGATCACGCCGGAGTTCGCGAAGTAGTTGCCCTCGAACGAACCGAGCCAGAACTGCAGTACGGCGCCCAGCGCGAGTCCGCCCGCGACCGCGAAGCCGACCGCCCCCACCATCCGCTTCGCACCGGAACGGATGAAGCGCGTCAGCATCACCGCGGCCAGGATTCCGCCGATCACCAGCGGCAACGCACCGGCAGCCAACCCAGTCCCGCGCGGATCCTCCGCCGGCAGCGGGACGACATCGGTCACCTTGGCCGGGTGATCCGGCGACAACTTGGACGCCAACTGCACGAGGATCTGCGCGACCGCCGGACCACCAGCAGAGGCAGTCAGCACCTCAGGCTGCGCCGGGTCGAGCACGATCGCGCCGTACACATCCCGGTTCTCAATCAGCTGTACGGCGGATGCTCGGTCCGCGACCGCAGTGATCTCGAACCCGCCGGGCATCGCCTTCTGCAGCTCTGCCCCGACCTGACTCACGGCCTGTTCCGGGCCGGCCACGGCGACCGGCAGATCGCGGGGAGCGGACCGGGCCGCGGGCCACGCGAACGCGATCAGCAGCACCGTGAGCACCGCGGTGAGCAGGGTGACGACGACGACCACGGGCGGCCGGCGCGGGCCGTCCTGCACCTCAGCAGTCATGACGGACTCCTTCAGGGAGAGGTTAAACCGAACAACCGTTCTTTATTAGCCCGAGCCTGGCGCACGCCGAGGCGGCTTGTCAAGAACGGACATTCGTTTTAGGTTCGGCCTCATGCCGAAGGTGAGCGAAGAACACCGCGTGGCCCGCCGCGCCCAGATCGTGGCCGCGGCCCGCACCTGCGTGGTCGAGCAGGGCTTCCACAAGACGACGATGGCGGACGTGATCGCCGCCTCCGGCCTGTCCGCCGGTGCCGTCTACGGCTACTTCAAGAGCAAGGAAGAGCTCGTCGCCGCCATCGCCGAGGAGGCCCTCAGCGCCGTCGACGAACTGTTCGCGACAGTCCTGGCCGCCGACGAACCGCTCCATCCGGCGATGGCGCTGGAGCGCGTCCTGAACTACATCGTCGCGATCGCCGAGCGACCCGGCGGAGACATCACCCGGGTCGCCCTGCAGGCCTGGGCCGAGGCACTGCGCAATCCGGTCGTGATGGAGATCGCCGCAGGCAAGTACCGGATGCTGCGCAGCCGCTTCGCCGAGGTCGCCCGGCGCGCCCAGGCCGACGGCACCATCCCCGCGGACGCCGATCCCGAGCAGGTCGCGCAGGTCCTGTTCGGCTTCGTACCCGGCTTCATCCTGCAGCGCCTGCTGCTCGGCGACATCACGCCGGAGAGCTACACCGCCGGCCTGCGCGCCGTACTGCGTGACTAGGGCGTGACCAAGTCATCAGATGTCCGCAAAACTGAGAGTCCGTACCACTTGTCACTCCCCGCGATGAATTCATCACGGAGGTCTTGAGTCGCGCGACCTACCCGGTTAAGTTGTCCGAGCACTTCATTCAGGACTTGAAGAAAGGCCGGGATCAGCCAACGACCGCTGGGGAGTCGACGGGTGCGCGGACGAACGATCACACAAGCACGGCCAGTCGCGGATCTGTCGTGGTACTGGTCCAGTCAGACGGCGAGTTTCGTCGGCGACCGGCTGACCGGTTTCGCCGTACCGAGTATCGCGATCCTGACGCTGAACGCCTCCAGCGCCGAGGTCGGCGTCCTGTCCGCCCTGGGCTGGTTCGCCTACCCCGCGTTCGGTCTGGTCGCCGGTGCGGCCCTCCCCCACATCCCGCGCCGCCGCGTCATGATCACCGGCGAAGTCATCCGGTACGTCGCCTTTGCCACCATCCCGTTGGCCGCGGTGCTCGGCGGTGCCGGGATGGGCCAACTCTTCATTGTGGTCGCGGTCGCCGGAGTGGCGATGGTATTCGTCGATGTCGCCGGTCAGTCCTACCTGCCGGCGCTCGTCGAACCCCAGAACCTGGTCGGCGCCAACGCGAAGCTGCAGAGTTCGGACAGCGCCTCCAAGCTCGTCGGCCCTGCACTCGCCGGTCTGCTCCTGCGCACCACCGGCTCCACCGTCGGTCTGTTCCTGAGCGCACTGCCCTTCCTGGCCTCGGCCTACGGCCGAACGCGGATCACCACGATCGAGCCGCCCGTCGAAGCAACTCAAGAGCCTATCCTGCAACGGATCCGGACCGGTCTGACGTTCGTCCGGCAGCACCCGGTGCTCAGACGACAGGTAGGCGCGGCCGCGGTGCGAAGCTTCGGCTCGGGCATGGTCGACGCCGTACTGCTCCTCTTCGCCTACCGCGTCCTAGGTCTCTCCAGCCTCGCAGGCGGTCTCCTGATCGCAGCAGGTTCGGTCGGCGGTCTACTCGGCGCATTCCTAGCCAACAGGCTGGCCAACGCACTCGGCACGCGCCGAGTGCTGCTCCTGACCAGCGTCGAAGCCCTGTGCTGGCTAGCGATTCCACTCTGCCTCGTGACTGCGCCCGCGATCACCCTGGTGCTCATCAGGGTGCTGGCCGGCGGCTGGTTGCCGGTGTGGAACGTCGTGACGACCAGCGTCCGTCAGCAACTCACGCCGGCCGCGCTGCAGAGCACAGTGCACGCGACCGCCCGCACGCTCACCTCGTCCACAGTTCCACTCGGAGCGCTCACTGGCGGCTTCGCCGGCGGCGTACTGAGCACTCATCTCGGGGCCGCGGCCGGCTTCGTCCTAGTCCTAGCGACGGGAGGTGTGATCGCCGGAAGCAGTGCCCTGCTAGTCGCTAACACTCCACGGGAGGTCTGATGCGCCCCACCACGACCCGCACCCTGAACACCAAAGAGTTCGCCGACATCCTGCACACCGTCTCGATCCGGTCGAAGGCTCGCAAGAACCTGCTCACCGACCCCGAGTACGCCGCTCCGCTGCCGCAGGAGGTCAGTCTGCAACTGACCTACCGCTGCAACCTGCGCTGCACGCACTGCTACCAGTGGAACGAGCAGGGCTTCTTCCGCGACTTCAGCTCCGAGCGGCAGCGCACCGAGCTGGACCTGTCCGTGATCGAGGACGTGCTGAAGACGACCGCCGAGGTCCGCTCCAAGATGTTCCTCTGGGGTGGCGAGCCCTTGATGCACAGCAAGTTCGACGAGGTCGCGAAGCTGCTGGAGAAGTACCCGCGGACCGTCAACATGTGCACCAACGGCCTGCTGTTCAAGCGCAAGGTCGACGACCTGCTCCGGATCGGCGAGAACCTCAACCTGCTGGTCAGTCTGGACGGCCTTGGTGCGGACCACGAGGCACTGCGCGGCCGCGGCACGTTCAAGCGGACGATGGAAAACATCCAGATGATGCTGGACCTCAAGCGCGAGGGGAAGTGGGACGGCGAGCTTTCGCTGTCCTGCATGGTCTCCCACGTCACCGTGCACAAGATGTACGAGTTCATGGAGTGGGCCGAGGATCTCGGCGTCAACACGGTGTACTTCCAGTTCCCGTGGTACATCAGCCCGTCGGTCGCGGAAGCGATGGACCGCCTGTACGAGCAGTCGTTCGCGTGGCTGGAGCCGAACACCGACACCAAGAAGCCCACCTGGCACTCGTACACCTACCAACTGCCGGAAGAAGAGCTGCCCGCGCTGCGTGAGTCGATGGCTCGGCTGGCGTCCCGTGCCTGGAACGTCCGGCTGCGCTACCAGCCGCAACTGGAGGACGACGAGGTCACCGACTTCATCCTCGGTACGTCGCGGCCGGCCCAGCACCGCAGCAAGTGTCTCGCGGTCTCGAACCGGATGGAGGTGCACGCGGACGGCGCGGTCAGCTCCTGCAAGTTCTTCCCCGAGTTCGTGGTCGGCAACCTCTACGAGCAATCGGTCAACGACCTGTGGCAGAGCCAGTCGTTCCGTGAGGTCCGCCGGATCATGTCCGAGAACGGAATGATGCCGGTCTGCTCGAAGTGCATCCTTCTCTACCTGAACGGAGTGTGAGCATGTCCGAGGCTGACATCGAGGACCGGGTGAAGATCGTGCTCGCCAAGGTGCTGGACAACGGCACCACGGCCGACGAGATCGGCCCGGGCGCGGACCTGGTCGAGGAGTACGGGCTGGACTCGCTGCAGACGATCACGTTCCTGCTGGCGATCGAGGACGAGTTCGACCTCGAGCTCGACTATCCCAACCTGCAGCTCGACGACCTGCGATCGGTGCGGCAGTTCAGCACCTTCGTGGCGCGACTGGCCGCTCCCGTGCAATGACCGTCCGTTTCGGCACATTCGATGCAGAGACCTGGTGGCGGCCGGACGACCTGGCCGAGCTGCCATCGATTGGCGGCCAAGACCCGGCTGTCGACGCGATGGACGAGCTGCTGCTGGGTTTCTGCGCGCCGGACGACCTGCTGATCACCAGGTATCCGATCCATCCGGATCTCCTGGCCGGTCACGCGATTCGCCACCTGTCGGTGGACGATCCGGGACCTGGTCCGGTCGAGCGGTACATCGAACCTGAGCAGATGAGCGGTGCACCAGTCGCGCCGTACGCCGTCCTGCCAGACACCGCACGCTTGGTCGGCGCGAGCCTGCCGGCAAGCGAGGTCGTTGCGTTGGTCAACTCCAAGACCTGGTCCAACGAGCTGGTGATCGAACTCGGCCTCCCCGGCGCGGGCCGGGTCGTCCGCTCACCGGAGGAGCTCGTCGAGGCCGTCACCGCACTCGAGTTCCGAGCACTGGTGAAGGACCCGTACGGCGTCTCCGGGCGCGCGTTGCTGGAGATCTCCACCCCCGGCGTACTGCGGGCGGTAGAGCGGGTCCTGCGCAAGCAGGACCGCCGGGTCGAGTTGCTCGTCCAGGAGAAGCTACCGAAGCTGCACGACTTCTCCGGGCACCTGTTTCTCGACCAAGACGGTACGACGGAGTTCCTCGGTCTGCAGCAGATGACCAACAAGGGCTTCCGCCACCTCGGCTCGCACCGTCCCCCGCCCGCCTTGGTCGATGAGGGCTGGTACGCCGATTCGCTGGCCGGCGTGACCGATGCGCTCACCAAGTCCGGGTACTGGGGACCGGTCGGGGTCGACGCGATGCTGCTTCGGGATGGAACCGTCGTACCGGTGCTCGAAATCAATGCCCGGCAGTCGCTTGGGCTGCTCACCCTGCACCTCGATCAGCGGACAGAGTTGACCGCGCATCTGTGGCAGCTCGAACTGAATGTTGCTCCAGGCAAGGGAATTGCCGACGTGCTGACCGCCTTCGACGGTCTGCTCACGACCGGCGACCGGCCCGGCGTCCAGGTGCTGAACGGCAGCACCCTCGCCGCGCCCGGTGGCCGCGTGTACCTGGCGATCTACTGCCGTCCGGACGACCTAGGCCAGTGGCAACGCCGCTCAGTGGCCGCGGTCGGCGCGGCCGGCCTGACACCACGAGGGATGACGACCGATGCCGCTTGAGATAGGGCTGATCGGAGCCACCGGGATCGCTGCCCGCACCATGCTGGCACCGGCTTCCACGGCGAACGCCCATGTTCGGGCAGTCGCCGCCAGTGACGCCGTACGGGCCAAGGAGTTCGCGAACCAGCACGGGATCGAGGTCGTCCACGAGAACTACGCGGCCCTGCTTGCCGACCCACAGGTCGAGGCCGTGTACATCTCGCTGCACAACTCGGCCCACCACCGCTGGGCGGTCCGCGCCGCGGTCGCCGGCAAACACGTGATCGTCGAGAAACCCTTGTGCCTAACGGCCGAGGAGGTCGCCGAGCTGGAGTTCGCTGCCGATGGCAACGTCCAGGTGACCGAGGCCGTCGCGACCGCGAATCACGAGTGGCAGCAGGTGGTCCGCTCCTTCATCGAGGACGGCCGGTACGGCGTACTGCGATCCGTCCACACGCAGATGACCTTCGCCGAGCCCAAGCCTGGCGGCTATCGGGACCGACCGGAGCTGGGCGGCGGGATCTTCTACGACTGCGCCAGCTACTGGCTTCAGGCTCTCCAAGCCACTCTCGGTCTGGACATCACCGAGCTCTCCGGCTCTTCTGCCTTCGACGGCCCCAACGGCGTGGACCGAACCTTCCAAGCCAGGCTGAATTATGCAGAGGCCACAGCCACCCTCGACTGCTCCACAGGCCCGAACCACGCCAGCGAACACCTCTTCACCTTCGACCGGGCAACGGTGAAGCTCCGCAACTTCCTCCGCCCAGTCATCGCTGCGCTACCGCTCAACCTGGTGGTCACACCGACCGACGGCGACCGCAAGGTGATCACCTTCGCTCCGGTCGCGTACTACGAACGCCAACTGACCCGCGTGGTCGAGGGCCACTCCGATCTGGCCGACGCCATCCCCCGGATCGAGCTGATGGACGCCATCTACACCGACGCCCGCCGGAAGGCCACCCCGTGAAGCAGCCACCGGTCCGCCCGTTGGACTCCGCCTACCTCACCGAGTTGCTCACCGGTGCAGGTCGCGACCCTGATGCACTGACCACGGTCACGGAGCTTGCCGACGGCACCTACAACACCGTGTACCTGCTCAAGCGTGCCGACGGCGACCTCGTGCTGAAGCTGGCGCCGACCGGCCCTGGACTCACCCACGAGCACGATCTGATCCGGACCGAGGCGATGTTCTACCAAGCAGCGCTCGGCAAAGCACCGGTTCCGGAGGTCGTTGCCTCCGGCCCGGAGTTCCTCCTGATGACCGCACTCCCCGGCGTGACGCTCAACAGCGTCGCCACCGACCGAGCGCCGTACCAGCGGGAGCTCGGTGCGATCATCGCGAGCCTGCACGAGGTGGTCGGCACCGAAGGCTTCGGCTATCCGCAGCTCAGCCTCAAGGACTCCTGGAGCAAAGCGTTCCTCGGCATGTTCGACGACGTTCTGGCCGACGCCGACCGGTACGACGTCACGCTCCCGGACAGGGTGTCCCGGCAACTCGTGACCGACCGCATCGCCTTGCTCGACTCCGTCGCCGTACCGACGCTGGTGCACTTCGACATCTGGGACGGCAACATCCTGGTGGACGACGGCAGAGTGACCGGCCTGATCGACGGCGAGCGTGCGTTCTGGGGCGACCCGGTGGCGGAGTTCGCCTCGCTCTCGCTCTTCGGCGACCTCGACCCTGACCTGCTCAGCGGGTACGGCGCCGACGTCGACCGCGAGCGGCTTGCGCTGTACCGCGTCTACCTCTACCTGATCATGCTCGTCGAGGGCACCCCTCGCGGCTACACCGGCCCGGACCGCGCCGCCCTCGTGAAACTGGTCGAGCGCCACCTTGCCAAAGACCTGGCGGCACTGTGATCGAGATCCTCACGTCCGGCGTAGCACTAGGCGTCCATGTCCCCGGTCTGCTCCTGGCCGACCGCATCCGCGAACAAGGCGGCCAGGTCCACGTCTCAGTCCTGGAACGCCTCATGCCCGCCAAGACCCTCGAAACCACCGCCCAGTCGAAGCTCGCCTTTCACCGCGACTTCCGGGTAGCCATGGCCGGCCAGAAGCTCGCTGGCAACGCCTCCCGAGCCGCTGATCCCGCAGCGGTCGCCAAGCTCTTCGCAGCCTGGCAATCCCGGCAGGTAGAGCGCTTCATCGTCTTCTCCGGCTTCTGGCTCACTCTGCTGGCGGACTACATCGAACAGCACGGACCGGTCGACGTAGACATCTGCCACGTCGACTCGGTCGTCTCACCGTCTTTCCAGAAGGTCGGTACGCCGCCGTACCCGGTCCAGCACGTCAAACTCGCAGACGCCGACGCGGGCACGATTCCCTGCAGCATCCCGGTCAGCCGCGACGCACCGATCCCCTGGACCGACCGCGACCGCCGACTGCTCGTCCACGGCGGTGGCTGGGGCATGGGCACCTACCGCGAGTACGCAGCAGAGCTGGGCACCGTCGGCTTCGCCCTGGACGTGGTCGCGTACGAGAAGCAGGACCTCACCTCGGACGGCGTCCGCTACTTCATGATCGACCCGGATTGGCACCCCTGGCTCGACGACGGCTACCCGCCGTTCGGACTGGCCGGGGAGGCCTACGAGCAGCGCACCGGTCACCACGGCTCGTTTGACCTCTGCCGCCAGGCCCTTGCCACCGTGAGCAAACCAGGTGGCGGCACTCTCCTGGACTCGCTGTGGTCAGCAACCCCACTGGTCCTCCTGGAACCGTTCGGCGCGCACGAGCAACGCAACGCCGACCTGTGGATCTCACTCGGCTACGGCATCGCCTTCGAGGACTGGGCTCGGAAGGACTTCGCAGTCGACGTACTGCAAGACCTCCACGAGGCCCTGCTCAAAGCGGAGGTGCCTGACTACTCGGAGGCGCTCCTGTGACCCTCCCGACCTCGCTCTGGCAGACCTTCGCCCTCCACCTCGACTCACAGCGCCCCGGGTTCGCCCGCGGCCCGTGGTTCACGATGAACGCCGTACTCAAGCTGGACGGTCCGTTGGACCACAGCAGGCTCGCAAGGGCCTTCGACGAGCTGCAGCGGCGGCACTCGGGGTTGCGGACTGAGATCGTCGATCAGTCCCAGCTGATCCACCCCAACCCAACAGCCGAGCTAGAGCTGGTGGATGCGGTCGAAACGCACGCAGAGGTACCACTAGCTGCGCCAGTGCGGCTGCGGTTGGCCGGTAACCGCCTTTCACTCCACCTGCACCACATGATCGCCGACCCCGTGACGCTCTGGACCACCCTGGATGAGCTGTCCACGCTCTACACCACCACCGACGTACCGGCGCCACAAGCGCAGTACTCCGACTACACGCTCAACGAAGCCGCACTGGTCGCGCGGCAGCGCGGTCCGGCCGGTGACTGGTGGCAAGCCCGCATCATCGACGCCAAGCCCTGCCCGCAACCGCCGGACCAGCCGGCCAAGCAGTTCGCCTATCGCCAACAGCTCCTCAGCCCTTCAGAGCTAAAGGCCGTTGACCAGAGCACAAAGAAGCAACGCAGTACGCCGCTCGTCACACTCCTGACCGCGCTGGCCACCGGTATGGCGCCGCACGTCGGAGCTGGTGACACCCTCACCTTCAACACCCTGTTCAGCAAGCGCGACCGCCCCCAGTGGCAGCGCGTCCTCGGCCCCTGCATAGTGCCGTCTGCGCTCGCCATCCCGCGCGACGCCGACATCCCGTCAGTCCGCGACGCGGTGGTCGGCTGCAGCCGCTACGCACGCTTCCCGGTCCTCGAGGCCCAGGTGCCTGCAAGGTCACCGTTCTTCGAGTACGTCCCTCAGCAATGGCCGGCCGGCTACCAGTTCGGCCCAGTCCACGGCGCGGTCACCGCAGTCGCCGGCCCCAAGGACACCGGCCTCGCCGACATCCTCGGCATCCGCCTCCGCCCCACAACCGACAACGCCCTCACTGGCCACTTCAGCGGTGACGGCATCGACTGGACCGAGCCTCTCGTCGCACAACTCTGCGCCGTCATGCGCAACCACCTACTGGCCTAGATTCAGCTCGGCCAGAGCGCCGTACACAGCCTTAGGTCGGCGCTCGCCGAGGTCGTCAACGGCGACCAGCCCGTACGACGAGAGGTCCAGGTCGTGCGCGGGATCATCGGGCCGGTGCGGCAGCTCGTAGCCCGCGAAGCTGAACCAGAACGCCAGGTCGAGCTGGTCGAACTCCGCGACAAGCTCCTGCAGGTAGGTCACCTGTTCCTGCTCGTCCCGCTCGTACTCGCCAGTGAGCACTGGCGGATCGACCGAGCGGTCGACGATCATCCAGCCCGCGCTGCCGCGCGCGGCCGCGCCCCGATAGGCGCAGCAGCCGAACTCGGTGGCGACGACCGGCTTGCCCCACTTGGCCCGATCGCGTAGTTCGTCGGCGAAGGTCGCGGCGTTCTGGGCATCGCGATAGGCGTCAACGGCGACGATGTCGTAGAGCGACCAGTCGACGTCCTCCCACATCCCGGCAGCGTAGGTGATCCGGCCGCCGAACGCGGCCCGCGCATGAGCAACCACGCGCTGCTGCACCTCGGGCCACAGCAGCATCCCTGCGTGCAGCTGGGCCAGCTTCGCCTGATCGGCGAAGGTCGCCGGATCCATCATCGTCGCGATCCGCTCGCTTGAGGTCTCCCCCGGCACGAAGCCCTTGCAGAACACCGACAGCTCACAGCCCAGCACCAGTACGACGTCGCCACGCGCCCGCAGCGTCTCCGCCGCTGCCGCGCACTCGGCCAGGAACTCGATGAACTGGTCTGGCTCGAGGTCCATCGGGACCGGCGAGAACCACAGCTCGAGGCCGGCCTCAAGCGCCGCTTCGCCGGCCAGCACGAGCCGATCCAGGTCGTTGCCCGAGACGCGGACCGCCGGCGCATGCAGCTCGTCCGCGATCATTCGGAGCTCCTCACGAACGGTCTCCGTGGCGAATCGGCGCCGGGTACTGCGGCCGTCGTACAACAGGCCGGTGTCGTAGTTGACGCCAACTCCTCGCATCCCAGCACTCTAACGGGGGTGGACTTTGCACCACCATTGACCGCGGCCCAGCACCCTGGGGCGGACGACTCCGGATCCGTAGCGTCCTGGACATGACGAAGAAGCGGCAGGACGCCGTTCAGAGCGAGCATTCGGTAATACTCCAGGACGTACGACGCGTCTACGGTCGCGGCGGCAACACCGTCACCGCGCTCGACGGGGTCAGCATCGGATTCGGCCGCGGTACGTTCACCGCGGTGATGGGTCCGTCGGGTTCGGGCAAGAGCACGTTCCTGCACTGCGCGGCCGGGCTGGACCGGCCCACCTCGGGGTCGGTACTGATCGACGGGCTGCCGCTGGCCGGGATGAAGGAGCGCGAGCTCACCGAACTCCGGCGCGAGCGGATCGGCTTCGTCTTCCAGTCCTTCAACCTGCTGCCCGCCCTCACCGTCTGGCAGAACGTCGTCCTCCCGCAGGAACTCGACGGCCGCCGACCGAACAAGGCCGCGGTCCGTGAGGTACTCGAGCGGGTCGGTCTCGGCGACAAGCAGAAGAACCGTCCCGGCGAACTGTCCGGCGGTCAGCAGCAACGCGTCGCGATCGCTCGCGCATTGGTCGCCCGCCCGGCGGTCATCTTCGCCGACGAGCCGACCGGTGCCCTCGACACCCAGACCGCGGCTGACGTTCTCGAACTCCTTCGCGAGCCGGTCCGCACCCAGGGCCAGACGGTCGTGATGGTCACCCACGATCCGGTCGCGGCGTCGTACGCGGATCAGGTCGTCTTCCTCGCCGACGGTCGCCTCGCCGGCAGCCTGATCGCCCCGACCGCCGAGCAGGTCGCCGACCGGATGACCCACCTGGGCGCCCGCGGCAAGCTGGCGGTGGCCGGATGATGCGCCTCGCGATCCGCACCCTGCGCTTCCGCAAGGGCGGGTTCATCGCCACCTTCGTCGCGGTCGTCTTCGGTACGGCGATCGTGATGGCCTGCGGTGGTCTGATGGAGACCGGCATCCGCTCGAACGTCGAACCCCAGCGGCTGGCCGCGGCGCCGATCGTGGTCAGCGGCCAGCAGTCGCACAAGCCGGCCGGCGCTGACGAGGATCTGGACGCGTTCCCGTTGACCGAGGTCGTCGGCGTACCGACTGATCTGCTGGCCAAGATCCGTTCCGTCGAAGGCGTCACCGGCGCTCTTGGCAATCGCACCTTCTCCGCGCCGATCGTCACCTCGGCCGGCCCAGTCGTTGCTCAAGGCCACAACTGGGCCAGCGCCGCGCTCGCGCCGTACCGACTGGTCTCCGGCCACGCACCCGCTGTTGGCCAGGTGGTCAGCACCACGGGCAAGGTCGGTAATCGGCTCAGCGTGCTGGTCCGCGGCGTACCGCAAACCTTCACGGTCAGTGGGATCGCCACCGGTCCGGCCGGTCACACCTTCTTCAGCGAGCGCGACGCCACCCGGCTCAGTCATACGCCAGACCGGTACGCCGACATCGGTGTACTGGTTGCTCCGGGCACCGATCTTGACGCGGTGGTCGAGCGGATCGAGGCGCTCGGCGATCTGACCGTGCGGACCGGGATTGACCGCGGCCTGGCCGAGCACCCGGGAACCGAGGTGCAGCGGACGGCGCTGGTCTCGATAGCGGGTTCGTTCGGCGGGATCGCAGTGATGACGATGATGTTCGTCGTCGCGTCAACGCTGGCGCTGTCCGCCCAGCACCGGGAGCGCGAGTTCGCGCTGTTGCGAGGGATCGGGACCACACCCGGTCAGGTACGGCGGATGATCCTCGGCGAAGGTCTGCTCGTCGCCCTCCCAGCTGTTGCCATCGGCATCATTCCCGGGATGCTGCTCGGACGGTTCCTCTTCGATCAGCTTGCTGCGCATGGGGTTGCGTCGCCGGTGGTCTCGTTCTATCAGGGCCTGATTCCGTTCGCGGCCGGTGCCGGTGGCGCCGTACTGGCGGTGATCGGTGCCGCGCTGATCGCGGCGCGGAAGTCGGCCAAGATCAAGCCTGTGCAGGCGTTGATGGAGTCGTCGCTGCAGCGGAAGTGGTTCAGCTGGGCGCGTCTGATCGCCGGCCTGCTGTTCCTCGGCGGCGGTATCGCCCTGCTGATCGTGACTGCCACTGTAATGGTTGGCCCGCTGGCCGGTGCCACGGCGGGACCGTCCGTCCTGTGCTGGGCAATCGGGGTCGCACTGCTCGGCCCGTTCTGGACCAAGGCCACGCTCCTGCTCTGGCGCTGGCCCGTCCAGCTCCTCAGCCGCGTCAACGGTCGACTCGCGATCCGGAACGTCTCCGTGCGCTCGGTAGCAATGTCGGCCGCCGTGATGCCGGTAATGCTTGCCGTCGGCATCTCCACCGCGAACCTCTACATGCAGACCACCCAGGTCAGCGCCGCCGCCAAAGCCTTCACCCGCGACCTCAACGCCGACATCGTCCTGACCTCGCCGGTCGGAATGTCACCGAACCTCGTCCAGCAGGTGCAGTCCGTCCCGGGCGTCGCCGGTGCGTCGGCGTACATCCGCAGTACCGGCGTCATCGACGAACCCCAAGGCGCCCCCCTCGACGACGACGGCGCCCCACTGATCGGGATCGATGCCCAAGGCCCCAATGGCACAGCACCCGTCCGCGTCACCGCCGGCTCGCTCTCCGGCCTCACCGGCTCGACCGTGGCGCTGCCCGAATACATTGCACAGAAGATCAATCGCGGTCTCGGCTCACACCTCACCATGACCTTGGGTGACGGTACGCCGGTCACCCTCCGAGTCGTCGCGCTCTTCGCCGCCGAACGTGGCTACGAAAGCATCGTGCTCCCCGCCGACCTGCTCGCCGCCCACACCACCGACGGCCTCATCCGCCAGATCCTCGTCCGCACCGAACCCGGCGCCCACCCCGACCTCACCACCCTCGCCGCCACCCACCCCGGCGTACAGGTCGCTGATCGTGAAGCCCTCGTCTCCGCCAACGCCGAAGACCAGAAAACCCAAGCCTGGGTCAACTACATGCTCGTCGGCATGCTCATCGCCTACACCGCGGTCTCCGTCGTCAACACCCTCGTCTCCACCACATTGCGCCGCCGCCGCGAGTTCGCCCTCCAACGCCTCACCGGCTCCACCCGCAACCAAGTTCTCCGCATGCTCACCACCGAAAGCACCCTCATAACCCTCTCCGGGCTAACCCTAGGCACCCTGGTCGCCCTAGCCTGCCTCCTCCCCTTCTCCGCAAAGGTCGCCCACTCCCTCCCCACCGGCCCCCTCTCGATCTACCTGGCAATCATCACCGCCGCCACCGCCCTAACCTTCGCCTCCACCCTCATCCCAGCCCTAACCACCCTCCGCCACTCCCCCACCCAACCCACCCACACCGACTGACCGGGACCTCTCGTTAGTCGGTACTTTTTCGGGTCCAGGCGCCGAAAAGTTACCGACTAGCGGTTATCCACAGGGCGTTCTGCAGCGGGACGGCGTTTGGCTCATGCTGGGGTGGATGGAGTGGTGGTGGCGCCGGCAACTGGCCGACGAGGGGATCCAGGCGGTGATCCGAAGTCAGGCCCGGATCGTGTCGCGGGTCCAACTGCTCGCCGCGGGCTGGCCGAGTGACCGCATCAGGCAGCAGACCCGCAACCACCGCTGGCAGACCGTCCACCCTGGTGTCTATTCCACCCACACCGGGCCTATCGGGTACGACGAACGCCTCATCGCCGCTCTCTTGTACGCCGGCCCTGACGCCGCGTGGAGCCACTACACCGCAGCTGAACAACTCGGCCTCCTCAAACCCGCTCCGGATCGCCTCGTCCACGTCATCGTCCCCGACGCCCGCCAAGTACGTGGGCGTCCCGGACTCGTCATCCACCGCGATGTCTACTGGGCCGACCGCCTCGCGCGCGCCGTTCCACCTCGCCGTACCGGAGCACACGCGGTCCTCGACATCGTCGGCATCACTCGGACCTTGGATCAGGCGGCCGCCGTCATCGCAGAAGCCTGCCAAAGCGGTCGCGTGCACCCCGCCGCCATCGCGACCGCGCTGGATTCTCGCGGTCGGCTCCGCCACGGCCGTGCCCTCCGCCCGATCCTCACCGACGTCGCCGCCGGGACCCACTCGCTCCTCGAACTCCGCTACCTCCGCGACGTCGAACGCCGCCACGGCCTCCCAACCGGAACCCGTCAGCGGGCCGTCGACTGCGAGTTCACCGACGTCCACTACGACGGATTCACCCTGAACGTCGAACTCGACGGCCGCCTCCACCTCATCCCCAACCGCCGCTGGCGAGACCTCGACCGCGACAACCGAGCGACCCTCCGCGCCGAGGCAACCCTGCGCTACGGCTGGTTCGACATCACCACGCGCCCGTGCCCAACCGCCGTACAGGTCCTCACCATCCTGCGCCGTACCGACCCCACCCTCACCGCCCACCCCTGCGGTCCCGGGTGCCCCGTCCGCTAATTGGTGGATTTTCGTCACGGGGTCCCCAAAGATCACCAATTAGCGCGCGGTCCGTACCTCGGCCACAGCCCGGAAGCTCAGGCGACGGGGACGCGGTCACCAACCGCACCATCCCCCCAGCCATCCGCCCGCCGCACTCTGAGCTTCAGTCGGCCTCCGGCCGGTTGAGCGCCGCCGGTCTCGGCCGGCGACGTCGGTGGGTGGTTGATCACCGCTTCGGCCGACTAAAAGACAGGATGGCTGAGCGATGCGGAGGCTGGCGTGGGTGGTGCGGTCGGCGGATCGGTGAACGTTGCCTGGGGTTAACGGGCTTTGGCTGCGGTTCGGGAAAGACGCGCCCAGCACCTGCCCGAACCCGCCGCGCCGGGTTGTCAGCTCGCTAATTGGTGGATTTTCGTCACCGAGTCCCCAAAGATCACCAATTAGCGGGCCGGGAAAGGCGTCGCCCGGCAGCTGCCCCGAGCCCGCCGCAGGCGGCCGCACCCTCACCGCCCGGCCTTGCGGTTCCGATTATCCCGACCGCTAATTGGTGGATTTTCGTCACCTGGTCCCTAAAGATCACCAATTAGCGCGCATCCAGGCCGAAGGTCAGGCGGGTTTGGTGGCGCGGCAGGTTAGGAGGAGGGGGATTGGGTTGCCGGGGATTCGCCAGAGGCCGTCGGGGCCTTGCTCCATGGTGGGGTGGCGTTGGCGGAGGTCTACGGGGAGTTC
This sequence comes from Kribbella sp. NPDC058245, assembly GCF_042882005.1. Classification (NCBI taxonomy): domain Bacteria; kingdom Bacillati; phylum Actinomycetota; class Actinomycetes; order Propionibacteriales; family Kribbellaceae; genus Kribbella; species Kribbella sp. NPDC058245. The sequence goes on from NZ_JBHVWY010000016.1 coordinate 211,096, forward strand.
GTCGAGGCGGTTGATGTGGAGGCCTGCGTCGACGAGGGCGTTGACCAGGCCGCTGATGGTCCAGGGCCAGGTGATTTGGGTGTGGGGGGCGATCTGTTGGCCGGTGTAGCTGGCGGCTACTTCGGTTGTTCGGGGTTCGGTGCGGAAGTACGACGTGGTGATACGGAGATCGGCGTCGACCTGACCCTGCTGGGGGTGGAACTCGCCGATGAAGAGCACACCGCCCGGCCGCAGCAGACGAGCCACGACGCGCGCCCATTCCGGCAGGTCTGGCAACCACATCAGTACGCCGTACGTCGCAATGACGATGTCGTAGTCGGCATCCAGTACGTCGGCCGCGTCGTACACGTCGGCTTGGACGAACCGGGCCGGCAACCCCACCTCGTCGGCCAACCGCCGTGCTGCCGCGATCGCTTCGCCCGAGAAGTCCAGTCCCGTGACCTCGGCGCCGAGCCGGGCCCACGACAATGTGTCGAGCCCGAAGTGGCACATCAGGTGCAGCAGACTCCGACCGCGCACATCACCGAGGGCCTCCAGCTCAAACGGTCGTAGCGAACTCTCGCCCGCGCGGAAGCCGTCGACGTCGTACAGGCTGGCGCCGCTCGCGTGGGCCTCGGCCCGTAGGTCCCAGCCGGCCCGGTTCTGCTCCACGCGCTTATCCATGCCGTCACGGTAGGACGAACGGCTTTCGGGCTCCATGGAATTGATTGCCGACCCCGAACGCGCGAACGACAGTCGGAGGATGACGACGAGACTCAGCAAGCTCGCGATCACGGTCGGATCGCTCATCCTGGCGGCCTCGGCGCTGACCGCGTCGCCCGCGACTGCGGCGCCTTCGGGCAACCTGACTGTGCACTGCAAGCTGTACGGCGACGCGGTGGTGTACCCGGGTGGCGTCACCAACATCTGGTACTTCGTCACCGACAACGCCACCCACCAGCAGAAGTACGTGAGCGCCGCCTACCTCGACATCGACGACGCCCAGATCCCCTGGTGCTAGCGCGCGGGCGTCGGCTCCGCGACCGGCTGCAGGGCGGTGGTGGTGGCCTGGATGATGCTGGCGTTGGCGCGGAGCCAACTGGCCAGAACCACCTGCAGGTCCTCGAGATCGCGCTCCTCCAGGATCACCCCGGGCACAGGAACGCTGGCGCCGAGCTCTGCCAAGACCGGGCGCAGGTGCTGATCGGCGAGCAGCTTGTGGCTCGGTGCGGCTGACACAGTCACCGGTACGACGACCGCTCCAGCGAGCGCGCGCGGTGGGAGCACGTCGAGGAAGCTCTTGAGCAGCCCGGTGTAGCTCCCCTTGTAGACCGGCGTAGCGATCACGATCACCGACGCGGACGACACCAGCTCGACCGCGCTCTCCAGCGCTGCTCGGTCCGGCTCAGCAGCCGCCTCTCCTTGGAAGATCGAGGGGGCGATCGTGACGAGGTCGATCAGCTCGTCGATTCGGTACGGCGTTCCTAGCTCGGAGGCGATTAGTTCCGCGACCGAGGCCGCGGCCGCCGCCGTACGGGACCCGGCTTTCGGGTTGCCGACCACGGTGACCACCGACTGCGGCCAGACCGGCGGATCCGGGACGACCTGCGGTTCGAACGCGATTGAGGGCATCTGACCCAGCTCCTGACCATCGGCAAGTGATGGATCGAGCGTAATCAAAGTCCAGCCTGCTACTTGACTTTCTCAGATGCTGATCTTCGGGCGCGCAGCTTGACAACCACGAACCAGCCCACCGCGGCGATCGCTCCGCCTACGACGGCCCACTGGAAGACCCCGACCGACGACTCCACCACGTGCCAGCGCTCGCCGAGTTGGTAGCCGGCCACGATCAGCAGCGTGTTCCAGATCCCACTCCCGACCGTGGTCAGGAGCAGGAAGAGCGGCACCGACATCCGTTCCACCCCAGCCGGAACCGAGATCAGGCTGCGGACTACCGGAACGAGCCGCCCGATCAACACCGCCTTCGGGCCGTGCCGGTTGAACCAGACCTCGGCCTTGTCGACGTCCTCGACCTTCACGAGCGGCAGTTTCCCGGCCAGCCCGCGGGTCCGATCACGCCCGAGGCCCGCACCCACGCCGTACAGGGCAAGGGCACCGACCACCGAACCGAGCGTGGTGAAGACGATCGCGGCGGCCAGACCGAGGTCGCCGCGGCTGGCCGCGAACCCGGCCAGCGGGAGGATCACCTCGCTGGGTAGCGGTGGAAAGAGGTTCTCCAGAGCGACTGCGAGACCGGCACCCGGCGCTCCCAGCCGCTCCATCAGATCAGTGGCCCATCCGGCCAGACCGGTCGGCTCCTGGGTCGCTTGGAGGACGCTCATTCCGCCAAAGTACCCATCAGGGACAACCCTGAGTCACCGGCTTCCCACGGATGCGCGCCCCATACTGGGCTCATCGAACTCGCCAGGGAGGCTCCATGACCGTCGGCATCGACCAGGCCCCGCAGATCAGCACCCACCCGACCCGGTCCGCCCTCGGCCGCGCCGCCGCGACCTGGGCCGCGGAACGGATCCGGCAGGCGATCGAGTCGACCTCCGCCGCCCGCGTCATGCTGGCCGCCGCCCCGAGCCAGGCCGCGACCCTGACCGCACTCGCCGAGGAACCCGGCATCGACTGGAGCCGCGTCGAGTTCTTCCACATGGACGAGTACGTCGGCCTACCGCCGGAAGCACCCCAGGCGTTCGCTACCTGGCTACATCACACCTTCCTGAATAAGGTGCCCCAGGCAACGTTTCGTCCGGTGGCGCCGGGCAACGATCCTGAGACAGCCGCCCATCGCTACGAGCAACTGATGGGCGATACGCCGTTCGACGTCGTACTGCTCGGCCTCGGCGTCAACGGCCACCTCGCCTTCAACGACCCGCCCGCCGACTTCGACGACCCTCGCGCCGCCAAGGTCGTGGCCGTGGACGAAACCAGTCGTCGCCAGCAGGTCGACGAAGGCCACTTCGCCTCACTGTCCGACGTACCGACACACGCCGTCACTGTCACCATCCCCCGCCTACTGAACGCCCGCGACGTGATCGCCTCCGTCCCGGGCGCCCCCAAACGCCAGGCCGTCCACGACACCCTCACCCGCCCCATCGGCCCCGATCACCCCGGTACGGCGCTCCGCACGCACGCCCGCGTTCGCCTCTTCCTCGACCCGGAGTCGGACCCGCGTTGATCGCGCTCACCGGCGCAACCCTCGTCGTCGACGACGCGCTCATTGACGACCACGCACTCGTGATCCGCGATCGACGGATCGACGCGATCGTCCCGGCGAACGACGTACCGGAGACTGCCGAGTTACACGACCTGACCGGGTCCACCATCGTGCCCGGCCTGATCGACGTACACGTCCACGGCGGCGGCGGACACTCCTTCGACGACCCCGACCCGGCCGCGCATCAACAGGTCCTCGACTTCCACGCCCGCCACGGCGTCACCACCCTGCAGGCATCGCTCGTCTCCGCCCACCCGGCCGACCTCGACCGCCAACTCGACGCACTCGCCTCAACAAGAAGCACCAGCCCCGGCCTGTACGGCGTACATCTCGAGGGCCCGTATCTCGCCGTCTCCCAATGCGGTGCCCACGACCCGGCCGCCCTCCGCCCGCCCACCGCGGACGAGGCCGACCGCCTCTTGGCGCGCAATGGCCTCATCACAATGGTCACCGTCGCCCCGGAACTACCCGGCGTACCCGAGTTCACCCGCCGCCTCACCGACGCCGGCGTAGTAGTCGCCGCCGGTCACAGCGAAGCCCGCGCTCCCGAACTGACGGCCGCGGTCGACAACGGCCTCACCCACCTGACCCACCTCTGGAGTTGTCAATCTTCGCTGGTCCGCGAAGGCCCGTGGCGTGTACCCGGCCTCATCGAGGAGTCACTGGCCTCCACCCACCTGATCGGCGAAATCATTGCTGACGGCCACCATCTCCCACCGACCCTGATCGAGATCGCCCGCCGCTGCCTGGGCGACCGCCTCATCGCCGTCTCCGACGCCACCGCCGGCGCCGGTATGCCCGAGGGCTTCCGGTACCGCCTCGGCATCATCGACTGCGAAGTCGCCTCCGGCGTCGGCATGGTCGTCGGCGCCAACGCCTTCGGCGGCAGCACCACTCCCCTGGACGGCATGCTCGCCCACCTCCACCGCGACCTCGGCTGGCCGCTCCCCGAAGCCGTAGCCGCCACCAGCACTCGGCCCGCCCAAGTCCTCAATCTCGCCCACCGCAAAGGCCGTCTAGCCGCAGGCCACGACGCCGACCTAGCCGTCCTCACCCCCGCTCTCACCGTCCAAGCCACGATGCGCGCCGGCCACTGGATCCACGAAGAATCATAACGAGACACTGTGTCTCGAATCTGTTAGGGTGACCGTGACAGGGCAGGGTGCCTTGCGACGGGGAGGGTCTGATGTGCCGAGCGTGTGGCGTGAGCAGCCACCAGGCGGAAGCGGAGCGGGTGCGGGTACCGCGGTTCGCCGGCTTGCGGAACCGGGATGCGCGTCCGTACCTGTTCGGAACCGGTCTGGCGATGATGGGCGACAACATCGAGCACGTCATCACCTACTGGGTTTTGTGGCGCGAGTTCCATTCGCCCGCCCTCGCGGGGTTCCAGGTCATCAGCCACTGGCTGCCGTTCCTGCTCTTCTCCGTGCTGTCCGGATCACTCGCCGACCGCTACGACTGCCGGCGCATCATCCAGTCCGCGCAGGCGTTGTTCATGTTCGTCTCGCTCTGCTGGGGACTGCTCTTCCTGACTGGCTCACTCCAGATCTGGCACGCGTGTGTCCTGCTCGTGCTGCACGGATGCGCCGGCGCACTCTGGGGTCCCGCCGAGCAGATGATGCTCCACGACTTCGTCGGCCGCGATGACCTACCGAGCGCCGTACGGCTCAACGCGACCTTCCGCAGCCTCGGCGTCCTGTGCGGCCCTGTTGTCGGCTCGCTCTTCCTCCTTCTTCTCGGACCCACCGGCGGCATCTTCGCCAACATCGCGATCTACCTGCCGCTGACGATCTTTCTCTTCCGCACCCGCTTCACCGGCCACCTCCGCGAGGAGGTCGTGGCTCGCCCCCGGCTCGGCCCGATCGCCGCCCTCCGCGCTGCCCGGGGTGCGTCGATCGGCCCGACCATCGGCAGCATGATCATCCTGGCCGGGCTGGGTTCCTTCTTCGTCGGCGCCTCGATCCAGACCGCGATGCCCGAGTTCGCCGAGTCACTCGGCGCAGGCTCCGCAGGTCTCACGTACGGCGCTCTGCTGTTCGCCTCCGGATTCGGTGGAGTGGTCGGCGGCTTCGTCATCGAGGCAACCGGCTGGCTCCGCCCCACCGTGCGAACCGCGGTCGTCGGCACCGTGCTCTACGGCCTGAGCATCGTCGTCTTCGCGCTCACCAACAACTACGTCCTGGCCCTCCTCATGCTGATGGTCAGCGGCGTCGCGAACTTCGTCTCCATGTCCGTCTCCCAAACAGTCGTCCAACTAGAAGCTCCACCCGCCGACCGCGGCCGCATCATCGGGCTCTACAACACCTCTTCCGGCGGCCTCCGCATCGGCAGCGGTCTCACCGTCGGCTTCGCCGGCGCCGCCATCGGCATCAAGTGGTCCCTCAGCCTCAGCGCCACCGTCCTCACGATCGCCGCCCTGGCCACCGGCGCCTACGCCGTCTTCAAACGCACCCGACGCCCAGCCACAACAACCGCCCCACCCACCTGATCGGTGAGTCCTGCCGGTCCTAGGCCTTGTGGTCGGCGAGGTCGAAGACGTTGCCTTCGGGGTCGGCGAGGGTGATCCAGTGCACGCCGTACTCGGTGTGCTCGTCGAGGCGTTTGGCGCCGAGGGCGACCAGGCGGTCGAGCTCGGTGGCCCAGTCGGCGGTGGCGAGGTCGAGGTGCAGGCGGTTCTTGACAGTGCGGGGCTCGGGAACCTGGAGGAACATCAGCGTCGGTCCGTCGGCGGCGCGGTTCACGGTAGCGAAGAATTCGTTGCTGTCGGCATCGACGTCGACCGAGAGGACGCCGGCCCAGAAAGTGGCCAGGGTGGCGGCGTCGGAGCAGTCGAAGGCGATGTTCTCGAGGGTGATGGACATGGTTCAGCCTTTCGAAGCAGGAGAGACAGGGATCCGCTGGATCGGCCAGCAGACCTCAGTGCGATAGGAACTCTCATCCGGGGTGTCCCCCGGCGAGACGACGTACAGCTCGCGGATCGGGCCAGGCGCAACCGTGCAGTGCTCAGCGACGTGCGAGCCGAGAGCGCCGTACGTGCGGTCGAAGTCGGCCATCGCGCCGGCGTGCACCCCGATGGCGAAGTAGCCGCCCGGCAGATCGACCAACTCGAAACCGTCAGCCGACTCAGCAGTCGGCGCGACCGGAAGGAAGGCGACGACCTCGCCGACATCTTCGGTGAAGAAGTCGTCGCTGTACGTCGCTCCGGCGGTGGCCACGATCTGACGAGCAGCCGCCAGCGCATCCAGCCGACCGAAGACGTCGACGCACCACGCCCCGATCTGCGATCGCTCGACGTGATCGCGGACGGCATACGCGCGGAACGGCGGAATGTAGCGGTAGTCGACCTGCATCGGCTCAGGATCGGTCGTCAGCAGACTGCGCAGCGAGGTGACCACATCCCGCGTCACCTGCAGCTCGGCCTCCATCCGGTCGAGATGCGCGCGCAGCGTCTCCTCCCGCGCACTCCGGTCGGTCGACGAGACCACAGCCTGTACGTCGGTGAGCGGCATCCGCAGGTCACGGAGTCGCCGGATGAGCAACGCGGTGCCGACCTGGACCGTTTCATACCGCCGATACCCGGATGACGGATCCACGAACGCGGGCGCGAGCAGCCCGATGTCGTGGTAGTGGTGCAGCGTCTTCACGCTGAGGTTGGTCATCCGCGAGAACTCGCCGACCGTCACTGTCGCCGTCATGGAAGCAAGCTTGGACCCTCCGGTAACCGGAGGGTCAAATGCAGCGGCAAATACGCCCGAAACAAGGCCCGCCCGGGGGCGGGCGGGCGGGCCTCGGTGACGAGTCAGGGATCAGGTCAGGAGATCGTCCACTTCTGGTTGGCGCCGCCACCGCAGGTCCAGATCTGCAGTGGTGTCGCGTTGGCCGAGTTGTTCCCGGTCACGTCGAGGCACTTCCCAGCCTGTGGATTCACCAGGTCGTTGTTCGAGTAGGTCCACTGCTGATTGGGACTCCCGGCAACACAAGACCACAGCTGGACGCGGGTGCCGTCGGCCGTGCCACCACCGGTGACGTCGAGACACTTGCCCAGCGCCTGGAGGGTGTTACCGGAACGGGTCCACTGCTGTGCGGCCGAGCCGTTGCAGTCGTAGATCTGGACGGCCGTGCCGTCAGCCGGGTTCGCACCCGCCACGTCGATGCACTTGCCGGCCAGACCGGTGATCTGGCCACCGGTACCGCCGCCACCCTGCGTGCCGCTCCACACAAAGGTGGCCGACGTCTTCGTGGGCAGCGTGTAGGTGAAGGACTGGCTACCCCAGTTCACGCGCACCGACTGCGAGCCGCCGGTGGTGTTGAACGCGATCAGCGCCTTCGACCCGTCCGGGTTCTTCCACGCCACGTTCTTCACCGAGGCGTTCGCCGTCGAGTCGATCCGCAGCGCACCCGGCCGCACGAACTTGGTCAGGTGTCCCATCGTGTAGTACTCGACCGTCTTGTCCACCTGCCCCGCACGACTGCCACCACGCTGCACCGTCACCAAGCCGGTACACACGTTGCACCCCGCACCGACGTACGGGAGGTGGTTCTGGTCGAGGGCGAGGCCCCACTTGATCCACGACTTGTCCCAGTTGCGGGTGTAGTCGATCAGGTTGTTCATGTCCTCGACCTGCTGGTTCGGGATCCAGGTACCGCCCGAGTGCTCGGTCATGTAGGCGTTGACCGCCGGGTACTGGTTGTGGATCTGCGTCTGCAGGTTCACGTCACCGCCGTACCCGTGCCAGGCGATGCCGCCGAACAGCGGGTCGCTGCGCAGCCCGGCATCGGCGAGCGGCACCGAACCGAGGTCGTTGTAGTTGCCCCAGTTGTAGTCCAGCACCATCACCTTGGTGGTGATCCCGGCCGCCCGGAACGCCGGGAAGAGGTGGTTCTTGGTGAAGTTCAGCAGCCCGGCGCCGTTCCAGTTCATCGACGCGTAGCCGGTGTCGTCGGTACCGCAACAGGTCGGTTCGTTCTGCACGGTCACGTAGTCGATGTGGTTGCCCTGGGCCTCGTTCTGCTGCACGTACTTGACGAAGTACTGCGCGTACATCGGGTAGTACTCGGCCTTCAGCCAGCCACGGTTGGTGAACTTGTTGTTGTCCTTCATCCAGGCCGGAGCACTCCACGGCGACCCCATCACCTTCAGGTTCGGGTTCAGCTGCTTGGCCTGCTTGGTCAGCGGTACGACGTCAGCCAGGTCGTGATTGATGGTGAAGTCGTTCAGATCGCAGCAGGTGTCGTCGTACGAGTAGTTGAACCGGGCCAGGTCGGAGGCGCCCATCGGGTTGCGGGTGAACGACAGCCCGATCCCGTTGACCGGGTCGAACAGGTCCTTCATCACCTGGTTGCGGGTCGCGGCCGAGATCGTGTTGCTGCTGTTCAGCAGCCAGGCGGAGCTGTCGGCGAACGAGGCGCCGCCGCCCTCCCAGGACTGGTACGTCGTGTTCTCGTTGACCGTGATCGTCTGGTTCGCCGAACCGCCGGCCGGGCCGAAGTTGACCGGCGTCTGCTGCTGCAGACCGCGGGTCACGTTCTGGCCGGCCGAGTCGTTGGTGGTGGTCAGGTAGACGTTGACCTGTTCACCGGCGGCTTGGGCGGTCGGTGCGGTCGCCGTACCGAAACCGAGGCCGGCGGCGACGGCGCACAGCGCGGCCACGGCCACCGGTAGGACGCGGGCAGGACGAGATAACCCGTTCGCGGGCATGGGCGGACTCCCTTGTCTGCAAGGAATGCAATGCTGGCAAAGTTGTGGCGTCTGCCCGCGCCGCAACGGTGTGTCAGCACGAGGGAACCATCGGTGGTCACCGGTGTCAACGCCACAGCAACGACTTTTTTCAGGTCTTTTATTTAGTCCCGGCCTTGACGTGAAAGCGTTCTCACGCCAAGCTCCGGGACCAAATCCCTGTCTCGTTCCTGCTCCGCCCCCGTGAGAAATGAGGCACGCATGAGACTCCAGCGTTCCCGCGTCGCGGCCATCGTCGCGATGAGTGCCGCCCTCGTCGGCACCAGCCTTCTGCAAGCACCCGCCCAAGCCCAGCAACAGGCACCGCAGGTCGCCAACGCCGCGTTGGCGACGACCTTCGAGGACAACTTCGACGGTCCGGCCGGCCAGGCGCCGGACGCCAGCAAGTGGCGCTACGACATCGGTGGCTCCGGCTGGGGCAACGACGAACGCCAGTACTACACCAACAGCACCCGCAACTCCGCCAAGGACGGCAACGGCAACCTGGTGATCACTGCCCGCCAGGAAAGCGGCGGGTTCCAGTGCCACTACGGCACGTGCCAGTACACGTCGGCCCGGCTGCTCACCGCGCAGACCTTCACCCAGACGTACGGCCGCTGGGAGGCCCGGATCAAGATCCCCGGCACCCAGGGTGTCTGGCCGGCGTTCTGGATGCTCGGCGCCCAAGGTGGCGGCTGGCCGAACAACGGCGAGATCGACATCATGGAGAACATCGGCCGCGAGCCGAACACCGTGCACGGCACGATCCACGGCCCGGGTTACTCCGGCGCCGAGGGCATCGGCGCGGCGTACAACTCGCCGAACGGCCAGCCGTTCCGCAACGACTTCCACACCTACCGCGTCGACTGGGCGCCGGACTCGATCACCTGGTTCGTCGACGGCGTGCAGTACCAGCGCCGGACGCCGGCCGACCTCGGTGGCGACCAGTGGGTCTTCAACCACCCGTTCTTCATGATCATGAACGTCGCGGTCGGCGGCTACTGGCCGGGCTACCCCGACGGTTCCACCCAGATGCCGCAGACGATGACGATCGACTACGTCCGCGTCTCGACCCTGGACGGCGGTGGCGGCGGCGCCGGCACGATCACCGGCCTGGCCGGCAAGTGCCTGGACGTCGCGGGCGCCAACGCCGCGGACGGTACGGCGGTCCAGCTCTACGACTGCAACGGTACGGCGGCGCAGACGTGGAGCCGTCCCGGTGACGGCACCATCCGTGCCCTGGGCAAGTGCCTCGACGTGGCGAACGCCGGAACCGCCGACGGCACCAAAGTCCAGATCGCGACCTGCAACGGCAATACCGCCCAGCAGTGGACCGCCAACGCAGCAAAGGATCTGGTGAACAGAGGCAAGTGCCTCGATGTCACCGGCAACAATTCGGCGAACGCCACCCCGACCCAGATCTGGACCTGTAGCGGTGGCGCCAACCAGAAGTGGACCCTGAACTAACTCAGCACCTTGGACGGGGGTAACGCGCCCCCGTCCTGCAGCAACCGCAGGATCGGCAGGGTCGCGGCGCCCAGAGCAACGGCGTCGCGGCCCAGTTCGCACAGCACGATCGAGACCTGGGAATAGGGCTGGCGGAGTGCGTGCCGGCCGACTGCCTCGCGCAGCCGCGGCAGGTAGCGCTCCCCCAGCAACAGCCCGGCCCAGCCACCGAGGACGATCCGCTCGGGGTTGACCAGGTTGACCAGATTCGCGAAGCCCGCAGCGAGATAGCCGATCGTGTCATCCACGATCGTTGCCGCCACCTCCGATTTCTCCGCCGCCGCGAGCAGTTCGGCGAATGCCGCCTCCTCGTCCTCGGCCGACAACTCCCCGCCGGCCTGGCGATAGCGGTCGAGCACGTCCTCGGCACCGACGTACGCCTCGAGGCAGCCGGCGGCTCCACACCGGCACCCGCGACCGCCGTACATGATCGTTGTGTGGCCCCACTCGCCCGCACTGCTGCGCGTCCCGCGGTAGCTGGATCCACCGGTGACAAGGGCTGCGCCGACCCCTGAGCCGACCAGCGCGACCACCGCGTCGGTCGCGCCGCGGCCCGCGCCGAACCACATCTCGGCCTGGCCGAGGGTGTTCGCGCCGTTGTCCACGAGGATCGGAATATCGGTGCCCTCGGCAAGCATCTGCCCGAACGGTACGGCGTCCCACCCGAGAGTCTGGGCATGGACGACGGCATCCGCGTCAACGATTCCGAACACCGCGACGCCGAGCCCAAGCACCGACGACGCCTGTACGCCGGAGGTGCTGATCACGCTCGTGAGTCCTTCCAGCACGTGCTTTACGACGGCCTCCGGCTCCAGCGCATCGATCGTGTGATCAACGGTGGCGAGCACGTTCAGCGCGAGGTCGAACAGCTCGACCCGGACGCGCGTCTCGCCGACCTCGGCACCGACGACGTACCGGAAATCGGGGGCGACGCGCAGCAGCACCCGCGGCCGGCCGCCTTCGGACTCGACCGAGCCGGCCTCCTCGACAACGCCTTCCGCGATCAGTTCGGTGACGAGGTTGCTGACGCTGGCCGCACTGAGCGACGTACGGGTGCTCAGCTCTTGCCGGCTGAGCGGTCCGTCGCGGTAGATGCCGGTCAGAATCACCGATCGGTTGGACCGGCGCATGTCCCGCACCGTCGTCCGCCGATACTCCATTGCCCCAGCCCCTTGCCGAAACCCCCGGCCCCTGGCGGACCGCTGGACCAGAGTCCATCACGCCCAGCGGCCAACCCGGAAGACATGACTTCTTCCAGATCGTGAATTAAGTCGTGATTCGTTACCCCACCGTGATTGACGAGACCTGGGTCACTCGGCTTCACTCTACGGAACCGCTTCCGAAACCGGTTCCGCAACGGGAGCGCAACACTGCAGCAACATCCGCCACCCCACCGCTCGAGGGGAGTTTCCGCGTGTCCATCACCATCGCCGACGTCGCCGCACGGGCCGGCGTGAGCAAGACGACCGTGTCGCGCGTCCTGAACGGCAAGGGTGAACTCGACCTGCGCACCGCCGAGCGGGTCCGCGCCGTGATCGCCGAGCTCGGTTACGTGCCGAGCGCCCGGGCGGTCGGTCTGGCCCGCGGCCGGACCCGGGTCGTCGGGATGCTGGTCCCCTCGCTGACCTGGCCCTGGATGGGCGAGGTGTTGCAGGGCGCGGTGGACGTGGTGGAGAGCGAGGGCTACGGCCTGCTGCTGTTCACCTTCAACCGGGGCGCGGAGTCGATGCACCAGTTCGCCTCCCAGGTGTCCTCGCAGTCGTTCGACGGCCTGCTGGTGATCGAGCCCGAGGGCACGCTCACCTACATCGAGCAGCTGCATGCCCGCGGCCTGCCGGTGGTGCTGATCGACGACCGCGACCACCGCCCCCAGTTCCCGTCCGTCGCCACCACCAACTACGCCGGCGGCCAGTCCGCTGCCCGGCATCTGATCGAGCTCGGACGGCACCGGCCGCTGGTGATCACCGGTGTCGAACGGTTCGGCTGTACCCACGAACGCCTGGACGGTTTCCGCGACACCTACGCGGAGGCCGGCATCGAGCTCGACCCGAGACTCGTGTCCGAAGGTGACTTCACCCACGAGAGCGGACGCCGCGGCGTCCAGCAGGCGCTCGACCAGCGTCTGGACTTCGACGCGGTCTTCGCGCACAACGACCTGTCCGCCGGCGGTGCCATGCAGGCCGTCCGGGAGACCGGGCGGAACGTGCCGAACGACGTGTCGGTCGTCGGGTTCGACGACATCCCGTACGCCCAGCACACCGAACCGCCGTTGACCACGGTGCATCAGCCGATGCGCCAGATGGGGCAGGCGGCGGCCCGGATGCTGATGGGCTATTTCGGCGGTACGCCGCTGCCGAGCGAACCCCAAGTGCTGCCCACGACACTGATCGTCCGCAGCTCAACTGCACCCAAGTCCATCCCTCGGACCAGTACGCCCGCCCCCTCCGTCCGGTCCCACCACTGAGGCTCCGGCGGCGGGGCAGCTGCCCCTGCTCCGCCGCCGGTGAACACCTCGATACCGATCCGTTAAGGCGTCCGCTCTTCCGATGAGAGCGCTTTCACGCCACTATGCACTGGCCCACCCAGGCTCAGGGGTGGACCAAGCAAGGTATTTACGCCGCCACACACAGATACACAGGAGGAACCGATGCGAGCACGACGGAGCGTCGCGCTGGCCCTGACGGGCTTGCTCGCGGCAGCCACACTGGCTGCCTGCAGTAACGGGGACGGTAAGACCAACGGAAGCGGTTCCGGCACCGCCGCGACCGTGCTGAACGTCGGTATGCCGAACGGGCCGCAGACCGATAACAACAACCCGTTCCTCGGCTCCTCCGCGGGTGCCTCGCTCGGGTACCGGTGGATGATCTTCGAGCCGCTGGTGATGATCAACGGGATCAAGCCGTCCGAGCCGGGCAAGCCCTGGCTGGCGACCGAGTGGAAGTGGGACGCCAACTTCACCAAGCTGTCGTTCACCATCCGGGACGGCGTGAAGTGGTCCGACGGTACGCCGATGACGGCGGCGGACGTGGCCTACACGTTCCAGCTGCGCAAGGACCACGAGGCGCTGAACACCGACGCCATCCCGTACGGCACGATCACGCAGACCGGCAACAAGGTCGACCTGACCTTCACCCGGTCGCAGTTCACCAACCAGAACAAGGTCCTGACCGTCTTCGTGGCGCAGAAGGCCCAGTGGTCGGCGATCAAGGACCCGACCCAGGACACCCTGAAGACCCCGGTCGGCACCGGCCCGTACAAGATCAAGTCGTTCACGCCGCAGACCACCACGCTGGAGCTGCGCGACTCGTACTGGCAGGACCTTCCGAAGGTCAAGGAGCTGCGGTACACGTCGTACAACGACAACAACGCGCAGACCACCGCGCTGGCCAACGGCGCCTCGGAGTGGAGCTTCGTCTTCGTCCCGAACGTGAAGGCCGTCTTCCAGGACAAGGACCCGAAGAACCACAAGCTGTACTTCCCGGCGAACCTGGGCATCCACGGTCTGTGGATCAACACCACCAAGAAGCCGTTCGACGACCCCGCGCTGCGCAAGGCGATGGACAAGGTCATCAACCGCGACGACATCTTCCAGCAGGGTGAGGCCGGGTACTTCTACCCGAAGGTCGAGTCCGTCACGGGCATCCCGACCCCGGCCGGTGACTCGTTCATCGCCCCGGAGTTCAAGGACAAGAAGCACGTCGTCGACGTCGAGGGCGCGAAGAGCGACCTGGCCGCGGCCGGTTACAAGCTCGAGGGCGACGTGCTGAAGGACAAGACCGGCAAGCCGGTGACGATCACGCTGACCAACCCGGCCGGCTGGTCGGACTACATCACCGACCTCGAGATCATCAAGGACAACCTGTCCACGATCGGCATCAAGGCGACCGTCGACAAGGCCAACCAGGACGCCTGGACGAAGAACATCGACCAGGGCAACTTCGACGCCGCGATGCACTGGACGAACGGCGGCGCGACGCCGTACGACATCTACCAGAACATCATGGACGGCAAGATCATGAAGCCGATCGGCAAGGGCGGCTCGAGCGGTAACTACGGGCGCTTCAACTCACCCGAGGCGACCAAGGCGCTGGACCAGTACGCCAACGCGGCCGACGACGCCACCCGCACCACGGCGCTGAACACGCTGCAGAAGATCATGGTCGACCAGATGCCGATCATCCCGACCTCGGCCTCGAACGTCGGTGGCCTCTACAGCACCAAGAACTGGGTCGGCTGGCCGGACGAGCAGAACTCGTACGCACCTGGACAGCCCACGCAGCAGAACGCGCTGCAGATCGTCCTGAACCTGAAGCCTGCCGGCTCTCAGTGAGGCGGACCGGGGGGGGGGGGGGGGGGGAAAAAGAAAAAGGGGTTGTGGGGCGGTGCCCACTACATTGGTGGCATGGGAGGGTTCACGCATGTTCATCGTGTGGTGCACCCTGCCT
>NZ_JBHVWY010000016.1:225977-236598 GCF_042882005.1 Kribbella sp. NPDC058245
TTCTACGCGCATCGCCCCCTTCCCGATGTATTTCACCACCCAGTTCTCGGGCCTCCTCCCGTTGTTCCCCCCCCCCCCCCCCCCCCGGTGCCACGATGCGAGGAGTCTTTCGATCATGACGGTGACCGACCCGGTGGCCCCAGCGGTGGTCCCTGAAGTTGTTCTCGAGGCCGAAGGCCTCACCAAGCATTTTCCGGTACGGCGCAGCCTGCGCGACCTGTTCAGCCGCGAACGCAAGGCTGTGCACGCGGTCGACGACCTGAACCTGACGCTCCGCCGCGGTCGCGTGACCGCCCTGGTCGGCGAGTCCGGTTCCGGCAAGTCGACGGTGGCCCGGCTGCTCGCGCAGCTCTACCGGCGCACCGACGGCGACATCCGCCTGCGCGGTGAGTCCGTCGAGGTCCATGGCGGCCGCGCCTTCCGCGCGTACTGCCGCCGGGTCCAGATGATCTTCCAGGACCCGTTCGCGTCGCTGAACCCGACGCATACGATCCGCTACCACCTGACGCGCGCACTGAAGATCCACGGCCGGGCCGGCAACGGCGCCGCCGAGCTCGAGGAGAACCTGCGCGATCTGCTGAACCGCGTCCAGCTCGTTCCGCCGGAGCGGTACCTGGACAAGTTCCCGCACGAGCTGTCCGGTGGTCAGCGCCAGCGCGTCTCGATCGCCCGCGCCCTCGGCGCCGATCCCGAGGTGCTGCTGGCCGACGAGCCGGTCTCGATGCTCGACGTGTCGATCCGCCTCGGGGTCCTGAACCTGCTGCGGGACCTGAAGGAACGGCTCAACCTCGCCATCCTCTACATCACCCACGACATCGCGTCGGCCCGGTACTTCGCCGACGAGACGATCGTCATGTACGCCGGCCGGCTGGTCGAAGGCGGCGATTCCGAGACCGTCACCCAGAACCCGGCGCACCCCTACACCCGGCTGCTCATCGAGAGCGCGCCCGATCCCGACCGGCTGGACCGCGTCGGTGACCTGCGGGCTCCGGAGGACCAGGGCAGCGGCGAGCCGCCGAGCCTGATCGCACCGCCGAGCGGCTGCCGGTTCCACCCGCGCTGCGTGCACGCGATGCCGAAATGCTCGACGGAACTCCCGCCACGGTTCGAGCTACCGCTGGTCGACAGCGGCCAAAGTCACTGGGCCGCCTGCTGGCTCTACGAGGAAGGGGCGGCGAAGTGAAATTCCTGCTTCAGCGCATCGCCTTCTACCTGTTCACCGCCTGGGCCGCGATGACGATCAACTTCTTCATCCCGCGGCTCATCCCCGGCGACCCGGTCACCGCACTGATCGCCAAGTACCAGGGCCAGCTCAGCACCGACGCGATCCACTCGCTCTACGTCCTGTTCGGCCTGGACAAGAACGCCAGCATGTGGAGCCAGTACGTCGACTACTGGGGCCAGATCTTCCACGGTGACCTGGGCATCTCGTTCAACTTCTTCCCGACCCCGGTCATCGACATCCTGCAGCAGAGCCTGCCGTGGACGATCGCGCTGGTCGGCCTGACCACGATGGCCAGTTTCGCGATCGGCACCGGTCTCGGCATCCTGGCCGGCTGGCGGCGCGGTTCCTGGCTGGACGGTCTGTTGCCGGTGACCACGTTCCTGTCATCGATCCCGTACTTCTGGCTCGGTCTGCTGGCGATCGCCATCCTGGCCGGTCCGGACAGCATCTTCCCGTCGTCGGGTGGTTACGAGCCAGGTCTCGTCCCGTCGTGGAACGCCGAGTTCATGGGCAGTGCGATCCAGCACAGTCTGCTGCCCGCCCTCACCATCCTGATCTCCTCGGTGAGCGGCTGGATCCTCAGCATGCGCAACATGATGGTGACGGTCGCGTCCGAGGACTACATCACCGTCGCGCACGCCAAGGGCCTGCCCGAGAAGCGCGTGATGCTGAGCTACGCGGCCCGCAACGCGCTGCTGCCGAACGTCTCCGGTTTCGCGCTGTCGCTCGGCTTCATCGTCGGCGGCACGCTGCTGGTGGAGATCGTCTTCTCCTACCCCGGCATCGGCTACAACCTGTTCCAGGCCGTCGGCGCCAAGGACTACCCGCTGATGCAGGGCATCTTCCTGGTCATCACGCTGTCGGTCCTGGTCGCCAACCTGATCGCCGACATCGCCTACCTGCTGCTCGATCCCCGCACCCGGAAGGAGGGCTGACATGTCCGCACCCACCAGCACCATCACCGCGATGACCCCCGACGGACCAGAGGTCGCGGCCACGCCGGCCAAGCGCCAACGGTTGCGGTTCGTCGCCAACCCGAAGGCCGCGACCGGTCTGGTCGTGCTCGCGTTCTTCTGCCTGATCGCGATCATCGGCTCCTGGATCGCCCCGTTCGACCCGGGAGCACGCAGTAGTGACATCCTCCAGGGCCCTTCGGGCAAGCACTGGTTCGGTACGACGCACCTCGGGCAGGACATCTTCAGCCAGATGCTCGTCGGCACCCGCGGCGTGATGTTCGTCGGCCTGCTGGCCGGCATCGTCGCGACCGCGCTGTCGGTCCTGATCGGTGTCAGCGCGGGCTTCCTCGGCGGCGCCGCCGACGAGGGTCTGTCCGCGCTGTCGAACGTGTTCCTGGTCATCCCGGCCCTGCCGCTGATCATCATCGTCGCCTCGACCATCCCGAGCGCGGGTGACCTGATGGTTGCCCTGGTCATCGGTCTGACGTCGTGGGCCTGGGGCGCTCGAGTGCTGCGCGCCCAGACGTTGTCGCTGCGACGGCGCGACTACGTCGAGGCCGCCCGCGCGACCGGTGAGAGCACCTGGCGGATCATCACCGCCGAGATCATGCCGAACCTGACCGCGATCATCGCCTCCAGCTTCGTCGGTACCGTGATCTTCGCCGTCATGTCCGAGATCACCCTGGCCTTCATCGGAATCTCCACGATCTCCGAGTGGAACTGGGGCACCATCTTGTTCTGGGCGCAGAGCCAGCAGGCGCTCGCCCAGGGAGCCTGGTGGTGGTTCGTGCCGGCCGGTCTGGCGATCGCGATCCTCGGTACGGCGCTGTCCCTGATCAACTTCGGGATCGACGAGTTCGTCAGCCCGCGGTTGCGCAGCGCCGGTCACACCAAGATCAAGACCAAGGACGGTCACTCGGTCCGGATGCGCGTCGGCTTCACCCCGGTCCTCGGCAACAAGGCGGTCGCGCCGACGCCCGTCGTACGAAACAGCAAGGGGGAGGCCGCGTGAGCGAGCGAAGCGAGGGAGCCAGAAGCACCGGTGGCAAGGAACCGGTCCTGGAGATCAAGGACTTCAACGTCGACTACGGGCTGGGTGAGCAAGGTGTGCGCGCGGTGCGCGACGTCACGCTGACGCTGCACCGTGGTGAGGTGCTCGGGCTCGCCGGCGAGAGCGGGAGTGGCAAGTCCACCCTCGCGTACGGCGTCACCCGGCTGCTGCCGCCGCCCGGAGTGATCAGCGGTGGTTCGGTCATCTACCACCCGCCGGGCGGCGACCCGTACGACGTGATGGCACTGACGGATCGGGAGTTGCGGGCGTTCCGCTGGGCCGAGACGTCGATCGTGTTCCAGGGCGCGATGAACTCGCTGAACCCGGTGCACAAGGTCTCCACCCAGATGCTCGACGTGATCAAGGCGCACGAACCGGACCTCAGCCCGGAGGCACGGCTGTCCCGGGCGAAGTCCATGCTCAAGCTCGTCGGTATCTCCGCGGACCGGATGGACGCCTACCCGCACCAACTGTCCGGCGGTATGCGGCAGCGCGTGATGATCGGGATGGCGCTCGTACTGGAGCCGCAGGTCGTGATCATGGACGAGCCGACCACCGCCCTCGACGTGGTGATGCAGCGGCAGATCCTGGCCCAACTGGTCGAACTGCGCGAGACGCTCGACTTCTCGGTGCTGTTCATCACGCACGACCTGTCGCTGCTGGTCGAGTTCTCCGACCGGATCGCGATCATGTACGGCGGGCGGATCGTCGAGGAGGCCAAGTCGGCCGACCTGTACAAGGACTCGCTGCACCCGTACAGCGAGGGGCTGCTGAAGTCCTTCCCGGCATTGCGTGGCCCGCGCAAGGAGCTGGCCGGTATCCCCGGCTCGCCGCCCGACCTGCGCGGGATGCCGTCCGGCTGTTCGTTCCACCCGCGCTGCCCGCACGCGTTCGACCGTTGCTCCGAGGAGATCCCGCTGCTCGGGATCCCGTCGGCCCGCAACGACCCCAGCCGGTCTGTCGCCTGCTGGCTCCCCGGCCGCGTTCCGGTCGGCTGACCCAATCCTCTAACGTCCGAAGGAACGCAGTACCTGGTACTACGTTCCTTCGAACGTCACTGACATAGGAGCGCCCATGAACGAACGTAGTGAGTTCATCATTCAATGCAGCGTACAAAGTACGACATTCACGACCGGAGCGAAGCGAGGGCGGGAATGAGCACAACGTCCGTCTCGGGGGCGGCTGACCTGATCGCGGGTCTGCCGACCGGCTTCCGCTGGGGTGTCGCGACCTCGTCGTACCAGATCGAGGGCGCGATCGCCGAGGACGGCCGGACGCCGTCGATCTGGGACACCTTCTGCAAGGTTCCGGGGGCGATCGACAACGGCGACACCGGTGACATCGCGTGTGACCACTACCACCGGATGCCGGAAGACGTTGCCCTGATCAAGAACCTGGGCTTCGACACCTACCGGTTCTCGGTCGCGTGGCCGCGGGTGCAGCCGCACGGCAAGGGCCCGGTGAACCCGGCCGGCCTGGGGTTCTACGACAAGCTCGTCGACGAACTGCTTGCCCAGGGCATCGACCCGTGGGTGACGCTCTACCACTGGGACCTGCCGCAGGAGCTCGAGGACGCGGGCGGCTGGCCGAACCGGGACACGGCGTACCGGTTCGCCGACTACTCGATGCTGGTCTTCGAGGCACTGAAGGACCGGGTCGACACCTGGACCACGCTGAACGAGCCGTGGTGCTCCGCGATGCTCGGGTACGCGTACGGTCTGCACGCACCGGGCCGCAAGGACTACCCGGCCGCGATCGCCTCCGTGCACCACCTGCTGCTCGGGCACGGCCTGGCCACCACCGCCATGCGCGAGGCCTCGCCGCGCAAGCTCGACATCGGCATCACGCTCAACGTGGCCACGGCGTACCCGGCCAGTGACGCCGAGCCGGACGTCGACGCCGCCCGTCGCGCCGACGGTATGGGCCGCCGGATCTACCTCGACCCGCTGGTGCACGGCCGCTACCCGGCCGACATCGTCGCGGACCTCGCGCTCGAGGGCGCCGAGATCCCCGTCCAGGACGGCGACCTCGAGCTGATCTCGGCACCCATCGACGTACTGGGTGTGAACTACTACTTCAGCCAGAAGTTCAGCGGGTACGCCGAGGACGGCAGCACGGCCGACGAGAAGGGCCTGCCGGTCAGCCGGACCGTCGAGCTCGGCCGGCCGAAGACCGCGATGGGCTGGGAGATCGTCCCCGAGGGCTTCACCGACCTGCTGCTCAGCATCGCCCGGGACTACCCGAACCTGCCGATGGTGATCACCGAGAACGGCTCCGCCTTCGAGGACCACCCGGACGAGAACGGGTTCGTCGCCGACGAGGGCCGGACCGAGTACTTCACCACCCACCTGGCCGCGGTCGCCGACGCGATCAACCAGGGCGCCGACATCCGCGGCTACCTGGCCTGGTCGCTGATGGACAACTTCGAGTGGGCCTACGGCTACGTCAAGCGCTTCGGCATCGTCCGGGTCGACTACGACACCCAGGTCCGTACCCCGAAGCAGAGCGCGCTGTACCTGAAGGAAATCGCCGAACGGCACCGCAACAAGAGCTGACCCGCAGCGTCCTGGGGTGGCTGTCCCGCCACCCCAGGACGGTCGGTCAGCGATCCAGCGCCGGGTCCGTCACCATGGCGAGCATCTGCTCCTTGGTGATCGCGTTCGCCGGCTTCTTCTTCCCCGGGTACAGAATGCGCACCCGGGCCTGGTCGCCGTCCGGCTGCGTGAAGGCGGCCTGCATTTCGTACATCGGGCCGCCCTGGTAGGTGTGCGGAGCCTCGTAGAACTCTGCCTTGCCGCCGTTCGGCGCGCTCGCCGGGAGGCACTTCTTACCCGACGGTTCATCGACGCAGGGCATCACCGCGGGCGAGGCGTACACGCTGACCGACACCTCGGCGGTGGTGGAACCTTTGCTCCAGTTCTGTACGACGTCGATCATCGTCGGCAGGTCGTCCACCCGGTTGGAGGTGAACTTCCCCGGCACGTGCTCGGCGGTCGTCAGGACGATCTGCTCCCGAGTGGGCGCGAAGCCCTTCAGCTTGTCCTCCTTGGCCTGGTCATCGGCCGACAACGGCGGCAGGTTGAGCTTCGGGTCGGTCGCCCACGCGATCATCTGGGCGTCGGTGATGTCCAGTGTCTTCACCGGGATCGTCGTGTTGTTGCCGAACAGCGGATCGATCGCCAGGAACGCAGTCTCACCGTCGGGCTGCACGTAGCTGAGCTGCGCGGCCTTGCCCTTGCGGCCGAACATCGCGGACCGGCCATTCGGCAGCGTGATCTGGTGGCAGGTCGGCACCGGCTGACCTTCACCGCCGCATTCGGTGCCCCCCTTGGCGTACGGGAAAAGGTTGACGTACAGCATTCCCTGGCCCTTGTCGCCGGCCACGTTCCAGCCGACCTTCCGCGCGGTCCCGTGCACTCCGACATCGGAACCGATGAGGAACGGTCCGACGCTGAAGTCCAGATGCTTCTTGGCGGGGTCGAAATGCTTGACCAGCAGCCCCTTCATCAGCGTGTCGAATCCCGAGGTGCGCGCCACGGCGGCCGCGTCCTCCGCGCTCTGCGTGTTCGCCGGCGCCTGCTGGGTGGCGACCGGTGCCTCCATTTGCGGGCTGTCCTTCAGTACGCCGCTCATCCCGATCGTGGCGACGGCGACCGCGCCGGCCGCGACCAACGCCGTACCGCCGGTCAGGATCCGGCGCCGGCGGAGACGGCGGCGCCCCGCGTTCAGGTCGTCGGCCAGTGACCGCGGCAGCAGGTCATCCTGCGCCTCGGCGGCGTCGGTCAGGCGCTCCAGCAGCAACTTCTCGTCAATCATCGGTGTCCTCCCACAGCCCGAAACTGGGCAGTCAGCATGTCGTTCAGTCGGGCGAGGGCTCGCGCACTCTGGCTCTTCACGGTTCCGGCGCCGCAGTTGAGATCGGCGGCCGTCTCGTCGACCGACAGGCCGACGAAGTACCGCAGGATCACCACCCGGCGTTGCCCGGCCGGTAGTTCGGCCAGCGCCTCGATCAGCACCCGGCGGTCCTCGACCGCGAGCCCTTCCTCCAGCACCGGATCCAGCCCGTCCAGCCCGGAGTCCTCCCGGCGCCACGGCCGCCGGCTCTCGTCGATCCCGGAGTTCACCAGGATCCGCCGTACATAGGCGTCGATGTTGCCCTCGCGATGCACCCGGTGCCAGGCGACGTACAGCTTCATCAACGCCGTCTGGACCAGGTCCTCCGCCTTGTGCACATCACCGCAGAGCAGGTAGGCGATGCGGCGCAGCTGAGTACGCCGCTGAGCGACGTACTCGCTGAACTCCTCGTCCCGTGTTCCTCGAGCCATCCGTTTCCCCTCACTCAATCCGTCACCGATGAGTACGGAGCTTGGGGGGCAACGGTTGTCAGCCCTTCTGCGTAACCCGATCCAGCGGGGCCGGGGTCAAGGTCTTGTGGGCCCGTAGGTACGCGGCGAAGGTCTCGTGATCAGTGTCGGTGCGGACGGGGTCGCGATAGGCGGCCTTCAACGCGGTGTAACCGTCGGCGCCGATCACGGTGTAGGCGAGCGCGGCGACGCGGTAGGTTTTGGCCGGATCCAGTGACGCTCCGTTGATGTGGACGTCGTTGGGGTCGATCCGGTCTCCCTCTGGGCGGCTCGCGTCGAAGCTGTAGTGCACGTTCTTCGACAGAGCCAGCGGCGCGAACTTCCCACCCTGCCACTGCTGCTCCAGTACGGCGTCCAGCTCCGCGCCGGTCAGACTCACGGTCAGCACCGGATTGCCGTAGCCGTAGGCCTCCCACGACTCACCGAGCAACACCCGCCCGTCCGCATCACCCGGCTTGTTGCTGTTGGCAACCAGGAGATCACCGCGGAGCGCCGTCGTTCCGATCGCCGGTTTGGCAGCGATCAGCCCCAGGTCGGCCTGGCCTGCTTTTTGAGCTGTCCACAGGTGTACGTCGGCGGCCAGGTCGGCCATCGTGCTCTCGCCGACCGCGTTCGCGGTGCGGGTGAAGTCGCCGGTCACGGTCGCGACAGGTTCGGCGTACTTGCGATCTCCGGCGGCTGCCCAGTAGTCGACGATCTTCTGCAGCTTCGGATCCGGCGTGACATCGCGGGTGACCGCGTGGTTTGTCGACGTGGTCCGGTCCCGCACGACCTCGCCGGTACGGCGGTCCAGCTGGAGGTTGATCTCGCTGATCAGCCGGCCGTGGTTCGCCGCCTCGACGACCGGCCGCGGGTTGCCGTCGGGGTCCGGGATGCTGCAGTTGAACGCGGCGTGCCAGTGCCCGGTGACGATCGCGTCGATCTGCGGAGTGACCTTGCGGGCCAGGTCGATCGCCGGTCCACTCGGGTTGATGCAGTTGTCGTACGTCGCCGAAGCGTCGGTACCGCCGTCGTGCATGTTCAGCACGATCGCCTTCACCCCTCGCCGCGTCAGCTCGGCGGCCGCCCGGTTCGCGGACTCGACCGGGTCGAGTGCCTTCAGATCCGGCTGGTACGACGTACTGCCGACCGGCGTATCCGGCACGGTCATGCCGATGAAGCCAACCGGGTAGCTGCGGCCGTGGTCGCGGACCCAGCGGATCGTGTACGGCGCGACGATCGTCCGGCCCTTGGCGTCGACGATGTTGGCCGACTGGAAATCGAAGTCCGCACCATGGAACCGGCGACCGGTCGAGTCCTTGAAGCAGCTGTCGACGCCCGGCGTCCCGAAGCACTTCCCGTGCGTCATGTGGTCGACCAGGAAGCCCTTCGAGACGTCCAGCTCGTGGTTGCCGACGCTCGAGAACTCGATCCCGAGCGCGTTCAGCGCCTCGATCGTCGGCTCGTCCGCGTGCGCGTCCACCTCGAACGGCCAGCCGGAGAAGTTGTCGCCGTCAGCGAACAGGATCGAGTTCGGGTGACCGGCCCGGATCGTCTTCAGATGGGTCGCCAGGTAGGCCGCGCCGCCGACCACCTGGCTCTTCCCGTCCGGACCCGCGATCGTCCCGCCGTCCGCGGGCGACGGCGGCCGGAGGTAGCCGTGGAAGTCGGTGATCGAGACCAGTTGGACGGGGACCGTGCGATCACCTCCAGCCGCGGCGGTCCCACCGGTGAGCCCCACTCCGATCAGCACCACAGTCGCGAGCAACCTCGGCGTTCTGCGCATTCCTGCCTCCAACGCGGCCTAAGCAAGCGGTTTCCGACAAAAGGAGACTGCCTCATGATGAACGAGATGTCACTACCAAACGGCGATTCGACAAACCTGGAAAGAATCCACCGATGACAGCGCTCTCCCATCGGTACTGCTGATCTGATCCAATGACTGCGTGGTGGCCGGTGGTCCCGCGAAGCCTCCGGCCATCACCCCGCGCACCCGCACACCCCCGCCCCACCCCGCCGCTCCCGCCGCTCCCGCCGCTCCCGGCACAACCCCCCAACCCAGTGGATAACCCCCGAACTGAGGGGTTGCCCACTGAGATTTCTGATGGGCAACCCTCCAGGCGAGGGGTTAACCCCTGAGGTAGAGGGTTGCCCGCTCAGATTTTTGATGGGCAACCCCCCAGGCGAAGGGTTAACCCCTCAGGTGGAGGGTTGCCCGCTCAGATATTTGATGGGCAACCCCCCAGGCGAAGGGTTAACCCCTCAGGTGGAGGGTTGCCCGCTCAGATATTTGATGGGCAACCCCCCCAGGCGAAGGGTTAACCCCTCAGGTGGAGGGTTGCCCGCTCAGATATTTGATGGGCAACCCCCCCCAGGCGAAGGGTTAACCCCTCAGGTGGAGGGTTGCCCGCTCAGATATTTGACGGCAACGCCCAGGCGAAGGACTACCCCCCAAGCCGGTTGGTTGGCGGGTCGGCGGCGGTGTCAGGCAGCCCGCCCCGCGTTAACGTCCGAAAGAACTGCGGGCGTGGTCTGCGTGTCTTCGGACGTTAGGGGTGGTGAGCGCGGTTGGGCCGGGGTTTGCGGAGTGCCGCTTTCGCTGGTGGGTGTCGCGCTAACTCTCCCCAAACCGGTTTGGGGAGGGCTTGGTCGGCCCGGAACGAGGTCTGGGGAGGATTGGCCCCCCGAATCGGTCCCAGATCCTCCCCACCCGCGCACAAAGCGCCTCCCCGACCTTGAGCACCTACCAACCATCCTCACGGCGCGACCACGGTTGAACGGTGCACAAAGTGGCCCACCACGCCGACCTTGAGCACCCACCAACCATCCTCACGGCGCGACCACGGTTGAACGGTGCACAAAGTGGCCCACCTCCCCGACCTTGAGCACCTACCGACCATCCGCGGACGGCCGAAGTGGATGCTCCTATAGATGTCAAGCGGGCTGTGGTTTGGTGAGGACGTAGTAGATCTCGCGGGTGACGATTCGTTTGAGGCAGCGGATGGTGTCTCTTTTGGAGAGGCCTTCGGCGGTGCGGCGTTCGAGG
>NZ_JBHVWY010000017.1:0-113116 GCF_042882005.1 Kribbella sp. NPDC058245
GCTACCCCGCAACCCGTATCTGACCAGGCCGTTCTTTCCCGCGTAGCGGGTAGCGGCCACGGCTCCTCACGCCCAAAAACAGCCCGTTGGAGGCTTCCCATGCTGTCCCGCGCCGCTACCGCTATCCCCATCCCCGCTACCCACGGTAGCGAGCTCGCCGCTACCGTGACCGCCACTGCCCACACCGCCGGACAGGTCGCCACGGTGCTACTCGTCGTGACCATCGCCGTCGCGTTCTACCTGTTCACGTGCCTGGTCTGGCCGTTCGGCAAGTGCCGCCGCTGCAAGGGCGTCGGCAAGTTCAAGTCCCCATTCGGCAACGCCTTCCGCCACTGCGGCAAGTGCGACGGGTCCGGCCTGCGGGTCCGGCTCGGACGCCACGTCATCAACCACATCCGCGCCGTCCGGGGTGCCGGGCAGAACTCGTCCAGCAAGGGTGACCGGTGATGGCCGCGCCGCTGGACGGCCTGAGTCTGCACCCGGCCCGGTCGGTCTGGATCGAGCTGTGGAACGGCAAATACGCGTTGGGCTGGGACGACCACGGCATGCCGGTGTTCAAGTTCCGGTGGGCACCCGGCGGGCTGGCCACCCGCCGCCAGCTCCGCGCCATGCACATGTGCCCCGGCGGACACGAACCCTACGCGCGGCTGGTGTGGCGCAAGGGCAAGCGCTGGGCATGGCTCTACCGGCTCGATCTCGCCAAGCCGTCCCGGACCGCCTCGCCAGCTCAGCTCAACGCCCTCGACAGGGCCATGCGAGCGCGCCGGACCTGCGGCCAGTGCCACCAGGAACAGACCTACTGCATCCCCACCTCTGACGGCCGCTGCCTCGACTGCATCGACGCCGCCAGCTACCCGTACGCCGCTTGACCCTCTTCGAGAAGGAGCCACCCATGAACGACTTGCTGACGGCCGCGCTCGCTGCTGCTGCACGCGGCTGGCACGTGTTCCCGCTCGTGCCGGACCACAAGCGCCCGGCCGTTGAGGACTGGGAGAACCGCGCCACCACCGACGCCGTACGGATCGAGCGGTGCTGGTCTACCGGCCCATACGGTGTTGGGGTCGCGTGCGGGCCGTCCGGCCTGGTCGTGGTCGACCTGGACCAGCCCAAGCCCGGCCAGACGGCACCGGAGGTGTGGCGCAAGCCGGGGCTGACCTGTGGTGCCGATGTGCTGGCGCACCAGGCCGACGACGCCGGGGCGGCCTACCCGTGGAACACCCACACCGTCCTCACCGGCCGCAGCGGCGAACACCTGTACTTCGCTGCCCCTGCTGGGATCGAGCTCCGCAACACCCAAGGTCGGCTCGGTTGGCTGGTCGATACCCGCGCGGTCGGCGGGTACGTCGTCGGGGCGGGTTCTGTGGCCGCTGGACGCCGCTACCGGACCGTGTACGACATCACCCCCGCACCGCTGCCCCAATGGCTCACGCAGGCGCTCACGCCCGCGCCAGCGCCCGTGCAGCAGGCCGCGCCCGTCCACCTTGGGATCGGTCGGCGAGCGGGCTACCTGGGCGCGGCGATCCGCGCCGAAACCGAACGCGTCAAGACCGCCGGGGAAGGGCAGCGCAACCACGTGCTCTACACGGCCGCCATCGCTCTTGGGCAGTTGGTTGCCGGTGGCTCCCTTACCGAAGCCGACGTGCGCACCGTCCTGGGCGATGCTGCCGCCGGTCAGGTCGCTGCCGGTGCGTACACACCTTGGGAAGCGGACAAGACGATCTCGTCCGGTCTGCGGGCCGGGGCCAAGCGCCCGCGTCAGGTGGCCGCGTGAGCGCCACGGCACAACCACACGACGATCAGCCGCTGCGGATGGCTGACGTGATCTACCCCGACTGGCCGCCCCCGCTCGAGATCGAGCCGCAGCAGTCCGAACCGGCCCGCCCGACCAAGGCCGACCCGTTCGCTAACGCGTGGACGGCGGACCGGTTGATGGCCGAAGAGTTCGCACCGCCACGCTGGGCAGTACCCAGCCTGATCCCCGAAGGGCTGTCGCTGCTGGCCGGTGCCCCGAAGGCCGGGAAATCGTGGCTAGCGCTCAATCTCGCGCTTGGTATCGCGGCCGGTGGCCGGGTGCTCGGTGAGGTGGCCGTGGATGCGGGCGAGGTGCTTTACCTGGCGCTGGAAGACACCCCGCGACGGCTGCAAAGCCGCATGGGCAAGATCCTGGGCGCCGAGCCGGCCCCTGCGGGACTGACGTTGCTGACCGAGTTTCCGACGCTGCCAGGCGGTGGCGCGGACGCTATCCGGGGATGGCTCGATACCCGGCCGAACGCGCGCATGGTCGTCATTGACGTGTTCGCGAAGATGCGCGGCGAAACCCCGTCCGGCATCTCGCCGTACGACGCCGACTACCTCGCGATGGGCCGCGCTAAGAGCATCGCGGACACCTACGGAATCGCGGTTGTTCTCGTGCACCACCTGCGCAAGATGGCCGCCGACGACTTCACCGCCGAGCTGTCCGGCACGAATGGAATCGTCGGCGCGGCCGACACGATCATGGCCCTGAAGCGACCGCGTGGTGAGGCTGACGGCGTACTGCACATCACCGGTCGCGACGTGGACGAAGCCGAACGCGCGATGCGGTTCGACTCCGACAACGGCACGTGGGAACTGCTGGCCGGAGCCGCGGTCGATCACACCCTGCACCGCACCCGGGCATCGATCTTGGCGTACCTGCGGCAGTTCCCCGGAGCGAGCCCAAAGGCGATCTCTGACGCTCTCGGAGACGACCGCGACACCATCCGCCGCACCTGCGCTCGCATGGCCGACGACGGCCAACTACGCCGCCGCGATGGAGGCCGCTACTTCCCACCCGACACAGGGACTGTCCCAGGTGTCCCAGAGTCCCAGACCTTGCTCTGACCTGCACAAACACCTGGGACAGCCAGATCACGGCCCTGTCCCACATGTCCCAGCAACGACCCGTGAACGGAACGAAGGAGACGCACTGTGGCCACGCCCACAACAGCGATCAATAGCCGGGAGCGACTGACTGTCGAGGAGGTATGCGCCGACCTGGGCGTGTCCCGCTCGACCTTCTATGACTGGCGGGCCAAGGGCAGAAGCCCCCGCTGTATCAAGCTGCCTAACGGAGAAATCCGCGTCCGGAGGGCTGAACTCGAACGCTGGCTCGACAGCCGGGAGGAGGCCGCCTAATGCCGCACTCACATGACGTACGAATCTTTCCCAAGATCCAGAAGAACTCGCTGAAGCGAGATCGCTTTAGCTACAGCGTTCGCTGGCGAGTGGCAGGCGAGCCATTCAAGCGGACCTATCAGACGGCAGCGCTGGCCGACACTGAACGATCAACGCTGATCACCGCTCAACGCAATGGAGAAGCGTTCGACTCAGAGACGGGGCGGCCGGTATCGGAAGGGCGCGCGGTTGCGCCGATGGATTGGTACGAGTTCGCCTGTAAGTACGTCGATCTGAAGTGGGCTCGTGCTGCGGCCACAACGCGCAGAAGCATCAGTGACTCATTGGTGTCTGTAACTCCGGTCATGTTCAGCAATGACCGAGGTCGGCCGGATGCGAAGCTCATTCGCGCGGCTCTGCACGGGTGGGCGTTCAACACGGGACGACGCGATGACGAGAAGGCACAGGATGTTCAAGAGACGTTGGCGTGGGTCGGGCGGAATTGCAGGTCGGTGTCTGCGCTCGAACGCGCCGACACATTGCGGGCCGCGCTTGACGCTCTCGCGAGCAAGCTGGACGGCACTCCGGCAGCGGCGAATACGGTCGCGCGTAAGCGGGCAGTCTTCTCGAATGCACTCGACTACGCCGTGGAGCTGGGCTTGATCGACCGCAACCCGATCGGATCGATCAAGTGGACTGCGCCAAAAAAGGCTAGCGGGGCAATCGATCCCCGGTCCGTGGTGAACCCATCGCAGGCACGGACCCTCCTCGCTGCTGTTCACCAAATGCCGGGGAGCGGGCCAAGGATGGTCGGGTTCTTCGCTGTCATGTACTTCTCTGCGCTGAGGCCAGGGGAAGCGGTGAACCTTCGCAGGGAGCAATTGGCGCTCCCCGAATCGGGGTGGGGCGAGTTGCTCCTAGAGCAGTCGCGGCCGTACGCGGGTGCGGCCTGGACTGACGGCGGCGAGGACCGCGACCACCGGCAGCTCAAGCATCGGGCGATCGGGGAGGTGCGACCTGTGCCGTGCCCGCCAGCACTGACGGAGATCCTGCGTGAGCACCTGGAGAAGTTCGGTACTGATTCGGAGGGCCGGCTCTTCTGGGCGAAACGTGGTGGCGATCTCCCGGCCGTGTCGTACCAGATGATGTGGAAGAAGATCAGGGAACGGGCCTTCGGCAAGGAAGTTGCTGCGCACTCACAACTTGCACAGCGGCCCTACGACCTGCGGCACGCGGCCGTCTCGACTTGGCTTGCGAGCGGTGTTGAGGCACCGCGCGTTGCCATGTGGGCAGGGCACAGCGTCGACGTGTTGCTGAGGGTCTACGCCAAGTTCCTCGATGGCCAGGAGGACGTGGCGCGCAAGCGCATCGAAGCTGTACTCGACGCATAAGCTGATCTCCACCAGTGCTGCTGTGACCGGCCCGCCTCAGGCATCATGAGGTGGGCCGGTTGCCGTTGTACGCGGGCAAATCCGGGTGCCTGTGCCCGTATGGTGCCCGCGAGCGCTTCTCAGAGGGCAGTGGCTCGGAGACTTTGCAGGTCAGAGGCCATTTCGGACCTGCAAACATGTCGGCCTTGAAAACCGGTATGGCGGGTGACCGTCATCGTGGGTTCGAATCCCACGCCCTCCGCTCAACGGGTACCGAAACGGCCTCTCACCTGCGGAAATGTAAGGAAGAGGCCGTTGCTGTGACAGTCCGGCGGCGTCCGGCCACGTCCGGCTAAAGCCGCCGGTTTCGGCCATTCGTGCAGAGTGCGTGCAATGGCGGGCGGCCCCGATCGAGCCGACGGGCGCGCGCTCAGGATGGCTTACGTGAAGTCGCTGCACACAAGTCGACCGCGCTTCTGTAGATCGCGCTGAGAGCCGCTGAGGACTCGGTAGTGACCCAGGAGCCGCCTGCCGCTCCCACAGTCATGGAAGCGACCGGCTGGCAGGAGAGATGCCCCCTCCCGACGAGGTGGGGTTCAGGCAGGACGCCGGCGACTGCTAGCGACGGCGGGGGCATCACAACCTGCTCCTGCGCGGCCTGCATCCCGGGAGATGGCCAACGCGAGTAGGTTCTGTCAGGCCATCGCGCTGTCAGCTTGGTAACTGACTTGTCATCCGCCGGACGGCTGAGCGTACCCACGCCCCGGGTCGAATCCGACGCCGACCGACCGCCGTCGACCGCCACCAACCGGCGCTAGCCCTCCGATCGGGCACGGATCGGGCACGGCACTCATGCACCGGGCCGCTCGGGTGCGAGAGATGAAGGCGCGGCGGGCTCGGACATGGGGGATATCACATGCTGTTGCAGGAAGGTGCAAACCCTCTGTTTCGATCCGATTTCATCGTGTTACGTTCGCTGCTCATTTCGGACGGAGAGGTTCCGTCCTTCCAACTCTGGGGGTTTGATGCGCAAGAAGATTCCGGTGATCGTGGGGAGCGTGATGCTGGCGGTCGGCGTAGCACTGACCCCGACAACGGCAATGGCCGATCCGGCTCCGCCTACGGCCGAGGCCTGTCCGACGTCCACGTGGTACGACATTGTGGGTCACACCGCCTACTTCGTGCCCGCCGACCTTCTCCCGACCTTCAAGGATGGACCCGGCGGTGATCTGACCGTTGGTCTGACGGAGAATTACACGTCTACTGCGACCATTTCCGGTGGTACGTCAGCAGAGATCGGTGGCGTTATCGCGAAGGCGAAGGTGGAGGTGTCTGCCTCGCTCTCGCAGGCGGTGAGCCTGACTGTGAAGCACGATTTCCACCGCATCATCCCCAATGGGAAGTATGGCCACGCCCAGTACGGCTCCTGGGGTCAGCAAGTGACCTGGAGACAGTACTTCGACGGGGCCGATTGCACGACCAAGCTGCGAAAGTCCGGAACCGCAAGACTGCCCTCGCGTGCCGAGGTCGGATGGAAGTATTGGGAGAGTAATACCTGATGAACATGTGGGGGCGCGTTGTTGGCGCATCAATCGCATCTGTTGCCTGCTGCGTATTGGCTGGTTGCTCATCCGGTACTGAATCCGGGGGCACGCCGACCACAAAGGCGACGATGCCGTCGGCGAATCCGACAGCAACAACGCCGAACCCCAAGGCTGACCGGTTGAAGATTGCGGATCTGCCCGCTGATCCTCAGATGATCTGGCGGGAAGATCTTGACTTCGATAAGACCGCTACCAATCAGGATCTCTCGCTGACATCCGGAACCTATGAGGTGCGAGCCGTTTGCACCGGGCAGGCGGCGCTGAAGATTACCGCGAATCGTGGTTCAGTCCAGGATTTGGCCTGCTCACCGGCTTATGGGCCTGGCGTCAAGGTTTGTGCGACCAAGTCAGGTCTATTTCTCCAGCTTGAACGCACCTCGGAACCGCCTGTGGACATGGTTTGGCAGCTAGGTAAGTCCAGCACAGGGAAGTGCCCCTCATCGGCTTCGCCGAAGGCACCGGCCGCGACTGGAACGGCTAGAGGCTGACTGCAGAGCTGACGGCGGGAACAGAGGTGCCACATGGCTGGCCAGTGGCGTCGATCCGCAGCGCGTCGCTGACTGGGCAGGACACTCGCTCGAAGTTCTCATGCGGGTCTACGCCAAGTGCCTGGATGGTGAGGAGGACCAGGCGATGGACCAAATCGAGGCGAAGCTGCGAGGCGACTGACTCGCCCCTCCAATTCAGCCTCCGGCCCACTTCGGGTCGGAGGCTGAAGTCTGTTCTGGAGGGGGCATTTCGAGGCTACCGTGCAGAGTGTGTGCAATGGCGGCATCTGTCAGAGCGTCGCTCACTGGTGTTCATGCAGGTCAGGGGCCCTTTTCGTTGCTCTGGGCAGCTTGGCCTTGAAGACCGGTATGGCGGGTGACCGTCATCGTGGGTTCGAATCCCACGCCCTCCGCTCAGAGGTAGTCGCGATCAGCGCGGACCGGCGGCGACAGGTCGGGTCTGCCCGCTTTGTGGTAATTCCTGGTCGCCCGCTGGCAATTTGTTTCCACAAAGGCAGCGTTCTCCTGTCTCCAGCGGCCGCCCTGAGGCGCCTCGGGGCCGGGCACGCGGACATCTTGCGCGAGCAGATCGACGGGTCCACCGGACGCTGAAAACACTGTGCGCGGCGTGACAGGTGCGGGCTACTGTCGCGTGCATGGTGGTGCATCCGAGTGGGCGGGCGCAGTCGTGGGCTGACTGCGATGCGGACGTCCGCGAGTATGTGCTCAACGCGGTGCAAGCTGCGGGGCTGACCGATAGCTGGGTCTACGTGCACGGGTCGTTGGCCATGGGGTGTTTCTACCGAGCCAAGAGTGATGTGGACCTGCTGGTGGTGGTGCCCGAGACGCTGACGCCGATAGAGCGTGAGCGGGTGGCCAGAGGCTTCGCCGGTACGGCGGCGGCGCGGCCGGTACTCGGTGATCTCGAGATGTCGGTGCTCACGGCTGCGCAGGCGCGAACGCATGAGCACCCGCGGCCGTATGAGGTGCACTACTCGGCGATGTGGACCGACGCGATTCTTGAGGGCCGACTGGACTACGACGGGTCAGGCGCTGATCCGGATCTGGCAGCGCACATCACTGTGCTGCGGGAGCGTGGGGTCGCACTGAGTGGGCCGCCGCCAGCAGAGGTGTTTGCACCAGTCCCGTACGACGACTACCGGTCAGCTGTGATGACGGACCTGCAGGACGTGATGGCAGGAGAGGCCCTGCTCAAGTCGCCGTACTACGGCGTACTGAACGCTTGCCGGGTGCTGGCGGGCGGCATCCTCAGTAAGGAAGAGGGTGCGGTGTGGGCACGCGAGCACCTGCCGGCAGTGCACCAGCCAGTGATCGAGCAGGCGCTGAGCTGCTATCGGAGCGCCACGCCGGTGTCGGCCGCAGAGCGGGACACCGACGGGCACGACTGGGATACGGAAGCGCTACTTTCCTTCAGGGACTGGGTTCTGACGCAGGTATGACTCACGGGTGATGCGAAAGCACCGGGTAGGCGTGAGGACACCCAGGTAGGTGTCCTCACCATGCTGGTCGGTCTCGGACATGCCCAGCGACTGCAGGATCCGCAGCGAGGCCTGGTTCGTCTCGGCTGCCTCAGCGTCGACCGAGTCGAAGCCAAGGACCTCGAAGGCGTGCTCCAACCCCAGCCGGGCGATAGCACCGCCCAGGCCCTGCCCCCAGCGACTGGGTGGCCCCACGACGTAGCCGAGCTCGGTGCCGTGCAGGTCGACGTACCCGATCACGTCGTCGCCGCGGACCGCTGCGAGGCGGACGAGCACCGGGTCCTCGATGATGCGTCGCCACCTGGCCTCGTGCGCGGACCGGGGCAGGTCGACCGTCCACCCGGCATGCAGGCAGAAGAGGCGGTCAGCTCCCCAGTCCGCGTACGTCGCTATGTCGGTGGGCCGCAGTGCGCGCAGATACACCGAGGACTCCACCCGCACAGCCTAAACGCCTGTCCAGCGCTGGAGTGTTGCGGCCGTGCGACCGCTGTCCAGCGCTGCGCGGCACTGGTCCAAGCAGAACGCCAGCTGGTCAAGGAAGTTGTCGGTCTGGAGGTCCAGCGTGGTTAGAGCGGCTGCAGCGTTGAGCAGTACGACGTCGCGGACCGGACCAGGCTCCCCGTCGACCAGAGCACGCAGTACGCGGGCATTGGCGGCCGCATCACCACCGCGCAGCTCAGACAGCGTTGTGGGCCGCAGACCGAGCCCCCGCGGATCGAAGACCGTCTCGCGTGCGCTGCCGTCCTTGACGAGCCATAGCCGCGAGAACGTCGTCGTGGTGAGCTTGTCCAAACCGTCGTCGCCACGTGCAACGAGTGCCGTTTTCCCTTGCTGGCAAAGGGCTTGAGCGAGCACAGGCAGCATCCGCGGATTGGCCACACCCACTAGCTGGTGCTGTGGGTCAGCTGGGTTGAGCAGCGGCGCGAGCACGTTAAAAGCAGTCGGTACGGCGAGCTCCCGCCGTACGACGGCTACGTGGCGCAGCGCGGTGTTGAACCGTGGTGCGAACAAGTAGGCGATCCCCACCTCCGCAGCCATCCGGGCAGCGTCTGAAGCAGGCAGGTCGAGTGGGACACCCAACTGCTCGACTAGATCAGCAGAGCCACCTGCTGACGAGGAGGCGGCGCGTCCACCGTGTTTGACCACGGTGACGCCGGTGGAGGCGGCCACGATCGCAGCCATGGTGGAGATGTTGATCGCACCGGTCCGATCACCACCAGTACCGACGATGTCGACGAAGGGGCCGTCGATCCGCACCGGTGTCGCGTGTGAACGCAGTACTGAGGCCAGACCGAGCAGCTCAGCCGCAGTCTCGCCCTTGGCGCGTAGAGCGATCAGAAACCCGGCGATCTGAGCCGGCGAGACATCGCCCAGCACTACCTGGTCCATGGCCCAGCTGGTGTCGGCCATGGTCAGGTCGGAGCCGTTGAGCAGTGCGGAGATCAGACCGGACCAGGTCCGGAGTGCTGGTGCCATGAGCAGTCCTCGGAACAGGGGCCGCACCTACGAGGAGACATGACAACGGCCGCCTCGTAAGAGACGGCCGGAGTGGTTACACGCGGAAGCAGCCGTCTAGTCGACGGCCCACCACATCCCCGCGCGCATGAACATGCTCTGATCCTACCCAGCGATGTGGTCGACTGTGAATGTCGGCACCAGGTGGTCGTCGTCACCGGTAGACCGGTCAGGGAAGTCGAAGACCGCGAGCATCAACTGCATCGGGTACGTCGGCGCGCCGGTGCAACGCCGGATCTCGGCGCCATCGACGAAGAACGTCGCAACCCCGTCGGCCCACTCCCCGGCGTACGTGTGGAAGGTGCTGATGTCGATCGGCAGCCGGACTGCCTCGAAGTCCTCGGTGACCGACGGGTCACGGAAGCTGTGCAGGCCCATGCCGACCGCAGCGGACTCTCCGGGTACCACGGCGTCACCGAAGACCTCCATGATGCAGATCTCCGCGCACCGCTCGGGCTGATCCTCCAGCCCGACCATCCAGAGCGCAGCCATCGACCGGGGACTCAGCTCGGCGCGTGCGCGGAGCTCAACGCGCCCACTGGACGGAGTCCAGCCCCAGAACGGCGGCTGCTCCTCTTGGACGACCTGTCCCTGGCGGTACGGCTGCTGACCTGGGTAGCTACCGGACTGCAGAGCAGACACCCGCAGGTCGGGTTTGTGGTCGCCAGCACACCAGAGTCCCTGCTCTGGCGGGATGCTGAGCGTCAGGTAGGAGTCACTCAGCGCATAGGTGGCCTTCGAGGTAGCGCGGGAGCTCCAGTGCGGCAGGTAGTACGGCGACCAGACGGACAGGTCGAGTTCGGTGCCGTCGAAGTCATCCCTCATGGCTCCACATCATCCTCGCTGGAAGACCCTGTCACACGATGCTGGTCCGATCCGTCAGAGACTATGACTGATCGGGCAAGACAAGGGAGAACGAGCAGTGGACGAGCTGGCGCGGAGTTTCGAGGAGCAGCGGGAGCACCTGCGCGGGGTGGCGTACCGGATGCTCGGCTCGCGCAGTGAGGCCGAGGATGCCGTACAGGAGGCGTGGCTGCGGCTCAGCCGGACCGACGTGAGCGAGGTGGCCAATCTGGCCGGCTGGCTGACCACTGTGGTGTCGCGGGTCTGCCTGGACATGCTCCGGAGCCGCAAGTCCCGCCGGGAGGATTCACTCGACACCTTCGTCCCGGACCCGGTCTCGCTCAAGGCCAACACCAAGGCACCTGAGGACGAGGCAGTCCAGGCCGATGCGGTCGGGCTCGCGCTACTCGTCGTACTGGAGACTCTGGCGCCGGCGGAGCGGTTGGCGTTCGTGCTGCACGACATGTTCGGGCTGAGCTTCGACGAGGTCGCGGAGGTCGTCGGCAAGTCACCCGCCGCCGCACGCCAGCTCGCCAGCCGCGCCCGGCGGCGAGTCCAAGGTGCACCGGCCAACGACGGCGACCCAAGCCGCCAACGCGCCATCGTCGAAGCCTTCATGGCCGCCTCCCGCGGCGGCGACTTCGAAGGTCTCCTCGTGCTGCTCGACCCAGACGTCGTACTGCGCGCCGACGCAGGCACCGATTCCAACGGCGCAGCCGCGTCGAAGGTCGTCCGCGGTGCGCTGGCCGTCGTCGAACAGGCCCTCATGTTCAGCCGGCTGGCTCCTTATACCGAGCACGCCCTGATCAACGGCGTCCCCGGCAGCGTCACCGTCATCAACGGCCGCATCCAGTCCGTCATGGCCTTCACCGTCACCGACGGCAAGATCACCGAACTCAACATCCTCGCCGACCGAGACCGCCTAGCTGCCCTCACCGTCGAGCGATAAGCCCCAACACACGCTCGGCCTGGGACTCCGCCGTACCAGGTGGGTTTCGCGACGCACTGGGTCCGCCGGGGCCGATCAGCCCCAGCCAGAAGGCGGCCCAGAGCGTGCGGGCGACCCCCAACCGCTCTGGGTCCACAGGCCACCGGTGGAGAAGCGGGGTCCAGTCGGTACGGCGGCCGGCCAGATGCTCGAGCAGGGTGGCGAGCTCCATCGTCCGGTCGCCTAGCCCGGAGTCCTCGAAATCGACGATACGTAACGACGTTCCGTCATAGAGATAGTTCGCCAGGTTCGGGTCGCCGTGGGCGATGACCGGGTCCTGGATGGTGAGCAGGCTGGACCAGTCGAGTCCGGCGCAAGCCGTGGCGGCCGCACCGATCACGTCGTCGCGCTCGCTGAGCGGGGCGAGCGCCCGGAAGGTTCTTTCGATGAGGGCAGCGACGTCGAGCGGTGCCAGCGTGGGCTCGACAGACCACAGCGTGTCCAGCGCATCACCGAGTGCGTCGACCTGCTCGGGCGTCGCAGGATCGGCGAGCGGCTCACCCGGGATGACCGACATCGACACCCACTGCGGACCGCGGGACACCGGCGTCGGAACTAGATCCGGTACGGCGTTCGCGAGCAGCGTGAGCGCGGCCCACTCGCGGTCCGGTTCGCCGCGGGACCACGACGTGTAGCGCTTGGTCAGGACCGCGCCCGAGACGTCCACCGAATGAGTCATCAAGAAAAGTTTGCTGGGAGTGTCAATCTGGCGGGTTCTTCTTCGACGTGTTGGTGAGAGCAAACGGCGAAGGGGAACGAGATGTCTACGCAGGTTGTGATGGCGGCA
Organism: Kribbella sp. NPDC058245; assembly: GCF_042882005.1. Taxonomy (NCBI): domain Bacteria; kingdom Bacillati; phylum Actinomycetota; class Actinomycetes; order Propionibacteriales; family Kribbellaceae; genus Kribbella; species Kribbella sp. NPDC058245. Next base: position 12,230 of record NZ_JBHVWY010000017.1, read on the forward strand.
GGGCGGGACCTGGTCGCCGGGTTGCTGGGGGCTGGGTTCAACGGTGAGGTGTGGCTGCCGGGTGAGGCCGAGTACGACGTGCAGCGGCGGGCGATTGTGCCTTCGGTGGACTCGCGGCCGGCGGTGGTGGCTGAGGCGTTCAGCCGGAGTGACGTGCAGGCGGTCGTCCACACCGCGCGGGAGTACGGCGTACCGGTGGCTGTGCAGGCGACTGGTCACGGGACGCGGTTGTCGGCTGATGGCGGCATTCTGCTGAAGACCACGCAGATGACCGCGGTGTTCGTGGACCCGGAGCGGCGGATCGCCAAGGTGGCGCCGGGTGCGCGCTGGGGTGCTGTGCTCGATGCGGCACGTCAGTTCGGGCTGGCGCCGTTGTCGGGGTCGTCGCGAGACGTGGGCGTCACTGGCTACACGCTGGGCGGCGGGGTCGGGTGGCTGGCGCGGAAGTACGGGTTCGCGGCCGACAGCGTGATCCGGGCCGAGGTCGTGACCGCGGACGGTCGGGTGGTGACGGCGACCGCTGAGCAGCACCCGGACCTGTTCTGGGCGATCCGGGGTGGTACCGGCAACTTCGGCATTGTCACCTCACTCGAGTTCCGCCTGTACCCGGTCCGCCAGGTGCACGCCGGCATCGTCTACTACGGCATCGACCGCGCCGCCGAGATCCTGCGCCGCTACCGCGACTGGACCGCGACGATCCCCAACGAGCTGAGCACCGCGGTCGTCCTCACCCGCATCCCCGGCACCGAACAGCGCGCGGTCGCGATCAAGGTCCTGTACGCCGGAACCTCGGAGCTGGCCGAACATCTCCTCAAGCCATTGTTCGAGGTCGCCGGATCGCGGCTGGCCGGTGAGCTGACCACGATCGAGTACGCCGACGCCGCGATGGGCGGGACGCCGGCCCGGCACCTGGACTTCCTGGACGAGCTCACCGACGAGGTGATCGACATCGTCACGAGCCTCGAGAACGATGCTGAGGAGCCGACCGTCGAGCTCCGGCACTGGAGTGGCGCGATGGCCCACCCGGGTGCGGGCGCCGGTCCGGTCGGTCACCGGCAGGCGCAGTTCTCACTGATCATCGATCGTGAACTCCCGGTCGGGCTGCTGCCGGACGCGGGCCGGACGTTCGTGAACTTCCTCGGGGACCACGGTCGCGCCGAGACGTCGTACAGTCCGGCGGATCTGGACCGGCTGCGCGCGGTCAAGCGCGCCTACGACCCGGCCAACTTCTTCCACCTGAACGCGAACATCAAGCCCTAGAAGACCGGATCAGGCTGTAGAAGGCTGGAGAAAAAGCACAGCAGCCCGGTCCCTAGGAGGGTGGGACCGGACTGCTGGGTGGAGAACTCAGACCGTGCCGGAGTTGCCGTAGACACTCACGTGCACGTGGTCGTAGTGGTTGGCCGTGGTGCCGCCACGGTCCTCCATCGCGCGCCAGCCTTCGCTGCTGCGCTGGACCGTCCAGATGTGCTGCTGCCAGATCAGCTGGCTGATACCGAGCTTCTTGTAGTTCGCGTGCAGCCAGTCCGCGACCTCTTGGCCCTCGGAACCGCTGACCATGATGTCGAGCGCGCGGCCCGACGAGTGCTCCGAACCGCTGTCGCCCGAGCGGAGGCCGCCGTACGACGTGATGTTCGGGAACTTCGCGCAGATCGCACGGTGCACGCGGACGACGTCCTGGGTGACACCGGACTCGACCGACGAACCGGACTTGCAGGCGGCCTGCGAGATACCACCCGCGACGGCCTCGACCGGCTTGGTGGCCGACAGGTACTGCGCCTTGACCCAGCGGGACTTGCCGTCGCTGACGATCTCGGCCCAGATGCCGTCGATCTTGCCGCTGACGGAGACCTTGGAGCCGCGCTTCAGGACGTCCAGCAGGACACCGGTCAGCGGGACCGTCCACACGTTCACGTCGGTGGTGGTGAACTTCGAGCCGACGATCTTCGGCGGCAGCGCGGCCGCCGCCCGGGTCTTGGTCGACGTCGGCTTCGGGATCGGCGCCTGCTTCTTCAGGTGCTTCGCCGTCGGCGCCGCGGTCGGCTTGACCGAGTTCAGGTTCAGCGGGGGACGCAGGGCGTCCCGACTGGTGGCCGTGTCGCGCGCCAGCTGCAGGGACGAGCTGGCGATCGGTGTGTCCACCTTGACGTCATGCTGACCGGGGAGCGCCGCCGCGGAGCCGGTAGCCACCAGAGCAACCGCTGCGCCGGGAATCGCCACCTTCACCAGGCCGGGGCCGATCAGCTTCGGGCGCGCCTGTTTGTGCCGCGCCTGTCTGTGCCGTCCTGCAGTCATTACGTTGAACCCAATCTGCCGAGACCAAAACGTTATCGACCGGAGGAGTCAAACACAGATCCGCCGAAGGTTCGCAATCGACCGGCGTTTTTAACGCATTGCGAACATGTCGAAGGCAAGTTGAGCGTGATCTGACCGCTATGCGGATGTAATCGATCCGAGATCAAACGCTTGGCTCCGATAACAGGCTCCCGACGAGACCTTCGGTGACAAACACTCCGTACCGTTGCGGTGACCATCCGCGACTCAAGCTCGGTGTGATCTACGAGGCGGCGCGGAGGGGTTGCTGCCTGTGAGACTGCGGGTATGGATGAGCTCGGGTTCGAGGTCCAGGGCGGTGTGGTTGCTCGGCTCGTGATCGATCGGGTGCCGAAGCGCAATGCGCTGACGCGGGCGATGTGGGAGGCGCTGCCGGGGTTGCTGGCCGAGCTGGCGGCAGATGACGAGGTGAAGGTGCTCGTCGTGACGGGGGCCGGGCCGAGCTTCTCGGCCGGCGCTGACATCGGTGAGCTCATCTCCGGAGCCGATCCGGCCGATCCGATGGCTGAGCTGCGCGCCTTCAACCTGCGGGCGCAGACCGCGCTGCGGGAGTTCCCGAAGCCGACGATCGCGATGGTCCGCGGTCACTGCATCGGCGGTGGACTGGAGATCGCGGTGAACTGTGACTTCCGGTTCGCCGCGCACGGTTCGACGTACGGCGTGACTCCGGCCCGGATCGGGGTCGTGTATCCGCCGGCGGCGGTGCGGGTGCTGCTCGACCTGGTCGGTCCGGCGACGACGAAGTACCTGCTCTTCAGTGGTGAGCTGCTGACCGCGGAGCAGGCCGAACTGAAGGGACTGGTCGACCGGGTCGTCAGTGAGGTCGATCTGGAGTCAGAGGTCGACGAGTTCGCCGCCACGCTGGTGTCGCGGTCGCAGCTGACCATCCGGTCGGCGAAGGAGACAGTGAACGCGTTGCTGGCCGAGACCGACGCAGATACCACCGCGCTCGCCCGCTACCGGGAGACGATCGCGAGTGGTGAGCTGGCGGAGGGGATCGCGGCTTTCGGGGAGCGGCGTACGCCACGCTTCCCCTGGCGTTAGAGAAACCCCGCGGACCCTCTTGAGGGCCCGCGGGGCCGGTGTTCCGTTGAGGCCTAGAACCAGTGTCGGCGTCCCCCGACAGCACGACCGGTGGATCCCAGCAGGAACAGCACTGCGCCGATCACGAGCAGGACGATACCGATCGTCCAGAGAATCGAGATCTTCAACAGGAACCCGAGCAACAACAGAATCAAACCGAGGATGAGCATGGTGCCTCCTTACGAGAGCCGCCAGGCGGATGAACGGCGGCCGGACATCTAGTGCCCACCCTGCGGAACTGCAATCTCCAACGGTCGTTTCATCTCTCCGCGAGCACTGAGCAGCAGACCGCACCCGGCCAGGCCGACCGCGATGCAGAGCCACACTGCGGCGAACGCAACCCGGTAGCCGTGAGTCAACGCGGCAGGCGTCGTTCCCGACGTACTGGCTGTTGCCACTGCGGCCAGGGCAGCAACACCGATCGCTCCGCCGATCTGAAAGCTCGCGTTCTGTAGTCCTGAGGCGACACCGGAGTCCGCGCTCTCGACATCGCTGAGCGATGCGATCGAACCAGCCACGGTTCCTGCGCCCAGACCGGCGCCGAACACGAGCAGTCCCCAGAAGGCCAACTCGAAGTAGCCGGAGGTGGCAGTCAGTTGGGTCATGACTGTTGTGCCGGCTCCCGCGAGCAGGAGCCCGCCCACTGCGACCTTGCGTGGGCCGATGCGGGTGACGAGGTTCTGGCCGACCATGGAGCCGCAGACCGCAGTCGCAGCCAGTACGGCGGACATCAGGCCGTAGCGGACCGCGGAGACGCCGACTGCGAGCTGTGCGTACTGCGTGTAGGTGTAGTTCAGTCCGAACACGGCCAGGCCCCAGCCGATGGTGATCAGGTTCCCTGCGACCACAGAGCGCGTGCGGAAGATGCGGAGCGGGACGAGTGGGGCAGCCGACCGCCGCTCCACCACGACGAACAGTCCGAACAGCGCCATCGAGACAACCAGCAGTAAGACAGTGCGGAGCCAGGTCGACTCCGGTGCCTGGACAACGGCGTACACAAGAGCGATCAGTGCCGCGGTGACCGTGGCCGCGCCGGCGACATCGAACCCGCGGCGTCCGGGGCCACGGCTGTCCATCAGCACCTTCGGCGCCAGTACGGCGACGAGTAGGCAGATCGGGACGTTGATGAAGAAGATCCACTGCCAGCCGAGCCCGTCAGTGACCGGGCCGCCGACCAGCGAGCCCGCCGTACCGCCGACGCCACTGGTTGCGCCCCAGATCCCTAGCGCCTTGTTGCGCTCCGCTCCGGTGGGGAACGTCGTCATCACGATCGACAGCGCACTCGGAGCCAGTACGGCGGCGGCCGCGCCCTGCACGCCTCGTGCGACGACCAGCGCGTCACCGCTCCACGCGAAGCCGCACAACAGCGAGGCGGCGCCGAAGAGCAGCAGTCCGGCGATCAGCACGCGGCGGCGGCCCAGGAGGTCGGAGATGCGGCCGCCCAGCAGCAGCAACCCGCCGAACATCAGGGCATATCCACTGGGCACCCACTGCACGCCACCGGTCGAGAACGTGAGCTCGCGCTCGATCGACGGTACGGCGACCAGGACGATCGACGCGTCCAGAATGATCATGAACCCGGTGAGGCACAGCAGCGCCAGCGCGAACCAGCGCTTGGAGTCGGAAACCATGGTGACTTCTCCAGTCCGATGGGTGGTGTGTCCGTCGGCGGGGACGTCGGAACTGGTGGGAGCAGATCGACATCGGTTTGTCGAAGACGGGCAGTCGTGTTTCGACGTACCGGGTGAGAGAGTCTCCTGAGCCAGAGGATGGTGCCCGTGAAATACATGCTGATGATCTACAGCAGTCCGGAGAGCTGGGCCGGACTGTCCGCGGAGCAGCGCGACGGGATCGCGCGTGTACACAGCGAGCTGTTCCAGGAGCTGGGTGAGCAGGGGGTGCTGGTCAGCGCAGGTGGGCTGGCGGATCCGATCACGAGCAAGACGGTGTCGGTGCGCGACGGAGCCACCATGACCACCGACGGACCGTACGCTGAGGCCAAGGAGCACCTGGCCGGGTTCTACGTGGTCGAGTGCGACCTCGACCAGGCGATCGGCTATGCGGCGCGGATGCCGGACGCGGAGTACGTCGCAGTGGAGGTGCGGCCGGTGATGGACCCATCCGGGCTGGAGATGTGAGTAGCTTCGAGCTACTGCTGCGGGAGCAGGCGCCGCAGGTGCTGAGCGCGCTGGTGCGGCACTACGGTCACTTCGATCTGGCCGAGGAGGCTGTGCAGGAGGCGCTCCTGGCTGCTGCACAGCAGTGGCCGGAAGACGGGGTGCCGGAGAACCCACGTGGGTGGCTGATTCGGGTCGGTTCGCGTCGGCTGATGGACCTGCTGCGCAGTGAGACGGCACGGCGACGCCGTGAGGAGAACGCCGCGCAGCTCGCCGCACCGGAGGAGTTTGTTGCTGCAGGCCCCGAAATTGGCGACCTGGGTGCGCAGGACGACACTCTGACGTTGCTGTTCCTCTGCTGCCATCCTGCGCTGTCCCCGGCATCGCAGATCGCGCTGACACTGCGTGCTGTCGGCGGTCTCACCACAGCACAGATCGCCGCCGCGTTTCTGGTGCCGGAATCGACCATGGCGCAACGCATCAGTCGGGCGAAGCGTGGGATCAAGCAGGCGGGCAGCACGTTCGAGCTGCCCCCTGAGGCCGAGCGGTCCGAGCGACTGAGCGCCGTACTGCATGTCCTGTACCTGATCTTCAACGAGGGCTACACAGCCTCATCCGGTACGGCGTTGCATAGCGCGGAGCTGACTGGTGAGGCGATCCGGCTCGTCCGTGGTGTGCGGAAGCTGCTGCCGAACGATGGTGAGGTGGCCGGCCTGCTGTCGCTGATGCTGCTCACGGATGCGCGCCGGGCGGCCCGGACAGCCGCTGACGGTGCACTGGTGCCGTTGGTTGAGCAGGACCGGTCGCAGTGGAACAAGGACGCGATCGTCGAGGGTGAGGCGCTCGTGTCCGAGGCACTCAGCCACACCCGGCTCGGCCCGTACCAGGTGCAGGCCGCGATCGCAGCGGTCCATGACACCGCAGAACGCGCCGAGGACACGGACTGGCGGCAGATCGTCGCGCTGTACGACGTACTGGAGCAGCTGGTCGACAACCCGATGGTGAAGCTCAACCACGCGGTAGCTGTCGGTATGGCGATCGGCCCGAAGGAGGGGCTCGCCGTACTGGAGCCGTTGGAGGCGGACGGCCGCGTGACCGAGCACCACCGGTTGGAGGCCGTCCGCGCGCACCTGCTCGAGATGGCGGGTGATGCGGCGGCTGCGCGTGAGAGCTACCTGCTGGCAGCCCGCCGTACGACGAGTGTCCCGGAGCGCAACTACCTGCAGTCGAAGGCGGACCGGCTGGGCTGAGGTCGCACTGGCCCCGCAGATGTGGTCAAGTTGTAGATGTGGACCTGACGAGGGCGTCACTCCTGCGGGAGATGCTGACCGGAACCGAGCTGGGTACGCAGACTCGGGATTTCGGCCACTCGCTGCGGCGGTACACGACTCGCACCGGCGGGCTGATGCTGTTCGGCCCGGTCGACGAGGAGCCGTGGCACCTGACCGCGCACCTGGACGACGAGCTGCACCGGGCCGGCGTGAACAACATCCGCCCGTCACTCGTGCGCTGGGCGCCGCCAGCCGACGCACCGCCACACCTGGCGATCGGACTGGACCGTCTACGCGAGGCAGGTCGTGGCGAGTCCCTGCTGGTAGTGGCCGAGGAGGCCCCCGCTGACACCCTGCTGGAGCGGATCAGCGACGTACGGCGTCGTGGTACGACGATCTTCAGCATCGGCAACGGTGATCAGGACCTGACGTCCCTCAGCCATGAGGTGCTCACCCCAGAGCTCCTGGTCCCGGATGGCTTCGGCTGGAGCAGCAGGCCGGTCAGCTTCGACCACGACGAACCGGAGTACGAGCCCCAGGCAATCACTGACCTGGACGCCTCGCCGTACGCCGAGGGCTTCGAGATGGCGCAGCACCTGGTCAGCCTGGCCGCAGCCGACGACGAAGCCGGCCAGCCAGCCTGGCGACGCCGTCTCCGCGCCGCCATCGAACGCCTCGGTGGCGAACCCGCCTAACTACCCCTCGAGGTACAGAACAGCCAGCCGCGGCAGGTGGTCGTGCAGGTCGTCCTCGTCGTCGAAGTCGATCTCCTCACCCACCGGCAGGTCCGGTGTGTCCGGCGTCTCCGCCTCGACGGCCTTCCAGTACGCCGCCTCGTCCCCAGTCACGTTCTTGTACGCGTGACTGCCGACGTGCAGCATCCCTTCCCCGTCGAAGCCCTCGAACCCGTCCGGCCGGTCCTCGTCGACCACGTCAGCCAGCGAGTCCGGGTCGACCAGCGCGGCCTCCCAGATCTCCCGCCCCTGCGCGACCAGCCACCCCCGGAACGAGTCGAACCCGTCCTCCGAGGCGCCCGAGTTGATCAGGTACGCCGCCGCCCACAGGTCCCACCGGTAGGACTCGACCTGCAACCGCGCGAGTTCGACCCCGAACTCCACGATCTCCTCGGCCGCCAGCCCACCCAGCTCCCGCGTCAGCGCGTCCGCAACCCCATCCGGGTCCGCGACGGTGTCGTCCACCGTGTCGCGCGCACCCTCCACAATCTTCCAGAACCCGTCCCTGTCCACCCCCAAAGCGTCTCACCACCCCCGGTCACTTGGGGAGTGGTCAGCCGGCGAAATCGCGGAGGGCGGTGGCTAGGTGGGTGATGTCGGCGGCGTGGTCGGCGCCGGGGATGACTTTGAGGTGGGCGGTGGGGAGGAGGGCGGCTACGGCTTGGGCGCCGGAGGCGAGGGTGGGCCAGGTGTTGTCGCCGTGGAGGACGAGGACCGGTACGGCGATGGTGGCCCAGCGGTCGGTGGGGAGGGGGTTGCCGGACATGGTGGTGCCCATGATGCGGCCGTCGTAGGAGATGGTGTGGGCGACGTCGACGACGGGCTGGAAGTAGGGGGACTGGCGCATGCCGGCGACTGCTTCGGGGGGCATGCCGATGGCGGCGGTGAAGAAGAGTTCGGCGGCGAGGTCGGGGTGGCCGGCGGCGATGTGGGCGTCGAGTTGCTCGACGTAGTCGGTGGGGAGGGGCGGGCGGCTGTCGTCGACGATCACCGGGGGTTCCCAGGCGACCACCTTGGTGATCGGGAGGCCGGCGGCTGCGGCGTCCAGGGCGAGCAGGGAGCCGGAGGAGCCGCCGAGGACGATGGCTGGTTGGCCGGCGTCTTCGATCAGGGCGGCGATGTCCTCGATCTCGCGCTGGATCGCGTACGGCGCGGTGTCCCCGCTCTCGCCACGACCGCGGCGGTCGTAGACGTAGGTGCGGAACTGGTCGCTCAGGAGCTTGGCGGTCTCGGCGTTCAGCGGGTTCACGGCCCGGTGGGCGGTGGCGCCGTCGACCAGGATCAGCGGCTGGCCCTCGCCGTACACGTCGTAGCTGATCTGGGTACCGTCGGCGGACTTCACGATGCTCATGGTGTCTCCTCAGGGGATCGTTCGGAACTGGACCGTACAGTACCCGTCACGAAACTAGACTGTCTAGTATGATTTCGGACATGACTGAGATTCCGGAGGGCCGGACCGCCCAGAAGCGGCGCGCGATCACCACTGCGGCGACCGAGGTGTTCCTGCAGCACGGCTATCTCGGCGCGAGCATGGACGAGGTGGCGGCGAAGGCAGGCGTCTCGAAGCAGACCGTCTACAAGCAGTTCGAGAACAAGGAGCGGTTGTTCGCCGAGATCGTGCTCGGTACGAACGATCTGCTCGCGGTCGACCTGGCCGCGGCGTACACCGAGACACTCAACGGAGCCACCGATGCGCGGGAAGCCCTGCGGGCGCTGGCGTTCCGGCTCCTCGAGAGCCTGACCGCGGACAACATCCTGCAGTTGCGGCGGCTGGTGATCGCCGAGGCGGACCGCTTCCCCGAGGTCTGCGGGGCCTGGTTCACCGGCGGCTTCGAGAAGTCATTGGAGTCGCTGGGCCAGGCGCTGGCCGGCCTCACCGAGCGCGGTCTGCTCCGTGAACTCGATGACCCAACCCTCGTCGCATACCAGTTCGCCGGCCTGGTCATGTACAAACCGATGAACCGCGCCATGTTCGCCGGCTCCCGCGCACGCCCCAAGCCCGCCGAGCTGGACACCATCGCCGACCGCGCCGTCGACGTCTTCCTGAAGTCGTACGGCGCCTGACCCGGCACGCGCTATCTGTCCACGAAGCCGACGTCCCGCGCCTCCGCAATATGAGGGGATCTCCCCTCAAATTGCCGGTTCTCCCCTCCCCTCGTTTTTTGGCCAGAGAAGGGTCGACTTGAACGGATATCCCCGGAAATTGCCGCGCAGCCCGAGCCGCGCAGCCCGAGGCGGGTAACCCGAGCCGCGCAGCCCGAGGCGGGTAGGCCGGGCCGTGCGGGCCGAGCTGGGTGGACCGGGCCGGGCGCGGCGCGATGAACTGCAGGCGCCTGGCTCGCGGCAGGGGTTTGGGGTGGATCCACCCCCGAATCCGAGCCTGGATCCTCCCCAAACCGGTTTGGGGAGCGACGTGTCCTGCCCGGAACCGCCGCCCACCGCAGTACGGACACGGCGTACCGGCTGGGTCTTGGCCGCGGCGCTACCTGCCGTCGTTCGTGCATCACAGCGGCACACCCACCGCCGCGACGCGGCTGGCAGCACCGTCGGGGTCGCGGGTGTACAGACGGACTGTCAGTACGCAGCCGTGGTGGTCGTGCTGCAGCGTGTCAGTGTGGTTCTGGGGGCGGGCGGCCGGTAGGCGTAGTAACAGTCGGTGTGTACGCGACCGGCAGATCCATCCCAGCCTCCCGCCCGGCCACGGCCGCAACCCCGGACCCCCGGACCCCGGGAACCCCGGAGCCCGGACCCCGACCCCGACAACGTCGGACGACCCACATATCGAGCAGGAGAGCCCAATGAGCGGGAGAGCCCAATTGAGGGGATCTCCCCTCAAGTTGCCCTTCTCCCCTCTGGCCCAAAATTTGAGGGGAGAAGGGTCGACTTGAGCGGATATCCCCGGAAATTGCCGCGCAGCCGAGCCGGGTAGGCCGAGCCGGGTAGGCCGAGCCGGGTAGGCCGGGCCGTGCGGGCCGAGCTGTGCGGGCCGGGCTGGGCCGTGCGGGCCGAGCTGGGTGGGCCGGGCCGGGTGGACGGAGGCGGGTAGCCGGGTCCAGGTGTGGGGGTTAGGCGGTGCCGCGGGTTGAGGTTCGTACGACGAGTTCTGGCGTGAAGGTGACGCGCTGGTGCTCGTGGTCCGGGTTCGACGACTCGTCGAGCAGCAGTTCCGCGGCGGTTCGGCCGAGTAGCTGCCGGGGCTGACGAACGGAAGTCAACGGTACGGCGGCAGCCTCGGCGAACTCGATGTCGTCGTACCCCACGATGGCCAGATCCTCCGGCACGCGCAGTCCCAGACTCACGCATTGCTGCAATAGTCCCAGCGCCAGCAGGTCATTCGCGCAGAACGCGGCCGTCGGCCGGCGCGATGCGGGCAGGCCGGCAAGTCGTTGCCCAGCGCCCCTACCTTCGGCGACGGTGAGGGCGCCGGTGGTGATCTCGATCAGGTTCTCCGCGGGCTTCCCGGCCTTACGCAAAGCGTTTCGGCCGCCGTCACGTCGATCCACGACCTGACCGATCGTCAGCGGTCCGCCGACAAAGGCGATCCGCTCGTGGCCGAGCTCGATCAGGTGTGCGATGGCGAGCTCACCACCGAGAATGTCGTCCACCGCGACCGAACAGTGCTCGTCGTCGTCGATGGCGCGGTCGACCACGACGACCGGCGTACCGCGGGCGGGAAGTTTGCGCAGTCGCGACGAGTGCGAGTCGACCGGCGTGATCAGCACACCTTGAACACGTTGCTGCTCAAGGAGATCGAGGTAGTCGGCCTCGCGCTCGGCGTCCTCATTGCTGTTGCAGAGGAAGACCGACAGCCCGGCCGCGCGAGCCGCCTCCTCCACGCCCTTCGCGACGTCGGTGAAGAACGGGTTGCCGGCGTCGAGCATCAGGTACGCGAGGATCCGGCTGCTGCCGGCCCGAAGCTGCCGGGCGGATTCGTTGCGGACGAAGCCGAGCGTGGCCATCGCCGCCTCGACCTTGGCCCGGGTCAGCGGGCTCACCATCTCGGGCCGGTTCAGCACGTTCGAGACCGTGCCGAGGGAGACGCCGGCCGCGGCCGCGACCGCCTTCACGCCGGCGGTGTGCCCGCGGCGCCGGGTGTCGTCCGCCACGCCCACCTCCCCGATCAGGTCAAACGTTGAAACGTCTTAGGAACGGAAGCGTACCGCGAGATCTGGGCAATCCGCACTCCACCTCTTGACGCCCGCAGCGACCGGACCGTACGTTCCTCCTCAAGACTTTGAAACCTTTCATAACCCACAGAGCATCACCTCGCAGAGCATCACCCCACAGAGCACAGCCCGCCCCGAGCTGGAGGTCCCGATGACGGCACTGCTGCGCGTCCGTGGCGTGTCGAAGTCGTTCGGCGCGGTCGCCGCCGTCCGTGACGTCTCCTTCGACCTGTACGGCGGCGAGGCGCACGCCCTGGTCGGCGAGAACGGCGCCGGGAAGTCCACGATCGTGAAGATGCTGGCCGGCGTACATCGCCCGGACGCCGGCTATCTCGAGCTCGACGGTACGGCGCTCGCCCTCGCCGGACCCGCGGACGCCAAGGCCGCTGGGATCGCCGTGATCTACCAGGAACCGACTCTGTTCCCGGACCTGTCAGTGGCTGAGAACATCGCGATGGGACGCCAGCCACTGGGTCGTTTCAACACGATCGACCGCGCCGCCATGGTCAGCCAGGCAGAGCGCCTCTTCACCCGTCTGGGTGTAAGCATCGACCCGAACCGCCCGGCCCGCGGCTTGTCGATCGCCGATCAGCAGCTCGTCGAGATCGCGAAGGCACTGTCCGTCGACGCCCGCGTCGTGGTGATGGACGAGCCGACCGCGGCGCTCACCGGCGTCGAGGTCGAGCGCTTGTTCTCGGTCGCCAGATCGCTGCGCGACGACGGCGCCGCGCTGCTGTTCATCTCGCACCGCTTCGAGGAGATCACCGCACTCTGCGAGCGCGTCACGATCATGCGCGACGGCAAGCACGTCTCGACCGATCTCCTCGAAGACACCAGCGTCGACGAGATGGTCCGCCGGATGGTCGGCCGCGACCTCGACGCGCTCTTCCCCAAGCAGGACGTCACCCCGGGCGCCACCGTGCTCAAGGTCCAAGGCCTGACCCGCGACCCGGTCTTCAAAGACATCTCGTTCGAGGTCCGAGCTGGTGAGATCGTCGCGCTGGCAGGTCTGGTGGGCTCCGGCCGATCCGAGGTCGTGCAGTCCATCTTCGGCGTCGACCCGCGTGACGCCGGCACGGTCCAGGTGCTCGGGAAGACGCTCAAGCCGAAGAACCCCAAGCAGACAATGGCCGCCGGGGTCGCCCTCGTCCCGGAGGACCGCCGCCAGCAGGGCTTGGTGATGGAGCTGTCGATCGAGCGCAATGTGACGCTGCCCCGATCCCGATCGCTGTCCCAGCTCGGCTTCCTCACCGGCGGCAACGAACGCCGATCTGCCAAGGAATGGACCGAGCGCCTGAAGACGAAGTACGGACGACTCTCTGACGAGGTCGGCACGCTCTCCGGCGGCAACCAGCAGAAGGTCGTGCTCGCCAAGTGGCTCGCGACCGATCCGAAGGTGCTGATCGTCGACGAGCCGACCCGCGGGATCGACGTCGGTACGAAGGCCGAGGTGCACCGCTTGATGTCCAGCCTCGCCGCGGAGGGAGTCGCCGTACTGATGGTGTCGTCGGAGTTGCCCGAGGTGCTCGGGATGGCCGATCGCGTGCTGGTGATGCGCGAGGGCCGCCTGGTCGCCGAACTCAACCGCACCGAGGCGACCGAGGAGTCGGTCATGTTCGCCGCCACCGGTCAGGAGGCGACCGTATGACGGCCGTCGAACTCCCCGTCACGCACCGCAACACGCTCAGCGTCGTCCTGCGGGCGAGGGAGCTCGGCATCGTCATCGCGCTCGCCCTGTTGGTCGCGGTCACCGCGATCTCCAACCCACGCTTCCTGTCCGGGCAGAGCATCCGCGACATCCTGCTGAACACCGCGATCCTGGCCGTGCTGGCGGTCGGTCAGGCCGTGGTGGTGATCACCCGCAACATCGACCTGTCGGTCGGCTCGGTCCTCGGTCTGAGTGCCTTCACGGTGGGCACGCTGCTGCAACATAATCCAGGGATTCCGGTTGTTCTGGCACTGCTCATCGGTGCCGCAGTCGGCGGGGTCTGCGGGGTCGTGAACGGCGTTCTGGTGCGGTACGGCAACATCCCCGCGCTCGTGGTCACGCTGGGCACGCTCTATGTGATTCGAGGCGTGACATACTTCTGGGCCGGCGGCAGTCAGATCAACGCCGACGAACTCCCGGCCGGTTTCCTGAGCTTCGGAAACGCAACCCTGCTGGGGATTCCGCTGCTGGTGCTGATCGCTCTCCTCACGCTAGTCGTGACAGGCGTTGTCCTGCGCAACTATCGCGTCGGCCGCGAGCTGTACGCGATGGGGTCCAGCCCGCAGGCGGCACAGTTGGCCGGCATCCCGGTCGCCCGCCGTACCGTCGGCGCCTTTGCCGTCAGCGGCGCTTTGGCAGGGCTGGCTGGGGTTCTGTTCGCCGCACGCTTCGGCACGATCGACGCCGCGGCCGGGACCGGCCAAGAACTCAACGTGGTCGCGGCCGTGGTGGTCGGCGGGGTCGCGGTCTTCGGCGGTAGCGGATCGGTCTGGGGCGCTGCGCTCGGAGCGTTGCTGCTGACAACGATCGGCAGTGCGCTCGCTGTGCTCGAGATCAACCAGTTCTGGCAGCAGGCGATCGTCGGCGGCCTGATCCTGCTCGCGATCGGCGCCGACCGGCTGGTCGCCGTACGGGTCGCGGCCGGTCTGAAGAAGCGAGGCTCTCATGTCAGCTGAGCTCACCGACACCCGCGTTGGACGGCTGGCCAACTGGAACGTCGCGATCATCGCAATCACGGTCCTCGTGCTGATCATCGCCGCCGCGAGCGTCGACAACTTCGGTACCGGCCAGAACTTCGGCTTCCTGGTCCTCGACCTGCTGCCGATCGCCCTGGTCGCACTCCCGATGACCCTGGTGATCGTTACCGGCGAGATCGATCTGTCGGTCGCGAGCACGCTCGGCCTGTCCAGCGCGTTCATGGGCTACCTGTGGAACGCGAACCAGCCGATCGAGACGATCATCCCGCTCTGCCTGCTCCTCGGCGCGGTCCTGGGCGCGGTCAACGGCTTCTTCGTCACCGTCCTCGGCCTACCGTCCCTGGCCGTCACCATCGGCACGCTCGCGCTCTACCGCGGCCTGGCCTTCGTCGTCCTCGGCGACGGCGCAGTCGCCGACTTCCCGAGCCTCTACACCGATTGGGTGACCGGAACCATTGCCGGTACGGCGATCCCGAACGTGCTGATCGTGATCATCGTCCTGGCCGCCGTCTTCGGGGTGATCCTGCACGCCACCCCGATCGGCCGAGCGGTCTTCGCCGTCGGCGCCGGTGAACAGGCAGCCCGGTTCGCCGGCATCAGGCCAGGTCGCCTGAAGTTCTGGCTGTACGTCGTCAGTGGGGTGGTCTCGGGTCTTGCCGGGGTGCTGTGGACGCTGCGCTACTCCAGCGCGCGGGCCGACAACGGTGCCGGACTCGAGTTGGCCGTGGTCGCCGCCGTACTGCTCGGTGGTGTCTCGATCTTCGGTGGCAAGGGCGCCCTGCCCGGAGTCATCGCCGGCGTCGTCCTGCTCGGTTCGCTGCAGAACGCGCTTCGTCTGTCCGATGTCTCCAATGAGGCGCTGAACGTCGTCACCGGCGTGCTGCTCATCGCCTCTGTGCTCGGTCCCAACCTCGCTAGCCGGCTAAACCGTTCTGCACAGCGTCGTACCTGAAAGGACGAACCATGCGTAAGCCCATCACCGTTGCGGTCGCGCTCCTCGCGCTGACCGCTTGCGGCGGAACGACGAGGTCCAGTACCGAGGGCCAGGAATCCAAAGCTCCGGAAAGCACGGCAGGGAAGGCGGATCCGAACGCGCCGCTCAAGGAGGGGCTGAAGATTGCCTACCTCCCCAAGCAGCTGAACAACCCGTACACCGACGTCGAGGTCGGCGGCGGCAAGGTCGCGGTCGGTGAGATCAAGGGTGAGTACAAGCTGGTCGGGCCGAACGACGCCAGCGCGTCCTCGCAGGTCAGCTACATCAACACGCTGATCCAGCAGCAGCAGAACGTGATCGTGGTCGCGGCCAACGACCCGAACGCGGTCTGTCCGTCGCTGAACCAGGCCCGCAAGGCCGGGATCAAGGTCGTCACCTTCGACTCCGACGCCTCGAAGACCTGCCGGGACGCCTTCATCAACCAGGCGACCACGCAGGGCATCGGCGAGAGCCTGGTGAAGATGGCGAGTGAGCTGGCCGGCGGTTCTGGTGAGATCGCCGTCCTGTCCGCGACTCCGAACGCGACGAATCAGAACTCGTGGATCGACGTGATGAAGACCGAGCTGGCCAAGCCGGAGAACAGCAAGCTGAAGCTGGTCAAGGTTGCCTACGGCAATGACGACGACCAGAAGTCGTTCACCGAGGCCCAGGGCCTGCTGCAGACCTACCCGAACCTGAAGGTGATCGTCTCGCCGACCACGGTCGGTATCGCGGCCGCCTCGCGGTACGTGAGCGCCTCCAGCTACAAGGGCAAGGTCGCGATCACGGGGCTCGGCCTGCCGAACCAGATGCGCCAGTACGTCAAGGACGGCACGGTGAAGAAGTTCGCGCTCTGGAACCCGGCCGACATCGGCTACCTGGCCGCGTACGCCGGTGCGGCGATGAGCTCGGGCCAGATCACCGGGGCCGAAGGCGAGAAGTTCAAGGCCGGCAAGCTCGGCGAGTACACGGTCGGTGCGGACGGTGAGATCGTCCTCGGCCCGCCGACCGAGTTCACCGCCGACAACATCGACAAGTTCAACTTCTGATGCAGCGCTACTGCTTCTGCCTCCAGGTCCGCCCGGACCGGATGGACGAGTACGTCGAGCGGCACCGCGACGTCTGGCCGGAGATGCAGGCAGCGCTGCGCGAAGCCGGGTGGCACAACTACTCGCTCTTCCTCCGCGACGACGGACTACTGATCGGGTACGTCGAGTCGCCGGATCTGGACGCGGCCCAGCGGGCGATGGCCGCCACCGAGGTGAACGACCGCTGGCAGGCCGAGATGACGGACTTCTTCACCGCGGGGCAGCCGGACGAGTCCTTCGTGCTGCTGCCCGAGATCTTTCACCTGACTGCACAAGATTCCTGACAGGGGCCTAACTTATGACCAGCGTGCACGATGTTCTCAAGCGCCAGGAGATCGAACTGCCTTCGTGGGCGTTCGGGAACTCCGGCACCCGGTTCAAGGTGTTCACGCAGCCGGGGGTGCCGCGGTCGCCGGAGGAGAAGATCGCCGACGCGGCCGTCGTCCACAGGTTCACCGGGATCGCGCCGAGCGTCGCGATGCACATCCCCTGGGACAAGGTCGACGACTACGCGAAGCTGGCGGCGTACGCGAAAGAACAGGGCGTCCGGCTCGGTGCGATCAACAGCAACGTGTTCCAGGACGACGACTACAAGCTGGGCAGCGTCACCAACCCCGATCCCCGGGTACGACGTAAGGCCACTGACCACCTGCTCGAATGCGTCGACATCATGGATGCGACCGGGTCCCGGGACCTGAAGCTGTGGTTCTCCGACGGCACGAACTACCCGGGTCAGGACGACATCCAGGACCGGCAGGACCGCCTCGCGACCGCTCTCCGCGAAGTCTATGACCGGCTCGGTGACGACCAGCGGATGTTGCTGGAGTACAAGCTTTTCGAGCCGGCCTTCTACACGACCGACGTGCCGGACTGGGGAACGTCGTACGCGCACTGTCTCGAGCTGGGCCCCAAGGCTGTCGTCTGTATCGACACCGGGCACCACGCGCCGGGGACGAACATCGAGTTCATCGTGGCGTTCCTGCTGCGGGTGAAGAAGCTCGGGGCGTTCGACTTCAACAGCCGGTTCTATGCCGACGACGACCTGATGGTCGGGTCGGCCGACCCGTTCCAGTTGTTCCGGATCATGTCCGAGATCGTCCGCGGTGACGCGCTCGACCCGGACCGCGGCATCGCGTTCATGCTCGACCAGTGCCACAACATCGAGGTGAAGATCCCCGCGATCATCCGCTCGGTGATGAACGTCCAGGAGGCCACCGCGAAGGCGTTGCTGGTCGACCGGGAGGCGCTGGGAGCGGCTCAGCGATCAGGCGACGTCCTGGAGGCGAACGCCGTACTGATGGATGCCTACAACACCGATGTGCGGCCGCTGCTGGCCGAGCTGCGGGAGTCGCAGGGTCTCGACCCCGAACCGATCAAGGCGTACCAGCGCAGTGGGTACTTCGAGCAGATCGTCAAGGACCGTGCCGACGGCCAGCAGGCCGGATGGGGAGCGTGATGGAACTCGTTGCCAGGAGCAACCGACTGGGCTCGGACCCGCGGAACACCAACTACGCCGGCGGGAACACGTCGGCGAAGGGTTCCTCGGTGGACCCGGTGACTCAGCAGCCGATCGAGCTGCTGTGGGTGAAGGGATCCGGCGGCGATCTCGGCACGCTCACTGAGGCCGGGCTTGCGGTACTGCGACTCGACCGGTTGCGCGGGCTGGTTGACGTGTACCCGGGTGTCGAGCGCGAGGACGAGATGGTGGCGGCGTTCGACTACTGCCTGCACGGGAAGGGCGGGGCGGCGCCGTCGATCGACACCGCGATGCATGGGCTGGTCGATTCGCCGCATGTCGATCACCTGCACCCGGATTCCGGGATCGCGCTGGCAACGGCGGCGGACGGGGAGAAGCTGACTGCGGAATGCTTCGGGGATCGAGTGGTCTGGGTGCCGTGGCGGCGGCCCGGATTCCAGCTCGGCCTCGACATCGCGGCGGTCAAGCGGGAGAACCCGGCCGCGATCGGCTGCATCCTCGGCGGTCACGGCATCACGGCCTGGGGCGAGACCTCGGACGAGTGCGAGGCGAACTCACTGGAGATCATCCGTACGGCGGAACGTTTCCTCGCCGAGCGCGGTGTGGCGGAACCGTTTGGTGCCGTGGTTCCTGGCTTCGAGGCCCTGCCGGTGGACGAGCGCCGCGCGCGTGCGGCGGCGCTGGCTCCGGTGATCCGCGGGCTCGCGTCGACCGACAAGCCGCAGGTGGGTCACTACACCGACTCTGACGTGGTGCTGGAGTTCACCGCCCGCGAACGTCTTACCGAGTTGGCTGCGTTGGGGACCTCGTGCCCGGACCACTTCCTGCGGACCAAGGTGCGGCCGTTGGTGCTCGATCTGCCGCCGAGCGCGTCGATCGAGGATGCGGTCGAGCGGTTGAAGGAACTGCACGCGGAGTATCGCGAGGAGTATTCGGCGTACTACCAGCGGCACGCGGATGCGGACAGCCCGGCGATGCGGGGTGCCGATCCGGCGATCGTGCTGGTGCCCGGGGTCGGGATGTTCAGCTTCGGCAAGGACAAGCAGACCGCCCGGGTGGCCGGCGAGTTCTACGTGAACGCGATCAACGTGATGCGTGGCGCCGAGTCGGTGTCGACGTACGCGCCGATCGATGAGCGGGAGAAGTTCCGGATCGAGTACTGGGCGCTTGAGGAGGCCAAGCTGCAGCGGATGCCCAAGCCGAAGCCTTTGGCAACTCGCGTGGCGTTGGTGACCGGTGCTGGTTCGGGTATCGGTAAGGCGATCGCGCAGCGGCTGGCGGCCGAGGGTGCGTGCGTCGTGATCGCGGACCTCGACCTGGCCGCCGCCGAGGCGGTGGCGAAGGAGATCGGCTCGGCCGACGTTGCTGTTGCCGTCGGCGCCGATGTCTCTTCCGAGGCTGCTGTCGCTGCTGCTATGGATGAGGCCGTGCTCGCCTTCGGTGGCGTCGATCTGGTGGTCAACAACGCTGGCCTCTCCATCTCGAAGTCGTTGCTGGAGACAACTGAACGCGACTGGGACCTGCAGCACGACGTGATGGCCAAGGGGTCGTTCCTGGTGTCACGCGCGGCCGCGAAGGTGCTGATCGACCAGGGAATCGGCGGCGACATCGTCTACATCTCCAGCAAGAACGCCGTCTTCGCCGGACCGAACAACGTCGCGTACGGCGCGGCCAAGGCCGACCAGGCGCACCAGGTCCGGTTGCTCGCGGCCGAGCTCGGTGAGTACGGCGTCCGCGTCAACGGCGTGAACCCGGACGGCGTCGTACGGGGGTCTGGGATCTTCGCCAAGGGCTGGGGTGCGCAGCGGGCAGCCGTGTACGGCGTACCGGAGTCAGAGCTGGGGGCGTTCTACGCGCAGCGGACGCTGCTCAAGCGGGAGGTGCTGCCGGAGAACGTTGCGGCGGCTGTCTTCGCGTTGGTAGGTGGGGATCTCAGCCACACCACTGGTCTCCATGTCCCCGTCGACGCCGGCGTAGCCGCCGCATTCCTTCGATGACTACGCGGAAGACCCGCGTCGGCCTTGTCGCGGGCGGCCTCGGCGCCTACTGGCCGCAGTTCCCTTCGCTCCTGCCGCAGTTGCAGGCGTCTGCGCGGCGGATGGCCGAGCGCTTCACTGCGCTGGACTGCGAGGTTGTGGACGTCGGGTTCATCTCTGACGCGCAGGAAGGTGCTGCGGCCGCGGAGAATCTGCGGTTGGCGGACTGCGACCTGATCGTCGGCTTCCTGACCACATACATGACTGCGTCGATGCTGGTGCCAGTGGCGCAGCGGAGTGGTTCGCCGGTGCTGCTGCTGAACCTGCAGCCGACGGAGTCCATGGATCACGCGACCTTCGACACCGGTGCGTGGCTGGCGTACTGCGGGGCTTGTCCGCTGCCGGAGATGGCCAACGCGTTCGAGCGGTGTGGTGTGCCTTTCCGTTCGGTGTCTGGGTACCTGGAGGACGAGCGGGCGTGGGCGCGGATCGACCGGTGGATCCGTGCGGCCGGCGTACGGGCTGCCTTCCGGCATGGGCGGCACGGCCTGCTCGGGCACTTGTACCCGGGGATGATGGACGTGGTCACCGACCCGACTTTGGTGTCCGCACAGCTCGGCGGGCACGTGGAGATCCTGGAGATCGACGACCTGCGGGTGCGGGTCGAGAAGGTCACCTCCGCCGAGACAGACGCCAGGATGGAGCTGGCGCGAGAGGTCTTCACGCTGGACGACTCCGTGGTCGAAGACGACTTCCGGTGGGGTGCCACGGTGTCTGTGGCGTTGGACCGGCTGGTGGAGGACTTCGACCTGACCACCCTGGCCTACTACCACCGCGGTCTGGATGGAGAGGCGCACGAGCGCGTTGCTGCCGGGATGATCCTCGGTGCGTCGCTGCTGACTGCGCGGGGCGTTCCTGCTGCGGGTGAGTACGAGCTGCGGACCTCACTGGCGATGCTGGTGATGGACAAGCTCGGTGCGGGCGGTTCGTTCACCGAACTGCAGGCGCTGAACTTCCACGACAACGTGGTGGAGATGGGTCACGACGGCCCGGCGCATCTGGCGATCAGTGCGGCCAAGCCATTGCTGCGTGGGCTGGGCGTCTACCACGGCAAGCGGGGCTGGGGTGTGTCCGTCGAGTTCGACGTTCGCCAGGGCCCGGTCACGCTGTGCGGGCTGGGCCAGCGGCGCGATGGGACGTTCCACCTCATTGCCTCCGAGGGGAACGTCGTACCGGGGCCGTTGCTGCAGATCGGGAACACGACGTCGCGGGTGGACTTCGGGCGGGACCCGGGTGAGTGGACCGATGAGTGGTCCGCATCCGGTGTGGCACATCACTGGGCGCTCGGTACCGGCCACCGCGTCAAAGACTTGGAGGCCGTCGCCGACCTCCTCCGCCTCGGGCTCACTGTCGTATGAAGCGCGTCGCGGCGGTCGACCTGGGTGCGTCCAGCGGTCGTGTCATGCTCGGCGAGGTCGGCCCCGACCTGCTGCGCCTGACCGAGGTCAACCGCTTCTGGAACGGCCCCGTCGACGTCCGCGGCACCCTGCACTGGGACATCCTGCACCTCTACCGATCCATGCTCGACGGCCTGCGCACCGCAGGTGCGGTCGACTCGCTCGCCATCGACTCCTGGGCCGTGGACTACGGCCTCCTGGACGCCAGCGGCCAGCTGCGGGGTAACCCGATCCACTACCGCGACAGCCGCACCGACGGCGTAATGGACCTCGTGCTGACGAGAGTGTCCGACGAAGAGCTGTACAGCATCACCGGACTCCAGCAGATGCCGATCAACACCCTCTACCAACTGGTCGCCGAGGGCAGTGGGCTCGCGCAGGCCGACACCATGCTGCTGATCCCGGACCTCCTCGCGTACTGGCTCACCGGAGAGGCTGGTGTGGAGCGCACGAACGCTTCCACCACTCAGCTGTACGACGTACGCCGCCGCGCGTGGAGTGTGGAGCTCGCACAGCGCGTGGGCGTGCCCGCGCGCTTGCTGCCGCGGTTGTGGGAGCCGGGCGACGTGATTGGCTCGTATGACGGGACTCCGGTGATTGCGGTCGGCTCGCATGACACAGCGTCTGCTGTGGTGAGTGTGCCGGCCTCGGACGAGCGGTTCGCCTACATCTCGTCCGGAACGTGGTCGTTGGTGGGACTGGAGCTAGACGCCCCTGTGCTCACTGAGGAAGCACGGCTGGCCAACTTCACCAATGAAGGCGGAGTGGATGGGCGGATCCGCTTCCTGCGCAACGTCATGGGCCTGTGGATCCTGCAGGAGTGCCAGCGCGTCTGGCAGGACGACGACCTGCTCCGACTGCTTTCCGAAGCAGCCGCTGCGCCTCCCTTCGCCGTACTGATCGATCCGGATGCGCCGGCGTTCCTCGCTCCAGGGGACATGCCTGCCCGGATTGCGGAGTACTGCGGTGAGCCTCCTGCGTCTCGTGGTGCCGTGGTGCGGTGTGTGCTGGAGAGTCTGGCGCTCGCCTACCGGCGGACGCTGCGGTCGGCTCAAGAGCTCGCGGACCGGCCCGTCGACGTACTGCATGTCATCGGGGGCGGCTCCCAGAACGAACTGTTGTGTCAGCTCACCGCAGACGCCTGCGGCCTGCCGGTCCTGGCCGGTCCGGTCGAGGCGTCGGCCCTGGGCAACGTCCTCGTCCAAGCTCGTGCACTGGGCGAGCCCCTCCCGGACCTGGCCGCCATGCGCGCCCTGGTCCGGTCCACCCATCGCCTGCGGCGCTACGAACCGCAGGGCAAACCGGCCGACTGGGACGCCGCCGAGTCCCGGGTGTTCGGAAAAGGTGATACCGCATGACCGCCCTCCCCCAGGAAGTGCGCCCGCAGCGTGTACCGCCGCGGGAGATCAGCCATGACGATCTGCAGTTGCTCCGCCTCCTCGCCACCGGCTTGCCGATGGACGCAGTGGCGCGCAGGTTGCAGTTGTCCGAACGGACTGTCCGCCGCCGGACGCGCTTGATCTGCGACCGGCTCGGCTTCAGTACCGCCATCGAAGCCATCGTCTGGGCCGCCCGCCGCGGTCTGGTCTAAAGCTGTAGTGATTCCTTCCCCACCCCACCGCCCCGAACTCCCGCAGTTCCGCCCCACTGACTGAGGAGTCCCGCAATGCCCCGACACCTTCGTTGGGCTGCGCTTGCCCTGGCAGCCCTGTTGGCAATGCCTGTCTCCACCGCATCGGCCACGCCCGCACCTCAGGTGCACAACCTCAAGACCAACGCCCTGACCGAACCACTCGGCATCGCGGCCGGCAAGCCGCGGCTGAGCTGGCAGCTCGACAGTGATCGCCGTGGCGTCGCGCAGAGCCGCTATGAGGTCCACGTCGCGACCAGTCCGTCAAAGCTGGCTCATCCAGACGCGTGGGACAGCGGCGTGGTCCGCTCCGACCGTTCCGTCGAGGTCGAGTACGCCGGTACCGCGCTGAAGCCCTATACGCAGTACTTCTGGTCAGTCCGGGTCTGGGACGACCAGGGCCGCGCCACGCGCTGGTCCGACGCCGCGACCTTCGAGACTGCCCAGCTGCAGCCATCGGACTGGAGTGGTCAGTGGATCGGCGCTGACAGCCAGCCAGGAGCTGAGTGGACCGACTACACGGTCGACGCCGACGTCACCGTCACCAAGGACGCCCTGGGCGTCTTCTTCCGCGGCCGGGCCGGACTCGGCTACATGTGGCAGCTCAACACAGTCAACGGGAACAAGCTCCGGCCGCATGTCCGGCAGCAGGGCGGCGGGTACGTCGTCCTCGGTGAGATCCCGCTCAACGTCGACCTGAGCCAGAAGCACCACCTGCGCATCACAGTGGCCGGCAAGACCATCACCACCTGGATCGACGATGTTCAGGTCGACCAGCGCGAGCGGTCCGACCACAACGCGGCCGGGATCGTCGGCTTCCGCACCAATGGTGAGGAGAGCGGCGTTGTGCACAACCTGGTGGTGACCAACAGCGCCGGCAAGAAGCTCGTCGACACTGCCTTTGCCGCCGGTGACCAGACCTTTCCCGACGGCACGGTGCTGCCGACCGGCGGCCTGCAGGTGAAGGGCAACACCGACCTGTGGCTTCCGGGTCCGCCGCTGCCGGTGTTCAAGCGCACGGTGACGATTCCGGCCGGCAAGAAGGTCGTTCGGGCCCGCGTGTACGCGGCTGCGCAGGGCGTCTACGAGCTGAGCCTCAACGGTCAGAAGGTTGGCGACCAGCAGTTGGCACCGGGCTGGACGGACTACCGGTTGCGGATCCAGTCGCAGACGTACGACGTCACTCGGCAGCTGCACGCCGGTCAGAACGTGCTGGGCGCTGAGGTGTCCACCGGATGGTTCGCTGGCAACGTGGCGATGTTCGGATCGCAGAAGTACGGCAGTGAGACCGCACTGACCGCCCAACTGCGCGTCACGTACTCAGACGGCACCACGGACGTGGTTAGTACGGACCAGAGTTGGCAGACCGCACCAGGCGCCGTACGGGTTGCTGATCTGCTGAACGGCGAGAGCTACGACGCACGCCGACAGTTGTCGATTGAAGAGGCGACGGAGTGGTCGCCTGCGTTGTTGCGGCCGAGTGCTACCGCACTGCTGGTCCCGCAGGCCGACCAGCCGGTCCGGGTGACTCAAACGCTTGCCGCAAAGGCGATTGCGTCACCAACCCCGGGCAAGTACCTCTACGACCTCGGACAGAACATGGTCGGCGTCGGACGCTTCGAGCTGACCGGACAGCCCGGCCAGACCGTCACCATCCGGTACGGCGAGGTACTGAACCCTGATGGGACGCTCTACACGGACAACCTGCGCGGTGCGAAGGCCACTGACCACTACACGTTCGCTACTGACCAACCGGAGACCTACCAGCCGCGTTTCACCTTCCACGGCTTCCGCTACATCGAGGTGAGCGGCGTGCAGCCCACTACGGTGACTGGTGTCGTAATGGGTACCGACGGCGCTCAGACGACCAGCTTCCACACCAACTCCGCATTGGTGAACCAGCTGCACAGCAACATCGTCTGGGGCCAGCGTGGCAACTTCTTGTCGATTCCGACCGACACTCCGGCTCGTGACGAGCGGATGGGCTGGACCGGCGACATCAACGTGTTCGCCCGCACTGCGGTCTACAACCTGGACTCGCAGGCTTTCCTGACCAAGTGGCTGCAGGACCTGCGCGACAGCCAGACAGCTGACGGCGCCTACCCCAGTGTCGCGCCGACGGTGCCGAACTCGTTCGACGGTGGACTCGGGAACGCCGGCTGGGCAGATGCCGGTGTGAACGTGCCGTGGACGCTCTGGCAGGCCTACGGCGACACCGACGTGATCCGCCAGCACTACGCCTCCATGACTCGCTACGTCGACTACCTGGCCTCGCACTCACCCGGTCTGATCCGCGGTGGTGGCGACTACGGCGACTGGCTGAACCTGGACGACCCGACTCCCGGTGACCTGATCGGTACGGCGTTCATGGCCAAGGGTGCCCGCCAGCTCAGCCAGATGGCTGCGGCCATCGGGAACAGCGCGGACGAAACGAAGTACCGGAAGCTGTACGACGACGTACGGGCCGCGTGGATCACTCGGTTTGTAGCAGGGGATGGGAAGGTCGGCGCGGACAGCCAGACCGGCTACATCCTCGGCTTCACGAACGACCTGATCCCCGACATCACCAAGTCCGGCGAGCACTTCGTGAACACCATCCTGCGCCGGGACACGCACCTGTCCACCGGCTTCCTCGGGGTGGACGGGCTGCTGCCGGTGCTGACCAAGGTGGGGCGCTCGGACCTTGCCTACAAGCTGTTGCAGAACACGTCGTACCCATCGTGGGGCTACGAGATCGGCAAGGGCGCGACGACGGTGTGGGAGCGCTGGAACTCGATCAACCCCGACGGCACCTTCAACGACGTCGGCATGAACTCCTTCAACCACTACGCGTACGGCGCTGTCGGCGAGTGGATGTATCGAACGCTGGCTGGGGTTTCGGCGGCCGAGCCGGGCTATCGCAAGCTGCTCATCGCGCCGACGCCGGGTGCGGGGATCACCAAGGCCGACTTCGCGCTCGAGACGCCGTACGGGCAGGTGGTCAGTAACTGGAAGACCACCGTGCGTGGTCTGCAGCTGGAGGTGACGGTGCCGCCAAACTCGACCGCCACCGTTCGGCTGCCGGCGGCGGACCCGTCGTTGGTGACTGAGAGTGGGCGGCGGGTTTCGCAAGCGTTTGATGAAGGTTCGACAGTGGCCGTGAATGTTGCCTCAGGCACCTATCACTTCTTCGTGCGGGCTGGTTAGCGGGTGGGCGCGACGGGTACCGGAGGCTGAACCCCGGACTGAGGAGGAACCCATGGACGGAATGACCGTCCTCTGGATCGTCGTCGCGCTCGCCGTCATCGTCATCCTGGTCGCACTGCTCGCAGGCGCGTCCAAGACGTCGGCAAAGCGTCGTGAAGAGCACCAGCGGCAGCAGAACGAGCAGGATCGCCAGGAAGCCTACGAGAAGGAACAGGAATCCCGGATCGCCACGGCCCACGCTGAGCGTCAGCACGCGGCCGCCGACGAGGTCGAGGCCCGCGCCAAGCGCGCCCAGGCCGAGTCCGAGGAGAAGGCTGCTGAGGCTCGCCGTCTCGCCGCCGGTGCGACCGAGCGTCGTGAGGCCGCTAAGGACGCGGACCGTGAGGCTGACCAGCACCACACCGAGGCAGCGAGCAAGATGCCGAACAACGGGGCCGAAGAAGGCAACATGCCGCACGCAGGTGACGTACCGAACGTTGCCCGCACCCAGGAAGACGCCGACAATCATTGGGCGGATGGGAACCATCCGGAAGACCCGCGGCGTCCTAAGCACTCGGGGCTGTGAGGCGTCTGATCCCGCCGTGGAGTGAGGTCCGCGGCGGGGTCAGATCAGATACCTGAACTCGGGGGAGTTCGGGTTGATCCGCTCGATGTCGAGGGGTGCAGCATTCATCCGGGCCAGCAGACCGTCCAGGTCGCCGGCCCGGCTGATTTCGATCCCGACCAGCGCGACGCCGGTCTCCCGGTTGTTGCGCTTCACGTACTCGAACAGGGCGATGTCGTCGTCCGGGCCGAGCACCCCGTCCAGGAACTGGCGCAGCGCGCCGGGCTCCTGCGGGAACGTGACCAGGAAGTAGTGCTTGAGCCCTTCGTAGACAAGCGATCGCTCGAGGATCTCGCTGTACCGGCTGACATCGTTGTTCCCGCCGGAGAGCAGACAAACGACCGTCTCACCCGGCCGCACGGTCAAGCCGTTGCCCAGGGCACTTGTCGACAAAGCGCCCGCGGGCTCGGCGATCAGGCCGTCGACCTGGTACAGCTCGAGCATCTCGCTGCAGACCAGACCTTCCGGTACTGACAGCATCTCGACCCCGGCGCCGGCCACCAAAGGCAGCGTGACGTCGCCAACTCGTCGTACTGCGGCGCCGTCGACGAAGCTGTCCAACTGCGGCAACGTAACCGGTTCACCAGCAGCCAACGCAGCCGCCATACTCGCGGCACCAGCCGGCTCCACACCAACGATCCGTACGCCGGGATGCCGAGCAGCCAGCCAACTCGCGACACCCGCCACGAGCCCACCGCCGCCGACCGGAACCACCAGTACGTCGGGGGCCTGGCCGAGCTGCTGCACGATCTCGACGGCGACTGTGCCTTGGCCGGCCACGGTCCGCGGGTCGTCGAAGGCGGGAACCATGGTCGCGCCGGTCGCTTCCGCATCAGCGAGCGCGGCCGCGGCAGCGTCGTCGTACGTGTCGCCGGTGACGATCACCTGGATCTGCTTGCCACCGAGGGCGGCGATCCGGTCCCGTTTCTGGCGCGGAGTCGTCCTGGGAACGAAAACTTTTCCGTGAACACCGAGCGTGTGGCACGAATATGCCAAGCCCTGCCCGTGGTTGCCCGCGCTGGCGCAGACGACCCCTGCGGACTTGACCGCTTCATCGAGCTGGGAGATCAGGTTGTAGGCCCCGCGCAGCTTGTAGGAACGGCCGATCTGCAGGTCCTCACGCTTCAGCCAGATCTGCGCTCCGGTGCGCTCAGAAAGCCTTGAATTCCGTTGCAACGGGGTCCTGATCGCGACCCCGTCGAGGCGCTCGACAGCGGCCTCGATAGAGGCTGTCGTGACAGATGGTGAGACAGCTCCTGAACCGGTCCATCGAGCGACTGAACTACTGCCCTGCATGACGTTCCTTCCCGTGCATCTGCACGATCTCCGCCGTTTCGCTCGCTGCACAAGACGATCTCCGTCCAGAGTGCGGACGCACGGCTACCGTTGCACAACAGAGCCTGATTCCATGCGTGAAACGGCCCTTCACGGGGCAGTCTAGTTTTCATACGCTCACTCGGTGTAACGGCCAGGCCTCTGGACGGGATGAGCCGAGTAAACCGGTCAGCGGGGACTGGAGGGCACATATGGAACTGATTCCGTTCAGTCTGTGGGGCGATGCACTGTGGTGCGGTCAGGAGGTCGTGCGGGAGGCTCCGCACGAGCAGGCGATTCGCAGCCTGTTCCCTGATCCCATCCCGGCACGCGGCGCAGATCTGGACACCGAGGCGGACCTGGTCCCGGAACCGCACAACCGATTCGACCCCCGATCGATCGCAGTCCGCGTGCAGGGGAAGGTTGTCGGCTACTTGCCGAGGGACGACGCACATCGCTACCACCCGGTGCTTTCGGAGCTGGTGGCCCAAGGACTGCAGCCCCAGGTGCCGTGCCACCTGTGGGTCAGTGAGTGGGAGCCGGCCGACTGGGTCGGCAAGGACGATGACCGCACGGAGTTCCACGCCAGCGTCGCGGTGGCCCTGGGCCAGCCGCACATGCTCGCCCCGGTGAACCTGCCCCCGCCGGGGAGCTTCCACCTGCTACCACCCGGCAGCGGCATCGTCGTACCGGGCAGTGAGGTGCATCCAGAGATCCTGGCCCCGTTCTTCCGCGCGGAAGGCGAGTGCTGGGCCTACGCCACCATGCATGCGATCGAGGAGGAGGACAGCATCCAGGACCGGCCGCGGAACGTGGTCGAGATCCGTCTCGACGACGAACCGGTCGGACGACTCAGCCCGCGGCTGAGCGCGGAGTTCCTGCCTGCCATCCACTACCTGGCCGACATGCGCGCCGAAACCGCCGCACGCGTCGCAGTCCGCGGGGACCGCAGCGCATCGGAGGTGACGTTGTACGCGGCACGGAGTCATGACCTGCCGGCCACCTGGCCGGACGGCCTGACCCGTTCCCCAGTCGCGTCCCCACAATGGCACTACTGGGCGACCAAAGAAGCCAACTAACCAGGGCGGCTGCGCTGTACTCACCACGCCCCTTGGGTGGGTACAGCGGAGCTACTTCTCAACCGCTACGTTCTGAGTGTGAAGCGACGTCTGCTGGCCGTGCCGTTGGTGCTCGCGGCCGTGCTGCTGGTCGGGCCGGCGGTTCCGTCAGCAGGCGGGGTGCGGGTGATGCCGCTGGGGGACTCCATCACCTACGGCAACTCCGTGACCGGGGTCAGCTATCGCACGTCGCTGTGGCAGCACTACCAGGACCACGGGCCACGGGTGGACTTCGTGGGTTCCGTTCACTGGGGCAATCTCCCGGACCGCGACAGTGAGGGTCACCCGGGGATGCGGATCGACGAGCTGCGTTCGTGGATCGACTACTGGCTGCTCCTGAACCGCCCGCGGTACGTGCTGCTCCACATCGGCACGAACGACGTCGTACAGGCCACTGACCTGCCGAACGCACCTGCGCGGCTACAGGACCTGGTCGAGCGCATCACGCAGAGGGTGCCAGGTGTGACGGTTCTGGTCGCCTCGATCGTGCCGTCGCCCGATGCTGGGCTGAACGAGCGCATTGATGCCTACAACGCGGCCATCCCCGGTGTGGTTGCCGCGGTGCGCGCTACGGGTGCTGATGTGCGGTTCGTCGACCTCAACGCGCGCATGTCGCTGTCGGACATCTCATCGGACAAGCTCCACCCCACCGACGCGGGCTTCTTGAAGATGGGCGACATCTGGTACGACGCGTTGCCGCTAGCGCCGTAGCGCGTCGTATTGGGTGGCTGTCCAGCCGTTGAAGGTCTCCTGGACGATGGGTAGGTCAGAGGTCTGCACGTGGCGCAGGCTCTGCCTGATCGACTCCGGGTCACCGGCGAGGTACTGCTCGATCGTCTCCAGCAGTACGTCGGTCGGCCAGCTCTGGAGCGGGTGACGGTGCAGTGCCCAGCTCAGG
The DNA here is from genome assembly GCF_042882005.1 of Kribbella sp. NPDC058245. Lineage (NCBI taxonomy): Bacteria > Bacillati > Actinomycetota > Actinomycetes > Propionibacteriales > Kribbellaceae > Kribbella > Kribbella sp. NPDC058245. Next base: position 42,341 of record NZ_JBHVWY010000017.1, read on the forward strand.
TACTTGCTGTAGGGCCGGACCTGACCGTCGAGCGCGAACACCACATCGAGGAACGGTGTGATCGCCTCAGCTGCGTCCATCCGTGCCGCGAGCAGATTGCCGTCGCGCGCCGACTTGAGTGAGCGGTAGGCCAGGTTGATCCACGCATCCAACCGCTGCTCCAGAAGCGCGACCGCCTCCTCAGCGCTCAGTCGTGTCTGCCTCTCGACGGCCGCCTCGATCAGGCCGCCCGTGTTGTCGAGCAGGGTCGGAGCCCACGCATACGACCAGCGATAGCCCCACTGGCTATCCCCGAACGTCGCCAGCGTCTCCAAGTGCTTGAGCGTTACTGGCAGCAACTCCAGCTCGGTGTCCCGTCGCAGCGGTCTCTCCACCAGCTCCGGCGTCACCACCACGATGACGTCCAGATCCGACCGCTCCGTCTCCAGCCCACGCCCGGCCGACCCCGACAACACCATCCCGAGGAACCCAGCGCCGTACTCGCGCTGAAGCTTTGCCGCCGCGTCCTCGATCAGTGCCCGTCGCTCGGCCGACAACGTCTCAGGAAACTTCATCCGGCGAGCCTACGCAGCGTCGTACTCTGAGCGCATGGGAGTTTCTGTGGGCCCGGCGTGCCCGATCTGTGGTGAGGCGGGTGTGCCGATCCTGTACGGCCGACCGAAGCCTGCTGCGTCGCGAGCGGCCCGGGCCGGACGTCTCAAGCTGGCCGGGTGCCGGCCGCCGCCCGATCCAGACCAGTGGTCCTGCCCGGCAAAGCACACCTGGCGCACCGGCGACGACTCTCAGCTGAGGGCGGCGATCAGCGCGGCGCTCACGGCCAAGTAGCTAGCGGAGCAGGGTGGTCTCCTGCTCGAGGCGCTCGAGTTTGTGGGGGTTGCGGACGACGTACATGCCGGTGATCTGACCGTCGAGCATGTGGAAGGCCATGACCTGTTCGATCTCGCCGTCCAGACGGAGGAGCAGGCCGGGAGCACCGTTGAGGTGGATGAGCTCGGTGGTGAGAGCGCCGACGTACTGGGGGATGCCCGCGCTCAGGATCCGGCCGACGCGGTCGGCGCCAACGATGGGGTTGAGGACTGCCTGCTTGACGCCACCACCGTCGCCGATGAGCACCACGTCCGGAGCGAGCATGTCCAGGAAGCTCTGAATGTCGCCTGTCTCCACAGCTCGGCGGAAGGCGGTCAGTGCCCCCTTGGCCTCGGTCGGTGATACCACTCCGCGCGGCCGGCGGGCAGCCACGTGCGACCGAGCCCGGTGCGCGATCTGACGGACCGCCTCCGGCGACTTGTCGACCGCCTGCGCGATCTCGTCGTACTCGAGGGCAAAGACATCACGTAGTACGAAGACGGCGCGCTCGGTCGGCTTGAGCGTCTCCAGGACCAGGAGCATCGCCATCGAGACGCTGTCCGCCAGCTCGACGTCCTCCGCCACATCCGGCGTGGTGAGCAGCGGCTCGGGCAACCACTGGCCGACGTACGTCTCACGCTGCCGGCCGACGGTCCGCAACCGGTTGAGCGCCTGGCGGCTGGTGATGCGGATCAGGTACGCACGGTGGTCGCGGACCGTCTCCAGCTCGACCCCGACCCAGCGCAGCCACGTCTCCTGCAGCACGTCCTCGGCATCCGCCGCCGAACCCAGCAGCTCGTACGCGATCGTGAACAACAGGTTGCGGTGGGCAACGAATGATTCGGTCGCGGGGTCCATGGCCGTCTCCTCCAGTGGTCGGTTCGCCCAACAGACACCGGTCACCACGATCTCGTGACAGTGGGCCTCGTCACATCCGTAGCCTGTCACGGATCCGGCCCGGCGCGCATCTTGTGAGCACAACCGACAGATACGAGAGGAAACACCCCGATGCGCATCAACCTGATGGAGACCGAACTCGGCGGCAAGCTCAGCAAGCGCTTCGCCGGTCTGGCAATGCTGGTCGAGCACTCCACCCTGCCCGGCACGATCAAGGAGCTGGTCAACATCCGCGCCAGCCAGATCAACGGCTGCGGCTTCTGCCTGGACATGCACACCAAGGACGCCACCGCCGCCGGCGAAGACCCCCAGCGCCTGCACATGGTCGCCGCCTGGCGCGAAGCCACCGTCTACACCCCCGCCGAACGCGCCGCCCTGGCCTTCGCCGAAGAAGGCACCCGCCTCGCCGACCACCACCAAGGCGTCAGCGACGCCACCTGGGCCGCCGTCAGCGAACACTTCGACGACGAACAGCTCTCCGCCCTGATCGTCCTGGTAGCCCTCATCAACGCCGCCAACCGGATGAACGTCATCGCCCAAACCCCCGCCGGCTCCTACCAGCCCGGCATGTTCGAAGCCCTCGTCAACAACTGACTACAGTCGCGCGAGCTGGTCGGGGGTCAGCCGGAGCTGTGCTGCGGCGACGTTGTCCGCGAGGTGGTCGAGCGACGTCGTACCGGGAATCGGCAACACGTGGTCTGCCCGGTGCAGGAGCCATGCCAGTGCGACCTGCGCAGGGGTCGCGCCTACCTCGCGGGCGATGTCCGCCAGTACGCCGTCCTGCTTGGCGTGCTCACCGGCGCCGACCGGGAAGAACGGCACGAACGCGATGCCCGTGGATGCGGTGTACTCGAGCACGGCCTCGTGGTCGCGGGTGCTGAAGTTGTAGAGGTTCTGTACGGCGGCGATCGGAGCGATCTGTTGCGCCTGCTGAATCTCGTCGACGCTGACCTCCGACAAGCCGATGTGGCCGACCTTTCCTTCCTGCTGCAGCTGCGCCAGTGCCCCGATCTGGTCGTCCAACGGCACGGCTGGGTCGACCCGGTGCAGGTACAGCAGGTCCAGCCGCTCGACGCGCAGCCGCCGCAGGCTCAGCTCGGCCTGCTGTCGCAGGTACGCCGGATGCCCGAGCGGCACCCACTCGTCCGGGCCGGGGCGGGTGTTCCCGATCTTGGTGGCGATCAGGACGTCATCGGCGTACGGGTGCAGGGCTTGCGCGACCAGCTCTTCGTTCGCTCCGAGGGCGTAGGAATCGGCGGTGTCGATGTGCTGAACGCCGAGTTCGACCGCCCGCCTCAGCACTGCCACGGCCGCTGCCGGGTCCGCCGGGCCGCGCCAGATCCCGTCCCCGCCGGCGTTCGTCAACCGCATCGCCCCGAAGCCGAGCCGCCGTACCGGAACGTTCCCGCCGATCAGGAAGGAACTGGCTGTCGACGATGTTTGGATGTCTGATGTCTGCGTCATGAACTCGACGCTAGGTCGTGACATCAGTGTCAGATTCAAGAGGAGATTTCATCGTGTTGCGGATCGGCGAACTGTCGGAGGCCACCGGCGTCAGCGTGCGACTGCTCCGCTACTACGAGCAGCAGCACCTCCTGACCTCCGACCGAACCACCAACGGCCACCGCCGCTACACCCCGGACACCGCCGACGCGGTCCACCGGATCCGGCTCCTGCTCGACGCGGGCCTCCCGACCAGCATCATCCGCAAAGTCATTCCCTGCTTCGAAGGTTCCCGCCTGAACGCCTGCGTCGCGGCCTACCTCGACGATCACCTCGCCGACATGACAGACCGCCTGCTCACCCTGCAGGCCAAGCGCGAGGCCCTCACCAACCTCATCACCACCATCCCCCGCTGACCATCGTCCGTCGCGAACCTCCCTGGCAGAGCACGCCTCACGCCTGCGGGCGACCCAGCTGATGAGCAGATTGGGTACTACTACGCGTTCTTACCGAAGGCTTGGGCGGCTTGTTCTACTTGGGCTCGGTGGGTGGACCAGTCGGTGGTGGTGGGGGTGGGGTCGGAGCCTAGGGCGCCGTCCAGCTGTTCGCGGAGGATGTCGGCGTGGCCTAGGTGGCGGTTGGTCTCGTTGAGGAGGTGGACCATGACGTTGAAGAGCTTCACGTCGGGGCTGGGCCACCAGGGGACGTGGCCGGGGGCGTCGATCGGTAGGGCGGTGATGGTGGCGTCGGCGTGGTCGCAGGCGCGGGTGTAGGCGTTGAGGATGTCGGCGCGGGACTCGTCGGCGCGGGCCCAGAGGTAGTCGCTGCTGTTGAAGGTCGGGTCGGCGAAGCTGGGAATCGGCTCGGGATAAGGGCGGTCGAAGATCTCACCGAAGTAGCGCGCCTCGGACAACGCCAGGTGTTTCACCAGGCCGAGCAGGTTGGTACCCGTCCGGGTGAGGGGACGGCGTACGTCGTACTCGGAGAGGCCCTCGAGCTTGCGGACCAGATCGGCCCGCGCCCAGCGCAGTGCGTCGTGCAGGTAGGCCTTGGCGAAGTCGTCGATCACGTATTTAAGCTTTCTCTCGGCGGTCCTGCTGGGGGTTGGAGCAAAGGTTCAACGAGAGGCTTCAACGATAAAGTTGAAACCATGAATGCCGTTCTGGAGTTGCTTGCGAACAAGCCGCGACTGCTTGCGCTGGGGGAGCCGACGCATCAGGAGAATCAACTGCTCTACCTGCGCAATGAACTCTTCCAGCAGTTGGTGATGGAGGAGGGGTATCGGACGATCACGCTGGAGTCCGACTGCCTGCTGGGGTTGGTGGTGGCCGACTACGTGACGTCGGGGGTGGGGGAGCTTGATGACGTGATGGCGCGTGGGTTCAGCCATGAGTGGGGTGGGCTGAAGGGGAATCGCGAGTTGGTGCAGTGGATGCGCTCCTACAACGAGACGCATGCGGAGCAGGTGCGGTTCGCGGGGTTCGACGGACCGTTGGAGATCAGCGGGCCGGAGAGTCCGCGTCATGCGCTCACCACTCTGCACACCTACCTCGCGACCTGGCTCGACGCTGACCTGCTTCCTGGTACGTCGGACGCTCTCGACCGCCTGCTCGGTTCGGACGAGCGCTGGACCGACCCGGCCACCATGTATGAACCGAACCAGTCCATCGGCCAGACGCCTGAGGCAGAGCGCCTCCAGTTGTTCGCCGCTCAACTCACCGCGCTCGTGGACACCCAGACGCCGTACCTGATCGCAGCCTCCTCCCGCGAGGAGTTGAACCGCGCCCGCCTCTACGCGCGCACCGCCACTGGCCTCCTGGGCTACCACTACTGGATGGCTGACACCTCACCCCGCCGCATCGCACGGCTGCTCGCGCAGCGGGACTCGATGATGGCGGCCAACCTCCTGGACCTGGTGGACCGCGCTCCGACGCTGGTGTTCGCGCACAACTCTCATCTGCAGCGAGAGCAGAGCACTATGAACATGGCCGGCGCCAACCACCACTGGTGGAGTGCTGGCGCACTGGTCAACGCGCACCTCGGCCAGGACTACGCCTTCTTCGCCACCGCGCTAGGCACCATGCACCACCACGAAGTCGGCACTCCGCCTGCCGACACCGTCGAAGGCGTCCTCTACGCACAGGACCGCCAACTGGTCGACCCCCGCACCCTCGCCGGTGCTCTGGAGCCCAGAGTCTCCCCCTGGTTCGGGTACGCCGCTCTGCACCCGGACCACCTGTCCAGCATCGACGGAATCGTGTTCGTGAAGGACGTCCATCCTTCGTAGACCGATTCGACGACTATCGAATGCGCCCGAACCGGTCACTTTTCGCACCTTCCGGACATAGACCTCTATGACCACCCATCTGTGAGGACTCAGTGGAGGTGCTATGAGGAAGGGACGAAGTCGTCTCGCCGTGGCTGCCCTGGCTGTGCTGGTGACCGGGAGCAGCATGCTCGGCGGTACGGCGGCAGCGGGCGAACCGTTGGCGAGCCCCAGACCGACGGCGGAGAAGCCGGCCGGTCACGGGGGCGCTGGCGACATCACGCTGATCACCGGCGACCTGGTCACGCTGCACGGCGACCAGCCGGCAAAGATACGGCCGGCCAAGGGCCGGGAGAACGTCAAGTTCATCCAGCGCAAGGAGCTCGACGGGGACATCACTGTGCTCCCGCTGGATGCCGAGGCCGCGGTGCGGTCCGGTGAGCTGGATGCACGGCTGTTCAACGTCACCCAGCTGCTCAAGAACGGGTACGGCGACAACGCACGCTCCGACATCCCGTTGATCGTCAGCGGCCCGGTGGCACTGCGGTCCGGTACCAGCCACGCCCGCAGCCTGCCCAGCGTTGGCGGTACGGCGGTCCGCGTCGGCAAGGCAACGCCGTACTGGACTGGAGCCCGTACGGCGCTCCGAGCCAAGGGAACGCAGTGGATCCGGCTGGACGGGCCGGTGCGGGCGTTCCTGGACAAGAGTGTGCCGCAGATCGGCGCACCGGAGGCGTGGAAGAGCGGACTGACCGGCAAGGGGACCCAGGTCGCCGTACTGGACACTGGGGTCGACACTGCGCATGACGATCTGAAGGACGCGGTCGTCTCGGCCAAGGACTTCACCGAGAGCGCGAGCGGTACGACGGACAAGTTCGGCCACGGCACGCATGTCGCGTCGATCGTGACCGGGGAGGACGAGGTCTACCGCGGCGTCGCGCCGGACACGAAGCTGCTGAACGGCAAGGTCCTCGACGACGAGGGCAGTGGCTACGACTCCGGCATCATCGCCGGGATGGAGTGGGCCGCGCATTCCGGCGCCGACGTGATCAACATGAGCCTCGGCTCCGACTGGCCGAGTGACGGCACCGACGTACTGTCGCAGGCGGTCAACCGGCTGACCGCCGAGACTGGCACGCTCTTCGTACTCTCCGCCGGAAACAGCGGCGGTACGCCGGGCAGCCCGGCCTCGGCCGATGCCGGGCTGACCGTGGGCGCGGTCGACCACGACGAGAACCTGGCCGACTTCTCCAGCCGCGGTCCCCGCTGGCTGGACGGCGCGATCAAGCCGGACATCACGGCACCCGGCGTCGGCATCGTCGCGGCCAAGGCCAAGGACAGCGTCCTGGCCGGCGTGTACCCGAACATCGGTCCGGATCACCTGCAGTTGTCCGGTACGTCGATGGCCGCGCCGCACACCGCGGGTGCGGCCGCGATCCTGGCTCAGCAGCACCCGGACTGGAAGGCCGGCGACCTGAAGGCGGCCCTGATGGGTACGGCGAAGGCGAACCCGAAGCTGACCGTCTTCGAGCAGGGGGCTGGCCGCGTCGACGTTGCCGCGGTGGTGAAGTCGACCGTGCGTGCCTCGGTCGGCAGCATCAGCAACGGCATCGTCCGGTGGCCGCACAACGACGACAAGCCGATCACCCGCGAAGTCACCTACTCCAACACCGGCACGGCTCCGGTCGCGCTGGATCTGAGCGCGTCGGTGACGGGTCCGGACGGTAAGGCGGCGCCGGCTGGCATGTTCACGGTCTCGCCGGCTTCGCTGACCATCCCGGCCGGCGGTCGGGCGACCGCGACGGTCACCACCAACACCGCCGTACCGGGGGTGGACGGTGTCTACAGCGGCGTGATCGCCGCCGGTGCGCTCCGGACGCCGATCGCGGTCACACGCGAGGTGGAGAGCTACGACGTCAAGGTCAACTTCATCGGGTTCGACGGTCAGCCGACCACGGCGTACGGGTTCCGGTTCGTCGACGTGAACCTGCCGAACGCGGTGCTGCCGGACGAGGGGTCCGGCAGTACGACGACCGTCCGGCTGGCGAAGGGGCAGCACTACTTCGAGGCGAGCATCGGCACCGAAGACGGGACCAAGCTGGCGGGCCTGGCCGAGCCCACGGTCACCATCGACAAGCCGACCGAGCTGACCGTCGACGCGCGTTCCGGCGTACCGATCGGCTTCCAGGTCGACAAGCCGGATGCGGTCACGTCGAGCGCGGCCTACGAGTTCGCGCGCGACACCGCCTGGGGCGGCGACGAATCGACCGGGATGATCGCGGTCATGCCCAGCTTCGACGGATCGTTCGTGATCCCGAGCCGGACCACCGCGGCTCCCGATGCGTTCCGGTTCCTGACGCTCGAGGTGAAGGCGGCGCCGACCAACTCCAGCTACCTCTACCAACTGGTGCGCAACGACCTCGGTAAGGTGCCGAGGACGCTCGTGCATCGGGTGCGGGACAGCTCCTTGGCGCGGGTGCGCTCGGAGCACACCGGCAGCAAGCCTGGTACGTACGGCATCCGCGAGGGCAGCATCACCAGGCCGCTGCCGTTCACGCTGGACGAGTTCTACTCACCCGGCACGGAGTGGTACCCGACCTTCGTCGAGACCACCGATCCGGAGGACTGGCGTGGTTTCGCGAACCAGAGCGTCAGTACGCCGCGCAAGTACGAGCGCGGGCGGACAGTGACCGAGCACTGGGGTCTCCCGGTCTTCGGCCCGGGCTTCCCGTCGTACGACGACAGTCCGAACGCCGCCGGCCGACTGGGCGATGTGGTGGGGATCAACATCCCGCTCTACTCCGACCAGAACCCCGGCAACTACGGCTACGCCATGGTGACCGGCACCACGGTCCTCACGCGTGACGGCAAGCAGGTGGCGACGTACGCGTTCCCGGGCTACCTGGAAGACACTGCGGTCCCCGCCGGCGCATCGACGTACCAGCTCCACACCGAGGCCACCCGCGACAACCCGCTCTCGTCGCGCATCCTCGCCGACTGGACGTTCCATTCCGACACCGTCCCCGGCACCGAACCAGCCGCACTACCCCTGGTGGCAGTCCGCTTCGCCCCACCAGCGAGTGCCTCGGCCAAGATGCCCACCCTGGTCCCGATCTTCCTGGACCACAACGCGGGCTCTAAAGCGCGCCTCACTTCCCTGTCCGTCTCCCACGACGGCGGCACCACCTGGCAACCCGCCAAGTTCTACACCGCCGCCGGCAAAACCTTCACCCTCCTCAGACACCCACTCGGCGCCAAGACGGTCTCCCTCAAAGCCACCGCATCCGATGCCTCCGGCAACAAGGTGGACCAGACCATCATCAACGCCTTCCCGCTGAAGTAGACGTCAAGTAATCCGGCTGGGGTACCGCCTCACCGCGGTACCCCAGCCGCTCATAGAACCCGCTGACGTCTCCAGCCATCACTGGTGGCGGGAGACAAGCAGTCGGGGCTGGAGACGGCGTGCAGCAGGCCTCTGGCGATTACAAGGTGTCTCCAGCTATCACTGGTGGCGCGAGCCTGTTGCGATAACTCTCCCCAAACCGGTTTGGGGAGAGTTGGACCTTCCAGGCAAGCGATCTGGGGAGGATTTTCCCCCCGAATCGGTCCAATATCCTCCCCGAACCGGCCTGACGCTGACTCCGATCCTCCCCGAACCGGTTTGGGGAGGATCCCGGCTGCCCCATCGCACCAGAGCGGCAGTGATCTACGGCAACCCCGACCCGATCCCGTCCGGCCCCGACCGCGGTCAGCGCAGCTAACGTCCGCGAACACGCCGACCACGCCCTCCGATCATTCGGACGTTAGCGCGGGGGACGCCGGGTTCACGCCAACCGGGCGGTGGTTGCTGGGGGCTCCGAAAAGGGGTGGAACCGGAGGTCGTGGAGGCGCGTCGTAGGTCCGTCTTCGGTTCACTGGGGGGTTGGTGAACCTTGGGCGAGAGAAGCTGTTGACGACGAGGCCGTGGGCGGCCTTTCCTCGAATCGCATAGGAGTGAACATGAGCGCTGAAGACCGGCAGGCACGTAAGGACGAGGCTGCGGCGGCGAAGGCGGCGGAGCTCTACCGTGCTCAGTCGAAGGTCGTTCCGCGGCTCGAAGAGACGGGTCACCTGAAGGCGGCCAAGAACATCGAGGCCAAGGGCGGCCGGTGGGACTCGCCTGAGACCAAGAGTGAGTCGAAGAAGGGCTGGGGCCGCGGCCGCTGACCTCTAGGGCCCAGGCAGACGTGGTCTGCCTGGGCCTTTCGCGTTGTCAGAGCAGGGCGGCGACCCAGACGTCGTGGTTCTGCTCGATGTACGACGCGGCCGGGCCCCAGTAGTCGCCGTGGCCTTCGGTGTAGAGACGGGCCCACGGTTGCTCGCCGGTCCGGTGGCCGTCGACCAGCAGGTCGTACATGCCTCGGGTGTGTGCGGCAATCTGCGCTGGGAGCGCCCGGCGCTGCTCTGCATCGAGACCGTAGCCGTCCACCAGTGCACGTAGGCGCGGGGCATCCACCTGTACGTCGCCACCCGGCACGAACGGTATGAACCCAGTAGCGGCGTACCCGAGGTCCCAGAGCCGAGTGGCGGGACCTGCGTTAACTGTGCACACTGGTGAGAACGTGCGGAGGCAGGTCAAGCCACCACGTCGCCGCAGCTCGCGAGTCGAACGGCGTACGCGGATCGGCCAGCAGTTGCTCGAGGACTGCACGCTGACCGGTGATGCCAGCGCTGTACGCGAGTCCACGCAGGATCTCGAGATCGGCTGGCCCCGACACCACAGCTAGCCGCTGGGAGACCGCGTTCTGCCACCAGCTGAGCGGAGTGCCGTCACCGAGATGAGCAATGGCAAACGCGGCCACCCGAACCGTCTCCGCGGGTATCCCAGTCGCCGTCACGATCCGCTCCGCCAAGCGCAGCTCTGGCTCACCACCCAGCGCCCGCAGCGCGGACAGCACAGTCGTGCTCCAGCCGGACGGCCCTGCCAATGCGCCGGTGAGTTCCTGACGCAGAGCAGCAGCCAAGGGATGCCGGTACGGCGTTGCCGCGAGCGTGAACGAGGCTGCGAGCTGTATGTCCGGGTTGCGGTGGAACAGCAGGCAATGGACCAGCTCACGGAGTTCCTCGTGATCGGCCGGGCTGTCGAATCGCGCGATCGCGCGGCTGGTCACCCGGTCCACCACATGCCGTCGCTGGTCATCCGGCGCCGGCCCGGGCGTACGTCGTACCGGCTGCTTTGTCGTCAGGCGTTCCACGATCTCGGTGGACCAGACGTCCAGTGCGTCGCCGGAACCCGACAGCGGCTGGAGTACGGCCATCACCTCACCACGCTGCGCCGTGTTGAGCCGGCCGCGCCAGACCGTCTCGGCCAGCCCGGCGACCGCCCCGGTCAGCGCCCGGTCGTTGGTGGGGTTGTGCACCTGCGAGACCAGTGCGGTGATCGAGTCGGTGTGATCGCTCGCCCCGAGCGCTGCGACCGTGGACGTCATTGCCTGGTGGTGGCGAAGCCCGGCAGCGGAGGTGCACGCGTCAATGGCCGCCGTACCGCCTGTGGGGTGGTTGAACAGGCGGGCGAGGGCCTCGTATCGCTGGGCCCAGGAGGTACCGTCAGCGACCAGCATCTCCATCAGCAACCGCTGAGCCATCGCCTCCCACATGCGCGGCGGCAGAAACGCAGCCGGCCACTGAGCAAGCAGTCCGGTCAGCTCATCCCACTCAGACCCGGTCACGGTCGCGTCAGAGCACACCTGATCCAGCAGTACGCCGGCCCTGCTCCCGTGTGCCGTCAGCTGCCCCAGATCACCAGTGCCAGCCGACAGGAGCCGCGGGTGCCGAGTGAGCCCGGGGAGTAGGTCATACATCGCAGTCAGCTGCCCGGCCGGCAGCCGGAGCAGCTCCTCATACCGTTTCAGCGCATCACGCGGCGCCAGCACCAGACCGCTCTCCCAGCGCTGAATGGTCGAGACATGTACTGCAGGTACCCGCTCCCCGTCTGACCAGGCCCGCGCGAACACCGACCGATTCCGGTAGCTCGACTCCACCCCCAGAGTCCGGCAGACGCGCAGCATCCACCCCAGCCACTCCCGCACCCGCACGACACCCCACCCCCTCCCTGCTACAGCACAACAGCACCCCTCCCCTCCTGCAACACCACGGCATGTCAGCACCGACGGATTGCGGCGCCCAGTAACGCTGCGGCGGCTCTCGCGATACACGGGCAAGGAGTGGACAGCGTTGAGCGTTGGGGAACGTGTGGACGCGCTGTGCGCAGGGGAGATCGGCTGACGCCTGGCGTCGACCGGTCGGGGCAGGGGGCTGGCAGGTATGCATCCAGGGTTGGGTCCGGAGCGTCGAGGAGTGGGGTACTGGGCCAGCTGGGCCACGATCGCGGGCGTCGTCATCGCAGTGATCGGGACAGTGATCGCTCACAACGACGCAAAGCCGGTCATCGCACCAGGTACAGCCGTCACCACACCAGGCACCGCCGTCAGCACTCCACCGGCTCAGGTCATCACGACGGCTCCGAGCGCTCCACCTCCTCAGGTCACCACGAAGGCGCCGGTCAACACGGTCGCCGCGGCAACGCCGTACCGGGTGCCAAAGGGTTTTGTCGGTACCTGGCGCGGCCCCATCGACCAGAGCGGCAGCAAGCCTTACAGCGTGATCGTCACCGTCGCGTCCGGCGCAGTCGGCGACAGTCTCGGGACAGTGGAGTATCCGGAACTGCAGTGCCAGGGAATCTGGCGGCTGGAGAGCGGTACGGCGAACAGCATCCGCGTCACCGAACTCATCGACGGTGGGACGACCTGCATCCAGACGGTCTCCATCACCCTGATCCTGCAGGACGGCCAGCTGCGCTACTACATCGAAGACCCGCAGGTCCGCGGAACCCTCAAACGAGGGTCCTAGAGTTGCTGAGGTGGACCTGAACACCTATCAGCAGGCAGCGCTGCGCACCGCTGCTCCCAAGGACAAGAAGAACGAGCTGTTCCACCTGCTGCTCGGGCTGGTCGGTGAAACCGGGGAGATCGCGGAGAAGGCCAAGAAGGTCATTCGCGACCGGGACAGCGACTTCGCGCAGTGGGACGTCGAGGATCTGACCAAGGAACTAGGCGACGTGCTCTGGTACGTCGCCGTGATCGCGGATCACTTCGACGTACCGCTCGAAGATGTTGCCCAGCGCAACATTGCGAAGCTGGCCGACCGGCAACAGCGAGCGGCGCTCGGCGGTAGCGGCGACAACCGCTAGGAGCTGAGGGCCTCGGTGAGCTTCGCGTCGGCGTTGCTGCCGGCCTCGAGGGTGCGGAAGCGCGCGTCGAGCTCAGCCAGGGTGTCGTCGAGGGACTCGTTGTCGATCTTCTCGGCCCGCTCGTCGGAGCTCCGCGGATAGGGCACGCCGAGCAACGCCACCGCTTCGCCGAACAGGGCGGCCCACGGGTTCCCGAGCAGCCGGGGGAGCGCGGTCATCGCGGTCAGCGCGGTGTCGCCGCCGTTGTAGCGGAAGTACGAGTCGAATCCGCCCGAGTTGACCTCCTGCCGGAAGTCACAGACAGCAAGCACTTGTCGCTCACGCTCGCTCAGCGAGGACCTGTCTGACTCGGCGTACTGCTCGTAGAAGGTCCACGCATCAATGGTCACGTGACGGACGGTACGCCATACCAGCGTCCTCCGATGCCACCTACCTGCTCAGCCACCGTCCATTCAGGCCTCCTTGCGACGAGCGACGACCCGCGCGAGACCGAGCACCCGACCAGCATCGGTGTGAAGCATCCGCGCTTCCTCCTGGCCCGGCGTACCGGCGTCGTAGTCGCACGCCTCATTCCACTGCAACCAGTCGCGCCACCCCTCAGGCAGCTGATCAGCAACCTCGACGTCGACCAGCCCGGTCTTCTCCCAATGCCGCCGCCACCAAGCGGCGCTGTGCCACGCGCAGAAGTCCCACTTCCAGTACGGCGTGAGGTGTGGCGGCGGATCGCATTCCTCGGTGAGACCCGGCTGAACAATCCCGATCTGCCCACCGCGCTTCACGAAACGCGAGTAATAGCCGAGGTAGAGGTCGTCGGTCCCGAAGTAGTGATACGCCCCAATGCTCACCAGTGCATCGAAGAACCCCTCAGCAAACGGCAGCGCATGAGCCTCCGCAGAAATCGGGTGCACCCGACCAGCAACGCCCGCCTCCTCCACCCGCCGGAGGTTCTCATCAGGCTTGACCCACAAATCGGTAGCCCACACCTCGACCCCGAACTCCTTGGCGAGAAAGATCGAACTCAACGCCGTACCGCACCCCATGTCCAGCACCCGCATCCCAGCCGCAAGCGCCATCACCTCGCTCAAGGCCTCCGCCTGCCACACCGGGTTCGGCCCCATCCCCCCATCAACCATCCACCGAGCCGAATACCCCGCAGCCCGCGGATACCGCGCACTCCGCAGCAACACCCCCAACTCACCATCATCCACGCCCCGACTCTCCGCCGCCCACCTGCGCCAGGCAACCGGTTATTGGCTTCCCGAGCGACCCCGACTATTATCTGATCAGATAAGGGGTAGGTGGTCGTATGGACAAGGACACTCAGGCGGTCATTGACCTGCTCAACCATGCCCTCGCCGAGAGCGGGTTGTCGCAGGCAGCGTTCGCCGGCGCTCTCGGGACCTCCGCGTCCCGCTTCTCCACCTACCGTTCTGGCAAGACCAAGCCGACGGCGCAGTTCGTCCTCCGAGCCGGGCGGCTCGCCCATGCCCTTCGCAAGGCGCGCGAATACCGGATCATGACTGCCCCGGGTACCGCGTCGGCTATTCGGGAGGCGAGTGATGAGGACTGGGCCTGGCGAATGCTCCTTCAAGGACGTGACCACCTGCGGTTGCTGCTCAACCGGCACGACGGCTCCGAGGCCGCTTGGGAAGCAGTACCAAGCACGACCGGCCAAGCCGGCTTCGACGCGTTGCTTGCAGTCCTCACTGCACACGAGTTCGAGGCAGCAGCCGAAGATCCACCCGACTGGACGATGATCGAGGCTCTCGCAGATCCATGGATTCCCGAGCACCCGTTCCTGGAGCGAGACGAGATCATCAAGCAAACGCCGGCCTACCTGTCCCGGGTCAACATCTTCGTGCCCGCCCGTGACCTGGTCACCGCATGAGCAACACCCGTCATGAATTCACGGCCGCCGAAATCATCGACCTACTGTCGGAACTCGACAAACGGCTGAAGGCTCGTGGCGTCTCCGCGTCGGTGTTCGTCGTCGGAGGTGCTGCGATCGCCGTCACATCGCCTGACAATCCCCGTCGTACTGAGGACATCGATGCGATCACGCGCGACGAGGCTGTCGTGGAGGAAGCGCTCGCAATGGCAAACCAGCGCAAGCTGCCCGAAGACTGGCTGAACACCCGAGCCGGCGCGTGGATGCCGCCACTGCCGGAAGACGCACTGCAACACGGCGCTGCGCCTGGTCTGCACATCACCTACGCGACAGACGAGTTCCTGCTGGCCACCAAACTCGTCGCCCAGCGCCGCAAAGACGCCGCCGACATCGTGACGCTCGCCCGACGCCTCGAGATGCAGCATGCATCGGCCGGCGAGCTTGAACGGGTGATCTCCCGCTACTACACCGACCCTGATTCGCTCGAGTTCATCCTGGATGGCACAGACATCGACCGCGAGATCCATCTCTTGGCAGTCAGGGCCGAACGGTTGCTCGCAAATCATCAAGCCGGGCCGACACATACGGCGCCCACTGCTCGCGCTGTGTCTCCAGCACGCCAGGACCCCGGAACCTCCCGAGAGCGGAACTAGTCGGAATGGATCTGCATCCGCCGATGGAGGCGTCCGACTCCGGCCATCTCGATGTCGGCGACGGGCACTCGGTCTACTGGGAGATGAGCGGCTCTCCTGGGGAGTGACCCTCGGTGGTCGAGCTACTCCTCATCAGACTCGTGACGACTTCCGTCGTACAGGGTCAGCTGGCACAGTGAGCGGATGTTGAAGCAGGTGGCCGACGGTGTGTGGGTTCGGCAGAGTGAGTGGGTTTGGAGCAACGCGATCGTCGTGCGCGGCGAGGACGGCCTGATCCTGGTCGACCCCGGCATCAACGGCGCCGACCTGGCCGAGCTCGCCGACGACATCGACAGCCTCGGCATCCCAGTAGTTGCTGGCTTTTGCACGCACCCTCATTGGGACCACCTGCTCTGGCATCCCCGGTACGGCGACGTACCGCGGTACGCCACCACAACCGCCGTACAGGCTGCGACCGATGCGCGAGAGCGAGCGCAAGCTATGGCTGCGGAGAGCGCAACCGGCATCCCCCTCGATCTGGTCGCCCGCCTCACCCCGCTACCCGCCGACGGCAACCCCGTGCCCGGCAAGCTCATCGCTCACGATGCGCACGCCCCTGGCCACGCCGCCCTCCTCCTGGCCGACCGAGGCGTCCTCATCGCCGGCGACATGCTCTCCGACATCCTCATCCCGCTCCTGAACCCCCGCGGCGCCAACCAGCTCGCCGCCTACGCGGAGGCCCTCACTCTCCTCGAAGAGGCAACCCAGTACGCCGATGTCCTCATCCCCGGCCACGGCGCCGTTGCCCAAGGCCCCGAGATCGCGGCCCGCCTAACCGCCGACCGTGCCTACATCGACGCCCTACAACAAGATCGAGAGCCGCTAGACGACCGACTAGCCCAAGACTGGCTAGCCGCCCCTCGCCAAGCGAACCTCCAGCACACGCGAAATTAGTCGCCTACAGAGCGCAGGAACGCAGCCTCGCCGTCAATCGCGTGGTACGCCTCGTACAGCGAGTCGAAGGACGCCTCCAAGGTGCCATCCACAGCGAATGCGACCGCCGCAACCGCCCGTGCCTTGACGAACGCACGCCGATACTCGTCGTCGCTGGCATCGTCCCGATCCTGGATATCCCAAGCCGCCTCGTCCAGCTCCTCCGTCAGAACATCGAGCCGGCTCCTCAGCTCCTGGTTCCCAAACCGCCTCGACCGGATCGCGTCCAGTCCCTCGGCAAGCCTCGGATCCGCGACGCCCGCGCGCTCTACAGCGAGCAGACACACTCGTTCGACGAGTTCATGCCGTACGTCGTCTGTGCTCTGCCGGAGTCTTTCGACCAACGCAGGCGAGATCTGGGCCAATCCGGGTTGCGTCATCCGTTCCTCAGATTCTCGAGAGAGCACACGTACTTCACCGAAGTTTTGCACGCAGCCCGGACGTGCGCTGCGCCACATCGACTTGCCCCTCACATCAATGTGAGGAAGTAGCTTCGCGTCGTTCCCGCTTGACCGGCGGGGTTCAGGACGCGAGGGGCAGATCCACGATGAGCACAGCGTTGGGGTACTGGACATTCGGTGGGGCCGAGGTTCAGGAGTTCTTCGAACGGCCCGATCCGGTGCCTGGTCCGCACGAGGTACTGATCCGAGTCGAGGCCGCGGGAGTCAACCCGCTCGACCACCACCTGCGTTCCGGGCACGTCCTCGAACTGAACGGCGAGCTGCCCTTCCCCCAGGTCCTCGGCATGGAAGCGGCCGGGACCATCATCACCGTAGGCGCAGACGTCACCGGACTGGCGGCCGGAGACCGAGTGACCGGATTCGCCCTCACCGGCGCTGGCACCTACGCCGGTACGACGCTCCTGCTTGGCGCATCAACCGCCCGGATCCCCGACGCGTTGCCGGCGACCTGGGCGGCAACGATCCCTGTCGCCAGCACCACCGCGCTCGACGTACTCGACCAAGTCGCCCTGCCCGACGGAGCGTCCCTGCTTATCAACGGCATCGGCGGCGGCGTCGGACTAGCCCTAGCCCAACTCGCCCGCAACCGCGGTCTCGCCGTCATCGGCACCGCCAGTTCCGCCAAACGCGACCTCGTGGCAGCAACCGGCGCGAAGTTCGTCGACTACGCCTCCACCGACGCGATCGCCCAGCTCCAAGCCCTTGCCCCACACGGTTTCGACGCAGTTGTCGACGCCGTCGGCGGCGATTCGCTGCGCGCTGTCGCCGACCTGGCGAAGACCCCGGAGACGCTGGTCTCCGTCGGCGACCCTTCGGTCACCGACCTCGGCGGCGTCACCGTTCACCGCCGCCTCGACCGCAAGGTCCTCGAACGAGTCGCGGACCTGATGGCCTCCGGCCAACTCGACCCCAACATCACAGCCACCTACCCTCTGCGCCGAGCCGACGAAGCCCTAGCCCTCGTCGAATCCCGCCACGCATCAGGCAAACTCGTCATCGACATGACGCTCTAAGCCGTCGCATTCGTGAACTGTGCTTGGCTAACGACGTGTCCGAGCAGCTGCATTTCACCGCCAAGCAGCCCACCAAACGCATCGCAGCCGACTGCCTGCTCACCGACCAGGTAGGCCGGCTGCTGATCCTCGAGCCGCCGTACAAGTCAACCTGGGACCTCCCGGGCGGCATCGTCGAAAAGGACGAGTCCCCACGACAAGCCGCCCAACGCGAGGTCCAAGAGGAGATCGGCCTAACCGTCGAACCAGGCGCCCTACTCGCCGTCGACTGGATCCCCCAAACCGGCGACTTCACCGAGATCATCGCCCTCCTCTTCGACGGCGGCGTCCTAACACCGACCGACATCGCCCGCATCGTGCCCCAACCGGCCGAGGTGAAGGCCTTTAGCTTCGTCACCCTCGACGAAGCTAAAGGATTGCTCGACGCTGAACAGTTCGCCCGAGTCGCCGCCGCCCTCAAAGCCAAGACATCGGAACAGACCGCCTACCTCGAGAACGGCCTCACACCGTGAGAGCCGCACTGGCTGCGATGTAGTTCCTGTTCTGCCCCCGCCACACTGCGGCCTCTCGCCATTCGGGATCCGGGGTAGGCCCGAGCATCCCCCACATCCGCAACGCGTACCAGGCGAGCGCAATGGCGCCCACCCGACTCAGGTCCTCGTCCGCACAGACCGGCAGGCCATGTGTACGACGGCGCTCCGCCATCTGCGCGACCATGTCCAGCCAACCCACCCGGGCAGGATCAGAGTTCAACACCTGTGCGTACGCGGCGTCGAAAACCCACGGCATGCGGCAGGGCTCAAAGTCGATCAGCAGAGCCGGGCTAACCTCCGGAGCCGGCGTTCGCATTAGCACGTTCCCCATATGCAGGTCCCCGTGGCAGACCTCTGGCTCGCAGACCTGATTGACGAACCGCCAGTCGTCCGCAAAGCGCTCAAGTACGACGTCTACGGGACCAGGCGCATTTCGTTCCCTACCCATCGTGATCCAGTCGTGAACTACATCCGCGGTCAGCTCGCTACAAGGCGCATCCACAATCGTCCGCGCGAGGCTCTGAAACCGCACGCCGGCGTCCATCAACAACCCGAACTCCCCGCCGCCCCAGCCGTCATGCAGCCCACCCGGCAGCCGCTCCATAACAACCCACCCCAGCTCGACCCCACCCAGCCGATCGCCAACAGCAAATACCCGAGGCGCCAACCCAGGATCCCGGTCCGGAACAGCCTTCGACCAGAACCGCTGCGTCTCCGAGACACCAACCTTCAACAGAACATCGACATCCGACGACGCCCAGCGCCCCGTGAAATACATCCCGGACATTCCCCACGGAATCGCCTCGGGGACCGACCCCACCAGCTCAGCCAGCGACGCCTCGCTCCTCACCAAGCCGTGCAGATACGCAACAACCTCGGCAGTACGTCGTACCCGACCGAATTCATCAACAATCTCCATCCCAAGCCAGTCTCCTTCCACACATGTCGCCCACAATCGCCGTGCGTACTCGGTCATGATTGTTCACATGTTCGTGGAGCGCATCGCGCAATGGGGCCAGGCGACGTTTCGACCGCCCGCAGGACCGGAAGCAATCGAGGCCTGTACGGCGATGCTCGGCCGGCCGCTCCCGGACGACCTCCGGGACCTCCTGGTCGAGACCAACGGGGTCGAGGGCGAGTACGGCGTTGAACTGATGTGGAGTGCGGAGCGGATCGCTGAGGACAACGCTCGCTTCCGCGCGAGCCGTGACTACGCAGAGAGCTACATGCCATTCGATGGCATGGTCTTCTTCTCCGACGCCGGCAACGGTGACCAATTCGCAGTGGCCCTGAGCGGCAACCAGGAGATCTACGTCTGGGACCACGAGAACGACAGCCGCACCTGGGTTGCTCCCACGGTGATGCAGTTCCTCGAGATATGGATGACGGGCCGCCTCCCGATCTGATGCCGCACCGCAGCTCACCCCCGTGATGAGCCATCCCTCGGGATTCGCCGGTGTTAGGTCCTGCAGTAGACGCCGGTGAAGGCCCAGTTGAGTGTGTGCGTGTCCCACATCTGGGTGCTGCCGCACATCTTCTCGGTGGGGCTGGCCGGCACCCACAAAGTGAAGTGGACGTTGGCGTAGTCATTGGCGATGGCGAACCAGCGATTGGGACCCGGCGGGATGCCCTGAGCGATGCTGCTCTCGATCGTGGTGGCCTGACCGCTGACGGTCCACGCCCTGGTCCAGTTTCCCTGGCAACTGTTGGACCACCACATCTGTGAGTAGCCGATGACCCTGCCATCACTGGCTTTGGCGGGCACCGCGGGGCCAACGGTCCAGTTCCCGGTGCAGTTCACTGGGTTCCCACCGATGCCGTTCCCACCATCCGAGGCATTCGCCGCCGGCGTCGCCAGTGCGGTCGTCAGGACGCCGACAGTCAGTACCGACGCCGCGTACTTCACCAAGCTGTTCATATGAGACCTCCTCGTCGTGAGGTCAACTCTCGCCCTGCGACCGGCCTGTACGACGTCGTTGTGCACGGCTGAGCAACTCGTGCACAACCCCACCACTCAACGCCGTCTCCGTAGTACCGGGCCCGCACCATCTGACACCGCGTCAGAGGGATTCGAACCTCCGCCCTCGTACGTCGTAGCCGGGTCCAGACGTCCATCCCTGATCACAGTCGGCCTGGGCAGATTGTCGGATCAGCCTGGCATTGTCGCCCGCATGCCGATTCCAAGAGCAGCAGCCGTGGTTGTCGAAGGTCCTCGTGTACTCGTGATCAAGCGCTATCTGCGGCACAAGTCAGCCAGCGCTTGCGTCATGTGCGAGGCCCGCGGCTGGAACAGTCCAGACTGCCCTGGCCACCACTACGCAGTACTGCCTGGCGGACACGTCGAGGACGGCGAGACCGCCGAGACTGCCGCCTTGCGGGAGCTGAACGAGGAGACCGCACTCACCGGTCGAATCGACCGCCTGCTGTGGACCGGCAAGCACAACGGCCGTCCCGCGTCCTACTTCCTGGTGGCTGAGGTCACCGGCACACCAGTCTTGTCCGGCGACGAAGCAGACGCCCAGAGCCCGGAGAACATCTCCGAACTGATGTGGGTTGGGGCTGACGAGTTCGACGAGGTGGGCCTCTACCCTGCAGACGTCAGATCACCACTGGCCGAACTCCTGGGAGCAGCGCCCAGCACCTCCCCACTTCACGTTGGCTGAACGACATACGGGAACACAACTAGGCCCAACTCCGAGACAGTCCGGCCAGATCGGTCACCGCCATCCCGGAGCCACGACCGATCGCCAGGTGAGAACTTTTCTGCGCCGGCTGTCGGATCCGAGGTGGGGCGTTCGTAGTAGGGGTGAGATGCGATCCCCCCGACAGAAAGGCATTGCGCCGTGCGGAAACTGATCTACGGCATGAACCTGAGTTTGGACGGCTACGTCGCCGCGCCTGGCGACGACATCAGCTGGGGCGTGCCGAGCGACGAGCTGTTTCAGTGGTGGCTCGAGCAGGAGTTGGCGATCGGGCTATTGATGTACGGGCGCAGGTTGTGGGAGGCGATGAGTTCTCATTGGCCGACCGGCGACCAGCAGCCTGACGCCACACCGGCGCAGATCGAGTTCGCGCGGAACTGGCGGGACACGCCGAAGGTGGTGTTCTCCTCGACGATCGACAAGGTCGACTGGAACACGCGCTTAGTCACGGGCGATCCAGTAGCGGAGATCACCCGGCTGAAGGCCGACGATGGCGAGCCGATGAGGGTCGGTGGCGCCACGGTCGCTGGGGCGGCCATGCGGGCCGGCCTGGTCGACGAGTACGAGATAGTCACGCATCCGGTGCTGGTGGGCGGCGGCAAACCGTTCTTCGCCGCGCTGGACAGCTGGGTGAACCTGAACCTGGTGGAGACGCGGACGTTTACCGGTGGCGTGGTCCTGACCAGGTACGAGACGAGGCGTTGAGCGCGCCGGCTTGGTTGATCTAGGGAGTCGGCCGGCTAGCGGAGCTTTCGGTGGCGCCAGCTCCACTTCAGTGGATCGGGATCACTGTTCGCGCTTTCGAAGTCGCGCTTGAAGGCTTGGTAGTCCCAGCCCAGGATGTCGAACACCTGGGCCTGGGTTGGAGGTCGCCCATGCGATTTCACGTAGGACTCGACCGCTCTCTTCTGCGTGGCTATCTCTTCCTCGGTGAACAACGCCATGTCGCGAAGATAACGGCGGACAAGTCGCGCTTGGCGGGCATGGCCTGATGCTGTCACCCGGGTGAAGGCCGAGCGTGCCTCCCGTAGTTCCAGGCCTTGAACAATGCGGGCGCTGGGACAGTGACGTGCTTCGCCTCCCCTGGCGGCAAGGTCCAACGGGCCCTTCTTGAAGAACCCACCACGATCGCGATCGCGGTGGGTTCTCATCAATGAGGAATGGGGTTTCATCAACGAGTAATGGAGGTTCTCCGTAGCGTGATGAACTCCATAACGAATGGTTCGTGGTTGCATCTTTCCGCTTCTCTTTCGGTTGACAGAGAGCGGCTTGGGGCTACGGTGTGCCGCAAGGGGAGAGTCACAATCCGGGGGGCCGGCATGCTGAAACGTTTCGCGACCGCATTTTTCGTTCTCACTACTACGGTCGTGATGGTGCTAGGCCTCACCGCCTTGCCCGCGCGGGCAGCCGAGGGTGATCCTGCGTCCTCCGTTATGGCGACGTGGTCCTGCACGAGCAGCCCGTGCCCGTGGGGCCCGTCGGACTCCACCAACGCGGCGGTCTGGCCGGCGGAGGCCGGGCCGGTCCGGGCCCGCTACGGCTACACCGTCTCCCACGACGTGTATGCCCCGATGTCCAATGTGGCGGGCTGGAAAATCACCATCACATCCGGGAGCGCCACGGTTTACGCAGGCCCGGCCGACGCCTCGCACTCGTCGCTGGCCGCGCTGTCGGCCGGCAACAGCTACACCCTGCCCAGCACCCTGAGCGGCAGCATCGTCAGCGTGCAGGACGGTTCGCCGTTCGAGTACACGATCACCCCTGGCACCCCGACCGGGCCGCCGCCGGGCTCCGGTGACGGCTCGATGCTGGCGACCTGGACCTGCACCAGCAGCCCGTGCCCGTGGGGCGAGTCGGACTCGACCAACGCGGCAGTCTGGCCGGCTGCGGCCGAGCCGGTCCGGGCCCGCTACGGCTATACGGTCTCTCACGACGTGTACGCCCCGGCGTCCAAGGTTGCGGGCTGGAAGATCACCGTCACGTCCGGCAGCGCCACGGTTTATGCGGGCCCGGCTGACGGCTCGCACTCGTCGCTGGCCGCGCTGTCGGCCGGCAACAGCTACACAGTGTCGAGCACGCTGGGCAGCAGCATCGTCAGCGTGCAGAGCGATTCGTCGTTCGAGTACACGATCACCCCCGGCACCCCGACCGGCCCGCCACTGGCCTCCGGTGACGGCTCGGTGCTGGCGACCTGGACCTGCACCAGCAGCCCGTGCCCGTGGGGCGAGTCGGACACCGGCAACACGGCGGTCTGGCCGGCTGCGGCCGAGCCGGTCCGGGCCCGCTACGGCTATACGGTCTCCCACGACGTGTACGCCCCGGCGTCCAAGGTTGCGGGCTGGAAAATCACCATCACGTCCGGCAGCGCCACGGTTTACGCGGGCCCTGCTGACGGCCCGCACTCGTCGCTGGCCGCGCTGTCGGCCGGCGACAGCTACACCGTGTCGAGCAGCCTGAGCAGCAGCAGCCTCGTCAGCGTGCAGAGCGGTTCGCCGTTCGAGTACACCATCGTGCCCGGCACGCCGGTCCCGCCGACGCCCGCCTGTACCGACCCCACCACCTGCGACCCGGTCTCTTGGGTCAGCGCCCGCTGGCGCTACGCCGGAACTGGCGAGGACCCCGACTGGTACGGCGGCGTGGTCACCTGGCCGGTCGGCACGGCCTACCAGGGCAACGGCCGCTCCGGCTACAACGCGCGCACCGTCTACTCGGAGTCGGGCGCTCCGCTCTACCCGTACATGGGTGCCTGGGCCGACGGGTGCACCGTCCACGTGGTCACCGGCCGGGTGCTGATCATCGAGTGGAAGCGCGGGACGGACGTGTGGCGGGAGACCCGCATGGACGCCGGTGAGACGTACACCATCTCACTCAGCGGCTCCGAGGACGGCGCCATGATCGAGACGGACAACGACCTCGCGCCCTTCACGGTCTCGATCAGCAACTGCACCCCGAAGCCGCTCTCGGAGCCGACCAACCACGTCCCGGTGGCGAACGCCGGTGCGCCGCAGTCGGTCGTGGCTGGTACGACGGTGACCCTGAACGGGTCCGGCACCGACGCCGACGGCGACAACCTCACCTACGCGTGGACCCAGACCGGTGGACCGGCGGTGACGCTGTCCAGTACGACGACGGCGAAGCCGACCTTCACGGCCCCGTCCACGGCATCCACGCTGACCTTCAGCCTGGTGGTGCGGGACGGCAAGGTGGACAGCGCGGCGGCGACCACCACGGTGACCACCACCCCGGTCAACGCCGTACCGGTGGCGAACGCCGGTACGGCGCAGACGGTCAACACGGGTACCACGGTGACGCTGGACGGCTCCGGCAGCCGCGACGCCGACAACGACCCGCTGACCTACACCTGGACCCAGACCGGTGGGCCGGCGGTGACGCTGTCCAGCCGGACGGTACAGAAGCCGACCTTCACCGCCCCGGCCACACCGGCCACGCTGACCTTCAGCCTGGTCGTGCGGGACGGCAAGGTGGACAGCGCGGCGGCGACCACCACGGTGACCGTCACCGCTCCGAACCTGGCCCGGGGCAAGACCGCTACCCAGTCGAGCACCAGCGGTACGGCGGTGGCGGCCCGGGCGGTGGACGGCAACACCAACGGCGTGTTCTCGGGCGGCTCGGTGACCCAGACCAACCTCTCCACCCAGCCGTGGTGGCAGGTCGACCTCGGTTCTGCGGCGGCCGTCTCCACAGTCACGCTGTGGAGCCGGACCGACTCGAACCGGATGGGTGCCGGCTCGGTGTTCATCTCCTCGACCGACATGAACGGCCGGTCGATGTCCTCGCTGCAGTCCGACGCCTCGGTGAAGCAGATGTCGTTCTCGGCGTTCTCGTCCACCACCAACAGCCTGACCCTGAACGCGGGCAACGCCACCGGCCGGTACGTTCGGGTGCAGCTGTCGAGCATCATCACCACCCTGAACCTGGCCGAGCTGCAGGTCGACGGCACCACCGGCGCCGTGAACCTGTCCACCAACCGGCCGGCCACGCAGTCGTCGACGGACGTCGGCACCGCCGCCCGGGCCGTGGATGGGAACACCAACGGCGTCTTCGCCGCCGGTTCGGTGAGCCGGACGGCGTCCAGCTCGCAGCCGTGGTGGCAGGTCGACCTGCTGACCAGTTCCCGGGTCGGCAACGTCACGGTGCACAACCGGACCGACGCCTCGGCTGACAAGCTGAACAACGCGGTGGTGTTCCTCTCCACCGCCAGCATGTCGGCCCGGACCTACGCCCAGCTGATGGCCGACTCCACGGTGATCATGTTGAACCTCGGGGCGACGCCGGGGGCGGTCACCAGCCTGCCGACCAACACCGTGGCCCGCTACGTCAAGGTGCAGTCGCCGGCCACCAGCGCCGGTGTGATCAGCCTGGCCGAGGTCACGGTGACGGGCACCCAGCCCAACTGACGCACAACCAGGGATCCGTCTCGGTTCGTTCCATCGACGAAGCGCACGGTCCGGGTTCCACACCCGACCGACCGTGTGAGGAAAGCCAGCGATGAGCGAGCCGGGACGATCCTTCGTGCGCGGCGGGTCCGCCGGCGGACGGCGAAGCAGCGGCCATGTGGAAGTCCCGAGGATGCAGGCACCACGATGTGCGGGCGTGGCTGCGAGGGCGTCGTACAAAGGCAAAAGCCCAGGTCGGCGGACTGATCCTGGGCTTTCGATGTGCGCGCTCGGAGGGATTCGAACCCCCAACCTTCTGATCCGTCGTCGAGTTCCAGGTGTCCTGACCACAGCACGCCTGACCTCACCTACCGATCTGGCGGAATGTCCAGGGTTGTCCTGCCCGATCCATAGCCGCTGTTAGCAAGCCTGTTAGCAATCCGCTGGATGGGCAGCTCATACGCCTGCTAACACAATTGAGCGAGGCGGGCCCCCTCTGTTACTGCTGCACCTGCTCGACGCACGCACGGCGCACGATTCCGGCAAGCTCATCATCCGTCCGGCTCCATGGTTCGCCCGGCTCATCGTCGATTCCCCACAGATCGCCCAGAGGCTGCTCGAAGACCTCGGAGGCGTACCGGTTGCTGATCACAAGTCCGACGATTTGATTGACGACCCAGGTCCAGCGGACCCGGCCGCTGAGGTGCATGTTGGCGATGTGGTCGTATGCCACCTTGAGGGCGGCCTGCCTTGAGGACAAAGGGGTGAGGCCCGCGTCAGCAAGAGCTGCCGGAAGGAGGTCTCGGACCTCACGGGTATCCCGGCCGCTGAGGCCAGCTAGTTCCGCCAGCGAATCACCGCCGTATCCCTGAACGAGCCAGTTGGCCGCCCACATCGACACGGACTCTGCACGCAGGGTGTCAAGGGCCAGCCACGCGGCGACCAGGGCGGGCGTCGGCGTCTCCCCATCCGGAACAAACTCCTGCAACATAGCGCCATTGTGCTCGGGTGACGTGCGGTCGTCATGGGCTTTGTTTGGTGGCCTCCGCACAGACCTCCCCTTGTGTCTTCCCCTCTGGCGTCTCCTGATAGGTCCTGACTGGGCTGAGCGGCAGGCGGGAAGACGCACCCCCGACCACCGACCAAAGCGCCGGCCGATTCGGACCCGTCATCCCGGAGTCGTGAGGCCCCCGCCGGAGGCAAATGCTCTTGGCTCTCGTGAAGACACCCGAGAACGGGCGCGGCGGTGAACAGCCGGAGGCGGCATGCGCACGCCTTGATTCCTAAGCGGTCAATCCGGCAGAGAAGGATTCGCCTCAGTGCGTTTCGGGGAACAGCGCAGCGATCTCGTCAGCACCCATTGTCTTGGCCAGGTCACGCGGACTTGATCCGGCATCGTTGGAGATGTCCGGACCGGCGCCAGCCTGGAGGAGCGCCTCTACTGTCGCTTCGTGTCCACCCGAGTTGAACACCGCACGCCACAGGGGTGTGTTTCCGAACCGATCTCTCGGGTCCACTGGTGCTCCGGACTCCAGAAGCACTCTGACCGCCTCGGTCTGCGATTGCTGCGCTGCGAAATGCAGAGCCGTGAAGCCCTGCCTGTCGGCCAGGCCGATCTCGTCCCCTGCGACCAGGCGGTCTCGGATGCCTGGGACGTCGCCTTCAAGTGCCCGGTAGTGGAGTTCCTGACGCCCCTCGCGATCCATGCCGACAGTCTGACCCATTACACGAGCGCTGATCGGCAGGACTGAGCCTTCCTGTCTGCGGTTGGAGCCCGGAGCCAGTGATGGGGAGAAAGCCCGAGGTCTGTCGCTCGAGGCGTGGGGCAGGCCGTGATGCGGGCGGCCTTGCCGCGGAAGGTCCCGAGGATGTCGGGAGCACGGTTGGCGGGAGGAGGCGGGCGGTAGCCCGCTGGGGCGGCGGTAGCCGCGAGGGGAAGCGGCGATGAGCCGCGTCGAAGGGTGGGTGGGGCAGTCGGGCGTAGCTGGCTGCGGGGCGCCGTACAAAGGCAAAAGCCCAGGTCAGCGGACTGATCCTGGGCTTTCGATGTGCGCGCTCGGAGGGATTCGAACCCCCAACCTTCTGATCCGTAGTCAGATGCTCTATCCGTTGAGCTACGAGCGCCGGGCAACGTCGAGTAACGATACAGGGAGGTGGCGGGTCGATGCTAATCGGGGGTGGGGAGGGGGCTCTAGCATCCGTTCCATGGGTATTGAGGACTTGCTGGGTGGGCGGGATCTGGGGGATGTGAAGAAGGCGGTCGGGTTCGTGATGGAGAACTCGGACGACTTCCAGAAGGTGCTGGAGTTGGTGCGGGGGTTGCCGGATGGGGCACTCGACTTCATTGGGAAACTGCCTGATCTGCTGAAGACGATTGGGTCTGGGCTGGCTGAGGCTGGGGAGCAGGCTGGGAAGGCTGCGGGCGCCCTGGTGGGGGAGGACGGGCAGGGCGGGGCTCGGAAGGCGCTCAGTGGGAGTGCGAGCACGATGAACTCGGCCAAGGATCGGCTGCATGATGCGGCGGGCATGCTGGCGGGGCTGGCTGGGGAGCTGGACAAGATCCCGGGGATCGGGGATGCGGCGGCGAAGCGGCTGAATGATGGGAGTGGGCAGATCGGCGGGGTGGCTACGGAGATCGAGAGCCTGGCCGGGAACCTGGGGGATCTGTCGGACATTCTGTCGGCGGTCGGGGATGCGTTGAAGGGGCTTGGGACGAAGCTGAGCGAGTCCGGTGGGTCGGTGCAGAAGCTGCTCGAGTGATCTGGCGCTAGGTGGAAACAAATGGTCGCCGGGCGCCCATTAATTACCACCTAAGGCGACGGGCTGGAGGACCTGGGGATCGTTAGGGTCTCGGGTATGGCGAATCGGGTGGTTCGGGGTACGGCGATCGCGGCTGGGGTGGCTGCGGTGGTGGGGGGCGGCGTGGGGTTCGCGCTGGGGAAGCCTGTTCAGGAAGAGGATGTGGTGCCGGCGCGGCGGCTGGCCGCGGACGTGTGTGCGCGGATCGGGGACGTGTCGGCGCTGTTGCCTAAGGCATCGAATGGGCGGTTGACGCAGGCGGGGACGGATGCGGTGACTTGTGCTGCCGGTGTGAGCCGGCAGCAGACGACGACGTTCTCGGCGGCTTCGGTGAAGGTGACGATCACGGCGTACGGCGGGAAGCTGGCGGGGGCTGGGGAGGCGCCGTTCTCGCCGACGGCGATGGCGACGAAGGCGTTTGACCGGTCGCCGTTGAAGGCGGTTGCGGGACGGCCTTATCCGACCAAGGGCGATCGGACCGCCAACGGGCTGGCGGGTGAGTCGTTCACGACGCGGGTGCTGGTGCAGCGGGCGGATGTTGTCGTACTAGTGGAGTACACGGCCAATCCGGTGTTGGAGGACGTTGCGCGGCAGGCGGCGACGGTGCTGGCCGACCGGGCGATCTGGGAGACGAAGTGAGCGCGCCGGAGATTGCCGGGTACCGGTTCGAGCAGCTGCTGCTCGAGCATCCGCTGGCTGAGGTGTGGCGCGGGCGGGCCTTCACGGAGATGGAGGTTGTCGCGCTCGTGCTGACCGAAGCGGGCGCGCGGGAGCCGGGCGTTCAGGAGCGGTTGGTGCAGGCCGGGCGGGACGCTGCGCTGGAGCCGGGCCGGCAGGAGACGCCGTTGTGGGCGGCCAACTTCAGCGCCACGCGACCGTACGCGATCACGCAACTCGTCCCCGGACAGTCCGGCGCCGAGCGCCTCGTCGACCCACTCGACGGGATCCTGGGGAACGACGACGAGTCGCTGCAGGCGGTTCGGTCGTTGCTCAGCCAGTACGGCGGGGTCGCGCCGAGCGCCGTACCAGACTTCCCTTCGTACGTCGGGGGGACGGCGGAAGGCGGAGAGCAGCACGGGCCGACTGCGCGAGCCGCGGCGGTCCAAGCCGGTGAGGGCCAGCCCGGGGAGGGCCAGCCCGGGGAGGGCCAGCCCGGGGAGGGCCAGCCCGGTGAGGGCCAAGCCGCGGCGATCCAAGGGGGCGATCAAGAGAAGCCGGCGGGGATTGCCAAGAAGCTGGGCAGCGGGATCTATGTGGTCGCGGCGATCGTGGTGCTGCTCGTCTTCACCATCACGTACTCGGTGGGCGCCGCAGTTGGTGGTGTGGTGAAGAAGGAGCAGCCGGAAGCGGCCCCGCCCCCAGCGGTGAGCCCCCCAGCACTCCCGGAGACCGTGCTGCTTCCGGGACTCCCGAAGATCACGACAGCGCCGTACCAGCGGCCCGACGGTAAGCCGGGCCTGACGGGAGCGACCTACCCCCTCAATGCTGACCTGCAGGTGGTCACCAACGCGGACCTGCCGTTCGCGATCGGCTGGCCGCGCCTGCCCGCGGTGTCGTCCCTGGGCGAGTCGTCGACCGTGGCTTATCGGCGCATCCAGACCAAGGACCCGACCGGCTACCAGAAGCAGACGCCGGATGCGCGGATCGCGCTCAGTGCCTGCGCGGACCTGAAGGACTGCGCAGCCAAGCGCCCAGCGTTCGACCAGCAGTGGACGAAGGTCTACAAGTCGCCGGCTCCGACCGTGGCCAAGGATGAGCGGACCTGGCTGACGACTCAGAACAAGCCGTACGCGCTGATGATGACGCGGGCGTTCCAGAGTGGTGGTCAGTGGTGGCTGGTTGGGGTCGCGGTGACCGGCGAGCCGGGCGAGGAGCTGGACGTCCAGCGGCTGCTGAACGACATCTGGCGGCAGACCACCTGATTCGCCGAAAAATCTTCACCGAACGGCCCGCGTCCCGACGCGGGCCGTTCTCATTTTCACAAGCGGTACCGGAAAGCGGTTGTCGCCGAAACTTTGTGACCGGGTTCACGTTCGACGGGTTCACAGCGGACATATTCGTCGCGTACCGTTAGTACCACTTGCACACTGGTATGCGTCCACTGCAATCACTGGTCTGCGACAGATCACACCGCCAGTCCGCTGGATCGAACCGCTGGAGACCCTGGCGGCCGGTGCCGTACCCCGTTCCTCAGCGTCGAGGGACCGAGCGGCGACCGGGACGACAGCTGAGAGGGAATGAGCCGCCGATGACGACCACCGCCAGCCCGACCCACACCGCCGATCTCACCGACAACGAGACGATCGCGCCCGTGACCCAGGCCCCGCCGAGCGAGCCGAAGGCTCCGGCGTACGACCTGTCCGGCGCACCGACGAAGCACGCGGGCCTGCTGGCATGGGTGGCCGAGGTGGCCGAGCTCACGCAGCCGGATGCCATTCACTGGGTGACCGGCTCCGACGAGGAGTACGCCGTCCTCACGCAGGGGCTGATCGACGCCGGCACGATGGTCCGGCTCAACGAGGCGAAGAAGCCGAACTCGTTCTGGGTCCGCACCGACCCGAGTGACGTCGCCCGCGTCGAGCAGCGCACCTTCATCTGCTCCGTGGACGAGAAGGACGCTGGTCCGACCAACAACTGGATGGACCCGGCCGAGATGAAGGTCCTGATGACGGACCTGTACCGCGGCTCGATGCGCGGCCGGACCCTGTACGTCGTTCCGTTCTGCATGGGCCCGTTGACCGCCGAGACCCCGATGTTCGGTGTCGAGATCACCGACTCGGCGTACGTGGTCGGCTCGATGCGGATCATGGCCCGCACCGGTTCCGACGTACTGGAGAAGATGGGCACCGACGCGAAGTACGTGCCCTGCCTGCACTCCGTCGGCGCTCCGCTGGCCCCCGGCCAGAAGGACGTCCCGTGGCCCTGCAACGACGAGAAGTACATCGTGCAGTTCCCCGAGGAGCGGATGATCTGGTCCTACGGCTCCGGGTACGGCGGTAACTCGCTGCTCGGCAAGAAGTGCTACTCGCTGCGGATCGCGAGTGCGATGGCGCGCGACGAGGGCTGGCTGGCCGAGCACATGCTGATCCTCAAGCTGATCTCGCCGGAGAAGCAGGTCCACTACATCGCGGCGGCGTTCCCGAGCGCGTGTGGCAAGACCAACCTGGCGATGCTCGACCCGACGCTCGAGGGCTGGGAGGTCGAGACGCTGGGCGACGACATCGCCTGGATGCGGTTCGGCAAGGACGGCCGCCTGTACGCCGTCAACCCGGAGTTCGGCCTGTTCGGCGTGGCCCCCGGGACCGGGTGGAAGACGAACCCGAACGCGATGCGCACGATCGAGAAGGGCAACTCGGTCTTCACGAACGTCGCGCTGACCGACGACGGTGACGTCTGGTGGGAGGGCTACTCGCCGACCCCGCCGGACCACCTGACCGACTGGAAGGGCCGCGAGTGGACGCCGGCCTCGAGCGAGCTGTCCAGCCACCCGAACAGCCGGTTCTGCACCCCGATCGAGCAGTGCCCGATCCTCGCCGACGAGTACGACGACCCGAACGGCGTACCGATCTCGGCGATCATCTTCGGTGGTCGCCGGGCCACGACGGTCCCGCTGGTGACCGAGTCGCGTGACTGGGCGCACGGTGTGTTCATGGGGGCGACGCTGTCCTCGGAGACCACCGCCGCGGCGGTCGGCCAGGTCGGCGTCGTACGGCGTGACCCGATGGCGATGCTGCCGTTCCTCGGGTACGACGCCGGTCAGTACTTCGACCACTGGCTGACCGTGGGCAAGGAGAACGACGCGAGCAAGCTGCCGAAGATCTTCTACGTGAACTGGTTCCGCAAGGACGAGAACGGCAAGTTCGTCTGGCCGGGCTTCGGCGAGAACGGTCGCGTGCTCAAGTGGATCATCGAGCGGATCGAGGGCCAGACGGGCGCGGTCGAGACGGCGATCGGCCACGTGCCGGCGGCCGGCGCGCTGGACGTCAGCGGGCTGGACCTCAGCGAGCGGGAGCTGCAGATCGCGCTGGACGTCGACGCCGAGGAGTGGAAGGCCGAGATCCCGCTGATCGAGGAGTGGTTCGCCAAGCTCGGCGACACCGTCCCGGCCGAGCTGAAGGTCGAGCTCGACAATCTGAAGGCCCGCCTGGGCTGAGGAACTCCGCTGCCGAGTCGGAAGCCGGCAGCGGAAAGCACGCGGCGCCCTGGTCCCACCATGACCAGGGCGCCGCGCTGTCTGTCTGTGTACAGACGGACTGGTAGTACGTCATCGCCTACGGGTTGGTGCAGGCGTGCTGCAGCGCGCGGATGGCGTCGGAAGGAGACCCTCTACCCGTTCTTCTGTACGCAGATGGGGTCGCTGACGGTTCTGAGGGTGCGTAAGTTGGCGGCATGAAGATCGGTGTGATGTTGCCAGTGGGTGGGTCCGACGGGCCGACCGGGGAGATGCCGCGCTGGAGTGATGTGCGGGACGTCGCGCAGGCGACGGAGGCCGCCGGGCTGGACTCGGTGTGGCTCGCTGACCATTTCGAGTACCACGCGCCGGACGGGGTCGTGCACGGGATGCACGAGTCGTGGACGCTGCTGAGTGCGGTGGCCGCGGTGACCGAGCGGGTCGAGGTCGGGAACATGGTGCTCTGCGCCTCGTTCCGGGACCCGGGCCTGACCGCGAAGATGGCCGCGGCGCTGGACGAGGTCTCCGGTGGGCGACTGATCCTCGGGGTCGGCGCAGGATGGCACGATCCGGAGTACGAGGCGTTCGGACTGCCGACCGATCATCGGGTCGGGCGGTTCGCGGAGTGGCTGGAGATCGTGGCGCGGCTGGTGCGCGGCGAGACGGTCGACTTCGAGGGGACCTACTACAAGACCGCCAAGGCCTCGCTCGCCCCGCCGCCAAGCCGGCAGATCCCGATCCTGGTCGCCGGCGCGAAGCCGCGGATGCTCGGCCTGACCGCACAGTGGGCCGACGCCTGGAACACAGCCTGGTACGGCGCTCCTAACGAGAAGCTCACGCAGACGCTGGCCGCGTTCCGCGCCGCCGTCGACAAGGGCGGCCGCCCGGTCACGACCACCATCGGCCTGATCGTCCGCGACCCCGAACAGTCCCCGGACACCACCGACGACGGCCCAGCCTTCGCCGGCACCGTCCAGGAGTTGGCCGAACTGCTCACCACCTACCGGGACCTCGGCGCCGACCACCTCATCATCTCCCCCGAGCCCATGACCCCGGCCTCGGTCAACCGCATCGCCGAAGCAAAACGCCTCTCCCAGTCCTAGCCCACCAACCGCCTCCCCACACCCGCCACTCCCCTCCCGGCCATTTCGCTGGCTAGGCACTCAAATTGGGGGTTCTGCACCCTTAACCACGGTGCTGAACCCCCAAGCGCGCTGCCTAGCCAGGCAAATCGCGTCCCGCAGCCGCGCCGGCGAGCAAGCGGCGCGGCCTGGCGGGGGGTCCGGGGGCGAAGCCCCTCCAGGCGGGGCCCGGGGGTTGCACCCCCAGAAAGCGCCGAAGCGCCCCGTCCACGCTTTCCGTGGACAGGGCGCTCCCTTGACGCGGAGGCGGCGAGATTTGAACTCGCGAGAGGGGTTACCCTCAACCCGCTTAGCAGGCGGGCGCCATCGACCGGACTAGGCGACGCCTCCTCCGACGATCCCGTGAAAACACCTCACGGAACACGACGACGACCAAGACTATCTGCTGGGAAGGCCCGGCGGCAAAGCGGGGTCGGGAGCGGCGGTTTGGGAGTGTTGGCTGACCCGTGTGTAACCTGGCGTGCACCGACGGGGGTCGCCAGCACACGTCAACCGAACGGCGGACGTGGGCGTCATAGGTACCGTGGGTCGCTTGCGGGCGATCCATGGAAGGTCGCCACGTCGTCGATCAGGGAAACGGAGCCATGACGCGGAGTACTCGCGCCGCCGGACGGAGGTCCGCGCCTCGTGCCAGCCGGTCTAAACACCGCTCGCAGCGTGCGCGCACGACGTCCAAGGCCATCGGTCTCACCCTGCTCAGCGCGCTGGTGCCAGGCTCCGGCCTGATCATGGGCGGCCGCACGAAGCTCGGTGCATTTGTCCTGACGATCACCGGTGGGTTGCTGCTCGTCGCCGCGTACGTCGGTCTGACGCAGCGGAACTCGGTTCTCGAGCTGGCCGTGTCTCCCCGGCAGCTCCTGATCGCGACCGCGGCCGTGGTCGTCCTGGGCGTGCTGTGGATCTGGGTCGTGGTCGCCTCGCACAAGCTGCTCCGCCCGGTGAGCATGACCTACACCGGCCGGCTGGCGGGCTCGTTGTTCGTCGGCGTGCTGTGCTTCGCAATCGCCGTACCGACGACTGTGGCCGCGCAGACCGTGATGGCGCAGCGCGACCTGGTCGGCAGCGTGTTCCAGTCCGAGGACAACTCCAAGAGCGCGACCCGGCCGAAGGTGGACAAGGCGGACCCGTGGGCGAAGACCCCGCGGCTGAACCTGCTGCTGCTCGGTGCGGACGACGGCGCCGACCGGACCGGGGTCCGGACCGACACGGTGATGGTGGCGAGCATCGACACCAAGACCGGTGACACGGCCCTGATCTCGCTCAGCCGGAACTGGATGCGGATGCCCTTCCCGGAGGACTCGCCGCTGCACAAGATCTACCCCGACGGCTTCTGGGATCCGAATCTCGGCAACGTCGAGCAGCCGGAGTACTACCTGGACTCGATGTACGACAACGTCCCGAAGCAGCACCCCGGTGCGCTCGGTGCGACCGACAACATGGGCGCCGACGTGGTCAAGCTGGCCGCGGGCGCGGCGCTCGGGCTCGACATTGACTACTACATGCAGATCAACCTGGCCGGTTTCCGCAAGATCATCGACGCGATCGGTGGCATCACCGTGAACGTCAACTACAAGGTGCCGATCGGCGGCGACTACGGCGCCGGACCGGGTACCCGTGGTGCGAAGAAGCCGTCCGGCTACATCCAGCCGGGCCCGAACCAGAAGCTCGACGGCTACCACGCGCTGTGGTTCGCCCGCGGCCGCTACGGCCTGAGCGACCCGTCGCGGCAGGAGCGGCAGCGCTGCACGATCCACGCGCTGGTGAATAGCGTGAACCCGGCCACCCTGGTGACGAAATACCAGCAGATCGCCTCGGCCAGCAAGGACCTGCTGAAGACCGACATCCCGCAGGAGATCCTGCCGGCGTTCATCGAGCTCGGTCTGAAGGTCAAGTCCGCGAAGGTCGCGAACGTCGACCTGGACAAGAGCAAGAACTTCCCGACCGGCAAGAACCCGGACTACTCGGCCATGCAGGAGATCGTCGAGAAGGCGATCGCCCCGAAGACCAAGCCGGTCGCCTCGACCCCGTCGAGCGGGACCACGAAGAAGCCGAGCACCGGGACGACGAAGAAGCCGGTGAAGGCGACCGCGACCCCGGGCGCCGCCCAGGACCTGAACGACGCCTGCGCCTACGACCCCACCCAGACCGGGACGAACTGACAGCATCAGGACAATCTGGACTGAACCAGCGACTTCGGGGAAGGATGCTCGAACCGAAGAGCTGGGGGGCAGTACATGCGGCGCATGATGGCGATAGCAGTCGGTACGGCGTTGGTCGTGGCGGGGTGCAGTAGCGAACCGGAGAGCGACAAACCGCCGGCTCCGGCGACGGTCACGACCCCGACCGATCAACCAACCACTCCGACCCCGACGCCGGAACCACCGTCCGCGATGCCGACCACGACGTCGCTGAGCCCGGTGGGCTACAAGAAGGCCATCGCGAACTCCGAAACAAACCTGGTGCGCGGGGTGCAGCGGGTGATGAACGCTCCGACCTTGGCCGCGTTCGACCAGGCGCGGGCACAACTCGAGGACGCGATCCGCAACCAGCGGCAAGCGCTCGGCGACCTCGAGCCGCCGGCCTCGGCCAGCTCCGGCCACTCGCAGGCGCTGATCGCCTTCGATCGGTACGCCGCGTCGGTCACCGCGAATCTGGCGACGTCCGGTGAGACCAAGACCGGCTGCGGCCTGCCGAAGGCGCCGGCCGTCCGGCTGTACCAGGCCAAGACTGGCATCCGTACGTCGATCATCGAGCTCTCGAAGGAGGTCAACCGGAGCCTCGGCAAGGGCATCAACTACGGCCTCCGGATGACGCCGCCGGCGCTCACACCGCCGCCACAGATGACCGGTCGCGGCTCGAACGGCCAGATCATCCAGCGGGCCGGGTCCCGCGGCAGCGGATCACTGCAGATCACCAACAACGGTTCCGTGGACGTCGTGGTCGTCGTTGCGACCAGCGTGCCGCGGCAGCCGCAGGCGTCGATCTACGTCCGCCACGACTCCAAGACGAACCTGCGCGGGATCCGCGGCAGCTACTACGTGTTCTTCAAGTCGGGGAGCGCCTGGGACGGCGTCAGCCGGCAGTTCACCGAGGGCTGTTCGTTCTCCAAGTACGACGACCGGTTCGACGGCAAGTACGACTGGACGATCACGCTGTCGCCGGTGATCGGTGGCAACGCGTCCACGTCGAAGGTCGACCCGTTCTGAACCCCAGCTTCGAAACCGCACCAGGGCCGATGGGATCATGGCCCGATGCGGACGACGTACCGGATGCGGGCAGGACGGTTCCTCGGGGTTCTGGCCGCGGGGCTGATCTTTCTCGGGGTGGCTGCGATCGCGTGGGCCTTCGGCGCACCACAGGTCGCAGTCGCGGTGTTGCTGGTGCTGGGCGGCCTGGTCGCGCTGGCCGGGCTGGTGATCGTGGCTCGGCCGCCCGTCGTACTGCGGCTGCGGGACGACTCGATCGACGTACGGGGTGTGAAGACGGTCTGGACCGACGTCACCGAGGTCGGTCGGGTCGAGACGACGCACGGCGCCGCGCTCGCGCTGCGAACCAAGCGGCCGGACGACACCGTACTGCTGCCGCTCGCCTGGCTGGCGCCCAAGCAGGTGCCCGCGCTGGAGACCACGCTGCGCGACAAGCTGAACACCGCACACGGCTACACCATCTGGGACGGGACCGCCCCCGACCAGACTGATGACTGAGGAGCGTCTGTGCTGTCCTTCGAGTTCTCGTACGACGAACTGCTGACCTACCAGGGGACGAACCCGCGGCCGGCCGACTTCGACCAGTTCTGGGAGAAGGCGCTGCTCGAGCTGGACGGGACGGACCCGGAGGTCGAGTTCTCCGACGCCACCGACTTCCCGCTGACCACGGCCACGGCTCAGCACCTGTACTTCACCGGCACCGGTGGTTACCGCGTGCACGCCAAGGTGATCCGCCCGAACGAGCCGACCGGCCCCGCCGTACTGGTGTTCCATGGGTACGGCGGCGAGCAGCCGAAGTGGGTCGACCTGCTGGCGTATGCCGCGCGCGGGTTCACCGTGGCCGCGCTGGACGTCCGGGAGCAGGTCGGCTTCCGGACGGTCTCGCAGACGGCGAACAACTTCGACCTGCACAACCACCTCGTGCACGGTCTGGACGCCGGCCCCGACGGCCTGCTCTACAAGCACGTCTTCCTGGACACCCGCCGCCTCGCGGACATCATCGGCGCGCTCCCCGAGGTCGACGAGACCCGGATCGCGACGACCGGCTGGAGCCAGGGCGGCGGGCTCAGCCTGGTCGCGGCCGCGCTGACGCCGGGCATCAAGTACGTCGCCAGCGTGTTCCCGTTCCTCTGCGACTACCAGCGCACCTGGGACCTGAACCTGGACAAGGGCCCGTACGACGAGATCGTCACCTGGTTCAAGAAGCGCGACCCACGTCACCTCCGGCAGGACGAGGTCTTCAACACCCTCGGCTACATCGACGTCCAGCACCTCGCCTCCCGCATCCGCGCCGAGGTCACGCTGTTCGTCGGCCTCGAGGACCAGACCTGTCCGCCGTCCACCCAGTTCGCGGCGTACAACAAGATCACCTCGACCAAGGAGCTCCGCGCCTACCCGGACTTCGGCCACGACGACCTGCCCGGTGCGCACGACGACATCTACCAGCTCATCGGCGCGAAGCTCTGAGTCACTGACTCAGGTCGGGATCCAGACCGGCCACCAGGGCGGCACGTTCCCCGGGCAGATGCCCGGGGACGTCGCTGGGGTGCCCTGCCAGGAGTAGAGGGCCAGGTCGGCGATGGCGATCGCGATGGCGGCGGCGATGAGTCCCATGAACAGGGTCTTGCCGGCGTACCGGTAGGCGATCGTGAAGAGCACCAGGTTGACGATCAGCGCCAGCGGGAGCCCGAGGAACAGCAGGGTGAGGCCGTTGGGCATCGGTCCGGAGACGTCGACGTGGCAGGCCTTCCAGGATCGGGAGGTGAGCACGACGAGGCCGAACGCGGACCCGCCCCCGACCACGA
The DNA here is from genome assembly GCF_042882005.1 of Kribbella sp. NPDC058245. Lineage (NCBI taxonomy): Bacteria > Bacillati > Actinomycetota > Actinomycetes > Propionibacteriales > Kribbellaceae > Kribbella > Kribbella sp. NPDC058245. The sequence continues at coordinate 80,763 of NZ_JBHVWY010000017.1, forward strand.
CGGTCAGGAACGACTCGACCTTGCCACCCTTCGGGATCAACGCCATGTGATTACCGTAGGCGATCGAAGGCCTCGACGAGGCCATCGGCGGTGATGGTGGCGTTACCGGGAAACAGACGCTGCCACGACAGCGCACGCCCGAACGTCCCCAGCCGACAGGCAAGGTCGGCAGCACGGCGCAGGTCGGAGCCGGGCCAGTGCTCGAGGTAGGCGTCGCGGACCCGCGGGACGAACTCGGGGCCGAGCTGGTCGGCGACGCGTTCGAGCGGGACGGTCAGGCTGCAGAACGGATGCGAGACGACCGCATCGCCCCAGTCGAAGAACGTGTAGCGGGAGCCGATGTGTGCGTGCCCTGTTCTTCCTTACTAAGTTTACTCGGCGGTGCCGTCGGGGCGGCGTCGAATGACTGGGCTGTGGATAACCCCGAGCTGGTCGAAGAGGTCCGGCAGTACGGCGGGCCGCGCATTCGGTACGCCGATCCGGTCGAACTCGCCGGTGTGGTCGACCAGCGCGCGCTGGAGGTCGGCGTACTGGCTGAGTAGGTCAGCCCAGTGATGCGGTTCCCGCTCGACCTCCTTCAGCACCTGCCCACCGTGCGGGAGCAGGGACCACCCGCGCTCGACATCGACGGCGTACGGCGTGAGCACGTGCTCTGGGACCAGCTGCGCGAGTCTTTGCGTCAGCGCTGGCTCGAAGGCGCTGCCGGGCGGATTCGCCTTGAACCACACGGGTTCGGCCGCCTCGACGCGCACGATCACCGACCACGCCCGCAACCGCACCCGTCGCGGCCCGCTCTCCCGAACCCCCAGCTCGGCAAGCCGCTCTTCCAGCCAGCTGAACGCCTCGCGCCGCCACTCCGAGTCGTCCCACGGCGTCCGCGCGTCGGGCCAGCTTCCACGATCGACCTGCATCGCCACAGACAACCAGAAGCGCGCTCCATCGCCCAGCGATTTCCACCCGGCGCCATCCGCCGTGGGGCCGGGGCATTTCAGGGGATATCCGGTGAATGTGCTGGTTCTCTGCTCAAATTTTGAGGGGAGAACCAGCGAGTTGAGGGGAGATCCGTTCAAATTGCGGGAGGTGGAGGGGCGGGGTGTGCTCGGAGGGCGGGGTGCGGAGGGCGGGTGCGCTGGGGCGGGGCGGGGTGCGCCGAGGGGTGGCTGGGTGGCTGGGGAGTTCTGGCTGTCGATCTGGGGCAGGTCGTTTCCCGGGTTCCGCGATTGGGGTGGGTTGGGACGGATAATCGGGGGCGTGGCTTATCGTGTGGGGATTTCTGGGTGGCGGTATGCGCCGTGGCGCTCGGTGTATTACCCGGAGGGGTTGCCGCAGCGGGCTGAGCTGGAGTACGTGTCGCGGCGGTTGAACTCGATCGAGTTGAACGGTTCGTTCTACTCGTTGCAACGGCCGACGTCGTACCAGCGCTGGTACGACGAGACGCCGGGCGACTTCGTGTTCGCGGTGAAGGGGCCGCGATTTATCACGCATATGAAGCGGCTCGCGGAGGTGGAGGCGCCGCTGGCGAACTTCTTCGCGTCCGGATTGCTTGCGCTAGGCAACAAGCTGGGGCCGGTGTTGTGGCAGCTGCCGGGGAACTTCCGGTACGACGGTCCGCGGCTGGCCGCGTTCTTCGAATCGTTGCCGCGGACAACCGTGGCGGCGGCCGAGATCGCCAAGCAGCACGAGGATCGGATGAAGGACCGGGTTGTCCTGGAGGCGAAGCACGATCAGCCGATGCGGTATGCGTTGGAGGTTCGGCACGACAGCTTCGAGAACTCCGAGTTCATCGACCTGTTGCGCGAGCACGACATCGCGCTGGTGTGTGCGGATACGGCCGGCAAGTGGCCGATGCTCGACGACGTGACCTCGGACTTCGTCTACGTACGACTGCACGGTGCCGACGAGCTCTACGTGAGCGGGTACGACGACAAAGGCCTCGACCATTGGGCTGCGCGGGTCAAGACCTGGCATGCGGGGCGGACCCCGACCGGCGGTAAGACGGCCTCGCCGGACCGGCCTCCGCGTCATCGCCGCGATGTGTACGTGTACTTCGACAATGACGTGAAGGTCCGGTCGCCGTTCGACGCCGAGGCGCTCTCGGCCCGCCTCGGCCTGTGAGGCTTATGAGAAGAGCCGCGCCTCAGCCGGCTCCTCGAGGTCGAGGAGGAGTTGCTTGCGCTTGAGCCCGCCCGCGTACCCGGTCAGCTTGCCGTTCTTGCCGACGACGCGGTGGCACGGGATGACGATGGACAGCGGGTTCTGGCCGACCGCCTTGCCGACGAGTTGCGCGTGACCGCCGACCTCGGCCGCGAGCTCACCGTACGTCGTGGTGTTGCCGAACGGGATGTCCTGGAGACGGGACCAAACGCGAAGCTGGAAGGCGTCGCCGGTCAGAGTGGTGGGGAGGTCGAAGGTGATCCGGTCGCCGTCGAGGTACTCGTTGAGTTGGCGAGCCGCCTCGGACAGCACGGGGTCGGATTCGACCCGCTCGCCGAGCGGCATCGGCTTCACCCAGTGGTGGGGGAAGTAGACACCGGCCAACGCGTTGTCGGAGGCGACCAGCGTGAGGTCACCAAGCCGGGTGCTGACGATCATGTGCCTGTTCATGCCCATGGAACGCGCCAGCACCCGGATGTGTGAGGGCTAGCCGTTCACGCGCTCCCGCGTCCGCTGCCGGAACGTACGCCCGACCTGAGTGACGTCCTCATGCCGTACGTCGGTCGTGACAACCGCCGGAGAGCCGTCCGTCGGAGCGTGGATCGCCCAGGCGCCGCGCGGATCGATCAGGCCGGACTGGAGCCCACCTTCCGGGTTGGCCGGAACTGCCAGGCTGATCCAGCAGGTGTTGTTCACCGCGCAGCCCCGCGCCTGAACCGCGATGTGCTCGTGGTGCGTCACGCCTGCGGTCGAGTACGAGACCAGTACGCCGTCGACGCCGAGCCGGTCGTACTCGGTGAACAACTCCGGGAACAGCACGTCCAGTCCGAGTGCGAGCCCGAACCGGAAGCCGTCCACGTCGAAGGTCACCGGGTCCTTGCCCGGGGTGTACATCCAGGTGATTTTCGTCGTCGACATCGTGCGCTCGTCGTAGCGGGCGACGACCTTCCCCTGGTCGGAGACGACGTACATGCTGTTGTGCGGCCGCGCGTCGGGGAGCTGGTGGATGCTCGGGAGCACCGTCCAGACTCCCAGCTCGCCGGACAGCTTCACGATGCTGTCGAACTCCTCCTGCAGGACCTTCCAGTCGGCCTTGGTCCAGTCGGACGGGCCGATCTCGTCGGGGCCGAGCGAGGACATGATCACCTTGCTGGGGAAGCTGAGCGCGCCCTCGGTGAAGTGGACCAGGCGGGCGCCGGCCGCGGCCGCCTGCTTCAGTAGCGAGCGGACCTCGGCGCCGCTGGACCGCAGCAGCGAGGCATCCGTCGGGTCTCGGTGCACCGTCGACTGGGCGACGGCGATTCGTAGGGTTGATTCCGGCATGTCTTCTCCTGATGGAGTCGGACGGAAGTGCCGGAGGGCAGACGTGTAGGACTCGCCCGTCTTGGCGGCGCGGGCGCGAACCCGCCGCTTGAGATTCCTGTGCGCTGTCATCTGGCCTTCCGCATGCGCAGACATGATCCTCCGGCGATCCCGTCCGCAGCAGTTGACCAGGACGAGCGGCCCGAGACCAGAAGTCCCTTTGCCCCCTGCGACGAGACCGGGCCGGAGCCGGTCAACGGAGGTGAGGCGCGAGCCGCGCCAGGCCCAATCCTTCCCCGGCGCCGGGGTCGTCGTCAATCCACACGCCGAAGAACAGGACATATACGTCTGATGCCCCGCTCGGCGGGCGCTGCCGAGGCGGCGCGGGCGGTGCCCGTACAGGTATACGTCCTGTGCTTAGGCATAAAGTCGCATCCGGAAGTCGTTGGTGTCGGTACAAGGTGACGAGGATTGGGAGCGCAGGGTGAGCATTCGCGTCGGGTACAAGGCGTCGGCGGAGCAGTTCGGGCCACGGGATCTCGTGGAGTACTCCGTGCGGGCCGAGGAGCTGGGGCTCGACAGTGTGACGGTGTCGGACCACTTCCTGCCGTGGCGGCACGAGGGTGGGCACGCGCCGTTCGCGCTCGCGTGGCTGGCCGCGGTCGGTGAGCGGACCAACCGGGTCCTGCTCGGTACGTCGGTGCTCACGCCGACCTTCCGGTACAACCCGGCCGTGATCGCGCAGGCGTTCGCCACGCTCGGCGAGCTCTATCCGGGCCGCGTGATGCTCGGTGTCGGTACCGGCGAGGCGCTGAACGAGATCGCCGTCTCCGGTCGCGAGTGGCCCGAGTTCAAGGAGCGCTACGCGCGGCTGCGCGAGGCCGTTCAGCTGATCCGCGACCTGTGGACGAAGGACGGCGTCAGCTCCGAGGGTCCGTACTACAAGACCGTCGACGCCTTCATCTACGACCGCCCCGAGACGCCGCTGAAGATCTATGTCGCCGCGGGCGGACCGCTGGTCGCCAAGTACGCCGGTCGCGTGGGCGACGGGTTCATCGCGACCTCGGGCAAGGGCATGGAGCTCTACACCGAGAAGCTGATCCCCGCCGTCAAGGAAGGCGCCGAGGCGGCCGGCAAGAAGTTCGAGGACATCGACCGGATGCTCGAGGTGAAGGTCTCCTACGACCGCGACCCGGCGCAGGCGCTGGAGAACACGCGGTTCTGGGCGCCGCTGTCGCTGACGCCGGAGCAGAAGCACAGCGTGACGAGCGCGACCGAGATGGAGCGGCTGGCCGACGAGCTGCCGATCGAGCAGGTCGCGAAGCGCTGGATCGTCGCCTCTGACCCGGAAGAGGTCGTGAAGCAGCTCCAGCCCTACCTCGACGCGGGATTCAACCACTTCGTCGTGCACGGCCCGGGGAACGACCAGGAGCGGTTCCTGACCCAGTTCACCGAGGACGTCCTGCCGTTGCTCCGCAAACTCGAGGGTTAAACCGGGTTGAGGTCTGGGGTCGGGCACTCGACAATCAACGTGTGCCCGACACTCAGATCGTTCAGGACACCGACCCGCGCTGCGCCGAGCTCGAGGCGGCCGGGTACCGGGTCGTGGGCGAGTCCTGGGCCGCGCATCTCGCCAATCCCGATCGGGATCTGCTGGAGACCGCGGTCAGCCGGGCGACCGCCTCCGGGCTGACCTTGCGTGAGCTCGGCGCCGAGTCGGCCGAGGCGCTGCACACGCTCGAGAAGCTCAACGAGAACGACTACCCGGTCACGCCGGCCACCCATCGGGTCGTCGGTGAGCTCGAGAAGACCCGCGCGCTCTGGCCCGAGCACCGGGTGTTCGGGGCGTTCGACCGTTCACGGCTGGTGGGCGCGACGGTGATCCGGTCGCACAAGGGCTCGGGCGACACCAGGTTCACGTCGGTGCTGGCGTCGTATCGGCGTCGGGGTGTTGGGCAGGCGGTGAAGGCCGCGTCCATCCTCGCGTTCCTCGACATCGGCATCACGCAGTTCAGCACGGGCGGCGCCGCGATCAACGACGGCAGCCTCGGGGCGAACGCAGCCCTCGGGTACGTCGTCGACGAGCGCTGGCGGTCGTACGAGCTCTAAACCGTCACCCGAGCTCTAAACCGTCACCCGAGCTCTAAACCGTCACCCGAGCTCTAGACCGTCACCGTGACCGGCCGGGTTGGCGGGACGAGGGGGTCGGTCGCGAGACGGGCGTGCCGCTCGACGTCGTACCGGGTGCCGTCGTAGGCGAGGCGGTGCCGTTCGACGCCCTCGGGGAGGAAGCCGGCGCTGGCGGCGACGCCGCAGGAGGCCGGGTTGGTGAGGCGGTGGCCGAGCTCGAGCCGGTAGAGGCCGGCGTCGTGGTGGGCCCAGTCGGCGAGCGCGCGCAGAGAGTCCCGGGCGATGCCTTGGCCGCGGACCTCGGCGAGGGTCCAGTACCACGTCCATGCGACCTGATGGCGGTCGATGTTGGTCACGCCGACACAGCCGATCGGGTGATCGTCGGCGTCAGCGACGGCGTACACGTGGCCGTTGTCCAGATCGGCGACCCGGCCGATCCAGTCGAGCGCGGTGGCCCGGTCCACGATCCCGCCCTGGTAGACCATCTCGGGATCGGCATGGGCCTGCGTCAGACGCAGCGCGTCAGCCGTCCGCCACCGCCGAAGTTCGAGCCGCCCCAGCGCGTATCCCATTCAACGAATCTACCGCCGGGCCGCGCGCACGAAACCCCACGCGGCGTGGCTTTGGCAGGATGAGGCGTATGGGATATCTGGATTTCAGGGACCAGATCGTGCTGGTGACCGGCGCGAGCAGCGGGATCGGGGCGGCGGCCGCGGTCGGGTTCGCGGAGACCGGGGCCACGGTCGCCGTGCATTACCACCGCAACGAGGAGGGCGCGCGGCACACCGTGGGCGCGGTTCAGACAGCAGGCGGTACGGCGTCGCTCCACCAAGCGGATCTGGCCGACCCGGCGGCGGCCGGGGTGCTGGTCGACGAAGTGCTGGCCAAGCACGGGCGGATCGACGTACTGGTGAACAACGCCGGTGATCTGGTCAAGCGGTCGCCGATCGTCGACGTACCGGATGAGGAGTTCCAGCGGATCCTGGACGTGAACCTGACGTCGGTGTTCGCGCTCAGCCGGCGGATCGTGCCGGTGTTCCGGGCCCAGGGCGGCGGGTCGATCGTCAACGTCACGTCGATCGCCGGGCGGCACGGCGGCGGTGGCGGATCGGTCGTGTACGCGACCAGCAAGGGCGCGGTCAGCACGTTCACCCGCGGCCTGGCCAAGGAGCTCGCGCCGGACGGGATCCGCGTCAACGCGATCTCGCCGGGCGTGATCAGTACGCCGTTCCACGACCGCCATACCGGCGAGGAGCAGATGAAGGCGATGCTCACCACGATCCCGATGGGCCGCACCGGTACGCCGCATGAGTGCGTCGGCACGATCCTGTTCCTCGCCTCGGAGCGGATGGCGTCGTACGTGACCGGCCAGATCGTCGAGGTCAACGGCGGTCAGTTGATGCCGTAGGGGCCCCGGCGGTGTGCCGGAGCCCCCGGTCAGCTCAGCGGGACAGAGTGCGGTAGCGGTGGGCGGAGAGCGGCAGGAAGATGGCGGTCAGGAGGAGTGGAGTGATGACCGCCATCAGGACCGAGTGACTGCCGATCCAGGTCGTGGTGGTCGATGGGTCGGGGTTGCCGAAGAGGGTTCGGGATGCGGTGGCGGTGGCCGACAGCGGGCTCCACTGGGCGATCGTGCCCAGCCAGGCCGGCATCGTGGAGGTCGCGACGAAGGCGCTGGACAGGAAACCGAGCGGCCAGACGAGTACCTGGACGATGGTGATGCTCTGGGCGTTCTTCACCGACAGCCCGATGAAGATTCCGATCCACAGCAAGGCGAATCGCAGGAGGAGCAGTAGTCCAAAAGCTGCCGCGGCGGACAGCGCACCGTCGTGCCAGCGCCAGCCGAGCGCGAACCCGGCAACAGCCAGTACGGCGAGCGCCACGATCGTGTCGAGCATGTCCGCCATGCAGCGACCGAGGACGACCGCGGCGGAGCTCATCGGGAGCGAGCGGAACCGGTCCGTCACGCCCTTCTCCTTGTCCTGGGTGACGGCGGTCATGGTGCCTTCGAGCCCGAAGAGCATGGTCAGCGCGAAGATGCCCGGCACCAGGAGTTCGTAGTACGACTCGCCGTCGGGGAACTCCATCGCGCCGCCCAGCAGGCCGCCGAACATCAGCAGCATCAGCACCGGGAAGAACCAGGAGAAGATGATCAGCTCGGGCTGCATCCGCCAGTGCGTGAGGGTACGGCGGGTGATCGTCCACCCGTCGGCGATGGTCCAGCCGAGCCCACTCATGCCTCCACCTCGCTAGCGCTCGGCTCCGTCATGAGCGGGATGCCCACTCTGCTCTTTGTTCGCTCGCTACGCTCGCTCATGCGGCCGGTCCGGTCAGGTGCAGGAACACTTCGTCCAGCGTCGGTCTGCGTAACGTGATGTCCTCCGGTTCGATTCTTGCCTCATGCAACGAATTGGCGATCAGCGTCAAGGCCCGGGTGCGGTCCTTGACCGGAACGCTGATCCGGCTGCCCTCGACGCGGATGTCGCCGTCCGCGAGCGGCTCGGCCAGCCGCCGTACCTGCTCGACCTCGGCCGGATCGACGAGGACCAGGTCCAGCCAGTCCGAGCCGAGCTGGGCCTTCAACGCATCCGGCGTTCCCTCCGCGACGACCTTGCCGTCCTTGAGCATCGAGATCCGGTTCGCCAGTTGGTCCGCCTCCTCCAGGTACTGCGTGGTGAGCAGCACGGTCGTGCCGTTGTCGACGAGTTGCCGGATGGCCGTCCAGACCTCTCGGCGGCCGCCGGGGTCGAGCCCGGTGGTGGGTTCGTCTACGAACAGGACGGTCGGCGCCACGATCAGGCTGGCGGCGAGGTCGAGCCGGCGGCGCATGCCACCGGAGTACTTGCTCACGGCCTGACCGGCCGCGGCGGTCAGGCTGAATTGCTCGAGCAGCTCATCGGCACGCCGTACCGACTTTGCGTGGCCGAGATGGTTGAGCCGGCCGAACATGGTGAGGTTCTGCCGGCCGGTCAGCACCTCGTCGATCGCCGCGTACTGCCCGACGAGCCCGATCCGCCGCCGTACCTCGGCTCCTTGGCGACTCACGTCGTACCCGGCGACGGACGCCGTACCGGAGTCCAGCTGAAGCAGTGTGGACAGGATCCGCACCGCTGTTGTCTTGCCGGCGCCGTTGGGGCCGAGCAGGCCCGTCACGGTTCCGGCGGTGACTTCGAGATCGAAGCCGTTCAGGCCTGCCCCCTCGGTGCCGCCGCGGTAGTTCTTCCGTACGTCGGCGGCCTCGATCACCTGTTGCCTCGTCACTCTCCACCTCTCTGTCAGGGTTGAGTCGTAGACTGTACCGTACACTGTACGACTCAGGTACCATCGGGACAACGACGAGCGGTGGGAGTTTGTTCCGGTGGCTGGAAAAAAGGTGGCGGCGGCCGATCCGGCGCGCAGTCTGGCGCTGCTCTGGGGCAGTCACACCAAGCCCGGCCGGTCGGGGCTGACCGTGCAGGCGATCGTCGACGCCGCGATCTCGGTGGCTGACACCGAGGGCCTCGAGGCGGTCTCGATGCGAGTGATCGCCGAGCGGCTGAAGGCCGGCACGATGACGCTCTACACCCATGTCCCGGGCAAGGCCGAGCTCACGGACCTGATGTTCGACCACGTGTACGGCGACCTGTACGCCGACGCCGACGAACCCGCTCGTCAGCCGGATTGGCGGGCCGCGCTGGAATTCATCGCGCACCGCAACTTCGACGTACTGGTCCGGCATCCGTGGATCCATGAGGTCCCCACGATGCGGACGGCATTGGGACCAAACATCACGTTGAAATACGAAGCCGAGCTCCGCCCCCTCGACGGCCTCGGTCTCACCGACGTCGAGATGGACTCAGCGCTCACGCTGGTGCTTACCCACGTCACCGGTACGGCGCGCGCGGGCGCCGAGCAGGTCCGCACCCAACGCGACTCGGGCCTGAGCGACGAGGAGTGGTGGCGTCAGATCGCGCCGACCCTCACCCATGTCATGGCCGGTTCCACCGTCGCCTTCCCCACCGCCGGCCGCGTCGGCAGCTCAGTAGGCGAACACTTCCAGTCCACCCTCGACCCGACCCACGCCCTAACGTTCGGGCTGGATCGGATTCTTGACGGCATCGCTCTGCTGATCGCCTCGCGTTCGGAGAATCAGCAGCACCAGGCCGATCAGGGCTGACGCACCGGCCGCGATCAGGCTGCCCAGACCGGGGCGATCCGAGCCCGCGCCGACCTCGCGGACGAGTAGGTCCTTACCGTCTGCGGCGTACTGGACCTGCAATTGCGCGCCTTTGTTTGGCGCATCGAGGAACTCGTCGGTGTTCGCCCGGACCACCCGTCCGTCCGGCAGGGTGAGGTCCAGCTCAAGGTAGGGCGCGCCTTTGACCGGGTTCGTGACGTCCACGACCGTCGCGGTTGTCGTCGGCGCCCCGTCCAGCTGGTGATCGATGTCGCGCGTCAACCACCAGGCTCCAAGCGCAATAGCGCTGAACACGAAGCACAACGCTGCCCATCGCCTCATCCTCCAAGTATCAGCTATTCAGCAGGTCCTCGAAGGGGGTCGGGTTGGCGTAGGGGTCGGGCTTCACCGGGGTTTCGTGGTGGAGGGTGCTGACCAGTTCGGTGGCGGCTTGGGTGATGCGGGGGCGGAGCTTGGCGGCGTTCGGGCCCCAGTCGGTGGAGGCGGCGTAGACGCCGGTGGCGACGGGCAGGGCCTTGAGGTAGGCGAAGAGGGGGCGGAGGGCGTAGTCGAGGACCAGGGAGTGGCGCTCGGTGCCGCCGGTCGCGCCGAGCAACACCGGCTTGCCGGCCAGGGCCTGGTCGTCGAGGACGTCGAAGAACATCTTGAACAGTCCGCTGTACGACGCGGAGAAGGTCGGCGAGACCACGATCAGGGCATCGGCCGTGGTGACGGTGCTGAGAACCTTCTCCAGCTCGGCCGACGGGAAGCCGGTGAGCAGGTTGTTGGTCAGATCGTGGGCGTAGTCGCGGACCTCGATCGTCTCGGTCCGCGAGGTCTGCCCACGAGCCGACAGCTCATCGCGTACGGCGGCCGCCAGTTGGTCGGCGAGCAGCCGGGAGGACGACGGTGTCGTCAGCCCGGCCGTCACGACGGCGATCACGCGCTCGGTCATAGCGTCTCCAGGTCGCGGGCCCGCTCGGCCGCGGTTTTGAGTGACTCGTGGGTCGGTGCATCCGGCACGTGGGCCGGCTTCAGGGCCGCAAACTCCTTGCGCAGCACGGGAACGACCTCTTCGCCGAGGATGTCCAGCTGCTCCAGCACGGTCTTCAACGGCAGTCCGGCGTGGTCCATCAGGAACAGTTGCCGCTGGTAATCACCGAAGTGCTCACGGAACGACAGCGTGCGCTCGATGACCTCCTGCGGACTCCCAACCGTCAAAGGCGTTTCACGTGTGAAGTCCTCCAGCGACGGCCCGTGTCCATACACCGGCGCGTTGTCGAAGTACGGACGGAACTCCCGTACGGCGTCCTGTGAGTTCTTGCGCATGAAGATCTGACCGCCGAGTCCGACGATCGCCTGATCCGCCGCGCCGTGTCCGTAGTGCTCGAACCGCCGTCGGTACAGATCGATCATCTGCTTGGTGTGCGAGACCGGCCAGAAGATGTTGTTGTGGAAGAACCCGTCGCCGTAGTACGCCGCCTGCTCCGCGATCTCCGGTGAGCGGATCGAACCGTGCCACACGAACGGCGGTACGTCGTCCAGCGGCCGCGGCGTCGAGGTGAACCCCTGCAGCGGCGTCCGGAACTTGCCTTCCCAGTCGACCACGTCCTCGCGCCAGAGGCGGCGGAGGAGTGCGTAGTTCTCGACCGCGAGCGCGATGCCGTTGCGGATGTCCTGACCGAACCACGGGTAGACCGGGCCGGTGTTGCCGCGGCCCATCATCAGGTCCACGCGGCCGCCGGCGAGGTGCTGCAGCATCGCGTAGTCCTCGGCGATCTTCACCGGGTCGTTGGTCGTGATCAGCGTCGTCGAGGTCGACAGGATCAGCTTCGACGTCTGCGCCGCGATGAATCCGAGCATGGTCGTCGGCGACGACGCCACGAACGGCGGGTTGTGGTGCTCCCCGGTCGCGAACACGTCCAGCCCGACCTCTTCGGCCTTCAGCGCGATCGCCACCATCGACTTGATCCGCTCGCCCTCGCTCACCGTCTGACCGGTGGTCGGATCCTCGGTCACGTCACTGACGCTGAACACCCCGAACTGCATCGGGTCCTCCTTCGACTGGTGTAGTTCACTATTAAACTATCTTGTCCGCCGTAACGCCAGTCCGGCCCCCACAATTCCGGAACCGGCGACCTCTCGTCAGTCCGGGTTCGACGAGGTTCTGGTGCAGATCGAGAAGGCGGCTGAGGAGTGGGTCGACCGTCTCCGCGTCTGATCGCTGCGATGCGGCCAGTTTCGTACGGCGGGGTGGTTGCTCGCCGCTCCGAATGCGGCCGGTTTCGTACGGCGGGGTGGTTGCTCGCCGCTCCGAATGCGGCCGGAACGTGGGTTTGTGGTTGCTCGCCGCTGCGGCCGATTGACAGTGGCGGGTGGCTGGCGTCCGGCGCGTGGCTGAGGGGGATGGTTCGGTCGGCGACCACGGTCGCCGTTGTCTGAGTTTCCGGGCTGTGGTTGCGGCCGGTAGTGGCGAGGCCTGAAAGGTGACTCGTTGTGGGGGGTTGAGGCGGATGAGGTCGCGTGCGGCCCTGCCGCGCCCGGCTGACCCTCGCCCCCCTGCGTATCTGATGGGTTCACCCATCCGCTTGTGGGTTCTGCACCCGCATGCGAGTCCAGAACCCACAACCTCATGGGTTAACCCATCAGATGGCCGAGGCTCGGGGGTGCTGGGGGTGCTGGGGGTGCTGGGGGTGCTGGGGGTGCCGGGGGTACCGCCGCGCCCGGCTGACCCTCGCTAAGTGGTGGATTTTCGTCACCGAGTCCCTAAAACTCGCCAATTAGCGCGATCGACCCGTGTTCCGGTCCGCGCCTCAGCCCTCCCCAAACCGCTTTGGGGAGGATCCAGGACCGATTCGGGGGGCGGATCCTCCCCAGATGGCCGTTCCGCGGCAGCGACGGCTGGGGACGGCGCCCGCTGTACGCCGCTCAACGCGGCGACTGTTAGATGCCGGCGTACTGAATGACGGGCGCGGCGGCGCGGGCGGCGATCTGCCAGTTCTGACGGCGGAAGCCGAGCACGATGCCGGCCAGGGCCGCGCTGCTGAGTACACCGGCGACGACGATGATGGCGACGTCGCCGGTGAGGCCGCCGGTCACGACCAGTCCGAGCCCGACGACTACCGCGCAGACAGCCAGCGCGATCGCCATCGGCTTGTTCTGCCAGACCCACTGCCCGCCACTCTCGACCTCGGCCGCGAGACCGTTCGCGAAGGTGCGGAGCTCGTCGTCCCAGGGCGCCAGCTCGAGGATGCGCGTGGCCGCCTCCCGGCACATCGCGCGCTGCTGTTCACTCGCGATCAGCCGCACCTCGTAGACGGTGATCGCGAGTGACGCCTCGGTCATCCGCCTGATCGCCCAGGCCATCTGCACGCGCAGCTCGTTGTTGTCGGGCTGCGCGAGCAGCTCCTGATGCAGCCGCTCGACCGCGGCCGCGGGATCTTCGTCGGGATGCAGAGTCACTGGTCCAGTCCTGCCTGATCGGGCGCCGTCACGGCTGGGCCGCGTCGTAGGCGGTCGTGTAAATCTTCTGCAGAGCCGGCCAGTCCGGTACCAGCGCGGATGCGTAGAGCACGTAGTCGTTCTGACGCGCACGCCAGTACACAGACTCGACGTGCTTGCGGCCGTCGGGGGTGTCGAACTCGAAGTTCCAGGTGACCGCCTCGTGGTCACGCCACGTCTCCGACTGCAGGGTGATCAGCTTGTAGCCGGGGTGCTGCTTGATGAAGTTCCCCTCCGCGTTCCGCATCACCTCGATCAGCGGCTGAGCGACCGCCTGCGAACCGCCGTACCGCAGGAAGCTTGTCGGCCGCGCCGGATCGGACGCCTGGGCGTCGGACTTGCCGGCGCGCACCTTCGCCGTCCACCCGCTCGGGATCTTGGTGATGACACCGCCCGGGCCGTCCACGTCCTTGTAGTCAACGGACGGTGTCGGCGTCGGCGTGCTCACCGGGGCGGTCGGCTCGCTCGGCGGGGTTGCGCTCTCGCTCTCTGTCGGAGTGGAGGACGTCGGGGTGTTGCTGGTGGTCGGTTTCGGTACGGCGTTCGCCGGGTCGCTCGGGGAGCGCACCAGAAGCAGGCTGGTGCCGATCAGGCCGCACACCACGAGATTCGCGGTGAACGCGATCACAGCCACCTTGCGCGAGGTCGTCTGACTCATCATTGCTCCGGCTGGAACTTCAGCTTGCCCTGGTCGACAACGAGCCGTCCGGACACCGTGAAGTTCGAGCTCTCGTTGGCCGGATAGCCGCCGTACCCGGTGCCGGTGACAGTCGCCTTCCCGGTGGTGCTGGTCTCGACGGTGACCGCACCGTCGTCGCTGAGGTGCAGCTCGATCTTCGGGTAGCTGTCGATTCGCCAGACCGGCTTGGTGACCGAGGAGGTGAACGGGCAGGACTCCACATTCTTGGTCACACAGCCCTGGATGTACTCCTTGACCTGGGCCTCCGCCGCGGACTGGGCGGACGCCTTGACCTTCGGATTCAAGGCCGCCTCGTTCTCGCCGAAGCCCGCGTCGATCGTCACCGGCTCACTCTCGAGCAACTGATTGTCCACGACACTGACGACGTACTGGCCGGGAAACACCTGCAGGCTGCGCGATTCCTTCGCGTCCTCCGGCAGCGGCTTCCCATTGATCTGTACGTCGACCGGGGCCGCCGTACTGATCTGGATCGACGGCAGGTCACCATCGATGCCCCAGCCGCGGAACAGGCCGAGGGTGAGTTCTTCCTTGCGGTGCAGAGGAATCGCGCCACTCACCTGCTTGTTGCCGACAAGGAAACTGACGTTCGCCTTGTCGTCCTCGATCGTGCCGACCTTCAGTTTCGCGGGCGGGGCGTACTGGTCGGAGGCGACGATGTCGCTGGTCGACGTAGGGCTGTCCTTGAGGTACGACGCGGCCTTCGCGACATCGTGGTCGGCCAGCGCAGCGAAGTACCCCTCGACTGCGGCCTGCGGCGTCAGCCAGACCTGTTGCACCACATACGTCGCGGCACTCAGCACCACAACTCCCGCCGTCACCACCGCGATCAGCGTCTTCGCCCGCTGCGACGGCCGCCACGGCTCGACGAACGGACTGACCGGCTGTGTCTGCACCATCATGCCTCCTCTGTACGACGTGCTTGGGCAAGGTACTCGTCGCGCTTGACCAACCGGGCGGCCATGATCTGCCCGTGATGCGCCACCGGCGGCTCGTGCCGGCACGTCGCCAACTCCCGCCAAGCAGTCGCCGACCGCCGGATCTCGTGGTGCCACCGCACCCCGTCGATCGGATTCACCGCCGCCGACATCACCCACTTGTGCCAGTACCAGTACATCGTCAACTCGGTCCGCAGCCCCTCATGCACCGGCCAGCAAGGCGGCAGCAGCACCCACGGCGCATAAGCCTCCTCAAGCCAGGCCACCCAAGCAGCCAGCTTGTCCCAGTTGCCCTCCCGCTCGTGCGGCTCCTTCTCGTCCCAAACCCATGGTGGCTTAGGCATCGTCACTCCCTACCCATATCGTCACCAGCCGAGTTGTCGGACGAGTAGTCGTCGTCCCCACCCTCGTACTCCCCACCAGAACTCTCCATCGAAGCCGCCACCCGAGCATCATCCGAGTCCTCATACCCACCCCCGGCCCCACCCTCAGCCTCAGTACCGGCCTCGGCCTCGGCCTCGGTCTCAGCCTCGGTCTCGGCCTCGGCCTCAGCACCTGTCTCTGCCTCAGCCTCGGTCTCAGTGCCGACTTCGGACTCGGTTTCGGTCTCGGTGCCGGCCTGAGTTTCTGCCTCGGCTTCGGTCTCAGTACCGACCTCAGATTCGGTCTCGGTCTCAGTACCGGCTTGAGTTTCGGCCTCTGCCTCGGCATCAGCACCAACCTCAGACTCGCTCTGAGCCTCAGCCTCCGCGTCAGCCTCACCGTCAGCTTCCGCGTCAGCCTGGGGCTCCGGCGCAGGCACGTCGTCGGCGTCCGCCTCCGCGTCGGCATCACCTTCGTGACCGGTCTCCTGCTCGGACTCCTCTTGCTGTTCCGCTTCCGATTCGGCCTGAGTTTCGGTCTCGGCGTGTTCGTTCTGTTGCTCGGAGTCCTGGTCGGCTTGAGCTTCGTCGGCCTGCGTCTCAGCCTGCTGATCGGCCTCGGCCTGCGCATCCGCGTCGGCTTGAGCGTCCGCCTCGGTGTCGGCCTCTTCCTGCTGTTCCGTCTCCGACTCGGCCTGAGCTTCGGTCTCGGAGTGTTCGTTCTCCTGCTCGGACTCCTGGTCCGCCTGCTCGTCGGACTCGCGCTGAGCATCCTCCTCAGCCTTGGCCTGCGCGTCCTCCTCGACCTGCTGATCAACCTCTTGCTGAGCATCCGCCTCAGCCTCAGCATCGGCATCCGCGTCAGCGTCGGCATCCGCGTCAGCGTCAGCGTCGGCATCCGCGTCAGCGTCTGATTCCGCCTGCTGGTCGGCGTCGGCCTGTTCATCGGCGTCGCGCTGAGCATCCGCCTCGGCCTGCTGCTCTGTCTCGGTGTCCGACTCCTGCTGCTGTTCGGTCTCGTCGAGTACGACGGTCTCCGTATCAGCCTCGTCTTCGGTCAGCTCCGACTGATCAACCTCGTCCCCACGCTCCTCGGCGTCGGCAACTCGAGGCCGACGATCCGGCTTCTCGGCTTCGCCACCTTCTCGATCACGATCCTGCTCGCGCTCGCGTTCTTCCTCCCGCTCACGGTCGCGCTCTTCTTCTTCGCGCTCCTCCTCACGTTCCTTCTGGCGCTCCTGCTCGGCTGCTTGCTCGGCCTTCTCCCGTGCCTCAGCGGCCTTCTGCTGCCGGAGTTCTTCCTCCTCGGCGAGCACCCGGTCGATTGCTTCCTGGCTCGGGGGGTCCATCGGTTCGACGGTCGCCGGCGGACAGATTCGCTCGTGTCCCGGAGGTGCTTCCATGTCGCCGTAGCGCTCGGCCTGCAAGTGACGGATGGCTGCTAGGCGTTCCAGGTCGCCTGAGACACGACCCAGTTCGTAGAGCAGGTGGTTGTCCTTGTCCTTGACCTCAAAGCCTTCTGGGGTGTGGAACTGCACCTCGAACTTGTGCTGTGCTTTCCCGGCCTCGTTGACGACAGCCCAGGTCGTGTTGACGCCGCGATAGTCCGGGTTTTCCCAGCTGTTGCGTTCCTTGATCTTGACGAACCCTTGGTCCCTCAGATCCTGGTATGACGCGAGCACACCATCGGTGTACTGCTCGCGCGGAAACGACACCGTGTATCGATTGAGGTCATTGGTGGAGTTGGCAGACTCGTACCCCGTGACGTCGGCGTCGCGACGGGCAACCTTGCTCCGAAAGGACTCGAGGGACTTCAGCGAATACTCGAGGCCCACGAGGTTGCTGTGATAGCGCGCGGTGGTGCGTCTGGTCCGCTCCAGCGCGTCGTCGAGCTGCTTCTGCCGACGGGTAGCGCGCCGGTGGGCCAGCTCGGCTGCGTCGTTCTCCTCCTCATCGAGCTCGAGGTGCTGCTCGTGGCCCTTACCTCGCCAGGGTCCTGGACTCACAGCTCAGTGGCTCCCGAGATTCCGCGGGTCTCCTCGATCAGGCGGTCCGCTGTCGCGGTGTCGATCGGTTGCAGGTCGGGAACGTCGTGCGGTCCGGCTGCCTGGAAGTCCCTGATGGTCCTGGTCGAAATCCACTCGTTGTCGCGACCAAAGACCTCGTCCACGACACCGCCGGGATCCGGAAGCTGCCGATACACCCGCGTCTCCTCGGCGAGATCGCCCTTCGCCACACTCAGGTACTGGACCCAGTACCGTGCGAATCGTTCGTGGTCTGCAAGCAGCGTTGCCACCTGCTCGGCAGAGACCGGCACGAGAAGATCGGGGTGCGGAACGTTTGCGTCACCGCGCGGATGCCAGGCCCAGTCGACCAGCGACAAGTACTCAAGCTCGTCGCCGCGGCGGCGCCACAGACCGCTCGGACGATCCACCGACTCCTTACGTGCCTTGGAAACCCGGGCGAGGTACTCGTAGTCGTCGGTGGTCATGAGGTGGATCCCTTCAGCTGGGTGAACTCATCGAGCAGGTTGGTGGCTCCCGAGACTCCGCGGGTCTCCTGGATCAGCTGCTCGGCAGTTGTGGCGTCGATGGGGTGCAGATCCGGTACGTCGTGCGGGCCGCCGACCTGGAAGTCCCGGATGGTTCGCGTCGAGACCCAGGCGTTGTCGCGGCCGAAGCCTTCCTCGACGAGGCGCTCGGGACTCCGGAGCTGCCGATACACCAGACGGTCTTCGACGAGGTCGCCGTTCTCCGGGCTCAGATGCTCGGCCCAGTACCTTACGAACCGTTGGCGATCTTCGAGTAGCGTGTGTGCCTGCTCAGCAGAGATCGCTACCCGCAGATCCGGGTGCGGCAGCGGAACCTCACCGCGCGGATGCCAGCTCCAGTCGACCATCGACAGATATTCGAAATCGTCACCTCGATGACGCCACAGACCGCTGGGGTGGTCCACGGACTCACCCGCCGGCTCGAAGACCCTGACGAGGTATTCGTAAGCATCAGTGGTCATGGGTGAAGCCTTTGAGGTTTGCGAACTCGGGGATGGCGCCGGCGGGGCGGGATTCGACTTGGAAGGGTGGGTCGCTGCGCCAGAAGAGCCAGGCGTGGAACGGGGGGAGCATCTGGATGGCGTTGATGGGGAGGGCCGGGCGGTAGATGGTGCCTACCGTGGTGCCCTGGGTGTTGGTGTTGCCGCTGACGCCGGTGGGGCCGGTGCCGAAGCCGGTCATGGATGGGCCGGCTTGGGGGGCTAGCTGGGTGCTGGTGTTGGACTGGAGTTGTTCGCCGGCCCAGGAGGAGATGTTGTGCAGGTCCTCGCCGTTGGACATGCCGCCGAAGATCAGTTTGGCGGTCGTCGCGGCGAGGATGGCGGCTTGTTGCTCGACGCCGTACCGATTCCTCAACTGGGCAAGGGATTGCGTGGCCCAGAGCGTGATGATGCCGCGGCCGCCGCCTTCGCTGACCAGTGACGGGAGACTCTGCAGAGGTGCGATGTTGGCGATCTCGTCGAGGGCGAGCAGCAGCGGCGGATCCAGTCGACCACCGCGGGCGGCCGCCAACTCCGAAGCGCGCTGCGCGATGCTGTCGACGAGGCCGGCCATCAGCGGCGCGATCGCCTGCTGCTGGTGTGACGGACCGATGATGAACAGCGACGACCTGCTCTCCAGGAACTCGTCGATGTCCAGGTCGTTCTGCGAGCACGAGGCGAGCACGGTCGGTTCGGAGGTCGCCTCCAACGTGTTGCGGGCAACGGAATAGAAGCTGCCGCGTTCACGATCGCCGAGCAGCTTGACCGCGTCCAGATCATCGGCCCACATGGCTCCTGGGCTCGACGACAACCGCAGGATCGCCGTTGGGTCACGCGTCTCCTGCGCCGTGAGCCATCGCCGTACGACGGAGATCGGCAGCCCCTCCAACGCAGCAGCATGGAAGTACGCGCGCAGGATCGCCGCGGCGCCACCTCGCCAGTGGTCACCGTCCGAAACCCCTTGTCCTGCAACGGCTGTCATCGCCGCGACCCGGCGATAGCAGACCGACGGATTCTCGCAGTCGGCCAGCGGCGACCACCGCATCGACAGCTCGGGGAATTCGCTCCCGAACGGGTCATACACCCGGACAGTTCCCCCGTACGGCGCTGCCAGCGCCCGCCGGCGGTTTCCGGTGAACCCGAGGATGTCGCCACGGGTCGACGTACAGACGACTGGACCTTCCCACCACATCACCGACGGGATGATCAGGCCGGAGGTCTTGCCGTAGCGCGGCGGGCCGACGATGCCGACCGAGTCCTCGGGGGCACTCCAGCACCGCTTGTAACCGCCGCGGGCGTCCCAGCCGAGGAACACCTGGCGGCGGGGTTCGAGCCCGAACGGCGGGATCTGCGGCCAGGAAGCGTTCATCAGTCCCTCGCCAGCGACCCGGTGATGATGACCGGCGTCGGCGCGGCCGGGCCGCCGGCGTCGGGTAGCGGGTAGTCGACGCCGGGCGCCTCGAGCCGCTCGAGCCGCAGCTCGTTCGGCGGGTGAGTGCCCAGGAGGGCCAGGTCCCATCCGGTGCTGGCGCCGTCGAAGGAGGTCTGCATCTTGATCATGACCTGGCGGATACCTTCGCGGTGGCCGGCGAACACTGCGCCCTGGTCGGCCCGGTACTCCGCAGCGCGCCAGCCGGCGGCTTGGAGCGGCATCAGCACGTAGCGGATGCTGACCACGATCGGCCAGGTGATGAACAGGACGATGAACGCGATGGTGCCGCGGGTCATCCGCAGCAACCAGGAGCAGGCTGTGTAGGACAGGTAGAGCGGAAGCGCCACACCACGGATGAACATGCTCGAGATGGCGTCCGCGTTGCGCCAGTGCGTCAGCTCGTGGCAGAGCACGCCGGCCAAGGGCTCTCGCTCGTACTCGAAGGTATCGAGGAAACCCCGGTGCACGATGATGTGGCGGGCGCCCGCGGCGGCGTTCGGGAACCGGTCGTCGGACATCAGGAGTAGTGGTACCGAGGCGAGTCCCATCTTGCGAGCGCAGTCCTGCAGGATCGGTTCGATCAGCTCACGCTCCCGGCGGCTCGGTTGCCGGGCGCCCTCGCGGATCCGGAACAGCCAGCCCTCGGCGGCGATGCTGTACATCGTGTAGAGGAAACCGCACAGCGCGGCGACCACGAGCTGGCCGAAGAAGCGGCCGACACCCTCGATCGGGCTGGCCGCGGCGACGAAGATCCACGGCAGCAACAGGCCCAGCAGGAAACCGCCGATGGCACCGGCCGCGATGCCCGCCAGCATGCCGAGGATGCCCCCGCCCTGCAGCAGCGCGCTACCGAGCAGGCCGTTCAGGAGCGGGATGTTGTTGGCCAGCGAGTCTGCCTGGTTATGGCCGCCGAGCGCGCCGCCGACGTACCCGGCGATGCCTCCGGCAACCATCCCGACGCCGCCGAGCATGATGGCCGCCGGCAGGTTGAACCAGGTGGTGAGCAGCGCGGCGATCAGGCCGCGCGGATTGCGCAGCATCCCGGTCACCAACCAGACAAAGACATTCTGATATCCGGGCGGCCGCGTGAAGAGCTGCCGGATCTTCGCGCCGGCCGACTTGCGCGGCGCCGGACCGGGCACCTGCGACGTCGGAACAGGCGGTGGCCACGACGCCGGTGAACTGGTCGGCGGACCAGGAGTCTCCACGAATGGAGCCGCTACCGGCGCCGCCTGGACAGGTGGCGCAGACCCGGCCCCGCAGTGCGGACAGCTCTGGCTGGCTGGATCTCGCTGATTTCCGCAGCGGACACAGATCCCCACTTGTTCCTCCCGAGAGTCGACCGTCCCGAGACTAGTGGTAGCGGTGGGTGACGGGCGCGGGTTCCCGGGGATCTGTGTCCAAGTTGCACTTTGTTGCAACCGCGGCGAAATCCGCCCGGGTCAGGAGGCGTCGAGAGTGGCGACCTGTTCGGGGGTGAGGGTGAGCTCGATCGCGGAGTAGGAGTCGCGGATGGTCTCCGGGCGGCTCGATCCGGGGATCGGGATCACGACCGGGGACTTGGCCAGCATCCAGGCCAGCGTCAGCTTCTGCGGGCTGACGCCGAGCTCGGCGGCGAGGGTGTGGAAGGCCGGGTGCTTCTCGCCGAGTTCGCCGGCGTTGGAGATGCCGCCGAGCGGAGACCAAGGCAGGAACGCGATCCCGAGTTCGTCGCAGAGGTCGAGCTCCGGCTCACTCGAGCGGAACTTCGGCGAGAACTGGTTCTGCACCGAGACGAGCCGGCCGCCGATAATCTCGTTGGCCTGGCGGATCTGCTCAGGGTTGGCGTTCGAGATCCCGGCCTGGCGGATCTTGCCGGCGTCGAGCAGGTCGCGGATGGCGCCGACAGATTCCTCGTACGGCGTCTGCGGGTCCGGCCGGTGGAACTGGTACAGGCCGATCGCCTCGACTCCGAGCCGCTTGATCGACGCCTCGACCGCCTGCTTAAGGTATGCCGGTGAACCATTGAGGGTCCAGCTGCCGTCGCCGGGGCGGAGGTGACCACCCTTGGTGGCGACCAGGACGTTCGACGTGTCACCGCCGTACGACGAGAGCGCCTTGGCGATCAGGGTTTCGTTGTGACCGACGTCGGTCGCGGTCAGGTGGTACGCGTCGGCGGTGTCGATCAGCGTGATACCGGCGTCGAGCGCGGCGTGGATGGTCGCGATCGACCGGGCCTCGTCGGGGCGGCCCTCGATCGACATCGGCATTCCGCCGAGCCCGATCGGGCTGACCTGGACATCACCGATCGTGCGGGTGGGGTTCGTCATACCTTCCAAGTTCCCGCACCCGAACCCTTAACTCCAACAGGAATATCCGAAGAGATTGACCAGTCCTGCTCATGAATCGGCCGTGGGGCTGAGTTCCTGCGTCCCGATCACTGAGAGCAACCGCAACGCGTCCTCCGACGGGGAGCCCGGGGCCGCCGTGTACAGGACTAGTTGCTGGTCGCGGTCGGCGAGCGTGAGGACATCGCAGTTCACGGTGACCGGGCCGACCAGGGGATGGTCGAAGGTCTTGCACAAGGTTGGTTCGGTGGCGACGTTATGCGCCTGCCAGAAGTCGGCGAATCGTGGACTGCCCGCCAGCAGATCGGCGATCAGGCCCTGCACCTCCGGATCGTCCGGATATCGCGCGGCGGTCGCGCGGAGGTAGTTGGTGGCGTGCTGAGCAAACGCGGGGTCGCCGGAGGATCCGAAGACCTTGCCGTCCGCCGAGTGTGGGCCGAGGAAGGTTCGGCGCAGCAGGTTGCGGTCGGACCGGGACAGCTTCGAGAAGTCGTCGAGCAGGGCTGCGGCGAGCGGGTTCCAGGCGATCACCTCGTACGTCGCCGACAATACGATCGCCACCGTGGTCGGCAGTCGTTCGATCAGGTCGAGGATGCTCTGCCGCACCACCCGCGACGGTCCGGGCGGAGTCACCGGTACGCCGGCCAGCTGGTACAGGTAGTTGCGTTCGGCATCGGACAGCCGCAGCGCCCGCGCGAGCCCAGCGAGTACCTCGCCCGATGGATGCGGTGCGCGGGACTGCTCGAGGCGGGCGTAGTACTCCGTCGAGATGTACGCGAGCTGGGCGACCTCCTCGCGCCGGAGTCCCGGCGTACGGCGTCGTCGCCCGGCGGGCAATCCGGCCTCGGCCGGGGTGACGCGTTCCCGTCGGCTGCGCAGGAACGCCGCCAGCTCCGCCTTGTCCATACCGTCCAGTGTGCCCGGCCCTGCGCCCTTAACCAGGTACTGATGGTTCCTGGCTAAGGATGACGGCTGCCGCGCAAGGTGGGCTGCATGGAGAGATTGCTCGAAGGAAAAGTCATTCTCGTCACCGGCGCCGGCCGCGGGATCGGCGCCGCCGCGGCCCGGCTGTTCGCCGCGGAGGGCGCCAAGGTGATGCTCGCCGCCCGGACCGAGGAGCAGTTGGCGCTCGTCGCGAAGGAGATCGACGGCGAGTACATCGTCTGCGATCTGGGTGACCCGGATTCCGTGACCGCCGCCGTGCAGCGGACAGTATCGACGTACGGGCGATTGGACGGTGCGTTCAACAACGGCGCCACCGGCCAGCCGCCGGGGCCGATGGACCAGCTGCCGATCGACGCGATGGATCAGCAGTACGCCGTGAACTTCCGCGGACTGTGGCTCGCGATGAACGCCGAGGTCGCGGCGATCCGCGCCGGGGCGGGCCACGGCAGCATCGTGAACACCTCGAGCGTTGGCAGCCTCGGGGCCAACCCGCAACTTCCGGGGTACGGCGCGATGAAGCGGGCCGGGAACAGCCTGACCGAGTCGGCCGCGAAGACGTACGGTCCGGAAGGGATCCGGATCAACGCGATCGCGCCGGGCGCGACGCTGACCGAGATGCTGCAGGACTGGGACACGGCGCAGCCCGGGACCATCGACTTCATCGTCGGGCAGGTCCCGCTGCAGCGCGCGGCGCAGCCGGCCGAGGTGGCCGAGGCCGCCGCCTGGTTGCTCAGCGACCGATCGTCGTACGTGACCGGGACCGTGCTATCTGTCGACGGCGGCCTGTCCGTCTAGCGAACGTACCCACGCTGGTTGTGGTGCAGGATGTTGGCCATGACCGTTCGCCGCGCCCGCCTCGAAGACGTCCCTGCCATCGTCGAGCTCGTCTACGCCCTGGCCGACTATGAACGAGCTCCCTCCGAATGCCACCTCACCACCGACCAGCTCGAGACGGCGTTATTCGGCGAATCCCCCGCCGTCTTCGCTCACGTAGCCCTCCTCGACGACCGCATCGTCGGCTGCGCCATCTGGTTCCTCAGCTTCTCCACCTGGCGCGGCGTCCACGGCATCTACCTCGAAGACCTGTTCGTCCGCCCCGAAGCCCGCGGCACCGGCCTCGGCAAAGCCCTGCTGAAAGCCCTCGCCGAGGAGTGCGTCCGCAACAACTACGAACGCCTCGAGTGGTCAGTCCTCAACTGGAACACCCCCGCCATCGACTTCTACCAGGCGATCGGCGCCCGCCCGCAGGACGAATGGACCGTCTACCGCCTCACCGACGAAGCCCTTACTACGCTGGGCTCCTGAACGCCCAGGATTCGTTCAGAGCTTGGCGAGAGCCGTCACGATGACGACGGCGATACTCACCACGAGGGCGACAAGGAGAACGGCCAAGCAGGACTCCAGCGAGAACACGGCGCGGATCGTCAGCGCCAACCCCAGGAGCCGGTACGCACGTCGTACCGGGGGCCGGGTGACCTGTGCCGGGTCCGGGGTCGTCGGGGTAGGCCGCTTCGGGGGCGGGGGCCAGAAGAGGGCGGTTGCCGTGAGCTCTGTCCACGCTTGTGGTGTGGCCGGGGCGAGCTCGTCTCCGCAGCGGAGCTGGGCTACGCCGTTCGCGTTGACGGTGAGGGTGATCTCGACTGGCCGACGACCTCCGGTGCTGGCGACCGCTGTTTCGATCCACCAGCGGAAGCCGGGTGTCACCCATTTCGTCGGGTCGCCGACGTTCGTGGTCACCGATTTGGTCGCCAGGTAGGTGTCGCGCGAGTCGGCGGTCAGCTCCGCCACCTCGTCGTTGTCCTTCCGGTAGCGATGCAACCGGGAACCGAGCTGCTCGATCTCGTCCCGGATCGCCTCGCGGGCCTCGGCGGCCCGCTGCGCGGCGAGGCGCCAAGGGCCTTTGTACCGAGTGGGCGGCGGCTTGACCAGCTTGTCGACCGGCGGTTCATACCTGCGGTACGGCTGCTCGACTTGCAACTCCGCGAGCAGGGCAGCGAGCTCCGCCCATTTCCTGCGGTCGGAGTCGGGTAGACGCTGTAAGGCTTCGAGCCTGGCTCTCCAGTCCGGGTCGGCGATCCGCGGCGGGCTCGGAGGAGGCGGCGTGGGCCGGTGCGTCGGCACGGCGGATCCGCCGCCGGAGCTGGGCCGGGCGGGGTTCTTCTTACGGCGCCGGGACGTGGGCATCAGCCATGACGCTAGGCGGGATTTGTGGCGGCAGACGGCGGTTGGCAGCTCTAGGCCAGCTCAGGGGCGGTGGTGTTTGGCGGCGTACATGGCTTGGTCGGCGGTGTGGAGGAGGGTGTCGAGGTCGGGGGAGGTGGGGGTGATGGGGGTGGTGCCGATGGCGGTGGTGACTTGGGTGGTGATGCCTTCGAGGGGGCGGCTGACGGCGGTCTCGAGGCGGGTGATGAGGGCCGTCAGGGCTTCGTCGGCGATGTCTTCGGCGAGGATGGCGAACTCGTCGCCGCCGAGGCGGGCGACGGTGTCGCCGTGGCGGACGGCGGTGGTGAGGCGGTCGGCGATCTCGCGGAGGGCGCGGTCGCCGGCTTCGTGGCCGTAGCTGTCGTTGACGAGTTTGAAGTGGTTGAGGTCGCAGAAGAGCAGGGCGCCGGGGCGGGCGGAGGCGCGGGTGCGTTCGAGGGCGAGGTCGAAGCGGTGCTGGAGGAGGCGGCGGTTCGGGAGGCCGGTGAGGGGGTCGTGGGCCGCGTGGTGGCGGAGCTCGCGTTCGGCGTCCTTGCGAGCGGTCACGTCGTCGATCTGGACGAGCAGGATGCGGGGACGGCCGGAGCTTTCGACGACGATGGCCGCCGTACCGCCGAGCCAGATCTCGTTGCCGGTCGGCTGCGTGAAGATTCGTTCGAACCGGTACGGCGTTCTGCTGCGGGCGAGCCGGGCGAGTTCGCGCCGGGTCTGTTCCGGCTCCTCGTCGCGCAGGAAGTCGCTCGAGGCCGCACCCACCAGCTGGCTGGCGTCGTACCCGGTGATCTGGCAGAAGGCGTCGTTCACGCGCAGGATCCGGCCGGCCTCGGGGCCGTCGAGGGCGACCGTGGCCATCCCGTTTCCGGCTCCTTCGAAGACCATCCGGAAGGTCGCCTCGCTGGCTTCCAGGCGGGACTTCTCGGCGCGGAGCTCGTCGGTCAGGCGGGCCTTGTCGATCGCCAGGCCGGCTTGGGTCGCGAAGATCTCCAGCAACTCGCGGTGGACCGGACCGGGTCGTCGCTCGTCCTCGGGGAGGTCGACCGACAGCATCCCGACCAGCTCGTTCTCGGACGAGTACAGCGGGGCGAACAGGGCGTCGAGCGGATGCCAGGCATCCGGCCCCTTCGCGATCGGTACGTCGGGCACCCAGCCGACCACGTCACCTTCGGGCAGCCGCTCGTGCGGTACGAAGCGCAGGCCGCCCCACTCGTCCGCGATCGCGAACTCGGCGTCGAAGATGTCCGCGGCACTGATCGTGCCGAGCAAGGCCTCGCGGGCCTCCGGTGACCCGGAGACCGCGATGACCTCGAACTTCCCGTCCGGCTGGCGGAGGTTGAGCACGGCGATGCCGAAGCCCAGACCGTCCACCACCCCGTCGACCACAGCCTGCAGCGTCTCGGCCAGGCTGCGCCCGGCCCCCATCCGCGCACTCACCTCGTACAGCCGACGGACCGCAGTCAGTCGCACCGAAGGTTCGTTGAGCACAGATCGAGAATAGGCGGAAAGCACTAATAGTGAGCATCTGCATCCGGAGGGGAGCGCTAAATCTCAGTCAACCCACGGTAGCTGCGCTCCGCGGAGGCCCAGGCGTCGGTCGGCTTGTCGTGCTCCACCAGGTACTGCTCGACACCACCGGACTCCGCGTGCTCGAACATCGCGCCGAAGTCGAGCTTCCCGGCACCGACGTCCTCCCACGACCCGTCCTGCGCCATGTCCTTCACATGCAGGGCAGGGAACCGGCCCGGGTGCTCCTGGAAGAGCTTCGCCGGGTCGTGACCGCCGTCGACCGCCCAGTACAGATCCAGCTCGAACCCGAGCAGCTCCGGGTCGACGTCGAGCAGGATGTCGTACAGAACAGTCCCGTCGATCTCGTCGAAATCGTGACCGTGGTTGTGGAACAACAACTTCAGTCCGGCATCACGCGCGGCCTTGCCGGCCTCGGTGAACGCGGCGGCCGCCGTACGGAATCCTTCGATCGACCGCTGCTCGACCGGGATCGACGGTACGACGACCCACTGCGCACCAAGCGTCTGTACGTCGGCCAACGCGCCGGCCCAGTTGTCGGCCAGTCGTGCATATCCGACGTGCTCCAGCACGATCTTCAGCCCCGCGTCGTCCGCGAAGCCGCGGATCTCCTCGGGGGTGTGGCCGAACCGGCCGCTCACGCCGACCGTGCGGTAGCCGATCTCGGCCAGCCGCTTCAGCGTCCCCGGATAGTCCTCCGCCAGCACATCCCGCATGGTGTACAGGTGCATCCCGATACCGTCGGCGGGAATAGTCATACCTAGCTCCTCAAGCGTTAGATGACGTGCTCCTGGTAGCGGGCGTACGCCAGGTCGAAGACCTCCTGGCCCGGCGCGTCCCACAGTTCCTGGTTGAAGATCTCGACCTCGATCGGACCGTCGTACCCGGCGTCGTCACACGCTTCCCGCAGCCGACGGAGTTCAATCACGCCGTCGCCCATCATGCCGCGGCCGAGCAGGTTGTCGACGGGGAGCGGGACGGTCCAGTCGCTGACCTGGTACGACAGGATCCGCTCGCCCGCGCGCTCGATCTGGCGGTAGATGTCGGCGTCCCACCACAGGTGGTAGGCATCGACGATCACGCCGACCTGGCTCGCGGGGAACTGCTCAGCGAGGTCTAGTGCGCCGCCGAGGGACGAGACGACACAGCGGTCCGAGGCGAACATCGGGTGCAGTGCCTCGACGGCGAGCTTCACTCCGCGTTCTTCCGCGTACGGCGCGAGCTCAGCCAGGCCGTCGCGGATCATCGCGCGGGCGCCGTCGATGTCGCGGGAACCGGGTGGGAGTCCGCCGCTGACCAGTACGAGGACCGACGTACCGAGGGTTGCGGCCTCGTCGATCGCGCGGCGGTTGTCGGCGATCTTGGCCCGGCGTTCGACGGGGTCGGTCGCGGTGAAGAAGCCGCCGCGGCACAGCGACGACACCTTCAGCCCGGCGTCGGCGACCAGCTTCGCGGCCCGCTCCTCGCCGTACTCCTGGATGGGCTCACGCCACAGGCCGATCCACTCCAGGCCGGCCTTGGAGCTGGCCGCGACGACGTCCTCGAGCGGCCAGTACTTCGTCGTGGCCTGGTTCAGGCTGTAGCGGTTCATGCGTCGATCCCGCCGACCTTGAGCAGCTGCCGGAACCGGTCGACTGCCAGGTCCGGGTTCGTCAGTACGCCGGCTTGGTCGGCGAGGCGGAAGGTATCGGCGAGATGCGGAAGCGCGCGACCGGTCTGCAGACCGCCGACCATCGTGAAGCCGGGCTGGTAGCCGTTCAGCCATGCCAGGAAGGCGATTCCGGTCTTGTAGTAGTAGGTCGGGGCCGAGAAGATCTGCCGGGCGAGCGGGACCGTCGGTGCGAAGACCTTGTTGTAGGTGTCGAGGTCGTTGTCGTCGAGCGCCTTCAGCGCCGCGGCCGCGGCGGGTGCGATGGCGGCGAAGATCCCCAGCAGGGCATCGCTGTAGCGGTCGCCGTCGCCCTGGATCAGCTCGGGGTAGTTGAAGTCGTCGCCGGTGTAGAGCCGCACGCCCTCGGGAAGACGCTTGCGCAGGGCAACTTCCTTGTCGGCATCCAGGAGCGAGACCTTGATCCCGTCGACCTTCTGCACGTTGTCCTCGATCAGCTGTACGACGGTGTCGGCCGCCGCATCCACCGAGTCGCTACCCCAGTAGCCGTCCAGCGCCGGATCGAACATCGAGCCCAGCCAGTGCAAGATCACCGGTCGCGAAGACTGCGTGAGGAGCCGGTCATAGACCTTCCGGTAGTCATCCGGCCCAGCCGCCGCAGCACAAAGCGCCCGACTCGCCATCAGAATCGGCTGAGCTTGGACGTCCTCGGCAACGGCAAGCTGCTCCTCGTACGCCGCAATCACCGCGTCAAGGGAGTGGACGCCGCCCTCGCCCGGTCGGGTGCTCCGGCCGCCTCCGGCCGCTCCGTTGCTTGAGCCGTCGCCGGCTGCTCCGCTCTTCCTGTCGGAACCGGCGGCGGGTTGTCCTGTGGCGGGTAGTTGGTCGGTGCCTACGCCGACCGCGATCCGTCCGTCGGGTGCTTCTGCGGCTGATCGCCTAATCAGCTCCTGGGTGGACGCCCAGTCGAGGCCCATCCCGCGTTGTGCTGTGTCCATTGCTTCGGCGACCGACAGGCCCAGCGACCACAGGTGGCGGCGGAAACCCAGTGTGTGTTCCCAGTCGATCACCGCGGGAGCGCCCGGCGAGTTGTCGCCGAGCGGGTCGGCGACCACGTGCGCCGCGGCGAAGGCCAACCGCGATTGCGCGGGAGAATAGGTGCCCTGGGCAACCGGCGTACCGGAGAGCTGGTAGTCGACCAGCTCACCGTTCAGCGGGAGCTTCATGCCGGGGACCCGAGGTCGAGCGCCGGCACCTCGAGCTTGCGTCCCTCGCGCCACGACTGCAGACCGAGCTCAGCGAGCTGAACGCCCTTGGCGCCCTCGACGAAGTCCCACGTGAACGGCGCGTCGTCGACGATGTGCCGCAGGAACATCTCCCACTGCACCTTGAAGCCGTTGTCGAAGTTGTCGTTGTCCGGCACGGTCGCCCACTGCTCACGGAAGTTCTCGGTCGCGGGGATGTCCGGGTTCCAGACCGGCTTCGGCGTCGCGGAGCGGTGCTGCACGCGGCAGTTCCGCAGCCCGGCCACCGCCGAACCCTCGGTACCGTCCACCTGGAACTCGACCAGCTCATCGCGGAACACCCGCGTGGTCCACGACGAGTTCAGCTGCGCGACGATCCCGCCCTCCAGCTCGAAGACGCCGTACGCCGCATCGTCGGCAGTGGCGGCGTACTCGTTGCCCTGCTCGTCCCAGCGGGCCGGCACGTGCGTCGCGCCCTGGCAGTAGACCGACTTGACCTCACCGAAGATCTGGTCGAGCACGTACCGCCAGTGGCAGAACATGTCGACGATGATCCCGCCGCCCTCTTCGGACTTGTAGTTCCACGACGGCCGCTGCGCTTCCTGCCAGTCACCCTCGAACACCCAGTACCCGAACTCGCCGCGCACCGAGAGGATCTTCCCGAAGAACCCGCCGTCCACCAGCCGCTTCAGCTTCCGCAGCCCCGGCAGCGACAGCTTGTCCTGTACGACGCCGTTCTTCAGACCGGAGTCCCGGATCAGCCGCGCCAGATCGACCGCGGCCTCCAGGCTGTCCGCGATCGGCTTCTCGCAGTAGATCGCCTTCCCGGCCTCGACCGCCGCACGCACACCCTTCTCGCGCAACTGCGTGAGCTGCGAATCGAAGTAGATCTCCACATCCGGTTCCGCGAGCGCCTCGGCGACATCGGTGGTCCACCGCGTCAGCCCGTAGGTCTCGGCGATCCGCCGCAGCTTCACCTCGTTCCGGCCGACCAGGATCGGATCCGGAATGATCATCGTCCCGTCCGCGGCCTGGATCCCGCCCTGCTCCCGGATCGCCACGATCGAGCGCTCCAGGTGCTGCCGCAGCCCCATCCGGCCGGTGACCCCGTTCATCACGATCCCGATACGTCGCTCGCTCACAGTTCCCCGCGCCTCCCTCACCAACCCTTGGAAAGGGCTTTCCAAGGCGTGTTCCGCAACCATAAGAGAGCCGAAACGACGAGTCAACCCGAAACGGAAAGCGATATCCCTCACCCCGAGTCCCGCTGTCGAGCGCCCCGCACTTTCTGGCCGAGCAGGCGTCCGCGCACCGGAGGTCTGCACCTCCTGCGGTGGGCGTGAACAAGTTATGACCTGTTCCCTCCCCCGACTCCCTGTTCAACCCCACCGCTAACGCACCCCCGTCACCCGCAGCCACCCCCACCGCGCCAACACGCGATCGCCGTACCAACGGCGCCGCAACCCAAGGCGGTGAGCCACCTTGAGTACCCCTCAACCGCGTGAGGCCCGTCGAAGTGGTTGAACCGTGCTCAAGGTCCGAAGGCGCACTCACTTTGAGCACCCCTCAACCACGCGCCGCCGGTCGAAGTGGTTGAACCGTGCTCAAGGTCGGAAGGCCCGCCCACTTTGAGCACCCCTCAACCGCGTGAGGCCCGTCGAAGTGGTTGAACCGTGCCCAAGATCCGAAGACACACTCACTTTGAGCACCCCTCAACCACTGTTGGGCCGGGCAGCCACTCTCGGCGCGAGGGTGCCAATCGGCGTCTTCCCGCACACCAACCAAAGCCGGTCAGACCCATGCGGCGGTGCACCCCCGCGGCGTTTTCCCGCACGGCAACCAAAGCCCGTCAGCCCCAAGCAATGGAGAACGCGGTCGCCGGCCGCACCATCCACCTCAGCTACCGCATTGCCCAGCCATCCCGTCTTTTGATCGGCCGCAACCAACCCCAGCCACAGCGCGACGTGGCCGGCCGAGTCGCTCACCTGGCCGCCGCGCCACCTCGACCGCCTCCGGCCGCCGACTGAAAGCTTCGCGCGCGCCCAGCAGATGGCTGAGGGGGATGGCGAGGTCGGCGACCGCGGTGCACGTTGCCTGGAGCTGACGGGCTGTGGCTGAGGTACGTGATGCCCGGAGCTTGCGCTATCGGTGAGTTTTTCGGGTCCAGGCGACGAAAAACCCACCCATAACGCGGCCGGCCGGCCTAGGCGAGGCACCTTGAGCACCCCTCAACCACGTGGTGCCCGCGGATGTGGTTGAACGGTGCTCAAGGTCGGAAGGTCCACCCACTTTGAGCACCCCTCAACCACTTTTGGGCCGGGCAAGTGACTGAGCCGTGCTCAAGGTGCGCCAACAGGCGAGGGGCGGAGGTGTGGTCGGCGTGTCTCCGGACGTCGGTACGGCGACGGCCGACGCCGTACCGACGGGCTGTGAGTGGTCGGCCCGACAGTCGACCGCCAGGCGCAGCCACGCCTACCGACAGCCGGATCCGGCGACCACTACCAGTCCGTCGGTACGCAGCAGCCGCTAACCGCTGTACCTGCACGGCGGTGCCGCGTATCCGGAGCCATCGAGCGGCACCCTGGGCGCCATGTGGGCTGTCGCGACGTGGTGCCTCCCCTCCCCAGACCGGTTTGGGGAGGATCGGGGATTGGTTCGGGTGGTGGATCCTCCCCGCACTGGCTTGGTGGGGGCGTGCGGGTTCCCCGAACCGGTTTGGGGAGGATCGGGGATTGGTCCGGGTGGTGGATCCTCCCCGCACTGGCTTGGTGGGGGCGTGCAGGTTCCCCGAACCGGTTTGGGGA
>NZ_JBHVWY010000017.1:113216-224351 GCF_042882005.1 Kribbella sp. NPDC058245
GGATCGGGGATTGGTCCGGGTGGTGGATCCTCCCCGCACTGGCTTGGTGAGGGCGTGCAGGTTCCCCGAACCGGTTTGGGGAGGATCCAGGATCGATTCGGGTGGTGGATGCTCCCCGCTGTGGGTTGGTGGGGGGGTGCACGGGTTCCCCGAACCGGTTTGGGGAGGTACAGCGCAGCAGGACTGGGTGCGCTTCTTACCGACTTGTCAGGGAGTAAGGGGTTTGGTTTAGGTACCCGGGTCTGGCACGGTTGGCGAGTGCGGGAAGGGTAGAGCAGGCGGCGGGATGCCGGCCGAGCGTGTTGTGGAGTGGGCTGCTGGGTGTTTGGGCAGCGAGGCGAGGGTCGTGTCGGTGCGGCCTTTGCATGGGGAGCAGGGGCCTTGGCTCTTGCGTGTCGGGGAGACAAGCGTTGTGCTGCGGGCGGTGACGCCGCGGGTTGACGCTGCGATGATCGCGACCGGGGTTGCGGCGTTGACGGTTGCGGAGGAGTACGGCGTACCGGCTCCGCGGTTGCTGGGGGTGGACCTTGAGTTGACGGCGTCGGTGGAGACGGTGGTGGGGAGTACGACGTGGCCGGAGCATCCCGACCTCGAGCGAGTTGAGGCGGCGCTGCGGCGGGTGCATGTGCCGTTGGAGGCACGGCCGGGGTTGCCACGAAGGATCCGCCCGATCGCGCTCGACGACTTTGCCCGGGACCGTCGTGAGGGCCTGCTGGCGACAACGCCATTGCTGAAGGTCGCGGACGACGTCATACAAGAAATCGCGGCACCGCGAGGCCCGACGGTGTTTCTGCATGGGGATGTGTGGCCGGGGAACGTGGCGTGGGCGAGTCCGACCGAGTGTGTGTTGATCGACTGGAAGACGGCGGGGGTTGGGGATCCCGGGGTGGACTTCGGTGAGCTACGCAAGCAGATGGCGATCACCTACGGGCTGACACCGCAAGGCGGGAGCGCCTACTGGGATGTGGTGGCGGCGCTCAACACGCCCACGGTGCTCTGGACACCCGAAGCGACGGAGCGGCGCGATGGGTTCTTGAGGGATGCGCTCAGACGGCTCAGGGTGGCGGTGTGATGTGCTGGTGGGGTGACGGATCTGGACGATCAGCGGGAGGTCTACCGGACGCTGGACCTGGCGCTCCGCGTGGGCGAGGTGCTGTTGTCCAGTGGGGCCGGTACGGCGGATGCGACGGCGACCATCCTGGGTGTCGCGGCGGCGGGTGCGCTGCGCGGGTGTGAGGTCGACATCACGTTCACGTCGATCGCGATCTCCTACCAGGCGTCGCCGGATACCGCGCCCGAGACGCACATGCGCGTGGTCCGGTACCGCTCGCAGGACTTCTCCCGCCTCACCGAGGTCGATCGCCTGGTACGGCGGTATGCGCGTGCTGAGGTCACCCGCGACGAGGCGAGTCGCGAGCTGGCCCGGTTGACGTCCGCCGGACCGCCGTACCCGCGCTGGACCGCCGTTGTCGCCTGGGGTGTGATGGCGGGTGGTGCGACGCTGTTGCTCGGTGGTGGCTGGCTGATCACGTTGGTTGCCGTCGTCACCGCGATTGCGATTGATCTGAGCAACCGGTGGTTCAACCGGCAGCGGTTGCCGGCGTTCTATCAGCAGGTGGCCGGGGCGTTCGTTGCGATGGCGGTCGCGCTGGTGCTGTACGCCGTACACGCACCGGTGGAACCGTCGTTGGTCGTTGCCGCAGGCATCATTATGTTGCTGGCCGGGATCGCGTTGACCGGTGCGGTGCAGGACGCGATCACCGGGTACTACGTGACCGCGGCCGCGCGCAGTCTGGAGGCGATGCTGCTCACCGGCGGCATCATCGCGGGGGTGAGCCTCGGGCTCGCGATCGGGATCAAGATGGGTTTCCATGTCGGCATCGAGGCGCAGACGATCCAGCTCTCCAACCTGCCGATCATGGTCGGCGCAGGCGCGTTGATGGCGGTCGCGTTCGCGTATGCGTCGTACGCGCCGCTGCGGGCGTTGCTGCCGGTCGCGGTGATCGGTGGTGGCGGATCGCTCGTGTACACGTTGATGACGCGGGCCGAGTTCGGGCCGGCGTGGTCGACCGCGGCGGCTGCGTTCGCGGTCGGGTTCGGTAGTTACTCGCTCGGCCGGAGGTCCGGCGTACCGCCGCTGGTGGTGGTCGTGTCCGGCACCGTGCCGCTCCTGCCCGGACTCACCATCTACAAGGGCCTCTACGAGCTGACCGGACTCGGCAACCTGATCGGGATCGTCAGCCTGGCCACAGCGGTCGCGATCTCGATCGCCATCGCATCCGGCGTGATCCTCGGTGAATACGTCGCGCAGCCGATCCGCCGCGAGGCCCGGCGCCTGGAGGACCGGCTCGCCGGACCGCGTCTGATCGGCCCCCGCCGCCCGATCCGCCGCAAGACGTCCCGCCGGCGCCGCGGGTGGTCCAAGACGTCCTGAACTGTCGGCGGCACCAGACAGAATGGCGACGTGCTGCACATTTCTGACGCTCAGCGTCGCGTCCGGCTGGCGTCGAGGCATGGGCTGGTGCGGCGGTTCGACACGATCGAGGCCGCGGTCCGGGGGATGACCGTGCTGCACGCGACCGAGGCCGCGACGGTCCACCTCTCGTTGTGGGCGCGCGTTGCCGGGGTGACCGTGGCGGACATCGAGCGGACCTTGTACGACGAGCGCAGCGTGGTGAAGCAGTTGGCGATGCGACGCACGCTGTTCGTGTTCCCGCGGGATCTCCTCCCGGCCGCGTTGGGGAGTGCCGCGCGGCGGGTCGCGATGCAACAGCGGGGGCGGTTGGCGAAAGACCTAGCTGCGAGCGGGATCACGACCCCCGAGAAGTGGATCGATGAGGTCGCTAGTGCAGTGCTCGAGTTGCTGGCGGACGGCACGACCCGAACGATGAGCGAGATGCGCGAGCAGGTCCCGGAGCTCGGGCACATGCGTCCGAGTGGTCCTGGTGAGCTTCCGGTCGGGCCGGTGGTGATGGCGATGCTCAGTGCGGAGGGCCGCGTGCTGCGCGGGGTGAATGCCGGCCACTGGCGCCTCAACAAGCCCGCCTGGACGTCCGCCGAGCACTGGCTCGGCCAACGGCCAACAGCGTTGGAAGAGTCCGAGGGGTACGCCGAACTGATCCACCGCTGGCTGGGAACATTCGGCCCGGGAACCGAGGCCGACATCGTCTGGTGGCTGGGCGCAACCAAGACCGCCGTACGCCGAGCGCTCGCGACCGTCGAAGCGGTTGAGGTGAGCCTCGACGGTGGTGGCACCGGTTGGGTCCTGCCGGACGACGTCCAGGACGAGCGCCCAGAACCCTGGGCGGCGCTCCTCCCATCGCTCGATCCGACGGTCATGGGGTGGAAGGAGCGGGACTTCTACCTCGACCCGGCCGACAAGCCGTACCTGTTCGACAGCAACGGGAACGCGGGCAACACCGCCTGGTGGGACGGCCGGATCGTCGGGTGCTGGCTGCAGGACGCCGAGGACCCGGCCGCGCCCGTCCGCCTCGTCATCCACGACAACGTCGGCAACCAGGCGCGCAAGGCCCTCGAGGCCGAGGCCGAACGCCTCACCACCTGGCTGGACGGCGTGCGCATCACCAACGTCTACGCCTCACCGCAGATGCGCGGCCTCCGCCTGCCCTAACGCACTTCGTCCAGGACGCCGCCGCCCCCGGTTGTTTCGGCGAGCCCGTCGGGTCGGGGAGACCAGTTCGGGGATGCTGATGACCTGCGAGGGGTGCAGCCGTTAGAGTTACTGACGGGAAACATCGGCGACTCGGAGGATCGACGTGGCACTGGGTAGAACGTCCCCGCGGGACCTGCCGCTGTTCGCGGATCTGTCCGGTAAGGACATCCGGGACATTTTCCGGGCCGGCGAAGAGGTGTCGGTGCCGGCCGGGTGGTCGCTCATTCTGGAGCAGACCGCGCCGGACGCGGCGTACCTGATCCTGAGCGGTACGGCGGCGGTCCGGGAGAAGGGCAAGGAGATTGCCGAGCTCGGTCCGGGCGATATCGCCGGCGAGGTCGGGGTCCGGAAGAACATGTTGCGGACAGCAACGGTCACGGCGAAGTCGCGGCTGCAGTTGCTGCACTTCACCCGCGAGAAGTTCGAGGACCTGACCCGGCGGCTGCCGGACTTCCGGGAAGCCATCGACGCCACCATCGCCGAGCGCCGCGGTGGTTCCTGAGGCGTCCCCCGCTGAGGGGCAGCCGGATCTGGGCGCCCTGCAGGCCGAGTTCGAGCGCACGCTGCTCGGCGGGGACCGGAAGTTCACCCGGATCGAGGTGTCCGAGCGGGCCGGGATCTCGATCGCGCGCGCCGAGCGGATGTGGCATGCGCTCGGGTTCGCGACGGTGCCGGACGACGAGGTGGCGTTCACCGACGGCGACGTCGAGGCGCTGCGGCTGGTCGCGGCGCTGGAGGACGACAACTTCATCGACCCGGAGATGGAATCCTCGCTCGCCCGGAAGCTTGGCCAGACCCAGTCGCGGCTGGCCTCCTGGCAGTCTGCGATGTTCCTGCAGTTCCTGGCCACGGCGCCGCTGGAGGCCGACGAGGCGATCGAGGTCGCTGGGCTGCTGCTGCCCGCGATGGAGAAGTTGCAGACCTACGTCTGGCGCCGGCACCTCGCCGCCGCGGCCGGCCGGGCGGTGGCGGGTTCCGACGAAATGGCCCGCGGGATTCGCGCGGTCGGGTTCGCCGACATCGTCAGCTACACGCGGCTGACCCGGCGGCTGACCGAGATCGAGCTCGGCCAGCTGATCGAACGGTTCGAGGGCATGGCCGCGGACGTCGTCGCGCTGAACGGCGGCCGGGTGATCAAGTCGATCGGCGACGAGGTCCTGTTCGTCACCGACACCGCCGCCCAGGCCGCGGCCGTCGCACTCGCCCTCCAGGACGCGGTCGCCGCCGTGGACGACCTGCCTGAGCTGCGAATCGGCCTCTGCTACGGCAGCATCCTGATCCGCCTCGGCGACGTGTACGGCGAAGTCGTGAACATCGCCGCCCGTCTCACCTCCGAGTGCAAACCCGGTCGCGTCCTCGTCGATCGCGAGCTGGCCGCCGCGCTCGACGGACACCCGTCGTACCGGCTCCGCAAGCTCCGCCGCGTCTCCGTCCGCGGCTACCACCACCTCACGCCCTACGCCCTCCAACGGGCTGAGACAGAATGAAGTTGTGCAGGAGATTCACACCACAGCTGACCTGATCACCGCGGCCGCTGGGGATCCGCTGATCGTCTGGGCTGGGCAGGGCTTCGCGCCTGGCGTCCGGGCCTGGTACGACGGGAGCGCGGTCGCCGTCGCATCCCCGGAGCTCTCGAAACGCGATCGCCTGGCCGTCGCCGGACCGCCGGCCGAGGTCGCCCGGCTGATCACCTCGATCGACGCGGGTACGTCGTACCGGCCGTTCGGCGATGAGGATCTGATCAGGGAGCTCTCGGATCGCGTGCCTGGGTTGGAGTTTTCGGCCGCGTTCGGCTGGATGGACACGGCCGAGGTTCCGGCGGTCACGACGACCGCGGCATGGCTGGACGGGGACGATGGGGTCGAGGCGTTGCTGACCGAGGCGTCACCTGAGTCG
Organism: Kribbella sp. NPDC058245; assembly: GCF_042882005.1. Classification (NCBI taxonomy): domain Bacteria; kingdom Bacillati; phylum Actinomycetota; class Actinomycetes; order Propionibacteriales; family Kribbellaceae; genus Kribbella; species Kribbella sp. NPDC058245. The sequence goes on from NZ_JBHVWY010000017.1 coordinate 118,786, forward strand.
TATGCGTGGCCGGGTCGTTCCGGTGTACGGCGCTGGGCCGCGATCTCGGCGGATGACGGCGAGCTGTTGAGCATCGCGGCCGATGCGTGGAGCGCACCCGAGATCGGATTCCTGGCCGGCGTGACCACCCGGGCGGTTGCCCGGGGCAAGGGATTGTCCCAGCAGGTCTGCGGATTCGGCACCGCCGAGCTGGTGAAACGGCACGGCCGGGCCGGGCTGATGGTCGACCGCGACAACCCCGCCGCGATCGCGGTCTACCACCGCCTGGGATACACCTACCGCCGCGTCGCCGCGGCGCATTATTAACGGGTCGGCTGGACCTAACGGGTCGGCTGGACCGTCAACGTCGCACCCGGCTTGCCTGCTGTCGGCTTCACGCTAGGTGTCGGCGTGGGGATCGGCTTCGAAGCGGCCGGCGGCGTCGGCGTCGGGGTGGGCGTCGGCGTCAGGTTCGGGAACTGCGGCGGGGCGAACGGCGGCTTCGAGTTGTCCGTGCAGACCGGCTCGGCCGGGGGCTCGGTCTCGGTGCCGGTCTCATCCGTCGGCGTCGGGTACGTCGCGATCGGGTGCGGGAAGATGTTGCTGTTCCCCGGGCTCGCGTTGTTGTTGTTGCTGTTGTTCTCCGTCAGGCAGTCCTGCAGCGGCAGGGTGATCGCCTCTCCGTCCTGGGTGTACAGGGCAACCGAAATTTGCTTGCCCTGGGCATCGAACGGGTAGATGTTGCTGACGTCCTTGCCGTTCCAGGTCAGTCCCTGCTCCGGCGGGTTGTAGTTGGAGTTGCTGTTGTTGTTGTAGTCGCGGTCGAAGACGCCGCTGTACGCGCCGAGGAAGGCGGCGGACAGGAAGGCCGGTACGGCGATCGCGGCGACCACGTTCAGCGGGACGACGTACCAGAGCCAGCGGTGGTCCTGCTGCGTACGCCGCGCGACCCACACCGAGACGATGGCCCCGGCGATCGCACCGACGACCGCGACCGCGCCGGCGCCGAAGAGCAGGAAGAAGCCGCCACCGCCGACCGCACCGCGCAGCACCCACCAGACCGGCTGGCCGATCGTGACGAGCTCCTTGCGCAGGTTCGGCGGGATCTGGTCGAGCAGGTCGCGGATCGCGCGCTCGCCGCGCTGACCCTGCGGGGTGTCGAGGACGATCCGCGGGTCGTTCCCGCGCAAGGCCTTGACCCCGAAGTACGCCGCGCCGAAGAGGATGACGAAGCCGACGAACCCGAAGAAGGCACTCACGCCACCGCCGCCGGAGAACACCGCGATCATCACGAAGAACGGACCGACCAGGGCAGCGATCAGGCCCCAGCGGAGTGACTTCTTGGCCGGGTTCTGGTCGGCCGGCGGCTTGGTTGTGCGGGGCGGGTAGCCGGCCGCGGTGCGCAGCTCGTCGGCGTACTGCCGCGGGGTGCCGAGGCGCTCGTGCAGAGCGGTGATGGTCGGCTCGCTGTCGAACTCGGCCGCGACCTCGGTGAGATGACCGCTGACGTCCTCGAGGACGTCAGCCAGCTCGCCGGGCGGGAGGTCGCTCAGCTCCGCGCGCACCTGGCTCAGGTACATCGCGACCGCTCCGGTCAGGGTGCTGTTCACGCGGCCTCCTTGGTCAGCAGCAGTACCGACATGATGTCGGCGAAGTGGGTCCACGTCCGGGTGGACTGGTCGAGCAGGTCGTGGCCGGTCTTGTTCAGCCCGTAGTACTTGCGGTGCGGGCCTTCCTCGCTGGGCTGCACGTACGACGTCAGCGCGCCGGCCGCGAACAGCCGCCGGAGCGTCCCGTAGACCGACGCGTCCGCCACGTCATGGAGCCCGGCAGCGCGCAGCCGCCGGAGAACGTCGTACCCATAGCCGTCGGCGTCGCGCAGAACCGCGAGCACCGCCAGGTCGAGCACCCCTTTGAGCAACTGGCTCGTATCCATCCCCAACCTCCTCATCTGCACCACACACTACTACACACTGTGGAGTACTACGCAATGAGTAACCCGGGGTTGGTCCTCGCCGAGTGGATCCACCGTGCGACTGGTGCCTGCGCCGAGTGGATCCACTGTGTCGAGTGGCGCGGGTGTGTTGCCAGCAAGCGTTTGCCAGCAGCATGGTCCGCACACTCGGTGGCGGCGTGCACGGTGGGTTCAGTCGACGAGTGGGCGGTGCCGAGTGGTTCCACCGTGCAGTCCGACTGTGCGCCGTGTGATCCGGCTATGCGCCGAGTGGTTCCACGGTGCGGCTGGTGTCTGCGCCGAGTGGATCCACCGTGCGGCTGGTCTATGCGCCGAGTGGATCCACCGTGCGGTCAAGACCCGGACCCGGTACGAAGTCGCCGGGCGCTCGTCCTCGTCAGTTCTTGGGGTCGTGCAGGTCAGGGCGCTGGCTCGGGGTGGTGATGTCCACGTCGAGCGGGGCGACCTTGGTCGGGGCGGTCAGCTTGCCAGTGGTGAGGGGGAGGTTCAGGCGGCTGGCGGCCAGGTCGATGGAGATCGTGGCGCCGGTGTCGTTCGGGCTCGTCCACTCGACGTCGGACAGGGTGACGGCCAGGCCGAGGATGCGGCCCTTCGGGATGATCTCGTCCTGGGCCCGGAGCGGGACGGTGACGGTCGTCCACTTGCCGGGGGTCAGCGGCTTCGGCTTGGCGTTCGAATCGCTGTGCGCGGCGTCGATCCAGCCCCGGCTGACGATGCCGTGGTCGGACTGCGTGGTGAGCTTCTGCACGGTGAAGTAGCAGCTGTCGTCGTACGACGTGCTCTCGCCCGCGCAGGTCTCGGTGCCGGTACGGCGAACGCCCGAGTACCGCTTTGCGTCGCCGTACTCGACGAGGCGGGCAGTGACCGGCGTGGTGGCCGAGTCGGCCTTGATCCGCAGCGTCACGGTCGGTGTGCCACTGACGCGGATCGCGGCCGGGAGCGGTGCGGACAAGAACATCTGCCGGCCCGCGATCTCGTCGGACGGCGTGGCCACGATGTCGTCCTCGGTCAGGTCCGGGTCGTCGGTGATGGTGACGGTTCCCTTGCCGACGGCACCTAGTTTGCCGGCGGCCAGCGGCACCGGTACGGCGTGCTTCGTGGCCGGCCAGGTCTTGTAGTCGTTCCACACGTCGGGCGAGGTCTCGACCGAGGCCATCGGCTCGCGCATCACGTTGTTCGGCAGGCCCTGCAGCCAGTAGTCGAACCACTTGTGCAGCTCGTTCACCCAGTCGTCGCGGCGGAACTCGAACGGGTCGACGTGCTCCTCGAGGCCGAGCCAGATCTTGCGCGGCACGTTGTTCTTGGCGAGGGCGTCCCACCACTGCGAGAAGTGATTGGTCTGCACGTTGTAGTCGCTCAGGCCGTGGGTGATGAAGACCGACGCCTTCACCTTGCGCGCGTCCTTCACGTAGTCGCGCTCGGCCCAGAACTTCGTGTAGTCGCCGGTCTCGTCGTCGTCGTTGTCCCCGAGGTCGGCGCGGACCGCGTCACAGGCGGGGGTGTCGTGACCGACGTATCCACCGAGCCAGGGCATGTAGTCGTCGGAGTACGGGACGCCGCCGGAGCGGGTGTAGTCGTACCAGGACGAGATGGCCGAGATCGGGACGATCGTCTTCAGGCCCTTGACCCCGGTCGCGGCGACCCCGTTGGCCAGGGTGCCGTCGTAGGACTTGCCGATCATGCCGACCGCGCCGGTCGTCCAGGACGCCGTCACCGGCGAACCGTCCGAGGTGTGCGCGCTGTTGCGGCCGTTCAGCCAGTCGATCACCGCGACCACGGAGTCGATCTCGTCCTTGCCGCCGACGTCACCACAACCGGTGGACCGGCTGGTGCCGACGATGTCGACGCCGACCATGGCGTACCCGCGCGGGACGAAGTAGTTGTCGTAGAACAGCGGCATCTTCTTGATGACGCCGTTCTCGTCGTAGGTCTTGGTCTCGCTCTCGTTGCCGCGGCCGCAGCACTCGTAGTACGGCGAGGCGTCCATGATCACCGGGATCTTGCGGCCGGTCAGCGCGGTCTCGCTCGGCCGGACGATGTCGACCGCGATCACGTCGTTCTTGCCATCGGAGTCGGTGTCCATCGTGGTGTCGACGTAGACCGACTCGCGGATCGCGTTCGCGTAGTCGTAGACCGGCTCGGTGCTGTGCGTGCGCTGGTCGATGTTCGGCGGCGGGCCGGCCGGGATCGGGCTCCCGGCGCGCGAGCCGTCGGGGCCGTCCGGAACCGGCGCAGCCGTGGCAGAACTCATGGCAGCGCCGAAACAGAGCGCAGTGGACGAGACCAGGATCGTCACCCTGGTGCGGACGGTCGTCATGGATGGGAAGGCTAGTCACTCGCGTGTCGCAAAGCCAGGTGCTGGGCGGATTGCCCGCGACTTGCCCGGTACACAGCGTCACGGGAAGAGCTTTCCGATAAGGTGACCGCCACCGCCCCGGGGGGAAGGGACGAAAGGGTAGCCAGTGAATCTGCGAGCACCGGTCACATTGCTGGACGTGGCACAGCGCGCCGGCGTGTCCGTCGCGACGGCCTCCCGCGTCCTGAACGGCGGGGACCGCATCCCCCGGCCGGAGCTGCAGGAACGCGTCAAAGCGGCGGCCGACGAACTCGGGTACACGCCGAACGCACAGGCCCAGGCCCTGGCGAAGTCGTCGACCAACGTGGTCGGCATCCTGGTCCACGACATCGAGGATCCGTACTTCGCCGCGATCGCGAACGGCGTGATGCGGGCCGCCGACGAGCGGAACCTGCTGGTGATGCTGGCCAGCACGTTCCGTGATGCGGAGCGTGAGATTGCCTACCTGGCCTCCTTGCGCGCCCAGCGCGCCCGGGCCGCGGTGATGATCGGCAGCCGGCGCACGGACGCCGAGAGCCTGACCCGGACCGCATCCGAAGTTTCCTCTTTCCTGAACTCCGGTGCGGGTCTGGCGTTGGTGAGTCAGTCCGGAATGCCGGCGCACACGATCGAGCCCGACAACCGGGCGGGTGCCGCCGAGCTGGCGCGTTCGCTGGCCGGGCTGGGCTGGCGCAAGTTCGGCATCCTCGGCGGGCCCGACACGCTGGCGACCGCACGCGATCGGCGGGACGGATTCGTGGCCGGGCTGGCCGATTCCGGACTCGAGCCGGTCGCGATCGAGATCGGCGACTTCACCAGGGACGGCGGATACGCCGCGGCTGAGGAGTTGCTGGATCGCGGTGTCGACGTGGACTGCCTGTTCGCGGTGAACGACGTGATGGCCGTCGGTGCGATGTCCGCGCTGCGGGCGCGTGGCGTCGCCGTACCGGGGCAGCTCGGTGTGGCTGGGTTCGACGACATCGCGACGCTGCGGGACGTGTGGCCGAGCCTGACGACGGTGCGGTTGCCGTTGGAGCAGATGGGACGGCGCGCATTGGAGCTGGCGATCGAGGGCGGCGAGGCGACGACCGAGACCTTCAAGGCCGAGGTCGTCCTGCGCGAAAGCACCGCGAGAGCCTGAACTAGTCTCGGGCAGGTGACCGTTTCCGAGATCTTCGACCCGTCGGCCTGGAAGCAGGTGGACGGCTTCGAGCTGACCGACATCACTTATCACCGCGCGGTCGACGCAGGCGTCGTCCGGATCGCGTTCAACCGGCCCGAGGTGCGCAACGCGTTCCGGCCGCACACCGTCGACGAGCTGTACCGCGTGCTCGACCACGCGCGGATGTCGTCCGACGTGGGTTGTGTGCTGCTGACGGGCAACGGGCCGTCACCGCGCGACGGCGGCTGGGCGTTCTGTTCCGGTGGTGACCAGCGGATCCGCGGCAAGGACGGTTACAAGTACGCCGAGGGCACGACCGCGGAGAGCATCGACCAGGCCAAGGCCGGCCGGCTGCACATCCTCGAGGTCCAGCGGCTGATCCGATTCATGTCGAAGGTCGTCATCTGCGTCGTACCGGGCTGGGCGGCCGGTGGCGGACACAGCCTGCACGTCGTCGCGGACCTGACGCTGGCGTCGGCGGAGCACGCGCGGTTCAAGCAGACCGATGCGGACGTGGCGTCGTTCGATGGTGGGTTCGGGTCGGCCTACCTGGCGCGGCAGGTAGGGCAGAAGTTCGCCCGGGAGATCTTCTTCCTCGGCGACGAGTACTCCGCCGAGGACGCCTACCGGATGGGCATGGTGAACAAGGTCGTGCCGCATGCCGAGCTCGAGGCGGTCGCGCTCGAGTGGGGCAAGAAGATCTGCGCGAAGTCACCGACGGCGCAGCGGATGCTCAAGTACGCCTTCAACATGATCGACGACGGACTGGTCGGCCAGCAGTTGTTCGCCGGTGAGGCGACCCGGCTGGCCTACGGCACCGACGAGGCCGCCGAAGGACGCGACTCCTTCCTGGAGAAGCGCCCTGCCGACTGGTCGCCGTACCCGTACGCGTTCTAGCTCTTCCACTTCTGCACCGGGGCACCGGCGCAAGAGCGGAGGGTGAGCTTCGCGCCGTTGTCGCCGGAGTCGGCGGTGACGCACTTGTGGGTGTTGGGGTTGACCAGCTCGCGCTGGTCGGTGAGCTGGAACTTCTGGGCCCAGCCGCCGTTGCAGTTGGCGACCTGGATCTGGGTACCGTCCGTCGACTGCGCGTTCGCCACGTCCATGCAGAGATTCAGCGAGCGGATGGTTCCGTCCGGCTGGAAACTCCAGTGCTGGTTGGCGTTTCCGGTGCAGTCCCAGGCGATCAGCGGCGTGCCGTCACGGCCGACGCCGTCGCCGGCGTCCTTCACATCGATGCAGCGGTTGGAGCTGTCGCTCTTCAGCGCCATCGGCTGCTGCGCACCCGGCGCCTGCGGCCCGCCGATCGCCTCCGCACCCTTGGGCGGCGGGGCCTTCACCGTCGTTGTGGTGTTGGTGGTCTTCGTGGCGGTCGTGGTCGCGGTCGCCGTGGTGGTGGCGTTCACCGTGGTGGTTGCCGGTGGCAAGGTTATGGTCGCGGTCAGGTTCTTGCCCGGGACGGTGACCACCATCGTGGTGTTCTTGCCCGGCACCGTCACGGTTGCCGGGGGCAACGTTACGGTCACGCCGGGCTTGAGCACCGTGGTGATCGACGTGCCCGGAGTCGGTACGACGCCGGTCGGGGTTCGGCCAACGAGTGGCGCATCAGCTGCGTAGGCTGGTGAATTTCCACCGTCGGAGTGCATCAGCGCCGGTACGGCGAAGGCGATGCCGGCCACGAACCCGGTCACCAGCAGCGTGGCCGACCAGGCGCGCCGGTCCGGCATCCGGCTGACCCGGGGCAGGTCCGGCCGCTGGGCGAAGGTATCCGCGAAGCGTGACGACGAGGGCTTCGCCGTCTTGCCGGGGATTCGGGGTGACCTCACGTCAGCTCCTGTGCTCTGGGACGGTAGGGCAAGGGTGCTCATATGAGCGGAAGAGCTCATGCCCGCAAGGGATTCCGGGCATTGTCACTCCGCAGGATCACCCGGCCACCCGCCCCTCGTCAAACGATCGCGAGTTTGTGATGCCGGTCACCGTGCCAAACCGACCGGTCGTCGCATGTGACCTCTTTGTTGCTGTTCGTTCACCGTCTGTTGTTGCCATGAGAGCGTTCTCAGATTACTTTGGCGACTGATCTGGGGGTCCTCCAACGAGTCGCCCACGAGGGAGATCCATCATCGACGAGTGCGCGCGCCGGACCATCGTCATCGATCTGTGTCTGGCCGAACGAGACAGCCTGCGCAGGTATGTGACGAGCATCCTGGGCCGCGACAGTCATGCGGTCGAGGACGTCGTCCAGGAAACTTTGTTACGGGCCTGGCAGTTGGCCGAGCGGATCGAGTGGACCGACCGCCCGGTCCGGATGTGGCTGTTCCGGGTCGCCCGGAACCTGGTCATCGACCAGCACCGCCGCGACGGCCGCGCCGTACCGGTCGGGCTGGACGCGCCGGACTTCGAGAGCGACCGGCAGCCCGACGAGGTGCAGCAGGTGATCGACCGCCGGGTGCTGGTCGAGGTGCTGCGCCGGTTGTCGCCCGCGCACCGTGAGGTCGTCGCCCGGATCCATCTGCTCGGTCACCCCGGCGAAGAGGTCGCGGCCGTGCTCGGTGTCCCGCTGGGGACGGTGAAATCACGGGCCCACAACGCCGTTCGGCAGATCCGCGCCGAACTCACCCGCGGAGATTGGGCCGGAGCTGCTGCATGACGGGGTTCGGTAGCAGTGGTGTGCGCGCATTCCTCGGGTACGTCGGTGTCGGGCTGCTCGTCATCATCCTGGTCAACCTGCTGGTCCGGAAGCTCGGTGGCTGGAAGCGGCTCGGGCGCTGGATCAAGCGCGAGACCAAGCGGACCGTGCACGCGTTCGTCGAGCCGATCGCGGCCCGCCGTCGGTACCGGCGCCGGCTTCGGCTGCTGACACAGGTCTTGCGGGACCAGGCGGCCTGGACTGCAGCCGAGCAAGTGATTGTTGCCGCCGACAACCTTGTGCCCGGAACCGCGCCGTACGCGGTGGCGCTGACGCGCAAGCGGGTCGGTGTGCTGGTGGCCGGCCCGGAGGCCGACGTACCGCTGCCTGCACCGTGGCAGCACGACGACCAGGACCCGCGGTTGTGGTGGATCGACCGGGACAGCCTGCCGGAGCCGACCACGCGGCACACCGAGACGCCGCTGCTGGTCTGCCTCGGCACGGACAGCGGCGGCAGCGCCGTACTGATGATCGATGTGTTGTCCGGACCGCGCACGCTCTCCGTGTACGGCGTCAATCGGATCGCTCGGCCGGTGGTCCAGGCGATCGCGGCCCAGCTCGACGTCCGGCTGCCGGTCGGCGCGATCGAAGTTGCCGATGGCATCCATTCCCGGCATGACGGGTTGCCGCTCGCCGAAGCCCTGACCCGGCTCGGTGTCTGGTTCGTGGTCGGCGCCGAGCCCTTGCAGGGGCCGCTGCCGGCCGGTCGCCGGTTGCTCACCCTCGGGCCGTCGCGCGGCAGTTGCCGCCTGATCGAGGCGCTGCCGGACCAGAGTCTGCGGCTGCACGGCGCGGCCGAGTGGCTCCGGATCGATCCGTTGCCGTTGGCAAGGGCCGTGGCGCGGTCGATCCGTCGCCTGCCACCGCACGACTTCGGGACCGAGACCGCCGCGCTCGCGACCGAGCCGCTCGACGATCTCGACGACCTCAGCCTGCCGGACGGCCCGATCGGCGTCTCCGCCGCGGGCGGCGCCGGTGAGCCGACCCGGAAGGCTGCCTCGTGGAGCTGAACCTCACCACCGTCGAAGCCCGCTCGGGTGAGCGCGCCGACCGGATCGTCCGCGTCCCGCGCGGTCTGTCCGTGGCGGGACTGGCTGAGGGTCTCGGCAAGCCCGGTACGCCGCTCTTCCTCGGTCGCCGACTGCTTGATCCGACGACCCCGCTCGCAGGCTCGGGAGTCCGAACCGGTGGCGTTCTCGGCCTCGGCGGACCGATCGACGTACCGGATCTGCTGCAGGGCCAGCCGACTGGTACCGCGCCGGTTGTGGTCGAGCTGCATGCGGTCTCTGGTCCGGAGGCTGGGCGCGTGTGGCGGGTCGGGCCGGGGAGTCACGAGATCGGCTCGGATTTGTTGTGCACGATCCAGCTGACCGGGGACGACGTACCGACCGGTGGTTTGTGGGTGACGGTCGGACCAGCTGGTGAAGCGTTCTGGCATCGGACCGACGACCTCACGGGTGAGGTGGCGAGCCGGCAGATCGGGCCGCCGGAGGATGACGCGGCGACGACCGCGATCAGGGTCGAGGACGACGAGCACGCGGGCAACCCGGCCAAGTCACAGCGGGTGGTCGATCCCGGGCATGCCGCGGTCGGCGAGGTGCGCCCGTGGTTGCCGGACGAGGACCTCGCGGCCGGGACGGTGCTGCTGCGCTGCAGCGGTTCGATGGAGCCGCAGGCTGCGGTTCGGCTGGCCGACGACGGCTTCACCCTTGACTACAACCGACCGCCGCGACTCGCGCCGCACCTGGACGACGAGAAGATCCGGCTGCCAACGCCGCCGGCGCCGCCGCAGAAGCGCCCGTTCCCGTGGCCGGTCGTGATGGCGCCCGTCGTACTGGGGCTCGTGATGGTCGGGTTGTTCAACTCGTACTACTTCCTCGTCTTCACGATGCTCAGCCCAATGATGATGGGCATGAACTTCTTCAGCGCCCGGAAGACCAACCGCGCTGATCACATCGAGGCGCGGCGCCGGTACTTCGCCCGGATGGCCGCCCTGGAGGAGGAGATCGAGGCCGCGGTCACGCGGGAGCGGTTCATCCGCAACCTGACCGCGCCCGACCCGGTCCGGATCGCCCAGCTCGCGACCCGACCGGGCAGCCGGTTGTGGGAGCGCCGTCGTACCGATCCTGACTACCTGTTGCTCCGGCTCGGTACGGCGGATCAGCAGTCGCTGAAAGAGGTCGACGACCAAGGGCGCGAGGAGAACCACCGGACGATTCGCTGGACCATCCCGGACGCCCCGATCGCGCTGCCGATGCGCCAACACGGCGTACTGGGGATCGCTGGGCCCGCGCCGACGATTCGTGGGGTTGCCCGGTGGCTGGCGATCCAGGCCGCCGTACTGCATTCGCCGCAGGCGCTGCGCATCGTCGTACTGGCTGATGAAGAGACTGTTGACGAATGGCAGTGGGTTCGTTGGTTGCCGCAGTTGCGGCCGGACAAGGTCGACTCGGCAGCTGTGCTGATCGCGAACGACGAGTCCACGACGTACGCGCGGATCAGTGAGCTGGTCGCGCAGGTCCAGGGCCGGCACCGCCGGATCGCAGCCGAGGGACAGTCGGCGCAGAACCGGTTGCCCGAGACCGAGGTCGTGGTGATCGCGGACGGTTCGCGCCGGCTCCGCGACGTACCGGGCTTCATCCAGATCCTCACCGAGGGACCGGCCGTCGGGGTGTACTCGGTCTGCCTGGACCGTGACGAGCGTCTGCTCCCCGAGGAGTGCGGCGTGGTGATCGCGGCCGCAGAAGAGACGCTGATCATCCGTCGGCCGGGGATCCCCGACCAGGAGAACGTCCGCGCCGACCTGGTCACGCCGCAGTGGTGCGAGCAGATCGCCCGGGCGCTCGCGCCGGTGCGCGACATCAGCCCGGACCACGACGCCGGCCTGCCGAAGCTGGTCAAGCTGCTCGACGAGCTCGAGCTGGAACCACCGTCGGCCGCTCCGATCGTCGAGCGCTGGCGCCGACGCCCGGCCAGTACGTCGTTCGTGCTGGGTACCGACTTCGACGGTCGCTTCGCGGTCGACCTGGTCGCCGATGGACCGCACGGCCTGATCGCCGGTACGACGGGTTCCGGCAAGTCGGAGTTGTTGCAGACGATGGTCGCGTCGCTCGCGGTCTCGAACCGACCGGACGAGCTGACCTTCGTGCTGATCGACTACAAGGGCGGTAGCGCGTTCAAGGAGTGTGCCGGACTGCCGCACACGCTGGGCATGGTGACCGACCTCGACTCGCACCTGGTCGAGCGGGTGCTGGTGTCCCTGGACGCCGAGCTGCGCCGCCGGGAGCGGATCCTGGCCGCGGCCGACGCCAAGGACCTGGTCGACTACCAGATGAAGCGTGCCGCCGATCCGTCGATCGCGCGGTTGCCGCGGCTGCTGCTGGTGATCGACGAGTTCGCCGCGATGGTTGCCGAGATCCCCGACTTCGTTCCCGGTCTGATCAGCCTCGCGCAGCGGGGCCGGTCGCTGGGTATCCACCTGATCCTGGCCACGCAGCGGCCGGCGGGTGTGGTCACCGGCGACATCCGCGCGAACACCAACCTGCGGATCGCGCTCCGGGTCACCGACCAGTCCGAGAGCCAGGACGTCGTCGACGTGAACGAGGCGGCGTCGATCAGCACAGGGATTCCGGGCCGGGCGCTGATCCGGCGCGGGCCTCGTCTCGCGGATCTGTTCCAGACGGCGTGGGTAGGTGCCGAGCGCAAGGAAGGCGTCGAGCCATCCGGGCCGGTCGACCCGGCGGGTGTGACGGTGACTGAGCTGCCGTGGGAGTCGCTCGGGCGGCCGGTTGAGCATGAGCCCGAGGAAGAGGTCGAGGGGCCGGCTCCGACGGTTCCGCTGACCGACCTGCATGTGCTGGTCGAGGCGTTGCGCGAAGCGGCTGGCGAGTTGCCGGACTTCGCCGTACAGCCGAAGCCTTGGCAGCCTGCGTTGGGTGCGCAGATCCTGCTGGAGGATCTGCCGGATACCAGTGAGACCGAGATGTTCGTTCCGTATGCGCTGGAGGACATCCCGGCGCTGCAGCAGCAGCGGGTTGCCGGCATCGACTTCGATACCTTCGGCCATCTGTATGTGATCGGTGCGCCGCGGTCCGGGCGTACGCAGGTATTGCGGACGATGGCGGCGTCGGCAGCCAAGTCCTTGAGCGTCGCGGATGTGCACATCTACGGCATCGATGCGGCCGGTGGTGCGCTGGCTCCGCTGGAGACGCTGCCGCATTGTGGTGCGGTGGTTTCGCGGCACGACATGGAGCGGCTGACTCGACTGCTGCGTCGGTTGAACCAGGAGCTTACTGAGCGGCAGGAGCTGGCCGGGCAGCACAACGCGACCGGGCTGAACGAGCTGCGCAAGGCGCTGCCGAAGGCGAAGCGTCCGGCGCACATCATCGTGCTGATCGACGGCTGGGATGCGCTGTCGACGATGCTCGACGACCATGACGGCGGCAACCTCTTCGGTGAGGTACTGCGGCTGCTGCGTGAAGGCGGTGGTCTCGGTATCCACCTGATCGCCACCTCGGAGCGGTCGCTGCTCGGTGGCCGGCTCTCCTCGCACAACGATCACAAGCTGCTGCTGCGGCAGGCCGACCGGACCGACTACCAGGCGGCCGGTCTGCGGCTGGCGAAGGTACCGGCCATGGTCGCCGCTGGGCGCGGTTGGCATGTGCTGACCGGGACCGAGACGCAGGTCGCCGTACTGGCAGAAGGTGGTGGGTCGGCTCAGGTCGATGCGATCCGCGCGATCGCGGCCGAGGCGAAGAAGCGGGACTTCAAGGTCGCGCCCGACCGGCGGCCGTTCACGATCGCGGAGCTGCCGACCTCGGTGGAGTTCGCCGAGGTGTACGAGAAGGTCGCTGCGGGCGACCGGCGTCCGCAGTGGGGCCTGATCGGCCTCGGCGGTGACGAGGGTGGTGCGATCGGCGTCGACCTGGCCGGCGTCAGCTCGTCGTACGCGGTCCTTGGTTCGCCGGGCTCGGGCCGAAGCAACGCGCTGTCCTGTCTCGCTGTCTCGCTGCTGGCCAGTGGAACTTCACTGATCGTCATCACGCCCCGCGAGTCGCCGCTGCGCATGCTGCAACGGCACCCGCAGGTCGTGCTGATGGAACACGCCGATCCGCCCGAGGACGTCTTGCGCGCCACGCTCGACGCCATCCCTGGCCCCAAGGTGGTCGTCATCGACGACGCCGACCTGGTGATGACGTCGGCCGCGGACAAGATCCTCAAGGACATCGTCGTCTCCGGCCGCGACCAGGGCGTCGGCCTGATCTTCGCCGCCACCACCGACGGCTTCCAGTCCGGCCTCAGCGGCTGGTCCTCGGCCGCCCGCCGAGCCCGCCGCGGCCTGCTGCTGGAGGCACGCTCCATGTCCGACGGCGAACTCATCGGCGTCCGCGTCGGCTCCAACATCACCCGAGCCACCCCCCGCCTAGGCCGCGGCTGGACCACCGGCCCCGGCTCCATGCCCCTCACCATCCAAGTCCCCCTCACCGTCCTCCGCCCCCAATAACCCCACTCCCTCGCAACGTCCGAACGATCGGAGGGCCCGCCTCCGCTCTTTCGGACGTTAACCACAGTGCCGCCGTAGCGTCCGAACGTTCGGAGGGCCCGCCTCCGCTTTTTCGGACGTTAACCACAGTGCCGCCGTAACGTCCGAACGATCGGAGGGCACGCCTCCGCTTTTTCGGACGTTATGCCCGGCACCCCGTTAACGTCCGAAGGTTCGGAGGGCCCGCCTCCGCCTTTTCGGACGTTATGCCCGGCACCCCGTTAACGTCCGAAGGTTCGGAGGGCCCGTCTCCGGTTTTTCGGACGTTACGGTGTGGTGTGGTGGGGTGGGGTGCGTGGGGTTTGCGGGGAGCTGCTGCCGCTATACGGCAGTAGATCCACGCAAAGGTGGGGCGTGGGTGGGGGTTCGCCCGCCTGCGGCGGGTACTGAGCCTTCGGGTCGCGCGTCGCGGTGGCTGGGGTGGGTGGCGAGGCCCGGCGGTCGGCGTACCGGTTGTTTGAGGTACTGGGTTGTGGCTGGGGTTCATGCGGGGGTTGCCTGTTGGGTGACTGGGGAGTTTTTTGTGCCGGTGGGGGCTGCTGGGCTCCCCACTCCACCCGCACTGCGGCAGCAACCACGGCGGCGGGGCACCGGACCAGACCTCGGCGCGGCTGGCGGCAACCACAGCCCGGAACCTCAAACAACCGGTGCGCCGATCGCCGGGCCTCGCCATCCCCCTCGGCCCAAGACGGCCCCAGCCACCCTCCCACTGTCAATCGGCCGCAGCGGCGCTGAACTACGGCGGACGGATCCCGGCCGCATCGGAGCGACGCGGTACCGACGAGGCAGTAAGCCAAGCAACAAGCGAAGGGGCTCCAGACAGTTGCCTGGAGCCCCTTTCGATGGGCTGGAGTTACTTGGCCTGGTTGAGGGAGTTGCTGATGCCCTGGTCGAAGTCTTCGGCGTTCTTCTTGATGCTGTTGAACATCTCGCGGAAGTCCTCGATGCCCTTGACCGCGGCCTTCAGGCTGGTGTCGAAGTTGTTGTAGGTGTTGCGGATGACCTCACTGGACTGCTTGAACACCATGCCGTCGTCGACGAGCGTGTTGACCCGGGTCCGCAGGTTCTCCACCAGCGGGACGATCTGGTCGTGGGCGTTCTTCATCAGGTTGGTGACATCGACGATCTTGCCGTAGTCGAGGTTGATGCCGTCGTACGCCATTGCGGATGGTCCTTTCGGGGGTGGGCGTGCTGTTGTCTAGAAGACCGGTGGGTAGTACGTGTAGTCGTCCTCGGGCTTCGGCACCTCGACCCAGTCCGAGGAAGTGCCGTCCTCGTTGTCCGCGCCGCGGGTGTAGTCGGTCACTTCACCGTCGGAGTCGGTGACCTTCTTCGTGCCGCTGCCGTCACCCTTCAGATCGGTCACGGTGACGTCCTTCTTGCCGTCGGCGTCCGTGCTGGTGGACGTCGAGGTGCTGCTGTGGTCGTCGTTGATCTTGGTCTCGTCGTGGACCTTGCTGCCGTCCGGGTAGTCGCTGTCGGTGATCATCGTGTGCTTGTCATCGCTGTACGTCGTCACCGAGTGGTACGTCTTACCGTCGTACGTGACCGTGGTCTCTTCCTTGATCACGTTGCCTTTGTCGTCCACGGTCAGGTGGGTCTGGATGTTGCCGCGGTCCGTGGTGATCGTCTGGTCCAGCGGCGGGTGGTCGCCCGGGTTGGTGGCGCTGCAGAAGTCCGGCGCCTTCGTTCCGGCCGGGAGGTTCTCGCACTCGCTCTTGTGGGCCTGGTAGTAGTCCCACTGCGACTTGTCGCGGTAGTAGTTCGACAGCGCGAGGTTGCTGTTGGTGACGTTCATGCCCTGGGCGATCTCGGCGTCGAACTGGAGGAACGCCTCGCCGACCGAGCCGAACGAACCGGCCAGCTTCTTCAGGCCGTCCTCGGCCTTGGTCATCGTGCCCTGGGCGTTGGTGTGCAGCTCGGTGATCGCGGAGTCGATCTCGCTGCTGCCGAGGATGCTCGAACTGTCCTGCCCGGCCAGCGTGCTGAACAGACTGTCGTTCAGCGTCGGCTTGATGTTGCCCGCCAGATCCTCGAGATCCTTCTTGGCGTCGTTGAGCAGGTTGTAGTTCATCTTGAGTTTGTCCGGCACAACCCCT
Source organism: Kribbella sp. NPDC058245 (assembly GCF_042882005.1). Classification (NCBI taxonomy): domain Bacteria; kingdom Bacillati; phylum Actinomycetota; class Actinomycetes; order Propionibacteriales; family Kribbellaceae; genus Kribbella; species Kribbella sp. NPDC058245. Next base: position 134,564 of record NZ_JBHVWY010000017.1, read on the forward strand.
CCTGACCTCTCGCTCCACCTCACGCGTACGTAGTGACCACGCCGGAACGGGCGTCCAGGTTCATTTCGATTCAGAATGAACTTCCCGGCCGGCTCGTCCGTGGTCAGTACGGCGGGAAGACCGACTCGTGAGGAGGGGATGAATGCCACGGCCGGGCGACTGGAATGCGATCGGGCTGGGCGGGGACCCCACTCCTGGGGAGCCGGAGACCATCGGTCAGCTGGCCGAGGTGCTGCAGAAGGTCGGCGGCAAGGCCCGCGAGATCATGACCGCGGTCGACACGGTGATGAACAAGAACGACGACAGCGTCTTCGTCGGCGCCACCGCGGACGCCCTGCGCGGCAAGGTGGACGGCCGGCTGCGCGGCCACGTCGAGGACGTGGCGAACGCCTTCGAGACCGCGGCGACCGCCCTGCGCGAGTGGCGGACAGCGGTCGAGGGCTATCAGCGTACGGCGGATGCCGCGCTGGCCGCCGGTCGCGGCCTGGCCGAGGACGACCCGGAGCGCGACCGCCAGAAGGGTGTCGCCGAGCAGGCCGGACGGGACCAGTCCAGTGCCGCCGGTGGCTACGCCGGCCGGATCAACGGCGTCTCCGACATCCAGCTGCCGATCTCGGAGTGCGAGGCGTTCTGGGAAGCCTTCAAGTGGCTCGCGATCATCCTGATCATCCCCGCGCTGATCTTCGGCGGCCCGATCGCCCTGATCGCGCTCGGCGTGAACCTGGCGCTGTTCATCAAGACGATCGTCGACGTCGCCAAGGGTGACGCCAGCTTCCTCGACCTGTTCCTGGCCGGTCTGGGCCTGATCGCGCCGACCACCAAGGCACTCCCGATCTTCAGCATCATCAAGGGTGTCGCCAGCGGCATCAGCGCCGGTGTGAAGGGGATCGCGAACACCTTCCGGAACATCTTCAGCAAAGACTTCCTGATGTCGGGCCTGACCGGCCTGCGCGGGCTGGGCAGCCTGGTCAACCTCTCGATCCGCGAGACCGGCCTGTTCGTGATCAAGAACCTGCACAACTTCCCGGTCAGCGCCGCGAACTTCGTGAACAACTTCGGCACGATCACGCTCGGTGCCTTCAGCAAGCTCTCGCTGACCTTCTCGGCCGGGCTGTCCGCGGTCGGCAAGGGGATCGGTGCCATCGGCAAGGGCATCGGTACGGCGATCACCGGCACCGGGAAGTTCATCTCGGCGCACTTCGGCAACCTGCAATGGACCCGGATCTTCCTGCCGGTCGCGGCCGACGACATCCGCGCCTTCCAGGCGCTCGGGCTGAGCAACTTCAAGTCCTTCACCTCGGCGCTCAAGGTCGGCGTCATCGGTCGTGGTGTGTTCGGCCAGAACGTCTTCGGGATGCCGACGATGGCGGCGATCGGGCGCGGGATCAGCGCGGCCCCGATCCACACCGGCAACCTGTCGTTCGTCGACAACCTGAAGAACTTCTTCCACCAGGCGATGGAACCGCCGAAACTGGTTCCCGCCGTACACATCAACAACTTCGGTCTGGCCACCGACTCCGGGTTCGGCGCCGGCAAGGCGTTCACCGCGATCGACGAGATCCACCTCGCGCCGATGGCGCCGCTGCCGCCGACCAATGTCGGGGTCAGCGCGGTCAACCCGCCGACCGTGACGACGGCCAGCGGCCTGCACATCCCGGTCACCGCGAACGTCGGCAACGTGTCGACCAGCGTCCCGTCCATGCACGTCGGTACGCCGTCGATGGGCAGCGTCGGCAACGTCTCCACGAACATCCCCGCCATGCATGCCGGTACGCCGTCCTTCGGCAACGTCGGCAACGTGTCGACGAACATCCCGGCGATGCATGCCGGTACGCCGTCCCTGAACGGCGTCGGCAACGTCTCGACCAGCATCTCCGGTCTGCACTCCGCCTCCCCGTCGGTGAACGGGGTGAACGGCATCGAGGGCCTCGTCCAGGGCATGCCGAGCGCGACCCACGTCGGGACCCCGGTGCTCCCGTCGAACGGTCTGGTGCACGGTACGGCGGACGTCGGCAACGGCTCGACGTTCGGGCACCTCACGGGCAACGCGAACGTCGCCCAGCCGAACGTGAACGTCAGCTCGCTCCACGTCTCCAACCCGCAGTCGAGCGGCATCGGCGACCTGGTCAACTCCGGGATCCGGAACAACGCGCCGAGCGTCTCGCCGAACTTCGCCACGGCGATCGGCGACGGGGCGGGACACGGTTTCCAGGCCCAGCACTTCACCAGCTCGATCGACGAGATCCTGCACTCGGGCGGCGCGACGAACGGCCACCTGGCATCGGTCACCCCGCCGGCCGTCGACCGCGTGAACAGCGCCCTCAACCTCCTGCACGGCGGCCCGGCCGACCTCAAGGTCGGCGCCCCGACCACCCAGGTCAAGGTCGAGAACCCCGGCCTGGCCGGAACCCAGAACCTCGCCTCCCCGCCGGCCACCGCCCACGTTCAGCCGGTGAACCTCCCGCGCACCGAGGTCCCGGTCCAGACCTCGCTCGTGCCGAACGCCCACGTCGGTACGCCGGGAGTCGGGCCGGGCCACGTTGGTACGCCGGGAGTCGGCGCCCCCGGCCATATCGGTACGCCGGGTGTAGGTGGGCCGGGTCATGTCGGCGCTCCTGGTGTCGGCAACACGGTGGGCACCGTCGGAACCCCCGGTACGCCGGGCAGTGGCGGGCACTCGTTCTCGCCGGGCAAGTCCGAGATCCCGCTGAGCGGTCTGCCGGATCACCCGGGCGCGGTGATCAAGGTGGAGCGGTTCGACGGCGGGATGACGCAGTTCAACCTGCACGGCGGTGGCCCGAACGGGCGGCTCGACGTCCTCAGCGGCGGCCACGTGCGGTTCACCGACACCTCCACCGGCGCGACGACCCGGTTCGGCAGCGACGGCATCGTCATCGACCAGGGCATCCGGCTCACCAAGACTGACGGCGTACTGCGGCCGACCGACCAGATTGTGGTCAAGGGCTCCGACGGCACCTTCCACGTCACGGGCCTGGACGGCAAGCTTGTCCCGGATGGTCTGAAGGTTCGCGGGCTCGACAGCGGCGGCGTGCAGATCCTCGGCAAGGACGGCGCCTCCTGGAACTACAGCGCCACCGGCAAGCTCGAGGGCCAGAACATCACCGCGCACTGGCAGAACGACCTGGCCGCCAAGGCCGGCGTCTTTCACAAGGCCGGCGACACCGACCTCGCGGTCAAGGGCAAGATGCAGGACTTCGGGTCGGTGCAGAACGCCCAGAAGAACCTCGACATCGCGCACGAGAACGTCGATATCCACGGCCAGCGGATCGACGGACCCTCCAGCGGTCCGTCCGTCGGCGACCAGGTGCACATCGACCTGCACGGCGCGCAGCGCGACTTCGACAACGCCAAGGCGGCGTTCGAGGACAAGCACCACCTCAGCGTCGACGGGCTCAAGCAGCAGCTCGACGACATCACCACCCAGTCGCTGAACGAGCGCCCCCGGCTGCTCGGTGGCGGCCGCACCCAGACCTTCGACGTACCGGGCAACGCCGGCGTCAAGTTCAACGTTGCTGACGGCAAGCAAATCACCCTGCACGGTGACCACGCCGACGACTTCACCTCGGCGGTCAACGGCACGACGCTGAAGATCAGCAAGGAGTCGACCGGCCAGAGCTGGACCTACAACCTCGGCTTCGGCAACCGCGCCAACCAGATCGGCGAGTCCTTCCCGCTGAACGGCGGCCTGTTCGACGGCAAGCCGGTCGCGCTCGAGGGCAAGCTCGGTCAGTTCGACCGCGGTGCGATGACCTTCGACGGCAAGTCGTTCCCGGTCAAGGTCACCGACGACACGATCACCGTCGGTTCACCGCACGGGCCGATGACCTACGACCGAAGCGGCGCCTTCACCGGTCCGGCCGAGAACGTGGCCGGCCACCTGCCGAAGCCGACCCCGCCGCCGCACCTGCTCGACGACCCGGCCGCGCTGGCGCGTTGGGAGACGCAGGTCGAGCTGTCCCGCACCCACCTGACCGTGGCCGCGTCGGACAAGGGCGTCGAGACGCTGATGAAGGACGTCATGGGCGGCTCGTTCACCTCCAAGCGCGGGTTCGGCGGGTACGTCAACCCGACCGCCTTGGCCGATGGCACCCTGGTCGGCAAGGCCCGCGCGTTCACCACGATCACCGAAGACCTGCTCTTCAAGGGTCCGGCCGACAACATCACCGTCTACCGCGGGGTCTCGATGGACCCGGAGGCCGCGCTCGCGCACAGCTTCCCCGAGCGGCTGCCGATCTCCACCTCGACCTCGATGAAGTTCCAGGACGAGTGGGCGAAGAACGGTGTGCTGTCCAACCGGGTCGTGTTCGAGATCGACGTACCGGCGAGTCACGGCAAGCTCGCGATGTCGTACCCGGACCACTACTCGCCCGGCGGTTCCGAGGCGCGGGCCTGGAACCAGGACCAGTCGGAGTTCACGCTGGCGCCGACGACGCTGGTGCGGACCGGTGCGCCGGACCGCTTCGTGGGCGAGATGCGGATCATCTCGGTCAAGGCCGAGCAGATCCCGACCTCGAAGCTCGAGTCGCTGATCACCGAGCAGTGGAAGGGTCTGGACTCGGCCACGGCGTTCGACGACTTCGCGAAGTCCTTCAGCCAGACGAACCTGCGCAACTTCGAGGGCCTCGACGACGCGATCACGCGGACCACGACGAGCACCGACAACATGATGCACACGATCCACGTGCAGCGGCCGGGCTTCAAAGACGAGCTCACCATCACCGTGATGCGGAACGAGCAGGCCGACTCGGTCCGCGTCACGATGGTCACCGACGGCAAGACGGTCTTCAACCAGACCTGGTCCAAGACCGACTTCCGCAACCTGGCCACGGACCTGCGCGGCAACGTGCTCTACAACAACGAGCAGTTCGCGAACCTGGCCAAGCCCGCCGAGTGGAACGTCACGCGCGCCAGTGGCTCGCAGATCTCCGATGCCTGGGACGCCGACAGCCTGGCCCGGACCAACGTGTTCCGCCAGCCGGGCGACGCGGATTCGCTCGTCCTCCAGAAGGCCAACGACTTCACGGCGGTCCAGAAGGCGCAGAACGACCTCGGCAAGGCCCTGGACAACTTCACCATCAACGGCAACCGCATCGAGGGCCCGTCGAGCGGTGCATCGGTCGGCGACCTGGCCCGCGTCGACCTGCGCACGGCGATGGGCGAGCTCACTACGGCCAAGCAGCTCTTCGAGGCGAAGTACCCGGGCATGAACGTCGAGGGGATCCAGCAGCACCTCGACAACCTGCTGGCCGACTCGCTTCGGGACCGTCCGCGCCTGGTCGCCGGCGGTTCGCAGCCGCGGCCGGTCGAGATCGCCGGCAGCGGCACGTTCTTCAAGGTCGACGACGGTGTCGTCAACTTCACCGGCCTGAACGCCAATGCGTTCACCGGTTCGTTCGAGGGCCGGATCCTGAAGGTCACCGAGACCTCCTTCGACGGCACCATGACCCGCCAGCTCGAGTTCTCGATCAACCAGCGCACACAGATGCCGATCCTGAACCGCGACGAGTTGACGCTGACCGGCGGACCGTTCGAGGGCAAGCGTCTCGGTGCCGAGATCGAGGTCGGACTGCCCAGCCAGTCACACCTGTACGACGATGCCGGCGGCAACGTCCCGGTCCAGTACCTCTCGGGCGAGTTCCACGTCCCGTCGTCGGCCGGACCGGCGAAGTACACGCGCGACGGCCAGTTCGTGGGAATCGGCGCGACCCGGACCGACCACCTGCCGCCGGTGAACCCGCCGGAGGGTCTGATCGGCGACGACCTAGCCCGCTGGACCGCGCAGGCCGAGATCTCCCGCACCCACCTCACCGCGGCGCGCGACCTCGACGACGTCGGCGACATGATGCACTCGATCAGCCAGGGCGCCTTCACCTCCAAGCGTGGGTACGGCGGGTACGTCGACTCGGCGTTCCACAACGGGACGCTCGAGGAAGAGGTGCTGCAGTTCAACACCGTCGCCCACTCACTGCTGGTCGACGGCAAGATCGGCAGGACGACGGTGTACCGCGGTCTCGCGATGGACAAGGCCGCGATGCAGGCGGACACGTTCATCGAGCGGCTGCCGGTCTCGACGTCGAGCGAGTGGAAGTTCCAGCCCCAGTGGGCCAAGGACACCGATCTGAGCAAGCGAGCCGTGTTCAAGATCGACGTACCGGAGACGCACGGCAAGCTCGCGATGGCGTACCCGGACGACTACGCCCGCGGCGTCGGCGAGGCCGCGCCGAAGAACCAGGGCCAGTTCGAGGTGACGCTGTCGCCGACGATCCTGGAACGGACCAGCGAGCCGATCTTCGAGCGCGACGGGCTGACCGTCATCCCGGTGCGCGCGCAGCAGATGAACGAGGAACAGATCAGCCACTACCTCACCGAGCGGTGGAGTGGGCTGGACTCGGGTGAGGCGTTCGACGACTTCGCGAAGGCGTTCGACCAGGCGTCGGTGCAGAAGTTCCCCGGGATGGAAGGCGTCACGGCGACCTCGAAGACGACCGGCAACCTGGTCCACGAGATCACCATCAGCAAGGCCGGGTTCGCGGGCAACGACCTGAAGATCGTCGTCACGCGCGACCTCGACGCCGACTCGGTCCGGGTGACCGCGACCGCCGACGGCAAGTCGACGTTCAACCACAGCTGGAGCGGCGAGCAGTTCGCGAACATCGCGACCGACCTCAAGGCCGGGACGCTGCACGACAACGACCTGTTCGTCTCGATCTCGAAGCCGGCGGCCTGGAGCGGCAAGGGCAAGGGCGCGGAGACGTTCAGCTCGCAATGGGACGCCGACCTGGCCGCGAAGACAGGAGTCTTCAAGCGGGCCGGCGACACCGACGCGATGGTCGACGTCCGGATGGAGGACTTCGCGCGGATCCGGCAATCGCAGTACAACCTGAACGACGCCGACCTGAACGTCAACCTGCACGGTGGACGCGGTGACGGGCACTCGGCCGACGTCTCCGTCGGCCAGCAGGTCAGGATGGATCTGGACTCCGCGCGGGCCGACTTCGACAGCGGCCGGGCGGCGTTCAAGCGCAAGCACTCGATGGACTTCGACGACCTCCAGACCGATCTCCAGGGGGCCGTTAAGCGGCCGCGGGGCGAGGGCGCCGGCAAGTTCTTCGACGTACCGGGCGGCAATGTTTCGTTCCAGGTCGAGAACGGCGTGGTCGGCTTCTCGGGCACCCAGGCGGGTGCTTTCCATGGAGCGGTGAACGGCCGCGAGGTCGTGGTCACCCGGGTCGGCGAGGGCGGCGCGCAGCTCGCCGGGGATACCTGGACCTTCCGGCTGGGCTTCGGCGGCCGACCGAACCTGATCGGCCGCACGATGACATTGACCGACGGCCCGCTGGCCGGCGAGGTCATCAACCTGCGCGGAATGGCTGGTCAGCTGGACGGCTCGCTCGACGGCGCTGGGATCTGGCCGCGGAAGCTGTCCGGTGACGACCTGTTCGTCGCCACGCCAGGCGGTCCTTTGCACTACACGCGGGACGGTGACTTCATCGGTCCGGTGCAGACGGCCACCCGCAACCTCGGCCCGGCGCCGCCGCCGCCGCACCTGGTCAACGACCCGGACGGACTGGCGCGCTGGACCTCGCAGGTCGACTCGTCACGGACGCACCTCACGGCGGCGCTCGACGACAAGGCCGTCGAGAACATGATGAAGGACGTGATGGGCGGCGCCTTCACGTCCAAGCGTGGCTACGAAGGGTTCGTGAAGCCCTCCGCGCTGAACGAGGGAACGCTGGCCGCCAAGGTCAACGACTTCAACAACGTCACCCGGGACCTTCTGTTCAAGGGCCCGGACGGACAGATGACCTTGTACCGCGGGGTGTCGATGGACCCGGAGGCAGCGCAGGCCGGCCAGTTCGTCGACCGGCTGCCGAGCTCCACCTCGAACCACATCGGGTTCCAGGAGGAGTGGGCCAAGAACGGTGCCGCGAGCAATCGGTTCGTCTTCGAGATCGACGTACCGGCGGGGCACGGCAAGCTGTCGCTGGCCTACCCGAAGGGGTACGAGCCCGGCGAAGGTGCGGCCAAGGCCTGGAACCCGAGCCAGTGGGAGGTCACGCTCGCGCCGACCACGCTGACCCGGACCGGGCCGGACCGGATCCAGGACGGGATGCGGATCATCCCGGTCAAGGCCGAGCAGATCCCGCCGGGCAAGATCGCGGACCTGCTGACCGAGAAGTGGCCAGGCATGAAGCTGGACACGGCGTACGACGACTTCGTCCGCGCGTTCGAGGATGGTTCGGTCAACCGCTGGGAGGGCTTCGAGGACGTCACCGTGACGACCACGAAGAGTGCCGACGGCAACATCACCACGCACACCCTGAACAAGCCCGGGTACGGCGACAAGCTCGACGTACAGATCAGCAAGGACGTCGACGCCGGCACGGTGTCGGTCAAGATCGACGGTGGCGAGACCGCATTCAGCAAGGGACCGTGGAAGGGCACGGACCTGATCGACCTGGCCGCGCAGCTGCGTGGAAACGTCTTGCACGACAGCGATCTGTTCATGCGGTTGCCGCAGCCGGGCGCCTGGGCGCAGGATCCGGTCACCGTCAACATGCTGCAGATGCCGCAGATCCAGCAGCACCAACTCGGTGGTGTCTTCGGTGGCCGCCAGGTCATCCGTCCGCACGGCGGCCAGGCCCACGTCACCGGTCCGAACGCGAACCAGTTCGTCGTCCACGACTTCGGTGACAACGGCTTCCGAGTGGTCGGTCCGAACGGCCAGACGGGACGGTACGGCGCGAACGGCGTCCACGTCGCGGATGGCGTCGTACTGCAGGATGCACGTGGTTTGCGCTTCACTGAGGGTGCACAGGTCGTGGACGTCCACGGCGTACCGATCCCGAACACGCACCTGGACAACTTGGCTGGCGAGTTCCGTGTTGTCGAGGGCAACCGTGCTTACGGCTTCGGTCCGGATGGCGCTCACCTCAACAACCAGTTCGCGCTCGGCGGTCGGTTCCAGGACCAGTGGGTCGTCCGCCCGGTTCAGGGTCACGCGTTTGTGGCAGGGACCGACGGTCCGTTGTTCCGGGTGGTGGACGTACAGGACGGTGGCTTCCGAGTCATCGGGACGCGCGGTCAGATGCAGCGGTACGGCGCCGATGGTGCGCACCTCGGTGATGGGGTCGCGCTGGCGGACAACCTGCACCTGCGGGGGACGCTGTTCACGGAGGCCGACGGCGCCGGTGGACTGCGTGCCGTGGATCTGGACGGGACGCCGCTTCCGCAGCACCGCCTAGAGACGTTCGGCAACGGGCAGTTCCGGATGTTCGACGACTCGACGCTCACGGTCCGGTGGTTTGACGACGCCGGACTTGGTCGCGCGCATGGGATCCGGGTGCAGGACCCCGCGAACCCGGGCAACACCTACCTGTACCGGACGCCCGATGGTGGCGCTCGCTTCGTCGACGATGCGGCGGCCGCGCGGCCGGGCACGGTGCACCTGGCGCAGGACGGCACCAACACCTTCCATATCGTCGACGCGAACGGTGTCAGCCGGCACTTTGACGGCGCCGGTGGCTATGTCGAGCGACACGTGCCGGTGGTGGACCCGCACACCGGGACTCAGCGGGTCGTCGTCCACGACGTCAACAACACGCTCACTTTGCATGGCCCGAACGGCGACACCGCGACCGTCCATGGCGTCCAGGGCGGCTACCGGGTCGTCGATAACGCCCGGTTCGACCAGTTCGACGGGAACGGGGTCTTCCAGAGCTTCGGCCGCCAGATCCAGCTCCCCGGCGAGAACGGCTGGCTGCACGTCAACGGTCAGAACTCGCAATGGCTCGACAACGCGTTCCAGCCGGTGGCGGGCCGCAACGCCACGATCCACGGCGCTGAGATCCACATTGCGCGGACGAACGGTCACGACGTCTTCGACATGCAGGGCGGTCTGCTCCGCGAGGTGACCGACGTGCCGGGTCACAACGCCGCGCTGGGCGGCGGCCGCATCACTCGCGACAACAACGGAGTCGTCACCTGGGCAGACAATGCCGGCGTACAGATGCCGATCCCGCACCGGGCGACCATCGACAACACCGGCAACATCCGGATCGAGATCACCATGCCGGGCCGGCCGCGCAACGGTGAGTTCCACCAGTTCAACCGGTCCGGCGAGATCACCGAGCAGGGCTTCCGCGTCGTCCGCGAGAACCAGGCGACCCAGTTCAAGTACGTCGTGAACCGGACCGACAACACCTGGCAGCGGGTCGCCGACGACGGCACGCTCGGCAACCTCGGGTTCCACCAGGGCAAGGTGGACATCGTCGGCCTGGACAACGGCCGGATCCGCCTGCAGAGCTCGACCGCCAAGGAGGTCGAGGTCTTCGAACGGCGCTGGCTGCCGGGTGACGAGATCCTGGACAGCTTCCGCAAGACCGACACGCTCGGCTTCGGTTCGACCAACCGCCGGACGACCTGGACGACGTACGAGGCGAACGGCAACCTGACCAACTGGGGCAAGCGGCACCACGCCACCGCCGGCAACGCCTGGCAGGACATCGACCACAACTGGCACACGGCGCGCAGCTACCAGCAGGGCCTGCAGAAGTACGACAACCCGATCGCCGATCAGCTCGGCCCGCTGGGCAAGGCCGACAAGGAGATCACCGGCCACGTCATTGCCCTCCGCAACGGTGGCGCCTGGACCTGGCACCGGTACGACGCGCAGTTCCTGCACGTTGCCCAGGGCAACCGGTCGTTCGAGAAGATCGGTGAGGGCTGGACCGACACTGTCCGGGTGATGGAAGGCAACGCCGAGGTTAGCCGGGTCGCGCAGCAGAAGTTCGGCACCTGGCACGGTCCGGACTCGGCCCGTCAGTACAAGGAGTTCAAGCTCGAGCCGGGTGTCACGCATCCGACGCGGGACGGCTCGTTCGAGCTGCTGTCGCCGCAGGTCAAGGCGATCGGCAAGGGTGAGCTGCTGCCCGACGGCACCCTGCTGGCCGCAGTTCGGCAGGGCGACCAGCGGCCGCCGGTCTGGGTCCGGAGGACCCTCCTGGACAACCCGCCGACCGTCGGTAGCGTCGCGCACATTGCGAACGACAACCGCTTCCAGATCTTCCGCTGGAACACCAGCGGCGGCCCGGGCGCGGCCGAGCACGGCATCCGGTACATCGGTGTCGACGAGGCCTTCGTTGACGTCGATATGGCCGGCGCGTTCGTTCGGTCCAAGGGCAAACTGCACGACGGCACCGAGCTCAAGGTTGGCGACCACGCGACCGCTCCGGCCACGCCGTACCCGCATCCGAACCCGCGACCAGGTGCACACGCCGACACGCCGTGGACTGCCGGTGACGTCAACGGGTGGCGGGTCCACAACGGCAACGACTGGCAGGACTTCGCCGAGGTTGACGGTCAGGGCTGGCGGATGTTCCGCGAGAGCCGGCCGGGTGGTGTCGTCCGCGAGTACCCGGACCCGATGGACACCCACGCCTGGGTCAACCGGGATGCGCACGGCAACGTCGTCGGGATGTCGCACCGGGTCCCGGACCCGGCCAACATCGGCCAGCACAAGTACGTCGTTGCCACCGGCAACGCCGATTCGTCGAGCTGGCGCTGGCACGAGCTGAATCAGAACGGCGTCCAGGTCGCCGGCCGTGAGGGCGACCGGTTCCACTTCAAGGGCTCCCGCGACGAGAGCATCAGCTACGACAATTCGTTCCGCGACTTCGATGCCGATGGCAACCTCATTCGCGACCGCCGGATGCTCGACGAGCGCCGCTTCATCGAGTCGTGGGAGGACGGCGGCCGGTGGGTGGCTCGCGAGTTCGACAAGAAGGGTGTCGAGGTCGTCGGGTCGACGCAGCTAAACCGCCAATGGCTGCAGGCCGACGGGACCTGGGGCAACAACTGGACCGCTGGCTCGACCCACTTCCGTGACAGCGTTCCGGCGACGCCGACCACTCCGGCGCAACTGCTGCGGGAGACGCCAACGCACATCGGCGACGGCCGTCCGACACGCGTCCGCGAGTACACGCTGGACGCCAACGGGCACACGGATCGTGGTCAGTGGAAGGAATTCGACTTCGACAAGGTCGTCCGCGAGCGGGCGGCGTCGGGTAACAACTTCCTCGAGACCGACAAGGTCCACGGCCAGTGGAAGCTCTACGACAACACCGGCCGGGTGATCGGCGAGCGTTCCGACAACGGTCTGGTCTTCGAGTTCCGTGACGGTCAACTGCGGCTCACCGGCAACGAGTTCGACTTCCGCGGTCAGATGACCGAGTTCCGCGGCTGGAACACCCGGGTGGGCGACGTCCAGCGGCAGCCGTGGCTGATGCAGTCCGACTGGACGCTTGCCGACAAGACCCTCATTCCAGGTGGAAGCGCCGTACTGCGGGAGGCGAACTATGCGCCGTTCTCGCGGTTGCTCACCCAGAAGCTCGCGATCACGATGACGTTCGACTTCCTGCTCGACTACGCGGCGTCGCTGATGATCGCCGGGATCGTCGCCGAGGCGCAGAACAAGCCGTTCACCGGCAACGATGCGCTGAAGGCGCTGATGAACGCGGCGGTCGGTACGGCGATCAAGGGTGTCGCCGGAGCGGCCCTGACCGACACCAAGATGTTCGGCAGCTTCTTCCGGAACATGAAGCAGAACATGAGCAACCTCGACGGCGGCAAGCTGATCACGAACCGGCCGATGAACCACACCTCCACCTGGGGTGCGGAGTGGGCCGCCAACACCGGCGCGGTGAAGTGGCGCGCGGGTGTCTTCGACTACAGCTTCGGCATGATGCTGCTGCCGTTCACCGCCTTCGTGAACGGTGCGATGAACGCCGCGATCTTCGGCGTACCGGGCTCGGACGGCAAGAGCCACAAGGTGTACGGCTGGCAGGCCGTGGCCGAGGGTGGCATCACGGCGGTGGCCAGCCTGGTGGCCGCCAACAGCATCGGCCTGCTCCGGACCGGTATCGGTCAGTACTCGATCGGCCGCTACATCCAGAAGGGCGGCATCGGCGAGATGGTCCTGAACATGCCGCTGCGGCTCTGGGAGAAGGGCATGGGCTCGCTGCTGACGCCCGAGATCCGCGGCCGGATCGACCCGCCCTGGTCGCACATCCCGACGCAGCCGCCGCCTCCGCCGCCGGCCCCGCAGCCTACGATCACTCAGGGCGGTGTGATTCTGCCGCCAGGCGTCACCCCCGTACCTACCGTCCCCGGCCCCCAAGGAACACCGTGACGACTCGCTATGTGGGCCCGAAGGGGCGTGGCAGCTTCCGTCGGATCGGCGACGCCCTGCGGGCCGCAGGGCCTGGCGACGTGATCGTCGTGGCCGGTGGCGAGTACGCCGAACAGCTCCGCCTGGACCGCTCGGTCGCGGTCGTGGCCGAGCCGGGAGGCGGCCAGGTGACGGTGACCGGCGTACCGGGTGGTGAACCGACGGTCGTTGCCGAAGGCCTCGAATGCACCGTGCGTGGGTTGACGATCAAAGCGCCGGCCGACGATGGTGCTCCGGCGATCGGGGTGGCTGGTGGTGCTGGCCTGATGATCGAGGACTGCACGATCAACGGTGGCCGAGTGCATGCCCGAGGCAACGAAAACACCGGGCAGGGTTCCGACCTCGCCGGGTACGGCGTGACCACGTTGATGGTGCGTGGTTCCCGGCTGGAGCAGGGACGGCTGGCCGCGATCCACCTGTCCGGGCGGGTCCAGGCCAAGATCGAGGACTCCGTGATCGACACGGTCGACGGGATCGGCGTCGTACTGTCTGGTCCGGCGTTTCTGGATGCGTCGCGGCTGCGGCTGAACCAGACCTCGGGATACGGGTTCCGGTTGCGCGGGACCAGCAGGCTGGTGTCGACCGACGGGACGATCAAGCAGACCGGGATGGCCGGCGTACTGCTGGAGGACGGGTCGACGGCGACGCTGACCGACATCCGGATCGAGAAGGCCGGTGGGCCTGGTGTGCACGCGACCGGATCGGCGCGCAGTGAACTGACTGACTGCCGGGTTCGCGATTCGCGGGCCAGCGGGCTGGTCGCTCAGGACAGTGCCGAGCTGATCGCGTCGGACTGTGCGATCACCGATGCGGGCGCAAACGGCTTACTGGTCTCGGATTCCGCGACGGCGACGGTGACCGCGACCAGGTTCGACCGACCGGCGTACAGCGCAGTGCACTTGACCGGTACGGCGAACGTGAAGCTGACCGACTGTCAGGTCCGCGAAGGCGTTGAACACGGCATCCACGTGACCGCGTCGGCGCGGGTCGAGCTCATCCGGTGCGGGATCCAGGACGTGGGGCTGACGGGGCTGTCGGCCGTGGACGCCGGGTATGCCGATGCCGAGGACTGCCGGATTGTCGGTGGCGGGACGGGTATCCGGCTCGAGTCGACCACGGCCACGAGTGTGCGGACGTCGTCGGTGACGGGGACTGTGGGCACTGGCGTCGAGTTGGCCGGGGCGGGTCTGGCGACGCTGGATGCGGTACGGGTCAGCGGGACCAAGGCGGCCGGCATCGTGGTCGGCACGGGTGCGGCGGCGACGATCGACGCGAGCACGATCGAGAACTGTGCGGGATCGGGCCTGGTGATCTGGTCCGAGGCGACTCCGACGGTGACCGGGCTGCGAGTGAGCACGGTGGCCAAGAATGGGATCTACGTGGCCGAGAAGGCCGGTGGGACCTACACGGACTGCGATGTCACCGGGACGAAGTACCCGGCTCTGCATCTGGCGAAGACGGCGGCTCCGACGTTCAAGCACCTGCGGATCAGGGACTGTTCGGAGGCGATCGGCCAGGAGGACGGCGCCGTACCGGTGTTTGAGGACTGCACCATCGACGGCGTCGCAATGGTGCGCGAGAAGCCTGTTGCGGCCGCGGCGGGGGCAGCGTCGACTCCTGAGGTGCACGTGCCGGGGGCGCTCGACGAGAGCATGCCGCCGGACGACGAGACCCTTGAGGATGTGCTGGCTGAGCTCGAGGAGCAGGTCGGGCTGGACCGGGTGAAGCGTGACGTCCAGTCCATGGTGAAACTGATGCAGACCGTCCGGATGCGCGAGGAGGCCGGTCTGCCGGCGCCGCCGCTCAGCCGGCACCTGGTCTTCGCCGGCAACCCGGGTACCGGTAAGACGACGGTCGCGCGGCTGTACGGCCGGATCCTGAAGGCGCTCGGCCTGCTCCGCAAGGGGCACCTGGTCGAGGTCGATCGGACGGCGCTCGTCGGCGAGTACGTCGGTCATACCGGTCCGAAGACGCAGGCCGCCGTACAGCAGGCTCTGGGCGGCGTGCTGTTCATCGACGAGGCCTACTCGCTGGCGCCGGTCGGGATCGGCAACGACTTCGGTGCCGAGGCGATCGCCACGCTGGTCAAGCTGATGGAGGACCACCGCAACGACCTGGTCGTGATCGTGGCCGGATACGTCAACGACATGTCCCGCTTCATCGGCTCGAACCCGGGTCTGTCCTCGCGGTTCACGCGGACCCTGCAGTTCGAGGACTACACCGCGGCCGAGCTGGTCGGGATCGTCGAGCACCAGGCGCGCGGCCACCAGTACGAGCTGACCGTCGACGCCCGGGCGGCGTTGAGCACGCTGTTCGAGCAGTTGCCGCGCGGCGAGGGCTTCGGTAACGGGCGGTCGGCGCGGCAGATCTTCCAGGCGATGACCGAGCGGCAGGCGCACCGGATGTCGGAGCTCAAGACGCCGACCTCGGCGCAGCTGGTGTCGCTCGAGGTCCCTGATCTCCCGGAGACTTTCTAACACCTGTTCGTGAGTAGTTCACGGAAGTTATCGTTCGGCATGGACAATATTTCCCGCCGTGGGTTGCTGACGGGTGCTGGCGCGGTTCTCGCCGCTGGTGCTCTTGGCGTCCCCACCGCCTCCGCCCGGAGTCTTGACCTGCCCGCCTCCAAGCGCTTCAAGATGAGCGCGACGACCAATGAGTTCTTCCGCAGCAAGCCGCTGTGGGGACCGACTGTCATGCAGTCGTTCGCCTTCGACACTCCGAACAACCGGCTGTTCACCGGCCAACTGCGATCCGGCACGCCCGAGAACAGCGGTGATCTGACGCTCAGCCAGCTGAACTTCTCCGGCACCGTGCTCGGCCACATGTACCTGAACGGCTTCGGTCATGCGGTATCGATCGGCGCCGAGGCGTCCGGTACGACGTCGTACATCTGGACGGAGACCGACGTCGACACCGCGAACGGGCGCGGCCGGCAGATCACCCGATTCCCGTGGAAGGACGGGCAGACGCTGACGCCGGCCTCGGTCACCAAGTGGAAGCCGGTGTCGGGCGGGACGGTCTACACGCCCGCGGTCGACCAGCGGTTCGGTCAGTTGGGAGTGCGGCACTCACTGTCGGACGGCATGCACATCAACGTGTACTCGCTGGCCGCCGCGCGGACCGGCGACTTCTCCAAGGTGCTGGCGACCTTCAAGCAGCCGGCGCTCACCCCTGGCGTCGCCTTCCAGGGCTGGACCCTGTACGGCGCTTATGCGTACTTCTGGGAGGGGGAGGCGTACCCAGGGGAGCCGGACGAGACCAAGGCGAACTCGAAGCTCTGGTGCTACGACATCAACGCCGGTCAGCTGGTCGACTCGTTCCTGACGCTGGCCGGTAAGAGCCTCACCTACCGCGAGGCTGAAGGCATGGCGGTCTACGGTTCCACCGACGGCACCGCACGTCTCTACTTCGGCTTCGCCTCCGGCGTAGCCGGCGACCGCCGCGCCAACCTCTTCTACCGCAACACCCTCGTCTGATAGCTAGCGTCCGAAAACACGCCGACCACGTATGCGGTTCCTTCGGACGTTAGCTGGGGGACGAGGCTAGCGTCCGAAAGAACGCCGACCACGTGCGCGTGTCTTTCGGACGTTAGGTGATGAGTGCGTGCAACGTCCGAAGGAGCGGAGACCCGCCCTCCGGTCTTTCGGACGTTATTGGGCGACGCCGTAGAGGCGGTCACCGGCGTCGCCCAGGCCGGGGACGATGTAGCCCTTCTCGTTGAGGTGGGAGTCCATCGCGGCGACGACCAGGTTGCAGGGGATGTTGAGGTGGGTGAGCTCGCGCTCGATGCGCTCGACGCCTTCAGGGGCCGCGAGCAAGCAGATGGCGGTGATGTGGTCGGCGCCGCGGTCGACGAGGAACTGGATCGCGGCGGCCAGCGTGCCGCCGGTGGCGAGCATCGGGTCCAGGACGTAACACTGGCGGCCGGACAGGTCCTCCGGGAGGCGCTCGGCGTACGTCGAGGCGGCCAGGGTCTCCTCGTTGCGGATCATGCCGAGGAAGCCCACCTCGGCGGTCGGCAGCAGCCGCGTCATCCCCTCGAGCATGCCCAGGCCGGCCCGCAGGATCGGTACCACCAGCGGCTTCGGCGAGGTCAGCTTCACGCCGTCGGCCTCGGCGACCGGGGTCTGCACGGTGGTCGGGCCGGTGCGCACGTCGCGGGTCGCCTCGTAGGCGAGCAGCGTGACCAGCTCCTCGGTCAGCCGCCGGAACGTGGGCGAGTCCGTGGCCTCGTCCCGCAACGTGGTCAGCTTGTGCGCAACGAGCGGGTGGTCCACCACAAGGATCTGCATAACCCGGAACGCTACCGTCGCCCCTTCCCCCCGCGAAACCACCATTTGCCTGCCTAGCCACCGCCGTTGGGGGTTCAGCACCGTGGTTATGGGTGCTTAACCCCCAACCACGCTGCTCAGCCAGGCAAATGCGGTTGCCCGGGCCTACCATGGGAGGTGCATTGGTTTGTGCCCTGCTTCGCCCTCCAGGGAGTGCCGATGACTGCTGCTGAGAACGTGCCCGACCAGCCCCGGCCCCGGTTGGTGGTGCCGCGCCGCGATCTGGACCGGCTGCACCGGCGGGCCGAGTTCCTGCGTGAACTCGAGGAGGCGAAGGCGTTGCGGGACCGGATCGCCCCGCGCCGCGCCCGGGTCCGCCGGCTCCGCGAGGCGATGCGTAGAGCGACGTACCACCACTGATTTCTGGCACTGAATATCGCTGCCGAAACGTAATCGTGATGGCCTGGTCGTCCGGGTGTTCCGGGACTCTGTCACCATGACCCTGTGTCCGATGCCACAGTGGGACCGCTCGTGACCGACCTCGACTTCGCTGTCGCGGCTTACACCGAGGACGAGGTCTGGACCGTCACCCCGTTGGTGCTGCGCGGGGAGCCCGACCTGGCCGCGGTGGTGTCCGGCCTGCGCCGGTACCCCGGTGAGGCCGGCGTACTCGGGATGATCTCGGTCGACGAGGACTTCTTCATCCTGATCCGGCTGGACGGTGGCCGGGCGCGGTTCCTGATCTCCGACGTGACCGCGGCGACCGAGTGGCCGCTGGCCAAGCAGGTCGTCGACGAGCTGGACATTCCGCTGGCCGATGACGACGACGAGCAGGTCCCGGCCGGTGACCTGACGATCGTCGCGGACCTCGGGATGAGCGCGATGGATCTCGGGGCGCTGTGTGACGACGTCGACCTCCTGCCCGAGGAGATGCTCGAGGAAGTCGCGGACGCGCTCGGGTTCGGCAACGAGTTCCACGAGGCGATCGAAGCTCTTGGTTAGCCCGGCACTGCAGCGCGAGTGGTCCCGGCTGATGGCGGTCGCCCTGGACGAAGCCGAGCTCGCGCTGCCCGACGTACCGATCGGTGCGATCGTGGTCGACCCGGACGGCGTGGTGATCGGCCGCGGGCACAACGAGCGGGAGACGACCGGCGACCCGACCGCGCACGCCGAGGTGCTGGCGCTGCGCGCGGCCGCCCGGCATGTGGGCGAATGGCGGCTGACCGGCTGCACGCTGGTGGTCACGCTCGAGCCGTGCACGATGTGCGCGGGGGCGATCGTGCTGTCCCGGATCGAGCGGCTCATCTTCGCCGCGTACGACGAGAAGGCGGGTGCCGTCGGCTCGTTGTGGGACGTCGTACGGGATCGTCGGCTGAACCATCGGCCCGAGGTGTTCGGGGGCGTGATGGCCGATGAGGCCGGTGCGCGGCTGCGCGATTTCTTTTCCGGGCACAGGTCTTGATAGCCTCTGCGGCGGTGGCGTGTCCGAGCGGCCGAAGGAGCGCGCCTCGAAAGCGCGTGACGGGTACCCCCCGTCCGAGGGTTCAAATCCCTCCGCCACCGCCATGTGGTCGGTTGGTCTCGCACGAAGTGTGGGGCCGGCCGACCATATATCGAAAGCTGTGGGATTTGGGAGGAGCTGGCGACGGTTCCCTCCGCCACCGCCAACCATCCTCCGGGATGGACGAAGGACCGAAGACCCTGGCGCCGTGTGATGCGTCAGGGCCTTCGTATCTCGGGACCTGATTGAGCGAGAGGCCCCAACACCGTGAACGTGGCAGAGCTCGACCAGATCCTGTTGGCCGGAGCCGTGGTGCTACTGGTCGCGGTGGTGGCTGTCCGCCTGTCCGGGCGACTGGGTCTGCCGTCGCTGCTCATCTACCTCGGGATGGGCCTGCTGCTCGGTGAGTCCGGGCCGGGGCACATCCACTTCGAGGACGCACAGATCGCGCATGCGCTCGGGTTCGCGGCGCTGGTGATCATCCTCACCGAGGGCGGTCTGACCACCCGCTGGAACGAAGTCCGTCCGGTGATGCCGCTCGGGCTCGTGCTGGCCACGGTCGGCGTGGCGATCAGCGTCTCGGTCGTGGCCTGCATCGCGCACTACATCCTCGGGCTCGACTGGCAGATCGCCGTACTGATCGGTGCGGTGACGTCGCCGACCGATGCGGCCGCGGTTTTCTCTGTATTGCGTCGTGTGCCGATCAGACCGCGGTTGCGGGGTGCTCTGGAGGCGGAGTCCGGTCTGAACGACGCTCCGACCGTTCTGCTCGTGACTCTGGTCAGCACGGGCGCCACCAGCGAGCACGGCTGGCCGTACTTCGCCGGGCTGGTGCTCTACGAGCTGGTGGTCGGAGCGCTCTTCGGGTTCGCGATCGGCTGGATCAGCGTCGGCCTGATCCGCCGGGTTGCCCTGGGCTCGGCCGGTCTGTACCCGCTCGCGGTCGTCTCGCTCGCGATCATCTCGTACGCCGGAGGCACCGTCCTGCTCCACGTCTCGGGGTTCGCCGCCGTCTACGTGACCTCGCTGGTCCTCGGGAAGGCCGAGCTCCCACACCGGATGGCGACCCGCTCGTTCGTCGACGGGCTCGCGTGGCTGGCGCAGATCGGCCTGTTCGTGATGCTCGGCCTGCTCGCCTCACCCGGCCGGATCAGCCTCAACGACGTACTGATCGCGCTCGTGATCGGGATCGCCGTGACGATCGTCGGGCGGCTGCTCGCGGTCGTGGTGTCCGCGACGCCGTTCAAGCTGCCCTGGCAGGAGCAGGCGTTCATCTCCTGGGCGGGGCTGCGCGGCGCCGTACCGATCGTGCTGGCCACCATCCCGCTTGCCGAACAGGTGCCTCAGGCCACCAGGATCTTCGACATCGTCTTCGTCCTGGTCCTGCTCTTCACGCTGCTCCAGGGCCCGTCCCTGCCCTGGCTGGCCCGCAAACTCGGCGTCCTCGACGAGAACGCGGCCATCGAGGTCGAGATCGACGTCGCACCCCTGGAGTCCCTCGGCGCCGACATGCTCCAGGTCCACGTCCCCAGCGAATCCCGCCTGGCCGGCGTCGAGGTCGGAGAACTCCGCCTCCCCGCCGGCGTCTCCGTGTCGCTGATCATCCGCGACGACAAAACCTTCGTCCCCGAACGCCGTACCGTCCTCCGCGCCAAGGACTCCCTCCTGGTCGTCACCCCCAGCCCGCTGCGCGACCAAACCGCCCGCCGCCTCCGCGCCATCTCCCGAGCCGGCCGCCTGGCCGGCTGGTTCGGTGAACGAGGCCGCGAAAACCACTGAGTTGTTCGGCTACGAGTTCTGAACTACCTTTGAACTATGTCAGATCTCCAAGAGGTCACCTTCTCCGAACTCCTCCAACGCCCGAACGAAACAGTCGAGAAGCTGAACGCGAGCCGGCGCCGCGCGCTCCGCGTCCATCGGCGGGGCTCCGAAGACGACCTCATCCTGAAGGCGGTGGCCCAGGAGGCGGACGAACACGAGATTCTCGTGCTGACCGTCCGGGTTCTGCGGGCAGTCATGGCGAACCCTGTCACACGTTCGCAACTACTGCTCGAGATGCTGCCGCAAGTCTTTCCCTGGCTCACGTTTCTTCCGTCTGACGCCCGGATCGCCTTCGCGCAAGAACTTGTGGACATGATGGATGCCAGTGCGGACCTGCGGCTGAGCTCTCCGGTGCTGACGCTGATCGCTCAATGGCGCAACACGGCTGATGTCTATGCTGATCCCGAGCTCCTCGCCAAGCTGACCTCGACTGAGCGGGGCGACTTCGGCCCTGTGCCGAGGCCGGTGGCTGAGTGACTCCTGCGAAGCGAGGTGACCGGGTCGCGCCACCGGCGGGGCCTGACCAGTGGGAGATGCGGTTCGACGACTCGGCGTCTGCGAAGGGGTGGGACGAGCTCTGTCGCCAGGCGCCTGGAAATACGGCACGGGCGTGGAGCGAGATTCGTACTGAGCCGCAGCCGTTCCCCGACACCGCCCGGCATCACCGTTTGAAGTGGAAGGTCGGGACGGCCAACGGCCTGGAGCAGTGGCAGTACGAGGTGACCGGGGGTGGGCGGATCTGGTACGTCGTCGACCCGGAGCGGCGGACGGTGTGGATCACGTACGCCGGGACCGGGCACCCGAAGGCTACTGACTGATCAGTTGGGGTTTTGGCCCTTGGGGACGGGCTGGGGGGTGTAGATGGTGGGGAGGCAGACTTCGCTGCCGGCGGGGACGGCTACGGAGGCCAGGCCCTTGGCGTTGAGCTTGGTGTACTTGGTGCCGACGACCAGGTCGACGGTGTGGCTGTCGCGGCCGTCGGCGACGGGGACGGGCTTCTGGGCGGTTTGGCCGGCGACCAACTGGAGCTCGGGGGAGTTGGCGGCGAAGCCGCGGACCTCGAGGACGTCGACCTTGTCACCCTTGGGCTCGTTGGCGACCTTGGCCACGTTGAAGCCACGCTTGCGCAGGACCTCGGCGACGGCTGCGGCCGTGCCGGCCTTGGCGCCGCCGTTGTAGACGTTGACCGAGACCTGCTTGGGCACCAGGCGGTTGTTCGGCAGTTGCTGCTCGACACAGGTCGGGCCGGCGCTGCTGTTGATCAGCGAGTTCCAGCCCCACCAGCCGCCGCCGACCAGGATCGTCAGCAGGACGACCATGGTGATCGGGGTGCGCCAGTGGATCCGCAGTTGCGGACGGGGCTGTGGGTAGAGGGCGGTCATCGTGATCAGTCCACGACCAGAACCCGGGCGTGCAGAACCAGACGCTGCTGCAGTGCCGCTCGCAGCGCGCGGTGCAAACCGTCCTCGAGGAACATCTCACCCCTCCATTCGACGACGTGGGCGAACAGGTCGCCGTAGAACGTCGAGTCCTCGTCGAGCAGTGCATTGAGGTCGAGCGTGCCCTTGGTCGTCACCAACTGATCCAGCCGCACCTGCCGTGGTGGCAGCGACGACCAGTCCTTCGGCTTGAGCCCGTGCTCCGGGTACGGCCTTTCCTCCCCGACACGCTTGAAGATCACCCCCCGAAGTCTAGCGGTGTCCGAGGTCTCGTGAGAGGTCATAAACCTCACCGGAACAGTCCGGAACCAAGACTCAACCTTTTGGATGAGAAACACGTCATACCCAGGTTGTAGATCTCGAGGTAATAGGCTGCCCAGCGGGCGCGGCTGCGTCTTCCGTCTACCGGGGAAAGGCACGCTGAGATGGCCGAGACAGGCGACGTCGTGGAGACCGTCAAGCAGGGATATGCGTTCGAAGGGGCGGCGATCGAGCTCGGCGCGCTGCTGGTGGACGGTGAGCCGAAACCGGAGGCGGCGGTCCGGATTCCGTTGTCGATGGTGAACCGGCACGGACTGGTGGCCGGGGCGACCGGTACCGGTAAGACGAAGACGCTGCAGTTGATGGCCGAGCAGCTGTCCGCGGCCGGGGTCGCGGTGTTCGCCGCCGACATCAAGGGCGACCTGTCCGGGATCTCGCAGCCGGGTGAGAGCAACGACAAGCTGCTGGCCCGGACCAAGACGATCGGTCAGGAGTGGGCCGCGACCGGCTTCCCGACCGAGTTCTACGCGCTCGGCGGCCAGGGCACGGGGATCCCGATTCGCGCCACGGTCACGTCGTTCGGGCCGGTGCTGCTGTCCAAGGTGCTCGGGCTGAACGACGTCCAGGAGTCGTCGCTCGGGCTGATCTTCCACTACGCCGACAAGCAGGGTCTGACGCTCCTCGACCTCAAGGACCTGCGCGCGGTCATCACACACCTCGCCAGCGATGAGGGCAAGGCCGACCTGAAGGACCTCGGCGGGCTGTCCGCGGCGACCGCGGGTGTGATTCTGCGGGCGCTGATCGGGTTCGCTGACCAGGGTGCTGAGGCGTTCTTCGGGGAGCCGGAGTTCGACACCGCCGACCTGCTGACGCAGCGCGACGGCAAGGGCCTGATCTCGCTGCTCGAGCTGCCGAACCTGCAGGACCGGCCGGCGCTGTTCTCCACCTTCCTGATGTGGTTGCTGGCCGACCTGTTCCATGACCTGCCCGAGGTCGGCGACGCGGACAAGCCGAAGCTGGTCTTCTTCTTCGACGAGGCGCACCTGCTGTTCAACGACGCCTCGAAGGCGTTCCTGGACTCGATCGCGCAGACCGTCCGGCTGATCCGGTCGAAAGGTGTCGGCGTCTTCTTCGTCACCCAGACCCCGAAGGACGTGCCGGACGACGTCCTCGCCCAGCTCGGTTCGCGGGTCCAGCACCAGTTGCGGGCGCACACCCCGAACGACGCCAAGGCGTTGAAGGCGACCGTGTCGACCTTCCCGAACTCGGCGTACGACCTCGGTGAGGTGCTGACCCAGCTCGGCATCGGCGAGGCGATCGTGACCGTGATGAACGAGAAGGGCGCACCGACCCCGGTCGCCTGGACCCGGCTGCGGGCCCCGCTGTCGCTGATGGCACCGGCGGCCGCGGACCAGCTGACCGCCGCGGTGCAGGCTTCGCCGAACAACGCCAAGTATTCGCAGGTGCTCGACCGGGAGTCGGCGTACGAGATCCTCGCCAAGAAGGTGCAGGCCGGGGCCGAGCAGGCCCAGGCCGAGGAGCAGGCCAAGCAGCAGCAACAGCAGGAGCAGCCCACCTCGCACGGCCGGGCGCCGAAGCCGGAGAAGTCGATGGTCGAGCAGGTCATCGGTTCGTCGGCGTTCAAGCAGTTCGCGCGGACCGCGGGCCGGGAGATCGTCCGCGGCCTGTTCGGCGCCGCTCGTCGCCGCAAGTAATCACGCCAGGGCTCTGAACCGGGTCCGCTGAGCGGACCCGGCCGCCGATCCTGCGGTCCTGGACCCGCTGGCCCGGAAACCTTTTCGAGACCACGCGGTCCGCGGAAAACCGAACGATATAAAGGTTTTCCGGGTTTGATGATTGATCAAACGACTGAATCCGGCGGGATTGAGTTTCGTTTCCACATTGTCATCGGAGCCGCTCCGTCGCGGATTGGGACCAGACGCCTACTCGTCGTACCGTGGGGGTAATGGTTGCGCAGAGTAGGCGATCGATACGGAAATGGGCGCTGTGGACCCTGACGGTCCCGGCGTTCGTGATCGTCGTGCTCGTCGACTTCGCCGCCCTCGGGTACGGCGTCCAGTCGTTCACCGAGTTACCGAGCTGGCACGGGATCGACCTGGTGGCCGCGCTGACCGTCTCGGCCCTGATCGCGGTCGAGGGCGCTCGCCGGGTGGAGAACCGGCGCCGCCGTGGCGGTGCGCTGCACAAGGACCTCGCTCCGGCCTGGATGATCGCGGCCGCGATCATCCTGCATCCGGCGCTGGCGATCCTGGTCGTCGTGCTGCTGCGGATCTGGTGGCGGATCCGGGCCGGCAAGTGCATCCCGTACCGGTGGGCCTTCTCGACGTCGGTGCACGTGCTTGCCGTCGGGGCGGCTCACGCGGTCTTCGGCTTCGCACGTGACCTGTTCGGCGGGAGCGAGCTCGCGCTGGTGGCCTCGATGGCGGCCGCCGCGGTCACCTTCGTCGCGACCGACGCGCTGCTGTGCGGCCTGGCCATCTCACTGATCATCCCCGGCAGTAGCCGCCAGGAGGCGGTCGGCGGGATCGACGACCTGTGTATCGACGCGACGGCCGCGATGTTCGGCTGTCTGCTCGCCGGGGCGTGCCTGATCAGCCCGTGGTTCGCGTTCGTGGCGATCCCGATCACGTTGACCGCGCAGCGCGCGCTGCTGCTCGGCCAGCTGGAGTCCGAGGCGCAGACCGATCCGAAGACGAGCCTGACCCGGGTCGACTTCTGGCGCCGGCAGACCGAGGAGATGCTGCGCCGGACGCGGACCCAGCGCGAGCAGATGGCCGTGCTGCTGATCGACATCGACCACTTCAAGCAGGTCAACGACCGGCACGGGCACCTGGTCGGCGACGAGGCGCTGCGCGCGGTCGCGACGATCCTGCGCAGTGCGATCCGGGCCAAGGACGTGATCGGCCGGTTCGGTGGCGAGGAGTTCGTGATCGCGCTGCCCGACACCGGGATCGACGAGGCCACGGTGACGGCGGACCGCCTGCGTAACGCGGTCGCCGGGAGTCCGCTGGCCGCGATGTGTGCCGGCGTCCTCGACTGCCCGGACCTGGATCCGGACACCTTCCACCTGACCGTATCGATCGGCGTCTCGGTCTACCCGGCCGACGGGATCACGGTCGACGACCTGCTGCTCGGCGCCGACCGCGCCATGTACGCGGCCAAGGCGGCCGGCCGCAACCGGGTCCGCGTGGCCGGCGATCTGTCGGCGTTCACCGCCCCACCCGCCCGCCCGGTCACCAGCGGCGCTGCGGCTCCCACCGATCTTTCTTGAGCCTTCGCAGAACCTTTCGCGGGGCTACCGCGTCCTCAGGAGTGACCACTGTGGACGGAGAACGAATGAGTCGTGACGACGACTTCACGGCGTTTGTGCTGGCCAGGTCCGGACGGTTGGTGCACTTCGCCCGGATGCTGTGCGGCGACGCCGGCCTGGCCGAGGACCTGGTGCAGGGTGCACTGGAGAAGGCCTACCTGCGCTGGGACCGGATCGAGATGGCCGATCCGTTCGCGTATGTGCGGCAGTCGGTGGTCAACCAGCACCTTTCCTGGGTACGACGTCGCCCGTGGCGCGAGCGTCCGAGCGGAGCCGCGGCCGAGCTGGACCTGCTGACCCTCGACACTCCGGTCGCAGACCAGTCCGGGGCGGTTGACCGTCGGGTGACGGTCGGAGCCGCGCTGGCGACCCTGAGCCGACGCGAGCGGGCGATCGTCGTACTGCGTTATGTCGAAGACCTGACTGAGCGGGAGACCGCCGCGGTGCTCGGGATCGCGCTCGGCACCGTGAAGAGCGCCAATGCCCGGGCTCTGGACAAGCTGCGCGCCGCGCCGGAACTGAGTGAGGTGACGCGATGAACACCGAGGACGAGCTGCGCACAGCACTGGCTCCGGACGGCAGCATCGAACCGCTGGACCCGACGCGAGTGATCGCCGGAGCGCGGCGGCGTCGCAAGGTCCGCGGCCTGGCTGCCGGAGCTGCCTCCGTGGCCGTGGCCGTGGTCGCTGTGGCTGCCGCGGGATTCCTGCTCGGCGAGGGCTCTGCCGAGGCGCCGCAACCGGCGGGGCCGGGGCCGGTGATCACGCCCAGCCTGAAGCCGTCGCCGACTCCGAGCGGGCTGCCGAGCAGGCCGCCGACAGTGACGCCACCCCCCGTGGAGCCGACGCCGAGCGACACACCTCTGACACCGCCCGGAAGGACGCCGGACAGTCCCCAGACGCCGCCGACCGACACCCCGAGCAAGGCGCCCAACGAGCCGACTCCGCACCGGTCTCCCAGCTGAGCAGAACCTTTTCGCCACCAGGCCGCGTCCTTCAGCCCGACCGAACGACGAAATGGTGGCGGAGGGCAACAAATGGACGAAGTAGGCCGGAAGCGGCGGACGACCCGGATCGTGCTCGGCGGAATCGCGGCCGCGGCGGTGGTGCTGGTCGCCGTGGGCGGTACGGCGATGGCGCGCAGCGGCGGTGCGGACGGCGGCGGTACGCCGTCGGCGACGCCGAGCCAGCTGCCGAGCGACGCACCGACGCCGAGCCCGGTGGACACGCCTCCGCCGTGTGATCAGGCGACGCCGACGTCGACGCCGACAGAGACGCCGAGCCAGGCGACGAAGGTGCCGGACACCGCGGCTACTCCGAGCCCGGCGACGAAGGTGCCGGCGGACGCGGCGACGCCCAGCCCGGCGCCGTCACCCTGTGGCGGGCAGACGCCGTCGGTGCCGCCGACCAAGACGCCGACCCAGGTCACGCCGTCAGCGCCGCCGAGCGATGAGCCGGGTCAGACCCCGACCCAGGTCACGCCGACGATGACGCCGAGCGATGTGCCGCCGACGAAGCGCCCGGGGCAGGCAACGCCGTCCGACGCGCCGCGCCCGCCGACGGCGACCCCGTCCAGGGCACCGCGGCCGCAGTCGCCGCCGCCGTCGAAGATGCCGCAGCCGCCGACAGCGACAGCGACGCCGTCGCAGGCGCCGCGTCGATAGGATCGCATTTGGCTGGCTAGGCACCCGGGTTGGGGGTTCTGCACTCTGGTTATGAGTGCGGAACCCCCAATTTCGCTGCCTAGCCAGGGAAATTGCGGGGCGGGGAGGGGGCGGGGCGGGAGTGGCGGGCTGTTGGGCGGGGTCGGGGTGTTAGCAGGCGCCGAAGGTGCCGGCCGAGACCCACGCCTTGGCGACGTACATGCCGGGGTGGACGCGGAGCCAGACGTTGCTGGTGCCCTGCGAACCGGAGACGCTCTGGCCGGTGGTCTGGCACTCGACCGTGACCTGTGCCGACTTGCCGGCCATGCCGACGACCGATCCGGTGGAGCTCGACGTACTGCGGAGGTTCAGGTAACCGGACGTGATCGAGACCGTGCCGCGGCCGCCGTCACCGGTCCACAGGTAGGTGACGTCGACGAAGCCGTTGTTGGTCAGGCCTAGCGCGTCCCAGAAGACGCCGTCGGCGAGGTCGATACCGGCCGGGTTCGCGACCGTCCGGCCGGAGCCGTCCTTGCCGCCGTTGTAGCCGTCCTGGTACGCCGCCTGCGCCTCGGGCTTGCCCTGCGGCAGGTCCTTGAAGGTCTCGCGGGTGGCACTCGGGTTCCAGTAGTCGTCCTTGATGTTCCACGGGCCGACGTCCCACACCGGCTCGAAGGCGCAGCGCGACGCCGTACAGACCTTCACTGAGTAGTTGCCCGAACCGTTGCTCGCCAGGCCGCGACGAGAAGGCAGGGCGACGAAGTGGTCGCGACTGACGATCACGTGCCCGTTGGCCGTCGTACCGCCGACCAGGCCTTCGCGGGTGGCGAACACATGCGACTTGAGCGGCGCTGCCTGGATGGACATCCGGCCGGGTGCCACCTGGTCGGTCGGCAGGACAGTCACGTCGCCGACCCACGGCTGCGCGCCGGTGGGCGGTGCGCTGACGATGATCCGCAGCTGGACCTGGTCACTTGCTCCAGGCAACTTGGTTGGTTGACCAGCGGCGGCTGGGGTCCACTCCGACCAGCGGTCGGTGATCCAGGCCCGTACGTCGATATCGGCCGCCGAGCCGTCCGGCGTACCGGTCGTGTAGTTGGCGACGACTGCTGAGGTCGGTGCCGCGAACCGTACTGGAGCGAGCTCGGCGAGGCCCGAGCGCTGCTTGACCTGGCTCGAACCGACCGCGGCCGGAGCATCGCCGAGGATGATCCGGTTGCCGTCGTACCGGATGTTGGTGGAGCTCGTGGCGGGCGGCGGAGCGGCCGAACTGGGCAGCGTGACGGTCGCGAGGGTGAGCACTGTGACGAGACAGGCTGCGAGCTTGGCACTGCGGGTGATACGCATGTCGCGGGACCTCCGGGGCGGTGGAGTCACTGCATCAGACACCCAATGTGACAAAGAAACCGCTCCCCTGTACAGCTTGTGAATAAATTTCTTCGAACTAGTTGGTGACGGGACAGAACCTAGTCGGTCACCCAGAGGGTTTGGACGGGTGTGACAGAGGCTGAGGAGATTCGATGACCCGGACCGCGGACGCCGATTTCGAGCGCTTCGTGCAGACCCAGTCAACTCCGTTGCTCCGCTTCGCGGAGATGCTGTGCGGCGATCGGCATACCGCCGAGGACCTGGTGCAGCAGGCGTTGATGAGGTCGTATCCGAAATGGCACAAACTGGACGGCGATCCACTTCGCTATGTCCGCCGGGTGCTGGTCAACCGGTTCCTCACCCAGGCCCGCCGGCACTGGAACAACGAAGTACCCAGTGATCCGGTTGAGAACGATTGGGACCAGCGAGCGGTAGCGGACTTCGCCCAGCAGGTGCAGACCAGAGAGGCCGTGCTCTCGGCCTTGGCCGGTCTGACTGTTCGGGAGAGAGCCGTCGTCGCGCTGCGCTACTCGCAGGATCTCTCCGAGGCCGAGACAGCCGAGCTGCTGGCAATGGCTCCCGGAACCGTCAAGTCGACGGCCTCCCGGGCGCTGGCCAAGTTGCGTCTGGCACCCGACCTGATCGACAGCGTAGTTGGAGGAAACTGATGAGTGACGAGCAGCGCTTGCGCAACGCTCTTTCGTACGACGTGGAGCCGTACACCCCGAATGCCGGTGACCTGATGCGGCGCGGTAAGCGGCTCGCCTGGGTCCGGCGTGGACTGGCCGCGGCCGGTGTCACCGCCCTGGCCGGAACCGTGGCAACGGTGTCGGCCGCGGTCGGCGGACCTGCCCCGGTGAAGAACCTGTTCTCCGGTGCACCGAAGCCGCCGGTGGTCGCCGTACCGACCGAGACCCCGAAGCTCCCGACGGTCGACCCGAGCTGTGTTCCGGCCAAGCCGAAGCTTCCCGTGGTGACGGTCTCGGTACACAAGACGATCGACCCGAACCAGAAGCCGGCCCTCCCGACGACGAAGCCGTCGTTGCCGGGCAAGCCGTCCCTGCCGAAGCCGTCGCTTCCGACGGCCCAGCCGAGCTTCCCGACCACGAAGCCTTCCCTGCCGGGGAAGCCGGGCTTCCCGACCACCAAGCCCTCGCTGCCGCACGGCACGCCGTCCTTCCCGACGACGAAGCCAAGCCTGCCGACGACCAAGCCGTCGTTGCCGGGCAAGCCCAGCCTGCCGACCACGAAGCCTTCGCTGCCGGCCAAGCCGACGCTGCCCAAGGCTTCGCTCCCTGCCAAGCCGAGCCTCCCGACCGCGAAGCCGTCGCTGCCGACCACGGTGCCGGACTGCGTGCACGGCGTACCGACCAACGCTCCCTCGCTGCCCAGCAAGCCGGGCAAGCCGTCGGTGCCCGCGCCGAACCCGAACGCGCCGAAGCCCGCCGTACCGACCGTCAAGGTCTCCGGTGGCGTCAAGGTCACCGTCGACCCGGGCCAGCACCCGGCCGGCAAGCCGTCGCTCCCGACGACCAAGCCGTCCTTCCCGACCACGAAGCCCAGCGTCCCGACGCCGAGCTTCCCGACCACCTTCCCGACCGGCCACCCCTCCTCAGGCCGGTAGGGACACCGGTCACCGGCGAGCAGGCGGCGGGCGGAACCCCTGCCCGCCGGTGACCGACACTTCCGTCAGATCAGCGCAGACGTCAGGTCCGCGCAGACCTGACGCCACCGAGCGGCCCCGATCCGGCACCCTCCCCCTGCTGCCGGATCGGGGCCGTTGCCTATGCCAGCGTCCGCAGCACGTTGGCGGTCGCCTCGTCGGCGGGGTAGAAGGACTCGATTATCAGCTCGGAGACGGTGACGTCGAGCGGGGTGCCGAAGGTCGCGATCATCGTCAGCAGTGAGAGTTTCTGGCCTTGGTACTCCAGCTCGATCGGTACGACGACCTCGGCCGGCCCGGTGAGAGCCGGCCGATCGTCAGTCGCGTAGCCGCGGAATTCGTCGTACAGGTCCTGGAGTTCGGGGTCGGCGGTGCCGGTGATCTGGCGCCGCAGGTTCAGCAGTGCGGCGGCGCGAACGTCGGGCAGGTTGGTGATGCGGCCGGCCAGTCCGTCCGGGTGCAGGGTAAGGCGGAGTGCGTTGATCGGGGCCTTGAGCAACTTTTCGTCGACGCCCTCGGTGAAGATCTTGATCCCGCTGTTGAACTCGACGATGTTCCACCAGCGGTCGACGACGAGCGCCGGGTATGGCTGATGCGCCTCGAGTAGACGGCGCAGTGTCGTTCGGATCGCCAGCATGGCGGGCGAATGCAGCGAGGACTCGCTGTAGATCGGTGCGTACCCACCGGCCAGCAGGAGCTGGTTGCGATCGCGCAGCGGTACGTCGAGATGCTCGGCCAAACGCAGGACCATCTCCCGGCTCGGTTGCGACCGCCCGGTCTCGACGAAGCTCACGTGCCGCGTCGACACCTCGACCCGGTTCGCGAGATCGAGCTGACTCAGCCGCCGATGCTCGCGCCACCCACGCAGCAGTTCACCGACCGGCCGCTGGAACGTCTCTGTCATGCCCCCGACGGTAGTCGGCCGCGGGGACAACGCCATTACCTCCGACGTCATCGCCGTACGGCGGACTCCACGGCAAGGTTCTGGTCATCCGAACCACACAGGAGGAAACGATGACCGCACAGACCCTCGCCGACCAGTACTTCGCGACCTGGAACGAGCCCGCCGCCGACCGCCGGGCCGAACTGATCGCGGCCACCTGGACCGAGACCTCGACCTTCGTCGACCCGAGCTTCGAGACCCACGGCCACGACGAGCTCAACAAGCTGATGGGCGCCGCCCAGCACATGTTCCCCGGTCTCACGTTCGTCCGGATCGGCGACATCGACGAGCACCACGAATATCTGCGCTGGGTCTGGCACCTCAAGGCCGAAGGCCAGGAGCCAGTCGCCGGCGGTACCGACCTGGTCCGCGTCGACCCCGACGGCCGCATCACGCACCTCATCGGCTTCCACGACTTCGCCCCGGAGCACTAGATCCGCCTCGTCCTCCAACGACCCGTCCACCCCGGTCTCGTCAGCCCGCCACATGCACAGGCGGACCGCCACCACCCACCAAGTGCCCTCAATAGCGGACTCCGACCCCCGCCTGAGCGTGCCGGACCAGCCGCTGCGCAGGTTAGTGGGTGCTGGCGGTCCGGCTACGAGAGTGCCTTGAGGAGCCGTTCGCAGCGGACTGGGTCCTCGGTGAGGCCGTTGGCCAGGCCCCACAGCCAGTAGTCGACGGCGCGGTACACCACCCAGTGGCGGGCCCGGTCCATGACCAGGCTCGCTTCGTGGACCACGATCTCGAAGTACGGCGGGATCTCCGCCATTTCGTCGAGTCGGGTCCAGAGGACGCGCGCGAGGTCGAACTCGATGTCACCTCGGTACAACACGGGGTCAACGGTCAGCCACGTCTCGCGTGTGCCGGCCAGCACTTGATCCGAGTGCAGGTCGCCGTTCACCGCGAGGTCGGTGGCGGGCTCCATCAGCAGCGGTGCGACCTCAAGCGCCGCGCGCAGGTGGGCGACGTCGAAGGGGCGCCCCAGGTCCGCCCACTGCTGCTCCAGTTCGGCCGACCGCCGACGTACGAGCTCACCGGTCGACGCCACGTCAGGTGGCGGCGGTACGGCGAGTCGGCGCATCAGCCCGCCGAGGACGGCGACTGCTTCGTCGACCGGACGACTGAGCAGGGGTGTCGTCAACCGTTCGAGGAGCATCGCGCCCGCTGCGGAATCCACGTCGTACAGGTAGACCATGCCGCGCCCGTCCCACCAGCGCAGGGCGTGGGCCTGCGCGTCGACCTCGGGGCCGGGCGGGTTCATCCGGAGGACGAACTCATCGGTGCCGCGCGTCACCGGGATGACCAGGGCGTTCGAGCCCCAGAAGAGTGGGCCGCCGACCTGGAGACCCCAGGTCGTGCACTGCGAATCCACCGAGCCTGGAAGCGCGTCCAGCCACGCCGTCCCGTCACGCCACCAGCGCGGCATCTGGCGGAAGCCGTCCGGAATCTGGATCATGCCGCGAGCCTAGGTGCGGGGCTTGGCCGGCGCACCTGGATTCCGAGCTCGGCGGGCGCACCTGGGATGCGCCCGCCGGGGCCGGTCGTTCTCCCGCCCCTCAGTGGGAGAACTCGCGGCTCGGTGAGTCTCACCCATGCCCGAATGACACTGACTGAACCGCGGGACGTCCTAGTGGTACCCCAATCCGGCGCCGAGCACACCTCGACGCACGCGGAACGATCCGAAAACTTGACGTTCATCGAACCTTCGTTCCGGTCCAGGCCAGCAGGAGCAAATAGTTGCCCTAGGCAATCGACAAGGCCCCACCGGTAGCAGCCGGTGGGGCCTTGGTGGTCCACTACCGCCCGGGCATTCCCGGTGCAGCTGTGGAGGTGGAGAGCGGAACCGACGCCGATGCAGGGGTCAAGACGTCAGCTCCGCTTGCCTGTGTGGAGTTATCCCGCGTTCGCCGCCCAGACGTGCGCCTGGTGGAACTCGAGGTGTTGCCGCATTTCAGCCGGGGTGCCGACCGAACCGAGGTGGTGCATAGCTGGTACGACGACCGCCCGCACGTCGGACCGCTTGACCTCCTCGAGCAGTGCGTGGAATGCCGCGGACTCGGCCGTGTCGCGCTCGGTGTAGACCGTCCCGAGGGTGAATCCCTCGGCGCTGGCGAAGGCGGCGAGGGAATCCGTCGCCGCGGCCAGCTCCTCCGCGCAACTCAGCGCGTCGGCCCGCACATATCCGAGCAGCGTCGGCCGGGTGGTCATCGACCCGGCCCTGCCACAGCGTCCGCCGGCACCGGCTCGCTCGTCACCCGGAGGGAGGCGAAGCGCCGCTGCATGGCTTCCTCGTACTGCACTGCCTGCTCCGCTGTGGCGGTGTGGTCCGCGATCGGGTGAGCGCCGAACCAAACCCGCACCCGACGGTGCGTGATGGGGGTTTCCAGCGTCTCGGTCATCAGCGGTCCTTCGGCAGTCTCGGTCGGCTCCCCGGACGGCTTTGTCCGGTGCTGAGAAAAGAACACCGCACTCCGGCGTCCGCCGGAACACTTCCGAAGGGACCTTTACAGAGCCTTGACGCAGAGTAGGGAAACCCTACGAATGCGCAGGTCAGAGCGGTCTGGCCAGCTGCTTATCCGCCTGCTGGAATCGTCTGTCAAGAATGTTTGCACGGATTTACCAATAACGATTCGGCTGACTGCCCGGCTTTTCGAACCAGCTGGAAATGTCGCACTTCCTGCTAACCCTTCGCGCCCATTCGGTCACGCATCGGGGTCCGCAATCCGCCTGCTGCCACCAGGGCGCCGAGCGCGGCCGCGACCAGCGGCACCAGGAGACCGTTGCGGAAGGCATCGGTCGTCAGTTCGTCCGCCGTCGCCAGTACGGCGGCCACCCCGGCGAGCCCGAGTGCGGCCCCGAACTGGAACGACGTGGTCAGTACGCCGCCGGCCAGGCCCTGCTCCTCCTCGGAGACCCGATCGGTGGCTGCGATCGTCAACGGACCGTACGCCAGCGCGAACCCGACGCCGAGCAGCAGGAACGTCGGCAGCATCGCGGCGAACGTCGTACCCAGTGGCAGGAAGGCGGCGTAGGCGAGGGCGGCGAGCACGAAGCCGCCGAACACCACCCGGCTGTTGCCGAAGCGGGTGACCAGCCACGGCGTCAGGGTCGGCGCCAGCACCGAGTCGATCCCGATCACCATCAACGCCAGTCCGGTCTTCCACTCCGACCAGCCGCGCAGCTCCTGCAGGTACAGCACCGCGACGAACTGGAACCCGACGAACGCCCCGACCAGCAGGATCGCGCCGACGTTCGCCCGGATCAGCGATCCGTTCCGCAGCAGGCCCAGGCGGATCAGCGGGGTGGACACCCGCCGCTCGATCGCCACGAACGCGCCGAGCAACGCCGTACCGGCGACTGCGGTCACGAGGGTTTGTGCCAATGCCACGTCTGGTGCGCGGACGACGGTGGCGACGAGCAGCAGCATCGCGCCGGTCAGCGTGAAGGCCCCGGCCAGATCGAAGCCACCGCCCGGTACGACGGCCTTGGTGTCGCGCGGGATCAGGACGATCGCTGCGATCAGGATCGCCGCCGAGACCAGCACCGGTGCGAAGAAGACCCAGCGCCAGTCGATCGTGGTGAGCAGTCCGCCAGTGACCATGCCCAACGAGAATCCGCCGGCCGCGGTCCCGGCGTACACGAGCAGTGCCTTGTTGCGCTGCGGGCCTTCCGGGTAGGTCGTGGTGATGATCGACAGGCCGGCCGGGGTCATGAAGGCGGCCGCGATGCCGGTGGCGAAGCGTGCCAGGATCAGCACCCAACCCTCGGTCGCGAAGCCGCCGAGACCGCTGAACAGCAGGAAGACGACCAGCCAGCCGACGAACATCCGGCGCCGGCCGAGCAGGTCCGCGGCGCGACCGCCGAGCAGCACGAACCCGCCGTAGCTGAGCGCGTAGGCGCTGACGATCCACTGCAGTTCGCCGGTGCTCAGGCCGAGCTCGGCGCGGATGGACGGCATCGCGACACCCATCATCGAGACGTCGATGCCCTCCAGGAAGATCGCGCCGCAGAGCACGAAAAGGACGGCCCACGCGCGGCCGGTCAGGGGTGTCGACACGAAAACTCCCAGGTGGTAGTCGGTTCTCTCTTGTAACTGACCCCATCTTCGGGAACCATCGCAGACTATGGAAGAAGGCACTTCGAAGGAACCGAGTCACTCCTGCTGTACCGAGGAGGCCTTCCAGTGGGACACCCGGGAGGACTGCAACGTCCGGCAGATCCTGGACCGGGTCGGCGACAAGTGGTCGTTGCTGGTGATCGCGCTGCTCGATGATCGGTCGATGCGGTTCACCGAGCTGAAGAAGACGATCGACGGAATCAGCCAGCGGATGCTGACAGTCACGCTGCGCCAGTTGGAGCGCGACGGCCTGGTTCTGCGGACTGTGTACCCGGTCGTGCCACCGCGGGTCGACTACGAGCTCACGCCGCTCGGCGTCACCCTGCACGCCACCATCCAGTCGCTGGTCACCTGGACAGAGACGCACCAGACCGAGATCGCTACGTCCCGAGCCCGGTACGACGCTGCGGCGGCTGCGCAGTCCGGGTGAACGCGGCCGGATGACCCGGTACGGCGATCAGCGTCAGCGCGCCGGCGATGACCGCGAACCCCGCGACCGTGTTGAGCGTTGCCGGTAGGCCGATCAGCAGTGTCACGGCCGGTGCGGCGAGGGCGCCGATGATCAGGGCGAGCGAGTCGGCGGCGAAGAACAGGGCGCCGATCCGGGCGAGCATCTCGGCCGGTGCCGTGCGCTGGATGGTGGTCTCGGCGGTGATCAGCAGGATGCTGCCGGGGAGTCCGATCAGAACCGCCGCGCCGATCGCGAGGATGACGTTCGGTGAGTTGACGAGCAGGAAGAAAGCGGCGGCCGTGGCGAGCTGGGTGACGGCCAGGAGTTCGCGAATCCCTAGCCAGGTCTGGGCTTTCGAGCTCAGGGCAGACCCGATCAGATAGCCGGCACCGAGCCCCGAGATCAGGTAGCCGACGGTTGCGCCCGGTGCGTGCAAGCGCTCGACCGTGTACGGGACGAGCAGTGCGGTCAGGCCGGCGTTCGCGGTCAGGAAGAGCGTTTGGCCGAGCATGATTCCGCGAAGGGCGCGGTGGCGAACGACGTACCGGATGCCTGGTCGCACGCCGACCGCGGAGGTGGTTGCGATAGTCGCGGGTGGACGACGCAGCCGGATCGTCGCGATGATTGCCGCGGACAACAGATAGCTGGCGATGTCGACCACCAGGACCGCGGTGATCCCGCGTCCGGTCAGCAGGAGGGCGCCGAGCGGCGGTGCGACCAGGCGGATCGTGCTGGCGCTGACAGCACTCAGCGCGTTCGCCCTGGCCAGCTCGGCGCCTGTGCCGACGACGGCGGGCACCAGTGCGCGGGCGGCAGGTCGGATCACGGTGGTTGCCGCGTTCTCGACCAGGACGGCCACGTAGATCAGCCAGATTCGGTCCACCGTGGCGAACAGGAGTGCGGCGACGGCGGCCGCGCTGACCAGATCCGCGATCCACATCGCGCGGGCCAGATCCCAGCGATCCAGCCAGGCGCCTGCCCAGGGCCCGAGCAGGAGCGGGGGAAGGGCTTCGAGGGCGACCGTGAGTCCGGTGGCCGAGGCGGACCCGGTCAGCGTGAACACCTGGACCGGCAGCGCGACCACGAGCAGCCAGGAGCCGATGCCGGAGATCCCGCTGCTGAGCCACACTCGTCGAAAATCGCTGTTCACAGAGCGGGAAGCTATCCTGACAAGACAGTGATTGGCAAGACTGTTCTGTAGGAATAGAATCGCCGGGTGGAACTAGGTGAGGTACTGCGGGATCGCCGGAAGGCGGCCGGGCGCACGATCGCGTCGGTCGCGATGGATGCCGGCCTGTCCGTGCCCTACATCGCGAACCTGGAGAACGGTCGCGGCAACCCGACAGTCGCCGCGCTGGACCGGTTGGCGACGGCGCTCGGGGCTCAGCTCGAGGTGCGGATCGGCGAGGATGAGCCGACGCCACCCCCGTCGGTCGGTACCGAGCTGCTCGCCGGCTCGGAGCGGGCCGATCGCGTCGTCGCACAGCTCGCGGCCGGCGGGCGTCGTACCAGGGTGGCCGTTCGGGACGACTTGGTCCGCACTCTGGACGCGCTCGGCGACCTGCTCGGGCAGCCGCCCGCACCCGCCGACCTCGACCGATTGCTGGACCTCGTCCTGCTGGCCGAAATCTCGTCGAGCCGGTGACCGGCGGCCGACTAGGGTCGGTTTATGCAGATCGGGGCGCGGATCGCGCGAGCACAGTTGAGCGGGTTGGGCAGATCGCGCCGGCAGATCGTGGTGGGGCCGTTGGTGGGCCTGCTGCACGACGAGGACACGTGGTACCTGTCGACGATGGTCGCGGCCGAGCCCGGTACGCCGTTCGATCCCGACGAGGTGCGGGAGTCCCTGGCGATCGTCCGCAAGGCGTTCGGGGCCGAGGGACGCTGGCTGAGTGCCGAGCTGATCGAGGAAGCGAACCCAGGGCTCGCCGAGGAGCTCGAGGACAACGGGATGACGATCGTCTCCCGCCCGCCGCTGCTGGTCGTCGAGCCGGACGAGCTGGTGCAGCCTGTGCTGCCGGCCGGCGTCACGGTTCGGGTGGTGACCTCCGACGCGGAGCAGGCTGACGCGAACGCGATCTCTGCGGATGCGTACGAGACCGAGGGCGTCGGGTTCCCCTATCAACCCGTCCTCGCGGACGGCGGTGCGGTGGTTGTGCGGGTCGACGGCGTACCGGCCGCGACTGCAGCCTGGACCGCGGTTGCTGACGGCGTCACCGAGGTCGCCGGGGTCGGCACGATCCACAGTCATCGTCGGCAGGGGCTGGCCGGGATCGCCACGGCGTACGCGACTCAGGCCGCTTTCGAGCAGGCCGGAGCCACGCTCGCCTGGCTCACCCCGGGCGACGACGGGGCTGACCGGGTCTACCGCCGGGTCGGCTACACGCCGCAGGCGACCGCCGTACATCTGGGTGATCCAGGCGGCCATCTGACCGACCTGCGGTGAAGGTGCAACCTCGCTCTCCCAGCCCTTCGTATTGAAGGGGACAGTGGAGAGTGGAGGGGCGATGGTGGACCGGGATCGGGAGTACGTCGAGTTCGTCGCGGCAGCAGGTGCATCGCTGCGGCGGACCGCGTTCCTGGTGTGTGGCGACTGGCATCGCGCCGACGACGTCGTACAGGACGCTTTGTGCAAGCTGTACCGGTCGTGGGCGAAGGTCGATCGTGACGGGAACCCGCTCGCCTATGCCCGCCGTACGGTCGTCAACGCGGCCCTGGACAGTGGTCGGCGCCCCTGGCGCCGGGAAGTGCCGACCGCTGAACTCCCGGCGGAGCGGGCGTCGCACGACGACCCGGCCGCCGGTCACGCCGACCGTGACGAGGTGCTCGCGGCCCTCACGACGCTCGCCCCGAGACAGCGGGCCTGCGTCGTCCTGAGGTACTACGAGGACCTGTCCGTCGAGCAGACCGCCCAGATCATGGGCTGCTCGGAGGGCACCGTGAAGAGCCAGACGGCTCGAGGTCTCGACACTCTCCGCACCGCCATCGACCAGGCCCGCCGGATCGGCAGGCCAGCGTGAAGGAGAACCCCATGGACGACGAACGCGTCGTCGGCGCCGAGCTCGAACGCCTCGCCGGCACGGACCCCCTGGACCCGATCGACCCGCAGGCGATGCTCACCCGCGGCCGCCGCAGCCGCCGTACCCGCCGTCTCGTGGCCGGTGGTGGCGGAGTTGCCGCCGTCGCCGCGATCGCGGTCGGCGCCAGCCTCCTGCCCGGCTCCGCGACCTCCTCTCCGGAGCCGAATGTCGCGACGTCGTCGAAGAAGGCTGTTGTCTCCTCGGACTTCTCCCCGGTGCCCGGGGTGCCGCGGGGTGAGGCAGCGATCGGCGCTGAGCTGTCGCTGAAGGAAGCGAACCGCCGGTGCAAGCTGCGCAATCCCACGGTGCCGGGTTCGATCCAGCCCGCGCCCAACTGGCACGTGGGGATCACGGTCATGTACCAGCCGGCGAAGGGCCAGCGCATGGCCAACTGCACGATCCCTGGCGGCGACAAGCCATCGGCCGCGCTGGTCGAGGCCACCCGGCGTGACCCGGTCCCCACGACCGCGGCCGCTCAGCTGCGAAACTGCTCGGTGTATTTCTGGATCGACATGACGAAGTGGCGCGTCCGGACCGCCGACGTCGAGCCAGGTCGTGCGGCGGAGCTCGTCGCGCAGTCGCCGTCCGGCAAGAGCACTGTGACCTGCGGCCTGCTGGTCACCAAGTACGACGGAGCCCAGCTCGACTCGTCCTCACGGGTCTTCCGGTCGGCCGTCTCCGGACGTAACACGTTCGAAGAGGACTTCCAGAGCATTCCGGGTGGTCAGGAAGGCTGCGTTCGCGACAAGTGCAAGGGGTGGCTCTATACCGCGACCGGCCGGATCCCGTCCCACGTCGCCCGGATCCGGATCGAACCGGCCGGCGGCGCCAAGCACGACATCACTCTCGTGGATGGCTGGTTCGCGCTGGCCTGGCTGAGCAGTGATCCGCAAGGCCGACCGGACGCGAAGGTCACGGCGTACGACAAGGCCGGAAAGGTACTGCACGTTCTCAACGGTTAGTGGCACCATCTCGGGCATGACTTCAGTGGTCGAGCAGCGGAGTATCGACGTCGTCCCGGCAGCTGAGCGGCACGGGACTCCGATCAGTCAGTTCACGTTGTGGTTCGGCGCGAACATGCAGGTCACGGCGGTTGTCGACGGTGCCTTGGCGGTGGTCTTCGGAGCCGACGCACTGTGGGCAATCGTCGGCCTGCTGCTCGGCAACGTCCTCGGCGGCATCGTGATGGCGCTGCACTCCGCGCAGGGTCCGCGGCTCGGATTGCCCCAGATGATCTCGAGCCGCGCCCAGTTCGGTGTGTACGGCGCCGTCGTACCGCTCGTCTTGGTCGTCATCATGTACCTCGGCTTCGCCGCCACCGGGACCGTGCTCGCTGGCCAAGCAGTCAACAAGATCCTGCACGTCGGCCCGGCCGCGATTGGGATCGTGGTCTTCGGCGCACTGACTGCGGTCGTTGCCACGCTCGGGTATCGCTGGATCCATCTACTCGGTCGGTTGGCGACGGTGTGTGGCGTGCTCGGCTTTACCTACTTGGGAATCCGGCTGCTGGTGACAGTCGACGTCGGCTCGCTCTTCGGCGCGAAACCCTTCACCTGGGTGTCGTTCCTGCTGGCGATCTCGCTCGGCGCCGGCTGGCAGCTCACCTTCGGCCCGTACGTCGCCGACTACTCCCGCTACCTGCCCGCGGACACGCCTGAACGGCACACCTTCCTCGCGACCTTCCTGGGCAGCGTGATCGGCTCCCAGTGGTCGATGACGCTCGGCGCCCTGGTCGCGGCCGGCGGTGCCGGCTTCCTGGCCAACCAGGTCGGCTACCTCGGTACTCTCGCCGGCCCGGTCGCGATCCTGATCTACCTGGTGATCGTGATCGGCAAGCTCGCCGTCAACTGCCTGAACGCGTACGGCGGCTCGATGACGCTCCTCACCACCGTCACCGCCTTCAGTCGAGCCACTCGCATCGGCCCCGCTGCGCGATCGGCGTACACGATCGGTTTTCTGTTGGTATCGGTGCTGATCGCTCTCTTCGCCTCGAAGGACTTCCTGGACAACTTCAAGAACTTCGTCCTGGTGCTGCTGATGGTCTTCACGCCGTGGAGCGCCATCAACCTGACCGACTACTACCTGGTCTCGCGCGAACGCGTCGATATCCCAGCCCTGTATGACGCTTCTGGCCGGTACGGCGGATGGAACCTCACGGCCCTGGTCTCGTACGGCGTGGGGATCGTTGCCCAGATCCCCTTTCTGGCCCAGAAGCTCTACACCGGCCCAGTCACCGATGCGTTGGGCGGCGCCGACATCTCCTGGATCGTGGGGCTGTTGGTGACCACCGCCATCTACCTCCCGTGGGCCCGCCGTACGTCGAACCCACCGCCCCAAACCATCCCCGCCACCTGATGGAGCAACCGCTGACGGGACAACGTCCGAACGATCGGAGACATCGCGTGCGGTTCTTCGGACGTTAAGGGTGGTCCTGCGCTAACGTCCGAACGGCCGCAGACGTGGTCTCCGGTTCTTCGGACGTTGGCGATCGATCCGGGGTACGGGCGGTCGAGCCGCCGCGGACAGGATCAGCGGGGTTCCTTGCCAGATAGTCGCTGTCGCTCTTGGCGGACAGATCCTCCCCAACCGGTTTGGGGAGGATCCAGGACGGATTGCGGGGGTGGATCCTCCCCAGATGACCTACGCCGCAGGAGCAAACTCTCCCCGAACCGGTTTGGGGAGCGATAGCGCAACGGGTTCATAGCGGCAGTGGACGACCGCACACCGGTCCCCGATCGCGGTCAGTACTGTTAGCGTCCGAAGACACGCCGACGACGCCCGCGGGTCCTTCGGACGTTAGCCGGGTGTGGGGCTAGCGGACGGTGAAGCCGGCCTTGCGGAAGGCGTCGGCGAGGGAACCTTCGTCCATGGGGGTGTCGGCCTTCAGGGCGGCCTGGGCTGGGCGGCCGCCACGGTTGCCGCCGCCGGGGCGACCGCCTTGGTTGCCGCGACCGCCTTGGCCGCCACGGCCGCCGCCCTGACCGCCACCGCGGTTCTCGCGCTGGCCGCCCCCGCTGGAGGGGCGGGCGCCGCCGACCTCGTCGTCGAGGCGGAGGGTGAGGGAGATGCGCTGGCGGGGGATGTCGACCTCGAGCACCTTGACGGTGACGATGTCGCCGACCTTCACGACCTCGCTCGGGTCCTTGACGAAGTTCTTCGACAGGGCCGAGACGTGGGCCAGGCCGTCCTGGTGGACACCGATGTCGATGAAGGCGCCGAAGGCGGCGACGTTGGTGACCTGGCCTTCCAGCTTCATGCCGGGCTTCAGGTCGGCGATCTTGTCCACACCTTCGGCGAAGACCGCGGTCTTGAAGGCCGGGCGCGGGTCGCGGCCCGGCTTCTCCAGTTCGGCGAGGATGTCGGTGACCGTCGGCAGACCGAACATGTCGTCGACGAAGTCGGCCGCCTTCAGCCGCTTCAGCTCGGCCGAGCCGATCAGTGACTTCACGTCGGAACCGGTCGCGTCGAGGATTCGCCGTACGACGGGGTAGGCCTCGGGGTGCACGCTGGACGAGTCGAGGGGGTCGTCGCCACCGGGGATCCGGAGGAAGCCGGCCGCCTGCTCGAAGGCCTTCGGGCCGAGCCGCGCCACGTCCTTCAACGCTGACCGAGAAGCAAAAGGACCGTGTACGTCGCGGTGCTGGACGATGTTGTCGGCCAGGCCCTGGGTGATGCCGGAGACCCGGGTCAGCAGCGGGGCGGAGGCCGTGTTCAGGTCGACGCCGACCGCGTTCACGCAGTCTTCGACGACGGCGTCCAGCGAACGGGACAAGGCGTTCTCGGCCAGGTCGTGCTGGTACTGACCGACGCCGATCGACTTCGGGTCGATCTTCACCAGCTCAGCGAGCGGGTCCTGCAGGCGGCGCGCGATCGAGACCGCGCCACGGATCGAGACGTCCATCCCGGGCAGCTCGGCCGAGGCGAACGCCGACGCCGAGTAGACCGACGCGCCGGCCTCGGAGACGACGGCCTTGGTGAGCTTGAGCTCCGGGTGCTTGGCGATCAGCTCGGCCGCCAGCTTGTCGGTCTCGCGCGACGCCGTGCCGTTGCCAATGGCAATCAACTCGACGTTGTGCGCGGCGGCCAGCTGGGCCAGGGTGGCGATCGACTTGTCCCACTGGTTCTGCGGGACGTGCGGGTAGATGACGCCGGTGTTGACGACCTTGCCGGTCGCGTCCACGACGGCGACCTTCACGCCGGTCCGGAAGCCCGGGTCGAGGCCCATCGTCGCGCGGGTACCGGCCGGGGCGGCCAGCAGCAGGTCGCGCAGGTTGGACGCGAAGACGCGGATCGCCTCTTCCTCGGCGACTTGGCGCAACCGCATCCGCAGGTCGATGCCGAGGTGCACCAGGATCTTCGTCCGCCAGGCCCAGCGGACCGTCTCGACCAGCCACTTGTCGGCCGCGCGGCCCGCGTTCTCGACGCCGACCTTGCGGGCGATGGTGGTCTCGTACTCGGTCGGGCCGTCCGCCTCGACACCGGCCGGCAGCGGCTCGATGTTCAGCGTCAGCACGTCCTCCTTCTCACCACGGAACATGGCGAGAATCCGGTGCGACGGCATCTTGGTGAACGGCTCGTCGAACTCGAAGTAGTCGGAGAACTTCGCGCCGTCGGTCTCCTTGCCCTCGCGGACGACCGAGGCCAGCCGCCCCTGCGTCCACAGCCGCTCGCGCAGCGCGCCGATCAGGTCGGCGTCCTCGGCGAACCGCTCGACCAGGATCGCCCGCGCGCCGTCCAGCGCCGCCTGCGCATCCGGTACGTCGGCGGTCACGAACACCGCCGCGGCCGCCAGCGGCTCCACGGTCGGGTCCGCCATCAGCCCGTCGGCGAGCGGCTCGAGACCGTTCTCGCGGGCGATCATCGCCTTGGTCCGGCGCTTCGGCTTGAACGGCAGGTAGATGTCCTCGAGCCGCGCCTTCGTGTCCGCGGCCAGGATCGACGCCTTCAGCGCGTCGTCCAGCTTGCCCTGGCTCTCGATCGACTCCAGTACGGCGTTCCGCCGCTCGTCCAGCTCGCGCAGGT
This sequence comes from Kribbella sp. NPDC058245, assembly GCF_042882005.1. Taxonomy (NCBI): domain Bacteria; kingdom Bacillati; phylum Actinomycetota; class Actinomycetes; order Propionibacteriales; family Kribbellaceae; genus Kribbella; species Kribbella sp. NPDC058245. Next base: position 178,729 of record NZ_JBHVWY010000017.1, read on the forward strand.
ACCGCAACCGCTCCTCGAGCGTGCGCAGCTGCGCGTCGTCGAGCTCCCCGGTCACCTCTTTCCGGTATCGCGCGATGAACGGAACCGTCGACCCCTCGTCCAGCAGCGTCACCGCTGCCCGCACCTGGTTCTCGCCGACCTCCAGCTCCAAGGCGATCCGCTGCTCGACCGACTGCACCACCACGTTGCTTCCCCTTCAACGACAACTGTCCAACGAGCCACACCACCGCTCGCCCCCATCCTTCCCCATCCCACCCCCCACCCCGAAACCCGATCCCTCACCCTGTGGACAAATCCTCGTGAGACCATCGGCCATGGGTCAGTTCGACAGCTACCTCCAGCGCGGTTTCCGGCCGCCGACCATACCGATGCGTGTCCTCGGTGTGCTCGTCGTCGTCGGCTTCACCGCCCGTGCCATCACCCGCCCCAGCTTCGAGAGCATCCTGACCGCAGCTCTGTTCCTGCTGGTCTTCACTCCCGACCTGATCGCACCCCGCCGCTACCGCGCCTGGCTGGCCACCCTGGACCGCCGCCACCCCCTCCTCAGCACCGTCGCGTTCCCCCTCGTCCTCGTCGGCTGCGCCAGCTTCGTCCTCCTGCGTGAGTTCCTCGACCGCACCCCCAGCGCCCTGATCGCGGCCGCCCTGGCCCTGATCGCCGTCGTCGCCGCCATCATCGGCCGCCGCCGGCGCATGTCCCTGAGCGGTCGCGTCGACTGATGCTCTCGATCAGCGCTCGCCGCCGCGGCCTCACCTGCTGGCGCTGGTACGACGACCAGCCCGCACACCGCCGTACAGGCACTAGCTGTTTTTGGCGGGGCGCATGAAGTAGGCGGCGATGGCTACCGCGGCGGCGACGATGGCGGCGGCTACGGCGAAGGAGAAGTGGTAGCCGTTGGTGAGGGCCTGTAGCTGGTTGGGGCCGGTGGTGTGGGTGGCTGAGAGGGTGGCGAGGATGGCCAGGCCGAGGGCGGCGCCTACCTCGCCCATGGTGCCGACGAGGCCGGAGGCCAGGCCGGCGTCTTCGGGCTGTACGTCGGCCATCGACAGGCCCATGAGGGCGGGGAAGGCGATGCCGCCGCCCAGGCCGAGCAGGGTCAGTACGGGCAGGATGTGTACGACGTAGCTGCCGCCGACCGGGGCCTGGGTGAACAGCGCCAGTCCGGCGGTCACGAGGAGCAGTCCGGCGATCAGCGGGCGGCGGGGGCCGAAGCGGGTGACCAGCTTCTCGGAGTACTTCACGGACAGCAGCCCCATGACCACAGTGGTCGGCAGGAAGGCCAGTCCGATCTCGAGAGCGTCGTACCCGAGCACTCGCTGCAGGTAGAGCGAGCCGAGGAAGAAGATGCCGAACATGCCCGAGCTGGAGAGTGCCTGCACCAGGTTCGCGCCGGAGAGGTTGCGGGAGCGGAAGATGCGCAGCGGCACCAGCGGGTTGGCGGCAGTCGCCTCGCGGACCACGAAGCAGAGCAGCAGTGTGATCGTCAGCAGCGTCAGTGCGATGGTCCGTCCGGCAGTCCAGCCCAGCTCAGCAGCCGGCTTCACGATGGTGAACACACCGAGCATGAGGGCTGCGGTGATCAGCACTGCGCCCGGTACGTCGGTGCCGCGGCCCATGCCGAGGCCCTTGTCCTTTTCGATCAGCTTCACGGCCAGTGCGACAGTCAGGATGCCGATGGGCAGGTTGACGAAGAAAATCCAGTGCCAGCTGATCGCCTGGGTCAGTACGCCGCCGGCGAGCAGTCCGATCGATCCACCGGCCGAGGCGACGAAGGCGTACATCCCGATCGCCTTGGCCTGCTCACGCGGTTCGGGGAACAGCGTGACGATCATGCCCAGGATCACTGCGGAGGTGAGCGCACCGCCTACCCCCTGGACGAACCGTGCGATGACCAGCACCTCCTGCGAGGTCGCCAGCCCGCACAGCACCGAGGCGACGGTGAAGACGACCAGTCCGGCGATGAAGATGTTGCGGCGGCCGAGGAGGTCGCCGAGTCGGCCGGCCAGCAGCAGGAGACCGCCGAACGCGATCAGGTAGGCGTTCACGACCCACGCCAGCGAGGAGCTGGTGAAACCGAGGTCGTCCTGAATCGCAGGCAGAGCCACGTTCACGACGGTGACGTCGAGCACGATCATCAACATGCCTGCGCACAGTGTGTACAGAGCCAGCCACCGCGCGCGGCCGCCCTGCGTGGCCGGCGTGGTCGCCAGGGTGTCGGTCGTCGTCGCGTACATCCGGATCTCCTTCGTAAGAGCGTCTATACCCTTACGTCGAACCGGAGTGCGTCAGATTGACACGTCTCCCGAATCTTTTTCTTCAGCCTCGGTACGGCGTCGGCCGCCGCCCAGCCAGTAGGCGATGAGTGCCGGGACCAGTCCGGATCCGATCACGAGCAGTGTCGGCACCTGCGACGCCAGCGCGAACCATGTCAGCAGAATGACCACTCCGCCCGCTACCGGCAGCGACCGCCGCAGCAGAAACAGATTCGCCTGCCGGAACACCGTTTTCATGGATGCGTCGTCGCCGGCATCGCGCATGACCGCCAGGCCGCTGAGATAGAGGCCGATGATCATTCCGGTCAGTGGAATGAGGATCACGAGGGCGAATATCCGCGCCGGCCCGCTGGCATGCGCCCAGAACGTCAGCCCGAACGCGAGCATCACGCCACCGAGGTAGAGGCCGAATCCGGACAGCCAGAACCGCTTGAACGCCCAGCCGAACTCGCGGAAGAACATCCGCATCAGGCCGGTCCGCTCCTGGCTGATCGCGTCCGGCAGCACTCGCTGCAGCGCGAACGCCGCCGGGAACAGCGTGATGATCCCGGCGCTGAGCACGAGGAAGGTCAACTGCAGCAGGAGCAGATCGCCGACCACTGTCAGTTTCGCCAACACCGCGTTGGTCCGGCCGCCGGCCTGTTCCACTGGTTCGCCTCCTGAGGTCGTGCGCATTCCGGATGGGCCTGGGTTGATCGTATGATCACAAACAATCATCAAAAACCACAGGGGAACGCGAATGCTTGCACCGGAGCGCCACGAGCTGATCCTGCGGAGCCTGCGTCGCCACGGCCGGCTCCGGGTGAACGAGCTGGCCGCCGAGCTGGGCGTTTCCGCGATCACAGTACGCCGGGATCTGGCCGAGCTCGACGGTGCCGGGCTGCTCCGCCGCGTCCACGGCGGCGCGATCGGCACCAGCCCCAGCGACGCCAGTACGCCGGGCAGCGCCCTGACCCTCGGCATCGTCGTACCGAGTGCTGGGCGCTACTACACCGACATCATCCGCGGCGCCGAGGCGGCAGCGGCCCGGTACGGCGCCCGGCTCGTGCTCGGCGTCTCCAACTACGACCCCGAAGTCGAGCTGGAACGAATCGACAAGGTTCTCGGCGTCGGCGTGGCAGGCGTGCTGATGGGGACCGCGCTGGGCGATGGCGAGGCGGCGCTGCTCGGCTCCCGGCTGGACGACATCGACGTCCCGCTCGTCCTGATGGAGCGCGCGTTCGGCTTCCCGGAAGTGGCCGGCGACTACGACCACGTCCGCACCGATCACGCCTACGGCGCGATGCTGGCGCTGCGGCATTTCGCCGGCCTCGGCCACGAGCGGATCGCAGTCAGCCTGCAGCCGACCAAGACGGAGTACTGGCTACGCCGAGGCGTCGAGACTGCAGCGGCAACGCTCGGCATCGACTTCTTCCTGTCCCGCGTCGAACTCCCGCAGTCCCGCGACGACCCGGCCTCACTCGCCCAACTGGACGCCTTCCTCGCCGAATGCGAAACCTTCGGCGCCCGCGCCGCCCTCATCCACTCCGACGAACACGCCGCCCGCCTGGTAGAACGCGCCCTGGAGCTAGGCCTCCGTATCCCTGAAGACTTCGCCGTCGTCGTCTACAACGACGTCACCGCCGCCCTCGCCGTAGTCCCCCTCACCGCCGTCTGCCCCCCACGCTTCGCCCTAGGCGAAACCGCCTGCGACCTACTCCTCCGCAAACTCCACTCAAAACCAGGTCCGGTCCAGCACCTGTCGCTGCTCCCGACTCTCAACGTCCGCGCCTCCTGCGGCGCCCAAACGGTAGATTCACTCCATGGACTACGCGCAGTTCAAGGTTGAGAGCGAAAAAGTCTGGGACGTCCTCGATGCGAAGGTCCTCCCGCCGACCTTGCAGGACGACATCGCCCGCCTGAAGGAGCTTGCTGCAAGTCTCGAAGACCCCAGGCAGCGCTGGCGGGCCGAAGGCACCATCCTGAGCATCGAAGGTGTCATCCGCGAGGGCGAGGCTGCCAAGGAGGAGCCTTGGTCGGACGCGATGAACGAGGCGGTCCAAGTCCACTCCGCGGCCTCGGACGACAGCGGTACCAAGGCCGAGCGCATTGCTCGCATCACAGCAGCAATGGCTGAAATCGGCCGCATCGCCGACTCCGCGCCGTCGGACGAGCAGTATGCGATCGTCGAGATGAACGGCTCGTTGGCCATGCTGAGGTCGTCGCTGGAGCCCGACGCCGAGTGAAAGTCACCACCTACAACCAACTGATGGCGGAGCAGGCCCGAGCCGCCATCAGGGTTTCGGGTGCGCATCACTCCTCGTGGAACGGCAAGGTCGGCATTACCCCGCCCGAGGACAACGCTCATGGTGTCGCCCAGTGGGATCACACCATCACCTACGCCGACCGCTCGGTGACTCAGCCGCTCAAAGAGATGTTCGAGAACGAGCGGGTCTACAACCAGGACCCGGAAACGCTGCGGTCGTACCGTGAGGCGGTCAAAACCGTCCATCACGAGAACACTCACATGCTCGCGGCCGAGGGCACCCAGCATGCTGACGGTAAGCAGGCGTTTCAGAACCTGCCGGAACAGGCGCTCGAAGAGGGCATCAGCGAGGTTCACAGCTACGACAACCTGAACGAGTACATCGACGAGCTCGGGCTCGAGGACGTCGCACCGGGGATCAAGTCGGCGGAGGCCCGGCCGTCGTACCCGCACTACACGCCGGCGGCGCGGCGGTTCGCTGAGAATATCGGGCGGGAGACCGGCGAAGAGTCGACCGAGGTGGTACGGCGGCTCGCCGTTGTCAATGCGGAGCAGAAGTTCCGGGTCGCCGCCGGAATGCTCTACGACAGCAGCGATCTGCCGGGCAAGGTTCCGGAGCAGGAGCGCGACGCGGCGATTCGGCGGATCGAAACGGCCATGAAACCGGCGATGTCCGGTTTGAAAGAGTTGAAGGAAGAATCTGATCCGGAGAAGAAACGCCGGGAGTCGGCGAAGGCCGGCGCGAGGTCGGTCGAGGCCGGGCTGGACGAGGTCGACAAGCTGAGCAAGGAGTGGGGGCAGCCGGCGCCGGAGGCGCGGGTGGAGCGTGGGGTGGCGGCTGAGCAGGGGCGGTCGAACGGACAGGCTCCGCAGGAGGCCGGGCCCCAGACCGCGGACAGCGCGGAGTCTCAGCAGCTCCCGCCGGACCTGGCGGCCGCCGTACATGCGAGTCGTTCCGGCTCTGAGCCGCTCAGCTCGGCCAGTCGGCTGGGCGAGGACCGGATGGGTTCGCGGCGCTCCGGAACGCAGTCCTCTCCCGAGCGCGGGCCTGAAATTCAGCGCTAGAACAGCCCGCTGCGCGGAACTCTGATCACATCAGTTCCGGAACTGATCGAAAGTGATCATTCGAGCGTTGAGGTCTTGACGAGGAAAGCCCTTTCCCATACTTTCGCTGCACTTGATGCGAAGGAGTTCCCCTGTGAGACGTTCCGTGGGACTGACGTTGCTGGCCGCGGCCCTTGCCGTTGTGGTCAGCAGTTGTGGTAGCGGGGTGATCGACAAGAGCACGGACGGCGTGCCGCCGGCCGAGGCCACCGGGACGCTGCGGGTGTTGCTCCCGTCGTTCCCGCCCAGCAACGAGGGGCGGCAACAGTTCCAGAAGGTCGTCGACGACTTCCACAAGGCCTATCCGAAGATGAAGGTCGAGCCGGACTTCGCGACGTACAACAACCTGAACGAGAAGATGTCGACCTCGATCGCGGCCGGCATCCCGTACGACGTGATGGTCACCGGCGTCGGCTGGATCCAGCCGTTCGCGTCGAAGCGGATCTTCGCCGACCTCGGCGAGTTCGGGCTGACGCCGGACGTGATCAAGGAGAAGAGCCTCGAGGCGCTGATCCCCGCGGTCACGTACGACGGCAAGATGTACGGCTATCCGCTGCTCGCGGACACCCGCGCGGTGGCGCTGCGCAAGAGCGCGTTCATCGAGGCCGGGCTGGATCCCGAGAAGCCGCCGACGTCGCTCGCCGAGATCAAGGTCGCGGCGGAGAAGCTGACCAAGCGGGACAAGAACGGCAACATCACCCGGAGCGGTTTCGACCTCGCGTCGGCGACCGGGTTCCGGCAGTCGTTCACGACCTTCCTCGCGTCGACCGGCAAGCCGCTCTATGTCGGCGGCGAGCCGAACTTCGACAACCAGGAGGGGCTCGACACCCTGCTGTGGATCAAGTCGATGATCAACAACGTCCAGCCGTACGGTCAGGTGAACGCCGCCCAGCAGCCGCTCGTCTACTCGGGTGAGGCCGCGATGGGGATCGTCGGTGGCGCGGTCGACTGCTCGACCGGCGGCAAGGGCATCGGTCAGAAGACCTGTGACGACTTGAAGTTCTTCCGCTTCAACAGCGGTAAGGAGATCGAGTACATGGGTGGTGACCTCGCCTCGATCGGATCCCGCAGCCGGCACAAGGAAGCGGCCTGGTCGTTCATCCAGTCGATGACGCAGCCGAGCACGCTCGACGCGATGGCCAAGCTGAACAAGAAGCTCCCGGCGTACAAGGATGCGGCGAACTCACCGCAGGCGAAATCGAACCCGCTGAGCAAGTTCGTCGCCGAGGGTCTGGACAAGGCCGCGAACGAGAACGAGGTCCCGCCGAACTGGCTCGAGATGCGGGGCAACTTCGACATCCAGCTCACCCAGGCGGTCCTCGGACAGAAGGATCCCGCGACGGTGCTGCACAACCTGGCAGGACAAAGCCGATGAGCACAACACTCGAGCGCCCGGCGCTCGCGGCCTCGCGCAAGTCCGAGGTCGCCAAGGACAAAGGCACGCTGACCCGCAGTCAGGTCCGGACCGGCTGGGCGCTGCTGACGCCCGCTCTGCTGCACTCGGGCATCTTCATCGTCATCCCGGTCATCTCGGTCCTGGTGCTGAGCCTGACCGACTACAGCTTCGGTGACACCTGGTCCTGGGTCGGTTTCGGCAACTACAGCGAGCTTTTCCAGGACGTCGACTTCCTCGCGGCGCTGTGGCACACGGTGCTGTACGCGCTGATCGTGATCCCGATCTCGATGGCGATCTCGCTCGCCGTCGCGCTCGGACTGAACCAGAAGATCCGCGGGATCGGCTTCTTCCGGACGGCGTTCTACGTCCCGACCGTCACCGCGACGGTCGCGGTCGCGACGATCTGGCTGTGGATCTACAACCCGGGTTCCGGCCTGGCGAACGGATTCCTCAGTCTGTTCGGGTTCGCGCCGAACCGCTGGCTGGCAGACCCCGGTACGGCGTTGGGCTCGCTGATGGTGGTCGGTATCTGGCAGGGCCTCGGCACCAAGATCATCATCTACCTGGCCGCGTTGCAGGGCGTGTCCCGCGACCTGCTCGAGTCGGCCGACATCGACGGTGCCTCGCGGTGGCAGAAGTTCCGCAACGTCACGCTGCCGGCGCTCGGCCCGGTGCAGTTCTTCGTACTGATCACGTCGATCGTCGGCACGTTCCAGGTCTTCGACCTGGTCTACGTGATGACGCGGGGTGGACCCGGCAGTGAGACCCGCGTGCTGGTGCTCGACATCTACCAGAACGCGTTCCAGGACCTGAAACTCGGCTACGCGTCCGCCGAGACCGTGATCATGATGATCGTGATCGCCGTCTTCATCGGTGTCGGGCGCCTGCTCCAGAGGGCGGATACCAATGACTAGCGCCACGTTGCCGGCGGTCGCTCAGGCCTCGACGAAGCCGTCGGCGGTCCGGCCGGGCCGGATCCTGCTGTACGTCGTCCTGGTGATCGGCGCGCTGTTGATGGTCACACCGTTCCTGTGGATGGTGCTGACGGCGTTCAAGAGCGAGGCCGAGATCCTCAAGTTCTCGTGGTTGCCTGGTGAGCTGCGCTGGAGCAACTTCAGCGAGGCGATGCAGACCGCGCCGTTCCTGCGCTACTTCCGCAACAGTGCACTGATCGCGATCGGCGAGACGGCGTTCACACTGGTGGTCTGTACGACGGCCGGGTACGCACTGGCCAAGATGCCGTTGCGCGGCGGCAAGGCCATGCTCGGCTACTTCATCGTGCTGCTGCTGGTGCCGTTCCAGATCATCCTGGTGCCGCTGTTCATGATCGTGAAGTCGATCCCGCTGTTCGGCGGCAACAACATCATCGGCCAAGGCGGGATCGGCTGGCTGAACTCCTGGTGGGGCCTCATCATCCCGCTCGGCGCCGCGCCGTTCTTCACCTTCCTGGCCCGGCAGTTCTTCGTCTCGCTCCCGGACGAACTGGCCCAGGCGGCCCGCGTCGACGGCCTCGGTGAGTTCGGCATCTTCTGGCGGATCATGACGCCGCTGATCAAGCCGGCGCTGATCACCATCGCCGTCTTCCAGATCGAAGCCGCCTGGAACGGCTTCCTCTGGCCGCTGATGATCACCACCTCGGACGAGATGCGCCCGCTCCAGCTGGGGCTGGCGATCTTCTCCCAGAACCCGGCCGAGATCCAGTGGCCCTATCTGATGGCCGGTACGGCGCTCGCCACCCTGCCGATGATCATCCTCTTCGTCTTCGCGCAGAAGCGCTTCGTCGAGGGCATGGCCAACGTCGGCATCAAGGGCTGACAAATCGGCCATCAAGGGCTGACAAAGAAACAGGTGCTCACCCCGCCCCGGGTGAGCACCTGTTCGTTTCCCCCCAACGTTCGGTGATCCCGAAGAAGCACCGGAGCGTCCCGCTGGCCCCCCAACCGGGACGCTCACCCGTTTATCGTCACAGTCAGCCGTCCGTTACACCTCCCGTACGGTTTTTTCGCGTTTTCCCCGAACGATTTCCCCCAATACCCACCATCTTCCAAAAATCGTCACGTCACGCACAGTCACGCTGACACTGGGTAATTAAAATGTCGGCTCGGACGGTCAGACTGGGCTCATGCCGATTGTCTTCGTGGATCTCGAGACCACCAGCGTTCGTGAGCCGTGGCTGCCGGGTGGGCGGCAGATCTGGCAGCTCGCGGTGATTCGGCGCGAGGACGACGGCCGGGAGACGGCGTACAACCGCTTCGTTCCCCTGCACGAACTGGACCTCGGGCGCGCGACCCAGCAGGCGCTGGCAATCAGCCGGTTCGACCGGCACCCGGAGTCGCACGGTTCCGATGCCGACGTCGCCACCGGTCGTGAGATCGCCGAGTTGATGGTCGAGCTCACAGCCGATCAACCGCTGTGGGTCGGTGCAGCACCTTGGATGGACGCGAACGACGTACTGCATCTGATGCACGTCCACGGCCTGGTTCCGCTGGATGCGGCCGACGTGCCATGGGACTTCCGACTGGTCTGCGTGATCAGCCAGCTCATCGGGCGGACGCGGCGGCCGCCGACGACCACGGTTGGTGAGATGGCAGCGATGGTCGGGATCGATCAGTCCGCCTATGCGATCCACGATGCGCTGGCGGACACCTTTTTCGTTCGCGACCTGTACGACGCCCTGACCGGGTAACGCGTGCAAGCCTGCGGCTCGGCGTACTGGGGGAGTACGCCGAGCCTCTGTGCTACTGGCTCACAGGAACGCGAGTAGTGCTGCTTCTTCGTGGTCCAGGTGGGCGGTCAGGACCGCGACGATGCGGTCGACCTCTGGTAGGAGGTTGGGTTGAGGGGTTTGGAGGAGCTTCTCGAGCTCCTCCAGGTGTACGGCGAGTTGGTCGTGCTCAGCGATCAGTGCGGTGATCTCGTCGGAGAGTTCGGGGTGTTGTTGGAGCAGTGCGGGGAAGATGCCGTCGGACTCGCCGGTGTGGTGATGGTGGAGTCCTTGGCACAGCGTGAGGCAGTTGACGCGCAGTTGCGCACCGACTCCCGCCGTACCGGAGGTGGCGACCTCTTCACGGATCAACGCGAGCTCCCGCCGGAACGCGGTGTGGATCCGGATCAGCAGGTCCGCGAACGAACCACCACCCCGCGGCGGCCCGATCTGCTTCTGGGTCAGGGCGATCACCGGGATCGCGCGCGTCGTACCGGCCTGGTATTCACCCCAGCCCGCGTTCGCCTCGACGAGGCGGGTGAAGACCTCGTCCCGTTCGGTTCCTTCGAGCGGTACGGCGTCCGCCTGGTAGGTGAACAGGCCGGTCTCGACGGTGACCTCGGGGTTGGCGAGCAGGTTGAGGTACCAGTCCGGGTGCTTGTCGGAGCCGCCGGCCGAGCCGACGACGAGCACCCGGTCGCGGTCCGGGTAGTACGCGATGATCGCGGTGTGCGGCCGGCCCGAACGGCGACCAGTCGTTGTCAATAGCAACATTCTTCCGCCCGCGAACGGCCCGCTCAGCCGGCCGTCGTTCGCGCGGAACTCAGTGATCAGTGCATCGGTGAAAGGGTTCGGCATTCTCTTCTCTCGGTTGGGGGTACTGCGCTGGTGCTGGTGAGAGAGAAGCGAGGGCGGCCCGCGGGCGGCCCCTTCGGCGCTCAGAGAGCGACCGGGAACCCAACTCGTGAATGGCGTATAGCCGACCCGGTAGTCACGACGACCAATCTACCGGAGAGAGGGTCACAATAGGCCCGTGACCGAGACCCCACTGCGCGATCGCCTGGTCCAGGCCGGCGTCGAACTCCTCGAGTCCGAGGGGCTGACGAACCTGACCCTCCGCGCGATCACCCGCCGTACCGGCGTCTCCCACGGCGCACCGCGCCGCTACTTCCCCACCCACAACGCCCTGCTCGCCGCCATCGCCGCCACTGGCCTCGCCGACCTCGCCACCCGCCTCGCCCTGCCGGTCGACGGATCGGTCGACGGATCGGTCGAGGAGCGCCTGGTCGCGGCCGCCGAGCGCTACCTCGAGTTCGCCGCGGAACGCCCCGGCATGTTCGACCTGATCTTCCGCCACGACCTCCTCGAAGGCGCTGGCGGCAACCTCCGCGCCCAGTCCCTCCCGCTCCTGCAAACCTTCATCGACCTGGTCGCCGAGTCACACCCCGCCGACGCCCAACTCCGCGCCGTAGCCCTCTGGACCAACCTTCACGGCCTCACCACCCTCCGAGCCACCAAAACCCTCGAGCTCCTAGAAGGCCTGGATCTCCCCACGCTCGTTCGTCAGATCGTCCGCACCCATCTGACCCTCAGCGGCCCATCCACGTAGCGACACATGCCTCGTTGCCTTCAGCATCGGAGAGCACCCACCACTTGGGGGCATGCGCGTCCGACACCAGGCGCCCACCCGCCGCCAGCGCTGCCGCGACGCGTGCCTCGGCCTGGTCGTGAGCTACCGCCACGTCGACATGGATCCGATTGCGTCCGACCCGGGCAACGTCCATCTCCTGCAGCCCAACCGCGGGCCCGCGCCGCAACGGGTCGAACAAGTAGTCGTCCCCGATCTGCCCATACCCCAGCACCGCCCGCCAGAACGGCAACACATCGGCTCCCACCAACGCGTCCACCGTCACATTGATGACTTGTACGACGCTTGGGTCCGCCTGCAGCCCCAGTTCCGCGGCCACCCCGGAGATCCGCCGAGCCAGCTCAACATCCCGCCGTCCCAACGAGACTGTCACGCCGCCGGCGCGGAGATCGACCGCCAGGTACTCCGCGCCCGCTCCGGCAACTCGCGTGACCTCCCCGACGAACGCCGTACCGGCAGCTAGCGACTCAGTCGGAAAATGCGCCGACACCAAGTGATAGACCGACCGCCAGTCCTGTACGCCGTCGGCCGCGTGAAACTCCTGCGCCGTCACCCGTGCACTCATGGCCGCGAACCTACACCGATCGCCGCGAGGGGTAGCCAGGGCGCAGGAACGTCGTACGATCAATCGGGGGTGTCACATGGAGAAGTCAGACGCAGTCTTCGTGGGCTCGATTCCTGAGTTCTACGACGAGTACATGGTGCCGATGATCTTCGCGGTGTACGCCGAGGATCTCGCCCGCCGGGTGGCGGACCTCGCGCCGGATCGGGCGCTGGAGATTGCCGCGGGGACGGGCGTCGTCACGCGGGTTGCGGCGCGTCTGTTGCCCGAGTCGGTGGAGCTGGTGGCGACGGACCTCAACCAGGCGATGCTCGACCGCGCCCAAGCGATCGGTACGACGCGATCGGTGCGCTGGCAGCAGGCGGACGCGATGGACCTGCCGTTCGAGTCCGCGAGTTTCGACGTGGTCTTCTGCCAGTTCGGCGCCATGTTCTTCCCGGATAAGGCGAAGGCCTTCGCCGAGATGCGCCGCGTCCTACGCCCTGGCGGCACGCTGCTGTTCAACGTGTGGGATCGCATTGAGGACAACGAGTTCGCGGCCACCGTCAGCAGCACTCTCGCCGACCTGTACCCGACCGACCCGCCACAGTTCATGGCCCGCACGCCCCACGGGTATTTCGACCTCGACGCCATTGCCCACGACCTAACCACCGCGGGCTTCACCAGTCCTCCCCACCACGAAACAATCACCGCCCGCAGCCGCGCCACCTCAGCCGAAGCAGTAGCCATCGCCTACTGCCAAGGCACCCCAGTCCGCGCCGAGATCGAAGCCCGCGCCACCCCAGACCTAGCCACCGCCACCACAGCCTGCGCCAAAGCCCTAACCCACCGTTACGGCCCAGGCCCCCTAGAAGGCAAAATCCAAGCCCACATCATCACCATCGCAGCTCCTGCAGAATAGGTGGCGTGTCTGGGGATTTGACTGTGATTGAGCTGTTGCCGCATTGCTCTTCGACGCCGCGGGGGGAGTGGGCCGGGGGTGATGATGAGCGGCCGTTGAGTGAGAAGGGGTTGCGGGAGGCGGAGGTCTTGGCGGCGGTGGCTGCTGAGGGTGTGCAGGGTGTTTACACGAGTCCGGCGTTGCGCTGCCGGCAGTCGGTGGGGCCGTTGGCCGCGACCGCGGGAGTTTCGATCAGTGTTGATGAGCGGCTTCAGGAGGGGTTCGACGAGCCGGCGGACTGGGTTGGTGGGGTGTTCGCGCCTATTGGTCAGGCGTTGGGGGGAGCATGGACGGCGGCGCGCGGGGTCGCCGTACTGGGTGAGGTCGTTGCTCGGCATCAGGGTGGTCGAGCCGTCGTCTGCTCTCACGGTGACCTGATTCCCGTGGTCCTTGCCCACCTGGCGTCGATCCACGGCTGTTCGCTGCCGACGATCGTCGACCGGGGTGGATGGTTCCGTCTGAACTTCACGGCGGACGGTCTGTCGATGACGGGCATTCACCCTGACGCATGACAGATCCTTCGTGTGTGCTTATGATTCTGGGGATGAACAACTTCTCGTGTGGATCGGGGGAATCGTTCGCGCCAGGTGAGTGCTGATGCACCACTCCGCGAATCCGATTTCATCCCGTCTGTTGATGTGGCGGCGCGTGCGTCAGTACGCCGTACCGCCGTCCATGATCGAGACCGCCGCCGTACGACGTTCGGTGGGTGACTGGGCGGGCGCTTGTGCTGCCGCCCGGATTGATGTCGATCTCGATCTGCGCGCCGTGCGCGACCGTCACGGCACCGAAGTCGTCAACCTTCTGCGGACGGATCTCCGGCGGCTGGCGCCGGACCTGTTGCGTTGGCACATGCCTCGGATCGCTCCCGACGGGCTGCTCCGGCCCGGAGTGACCGTCTCGCTGAGTCGCTATCCCGGCATGCAGTTGGTGGTGCGGACGCCGCCGGCCTGGGCGGATGCGGGACAGCGGATGTCGCTGGCGTTGTGGGAGGTCGGTGCCCCGAGCAACCATCCGCATCCCAGTCGGCGTTTCCGGCTGGACCTGCATCGGCATCTCTGGGATTCGACCCGGTACGGCGAACTTGCGCGGCGATGCGGTGTGGGGAGAGCGGCGTGGGCAGTGGAAGCCGAGTTGCTGCTGGGTCATCGCAGCGGGTTCTTCACCGTGCGACTCAATGCCCGGAGTCACGCCGTCCTCGAATTGGTTGCTCCTGACAACAGTCATGCGCCGACGATCCGGTCGTCGGCGCGCCCGGAGGTCGCGCAGCTGCCGATGCTGCCCGACGCTGCTGTCCGGGTCCTCCCCGATCTGGAGCTGCTGCAGGCCGGACTGATCACGTCCGAGCGGCTACATCCACTCGTCGCAGCCGCGCTGCCGATGACCGACTCGGTTGCTGCGACCACCGCCTCCGGCAGCGATCCGCATCGAGTGGAGTGTCGGGGTGAGATCCATCGGATCGTGCTGCGCGACGGAGTGCTGGCGGCGGTCGATCACGATGCGGTAGAGCTGCGTCGCGAGGAGCTACTGGTGGCACTCGGCGGGCCCGCATTACCTTGTCTGCAAGCGATTGACGCGGTGCATCGCGATCCGGAGGACCTGCCCGCGGTCCGAGAGCGGATCGATCACGGTGACTTCGCCGGCGCGCTGGACGTGATTGAGCGGCTGCTCGGCCCCGGTGCGATCCTGCGCGACGGACCGCTTCGGGAGGAGCTGGAATCGGCTGCTGCCCGTCGCGTCGATCACGGCCTCTTCCGTGCGGACCTGCGGTTCGCTGGGAGGGCCTTCAACTCCAGGTACGCGTCAGGCAGCTTCGACCGCCGTACGCGAGCCACGCTGCGCCCGAAGCGCATCAGCCGGGTACGGCGTCGTACTGACCTGTCCTGATCGTTTCCGCTACCAAACACCAGGTGATGCTTATGACTACTGCCCTGCCCGCTTCCCGTCTCACTGTCGCAGAGGACCTCCTTGCCCTGCTGCGGCTCACCACCACCGAGCCACGTCCTGACGAACAGCTCGAAGCCCTCACCCTTGCGGTGGCAGCTGACCTGCCTGTCCTGCTCTGGGGTGAGCCGGGCATCGGCAAAACCGCCGCCCTCACTCAGCTTGCCGCGTCCCTCGACCTGCCGCTGACGACCGTGATTGCGAGTGTCCACGAGCCCACTGACTTCTCCGGCCTCCCCATCGTCGGCGACAACCCAACGGTGCAAGGGGTTCCGATGGCGCCGCCGCAATGGGCAGTGGAGCTCGTGCAGGCCGGGCGCGGGCTGCTGTTCCTGGACGAGCTCTCGACAGCGACCCCGGCCGTTCAGGCCGCACTGCTCCGGGTTGTCCTGGAACGGCGAGTCGGGGCACTGCAGTTGCCACCAGGAGTACGGATCGTGGCAGCGGCCAACCCGCGTGCGTCGTCGGCGGACGGCTGGGAGCTGAGCCCGCCGCTGGCGAACCGCTTCGTGCACCTCTACTGGGTGCACGACCGAGAGGTAGTAGTGCGCGGTCTCGGCGGGACCTGGCCCCGGGCGGAGCTGCCCTCGCTGATACCTGAGCGACTGCCAGCGGCGGTGGCATACGCCCGGCAGGCAGTCTGTAGCTTTCTGGAAGCGCGGCCGACACTGATCCACCGGCTGCCCACCACCGAGACGCGGCGAGGCGGTGCTTGGCCGTCGCCCCGGAGCTGGGAGGCCGCACTGACTCTGCTGGCCTTCGGTACGGCGGCCGCCGTGTCCCGGGACGTATTGGCGCTGCTGGTGCGTGGAACGATAGGGGATGGACCAGGGCTCGAGCTCCTCGCCCATCTGGACCGAATGGAGCTTCCGGACCCGGAGTCTCTACTAGCCGACCCGGCTGCCGCCGAACTGCCTGAGCGCGGCGATCTGCGGCAGGCCGCGCTGGAAGCAGTCATAGCCGCCATAGGTGCACAGCCGGAGCGGGCCCGCTGGGAGGCGGGCTGGGCGGTGCTGATCCGGGCGCTGGAGACGGGCCTACCGGATCTGCTGGTCGCTCCGGCGATGGCGCTTGCTGCACTGCGGCGTGACGACTGGGAGGTGCCCGCAGCGGTGGAGCGGCTCACCGGCGTGGTCGGTCTCTCCCAGAGGGCTGACCAGTCAGTACGGCGGACGACGGTCGCCGCAGGCCGATGACCGGGAACCCAGTACCTCGGCCCATGCCGCCGAGACCGGTACGAACCGTCGTACGGAGCTCTGGACTCCCGCTGGACATGGAGAAGCTGCTGGCCGCTCGGCTGCACGCAGTGAAGGTCCGGCCCTACCTGGCCGGCGCACTCTTCGCACTGCAGGTGGTGGAGGACCACACGGTGCTGACCATGGCAGTGGACGCACACTGGCGCTGCTACGTCTCCCCTGGTTTTGTGCTGCGCACTCCAGTCGAGGAGCTCGCCGGCGTCTGGGTGCACGAGGTCTCCCACCTGCTCCGGGACCACCATGGGCGCGGAGAGCGGTATGCGCGGGAGCAATCGGCGTACGGGGCTGGTGAGCGGCTGCGGCGGAACATCGCTGCCGACTTCGAGATCAACGACGACATCTACGGCGACGGCCTGCCCCAGCCAGCTGGTGCGGTACTGCCGTCGCTGCTGGATCTTGCCCCAGGTCTGCTGATGGAGGAGTACCTGCGCAGTACGTCGATGTCCGGGCTACCGGTGGAGCTGTCTTGGCTGGACTGTGGCAGCGGCGCAGACGGGCACACCCGGCCGTGGGAACTCGGACCGGATGGGGCGAACGGTCTGAGCAGGCAGGAGCAGGATGCGGTCCGCTTCCGGATCGCAGAGGGGATCAGGGCCCGCCCGGGTGACGCACCGGCGGGTTGGCGGCGGTGGGCGGACGAGGCGTTCCACCCGCCGCAGCCATGGCGACAGTTGCTGGGGGCGGCTGTCCGCTCCGCGGTCAGTGCACCTGGAGTGGGCGACGACCACACCTACCGGCGTCCGTCCCGCCGGTCTGCCGCGCTCCCCGGAGTGCTGCTGCCCAGCCTGCGCCGGATGCCGCCCCGCGTGTGCATCGTGATTGACACCTCGGGCTCCGTGAGCGACGGCGAACTGGGCAGCGCGCTCCTGGAGGTGGCGGCGATCTCACGGGCGGTGGGCGGCCGGCGCGACCTGGTGTCGGTGATCTCGTGCGACGCGGCGGCAGGGGTCGCCGTACCGCTCTGTCGAGCCGAGAACCTCGAGCTGATGGGAGGTGGGGGCACAGACCTGCGGTCCGGGTTCGCCCAGGCGCTGCGGTCGCGCCCGGACGTGATCGTCGTTCTGACCGACGGGCAGACACCATGGCCCTCAGCCCAGCCACGGTGCCGCACAGTCGTCGGTCTCTTCGCCCGGCCGGCGAGGGCAGTGGATGAGGACGATCCGGAGTACTCCCCGGACACCCCACCGCACTGGGCTCGCGTGGTCAGCATCGGCTAGGGGTGGATCTGCAGGCCGATTCCGAGGTCGAGGCGCATCGACTCCAGGATGACGAAGACGGTGCTGGTGATGAAGACATCGGCGGCGCCGAGCACCCCGGAGTACTTCTTGACGACGGGTGCGGCGGCTTGGGCGGAGGCGGTGTCGAGGTAGCCCTTCACTGCGGCCCACGCGTTGTCGCCGTACCGGGCGTAGAAGGGCATCGGGTCGACTGTGGCCAACGCGGTGCGCACGTTCTCGACGATGTCGGCGAGGTACTGCTTGTGCAGATCCAGGTCTTCGCGCGTACCTGGCCGGCCGAGGTGGCCGCCGATGAAGTGCTTCCACGGGTAGGCCAGGGCGAGGTCCGGGGCGGCGAGCGAGCCCGGTACGTCGACGTTGACGTTGAAGCCGGCGAACGAGGCCCAGCCGGGGATCACGACGTCGATCAGCATCATCGTCTCGTGGTCGGGCAGGTGGATGTAGATGTTGTCGGGGGTGTGGTTGGAGCCCTGCCAGGCGAGGTTCACGCGTTCGCCGCCGACCTCGAGGGTGTGCTTGGCGTCGAAGGTGAGGTCGGGGGCGGGGCGCGCTGGGTCGTCGGCGCGGAGCAGCAGTCGCTTGGTCTCGGCGTGGCCGACCCGGACGACGTCGCGGCCGAAGAGGGACGAGGCGCCGATGTGGTCGGCGTGGTGGTGTGAGTAGACGAGGTGGGTCACCTTGTTGGACACGCCGTTGTCCGACGCGATCCGGTCGATGGCCCGCTGCAGGTTGTGGCCGAGGGTCGGGGGCGCGTCGAAGAGCACGACGCCGTCCGGTGTGGTCAGGAACGCTGCTTGGTAGCCGCTGTCGGTGACCCAGTAGAGGTTCTTCTCCACCCGCCCGACGTAGAAGCCCTGTTCGTTCATGGCCGGGCCGAGTGAAGAGTGCGGCACCGGTGCGTAGTCCGGGAGTTCTGTTGTCATATGGCCAGAGTCGCCACCGGCCAGGTGACTGGGCATCACCTGAATCAGGTGATTCGGCCACTAGACTCACAGTGTGTCCGGGCTGATTGACCGCCAAGACCTGGTCGCCGCGCTCGACCGTGCGGTGACGAAGAAGGTGACGGTCCTCGCTGCGCCTGCGGGCAGCGGGAAGACGTCGGTACTGCGGCTGTGGGCCGACCGTGCGGAGCAGAACCACCGGATTGCCTTCGTGGCGCTGCAGCCCGGTCAGGACGCGCACCTGTTCTGGTTCGCCGTACTGAGCGCGATCCGGGCCGCCTGTGGTGGGGAGCCGCCGTTCGCGGCACCTGGGTGCAACGGGCACGACAAGGTGCTCTCCGAGGTCAGTGCGATCGACGGCCCGTTCGTACTGGTTATTGACGACGCACACGAGCTCAGCTCCGCAGAGGACCTGGCTGAGCTGCTGGCCGACCTCCCGCCGCTCGCACACGCGATCGTTGCCACTCGGGGTGAGCTGCCGCTGCACCTGCACAAGCTGCGGCTGGCCGGGCAGCTGGCTGAGATCCGCAGCCCGCAGCTGCGCTTCACCGTCGCGGAGACGCGGGAGCTCCTGGCCGCAGCGGGGATCTCACTGCCTGATCGGCTCGTCGAGCTCCTGCACCAGCGCACTGAGGGCTGGGCGGCCGGGCTGCGGCTCGCGGTGCTGTCGCTGGCGGGGCATCCGAATCCCGAGCGGTTCGTGACCGAGTTCTCCGGTAGTGATCGGACTGTGGCCGAGTATCTGATGGCCGAGATGCTGGAGCGGCAGCGTCCCGACGTACAGAGGCTCCTGCTGCGCACGTCCTTGCTGGACAGAGTCAATGGCGAGCTGGCTGATCTGCTCACCGGTGCGGTCGGGGCAGAGCGCATGTTGCTGGATCTGGAGGAGGCGAACGCATTTGTCGTCTCACTCGATCCGGAGCGCACGTGGTTTCGCTATCACCATCTGTTCGCGGGACTGCTGCGGTTGGAGCTACGCCGTACACAGGCCGACGAGATCCCTGCCCTGCATCGGCTCGCCGCAGGGTGGTTCAGAGAGCACGGGCAGCCTGCCGACGCCATCCGACACCTCCAGGCAGCTGGTGACTGGGCTGAGGCGACCCGCCTGCTGACTGAGCACGCACTCGGTCTGACTCTCGACGGGCAGGGGTCGCTTGTCCGGGACCTTCTGCACGCCTTCCCTGCTCCCGGTGATTCGCTCGCGCTTGTCTACGCCATCGATGAGCTCGGCACCCTGCGGCTCGATGAGGCCGCGGCTCACCTGGAGGTCGCCCGCTTGAGAGGTGAGCACCAGATGCTGCTCACGGCGCTGGACCTGCTGCTGGCCAGGCTGCGTGGTCACTTCGACTGTGTAGTGGCGCAGGACGGCGTCCAGCCGTTCGCCGACCCCGCTCTGCGCGCCATGGTCCTGCTGAACCTCGGCGTCACCGAGGCGTGGTCACAGCGGCTCGCCGACGCCGAACGCCACCTCCTGGAGGGCGCGGCGCTCGCCCGCGACCTCAACCGCCCGTACCTCGAGGTGTCTTGCCTCGCGTACCTCGGGTTCGCCTCCACTGGACGCTCGCTCGCGCTGGCCCGCCAGCGCTGCGAGGAGGCGATCGCCTTCGCTGCCCGACATGGCTGGGACACGGAGGCGGTTGCCGCACCCGCACACGCCACCCTGGCCTGGGTACTCGTCCAGACCGGCGAGTTCGAGCAAGCGTCGTACCGGCTCGAACAGGTCAACCAGACCGACGCTGAACCGGGCGTGCAGCTCCTCGTGTACGTGGTCTC
The DNA here is from genome assembly GCF_042882005.1 of Kribbella sp. NPDC058245. NCBI lineage: Bacteria > Bacillati > Actinomycetota > Actinomycetes > Propionibacteriales > Kribbellaceae > Kribbella > Kribbella sp. NPDC058245. The sequence goes on from NZ_JBHVWY010000017.1 coordinate 198,753, forward strand.
GGCACTCGTCGCGGCCGCCCGCGGCCACCACTACGACGCCCTGACCGACTTCGCCGCCGCACGCAAGGTCCAGGCGAGCATGGCTGGTGAACACACCCTGTCCACCCAGGTGACGGCCTGGGCGATCGCTACTCAAGCTCGCGCCGGCATGCTCGACCAAGCCCGTACGGCGCTCGCTGCCGCCGGTGAGCTCCCCACTGCGGCCGCGGCTCTTCACCTAGCCGAAGGTGACCCAGCGCCCGTCGCTGCTGGCGGAGGCGACACCCTGACGAGGGTCGAAGCCCACCTGCTGACAGCCCTCGCCTACTGCGACCTGGACGACAAACGCGGCGCTACGACCGCGCTGGAGCAGGCACTGGACCTGGCTGAGCCGGACCGCCTGATCCTCCCGTTCGCCATCACCGGCGCCTGGCAGTTGCTCGAGGCGCTACCAGCCTGGGACACCAAGCACGCGGCTCTCGTCACCGCCATCCTCGACGCCGTCCGCAACAACACTCCATCAGCTCCGGTGGTGGATCCGCTCAGCCCCAGCGAGCTCCGCGTCCTCCGCTACCTCCCCACGAACCTCACCCGCCCCGAGATCGCCGCCGACCTGCTGCTCTCCCTCAACACGGTCAACACCCACATCCGCCACATCTACGCGAAACTCAACGCCAGCGACCGCAATACCGCCGTACAGGAAGCACGTGCTCAAGGCCTCCTGTCCCGGATACGTTGACCACATGGTGTTCACCTCGTCTGTAGAGCGATCGTCGCCGGACCGCCTGGCCAACGAGCGCGATGCGCTCACCCAGCAGCTCGACTTCCACCGCGCCACCCTGCTGCGCAAGCTGGACGGCCTCGACGACGAGGCACTCCGCCGCCCCATGACAGCCTCCGGCCTCAGCCTGCTGGGCCTGGTCAAACACCTGGCCGACACCGAGCACAGCTGGTTCATCAAGATCTACGGCGGCTCCACCGAGCCAGACCTGTACGCCGTCCCCGGCGACCGCGAGGCCGAGTTCCGCGCGGAACCCGGCGAAACCACCGACGGCCTGGTCGGCCAGTACCTACAGGTCTGCGAGCGAGCCAGCGCCCTCGTAGCCGCCGGCGACCTCGACGACGTAGTCACCACACCCTGGGGCTCCGAAGCCAACCTGCGCGCAATCCTGCTCCACATGACCCAAGAAACCGCCCGCCACAACGGCCACGCCGACATCATCCGCGAAGCGATCGACGGCGCCACCGGCCACTGACGCGATGACTGAGGGGCGGTCCCGGCACTAACCTGGTCAGCTACGGTGCGTCCGGCTCGCCGACGCGCCTGCGACGTGTGGTGGGGGACGCCTTTTGCTGGCCAAAGAGCGAGACACAGGGGTGGAATGACGAATCGAAAGCGCCTCCGGCGCACCTCCAAGGATCTTCGGTTCCGTCCGTCGAGCCCGTCGACCGGAACAGCGCAATCTGCCTTCGTACCTGGCGCGCCTGTGCGCTGGCGGGTGCACGTCGGAGGCCCCGTCCACTCGGCGCCGACCGTCGCCGACGGGACCGTCTATGTCGCCGGGGACGGGCTGTGGGCCCTCGACACGACTGACGGCACCGTCCGGTGGACCCATCCCGACGCCGGGTTCACGAGTGCGGCCACGGTGGTCGGCGACAGCGTCTACATCGCGGGCTACTTCAGGTTCTTCGCCTTGGCCGCTACTGACGGCCGGACCCGCTGGCATCGGCGCATGAACCGGTGGTCCCATACTCCGCCCGCGGTCGGCAACGGCCTGGTCCACTACGTCAACGACAACCGATACCTTCGTACCCTCGACGCGGCAACCGGCCGCGGTCGCTGGAGGACGAAGTACCGTCGGCCCAGGTGGAACGAGTCCGCACCCGTGCTTGCCGATGGCACTCTCTACGCGGTCGACGATCGGGGAACGGTCCGGGCCTTCGACCCTGCCACCGGCAGGACCCGCTGGCAGCAGTCCACCCCGGCCTTTGAGCCCAGTACGCCGTTAGTGCACGACGGTTGCCTCTACTTGGCAGCCGGACAGGGCCCTCGCGTCTATGCTCTCGACGCCGCCACCGGCGCGCATCGCTGGCAAGCGTGGCCCGACATCCAGAGCGTCAGCAGCATCAAAACGACGCCCGCGATCTACGGCAACACCCTGTACGTCGGTTCCCGCGATCATCGCCTATACGCGCTCAACGCGACCACCGGCGAAACCCGATGGCACGTCACCACGGGCGGCGAAGTCGGCTCTTCCCCGGTAGTGGCGGACGGCACCGTCTACTTCGGCAGCGCCGACGGTCACCTGTGGGCAGTGAGCGCGCAGAACGGACAGGTGCGGTGGAAGGTGCCGCTCGGCGGACGAGTGTCGACTCCAGTCGTCGCGGACGGCGTGGTCTACGTCGGCACCCGAGACGGCTACCTGTACGCCGTAGACGCGGTCCCGGCCCCACGAAACAACTGAGACGAAATGACCGAGGGGCGGTTCCCAGACCGGGAACCGCCCCTCATTGTGTTCTGCCCCTGCGCGTGACCACGTCCTGCGTTGCCCAGTGGAAAGCTGGTCGGGTGGCCACTCGGAGAGTGGCGGAGGATACGAGATTCGAACTCGTGAGGGGTTGCCCCCAACACGCTTTCCGAGTCCCCGTGGTCGTTCAGGGGTGTTCGCCAAGGACCGTTCAGGCGCAGCCGCAGCGCCTGCACGCCCCCGAACAGACATGGATGAGACTAGCTTTGAGACTGCTGACGGGCTGCTGCTATAGGCGTTCCCGAGACTGCAGAGCTCGGCGTCGATACCCCAGGAGTGCGCCTCTCGGAGCTTTGCGGGCATGCTTTCGAGGTTTCCGAATAGCCACCCAAGACGGTCGGCCGAGGCCGACCGAGCAATCCGAGTGTTTGCCCAACATCCATGAATCGAAGCGGATGAGCTTGTGCCGGCCAACGGCTTGGACATGTAGGCGGTGCCCTGAGGTCAAGGGCCTGCAGGGTCGTCGTCCGGCAGGGCGTCTTCCTCCTCTTGTGTGAGACCGAGGACAAGCGACTTGGTGCTCGATGGCTCGAGCCGCTCGGAGTTGAACAGAAGGACGTGCCCGCAGACGTCACACTCCACCTGGACCAAGAAGAGAACGTTGGCTTCGGCGTCCCATTCCGGGTCAGAACGCTCGCGTTGGAAGCCGCCGATGTTCTGCATCACAGGCAGCCGCAGGACGCCCAGTTGGCCGGTGCCGCATACTGCGCAACTGCTGAGCCCCAGTTGCATGATTCGTGCTTGCATCCGGTCAAGTGCCGTGCGTCGCCATCTCATGGCTGATCGTACGTAGGGAACGGACTCCACGTGAATACCTGAGCCGACTGAGCCTCAGACTCAAAGACTGCAGTTGAGCGTTGTCGACCTCTATGAGGTTCACGGTTGCCCCGAGCTAGTACGACGGCATGTGGGAGCTCAGGGGCTCCCACCAGAGGCCAGCCTCGCCAAGCTGTCAGAGGTAACGACTTTACAAAGGTGCCCGGATCTGATGTTGACGAGCTATCGCCGACTGCTGAATTTGCTACTAAGGTCAGCAGATGGCAGTGGGGGAAGCGAATCATCTCAAAGGTGCGGACGGCGCGCGTCGCGCAAAGAAATGGCTCGACGCCACGACGAGAGTGAAAGCGTCATGGACTAATGAAGACGAAGTCAACATAAATAAGTTGTCATTCGCATGGCCGTACGGGGGGCAAACATTCTCCTTTGACCTTGGTGGTATCTTATCCGGCGACGAGTTTGAGAATCAGACATTCGTTTCCGAAGTCAAGAATTACAGTGGAGTAGGAGATCAGCCGGAACATTACGATGACTGGTTGGCGAAGAGTTATATTGCGCGACAGTTGAACCCCGCATTGACCGACAATTTTATGTGGATCACGTGGCATCCCTTTGCGCAAACGAATTGGAAGAAGCTGTGTACGGAAGAGTGGGTTGAGAAGGGCATCCTTCTGCCCAAGAACATCGAACGCATCTTCGGCACAAAAGATCGCGATGACGCGAAGGCGGCTATAGATTCGAAAATTGTAACTGACGTTGCTTCGCGCCTCTGGGTGATCGTCTTGTCTGAGAGGCAAGAGAAGTTGGTGATCACGGGCAAACATCGGTCATGGCTCGTCAAGAAGCAAACAAAGAAGGATAGCGAATGACCACCGGATTTATGCAGTCGATCGCCAACCTTGCCGATGCCAGCCCCGGGCGCCATGTTGACGCGATCAAGCAACTGGTCGCCAATCGGTTCCGGGAATCAGACTCAGATGTCGATGTTTACGCGACCGAGTACTTTAACCATACTTATACGCCCGACCTGGTGCTTAGTTGGCCCGGTGAAGCGAGTCGAAATGTTTTCCTGAGGACGACCACGCGTCAGCAGTACTTGCTGGAGGATATCGACGCAATCGGCGAAATGCATCCGATAATCATGCCGCTCGGCGACCTTGACGGCACCGACGAGAGGGGCGGGGAATCGATTGATGCTTCCCGAGCTGAGCGTACAAACTTCGATCGAAAGTCAGTGGAAGCGCGCACCCTTGTAGCGAACCCACAGGCACTTGAGAGCTTGGCGGAAGCTGCTGTCGATGCGCCGGTCGTTGGATTGTTATCTCGCGCTGTGCTCCAAGGAGGGCGAGGACTGGTCGGCGAGGGGCGCGCAGCTGCCGCAGGAGCAACGGTTGGAGATGGCTTCGTTGCCGCGAGTCAAGGGTCTGCGGACGATACAGGTCGCGCAGTCGACCTGGTCGATGGTCTGTTGGACGGCTTCCATGCAAGCAGGATCAACAGACTTCTGCAGGCGGTCTGGATTGCCTCTGGAGCACCGGCGACCGGATTCCCTGGAGCAGTGCAACTCACCGCCAACCTGGATCGAGAGTCACTTCAGTTCCTCCTGGCAGGTGCGGACATCGACGATTACGAGTTCTGGGCGCGCCTGGCACGAGGGCTGACGCTGGGGAGGCTAATTGAGACCACCATCGATGTTGATTCGGAGAATCTCCAGAGGCTCGTGCGTGCGGCATTGCCACATCTTTCCGCGAAGGCATGTGTAGTGCTGATCGAGGATCAGGCGACAACGGACCTGTCGCTGCCGCGTTGGACTACGACTGGCAGAGCACTCGGGTTAATAGCACAGCGCTATTCGGCGTTTGCAAGCACCTACGCCGCCGCTGACATGGGAGTCACTCTGCGGTCCAGTGATGCGGTCACGGTTCCAGACCTTGTTTCACGTGTCGATCAGGCGCAGGTGACACTGTCGGAAATTGAGCTCGAAGGCGTTCGTGGTCAGCGCGTGGGGGTCAGTAATGCTGATGGTGATCTTTCGCGGGATGAACTCCTCACGCGACTAGGCGACGCCCTCGGCGTTAATGCGGCTGTGCGACGTGTTGTGGTCGGCCTAGAAACAGGGCAGAGTCTTCGGTGCGACTTAACCAAAGGTGTCGCGGCGGGTCGTACCGTGGCGAAGTATCGATTGGATGACCTTCTGGATGCCAGCATCTTGATCCTTAAGGGCACGACTACTCGGGAGCGTGACGAACTGGCAACCGTGCTCGGCTTGTTCTAAGTAGATTGGCTATCGCACGGGCGGAAATTCGGAGAGGCTTAGCGACGTGCTTCCAGATGGCCGAACTAGTTGGCGGCTCTACTCTGTTTCAGAGCACCGTTTCTGTGAGCGGTCAATCTGCGACGGCAGGCTAGCGATTGGTGCGACCGATCGGCCTCTTAGTCGGAGCCACCATCGATAAAGTCCCGAGTACGCGTGATTCGCCAGTGTCTCGTTAACCTCGTTGATCATCATCTGCATAGCATCGAGCACCTCTTGCGCCGCGGAGGCGTGATGCGATCTCATCGAATTCTCTGACGTTGCGAGCATTGATCGCCAAGGTGCTCTCGGCGCGGATTTGGTCGAACTTGGTCATTGCGTTTTGTAGCTCATGAGTGCCGTATATGACCCGTTGGGCCAAGACGGTCCGCCAGGCTTCGTCGGCGGCTCGAATCCGATCGTCTGCGATCGGACCGCCTGAGCGATTGGCATTATGTATGAGTCCATGGATCAGATACTGGCGGTCCATTGCGGCGCAGACCTCGGCTGAAAATGAGCGCCATTCTTTAACCATGCCGATGTTCCATTCGCGCAGCCATCGACGCTTCTCTTGGAGTGTGTTCAGGGCTATGCCGAGCCATAGCAGAAAGGCTCCAGATAGCAGCGTGGTCAACTGTTCGAGGTTCATGCCAGTCATCATCTGAGCGCTGAGAGGTGATTGCAAGGCTGAGGAACCTTCTTCGAGGGCGCCGAAATTCGCTGCCTCTGGTCCTGAACCTCGCCCTGCGAGCCTCTGGGTGGCTTCAGGTCGCTTGTGAGGCCGCCAAGAGTCGGATCGCAGCTTCTCGCAACCCCCCTGACGGGTAACTGTCAGAAACGGCAGGCTAGTTAACGGCAATAATGCGCAATTCCACTGGGAGGTTGGCAATTATGCAGCTCACGTTGGTTGGCGGAGATCCGATGTTGAACCCGAAGAACTCGCCGACGATTTACATGACGGATCGGGACAGTTGGGTTGTTCAAGGGTGGGTTAATGAAGATCCGGAGGCGTTGGCTACGCTGAATCTTCCGGCTGCGGAGTCTGCCGCGGAGATTCCGGATCGGATGATTCAATTCTTTAAGGAGGAGGATCGTGCGGGAGATTTCGGAGGGCGAGTTCGGTCCTCTGCTGGATGGCTTCCAGGAGAGCTCGGCTGACCTGGAGACTCGTGATGCCTACGGGACGGCGACTGAGCTTCCGTGCATGGCGAAGTGGGCTGCGGGTGAGCCGGATAATCTCGCGTGGCTGGATGAGTGGTGTGCGGAACTGCGAGAGCACGTGAAGGCCGGCCGAACGGTTCGGCGGGCTCGGGTCGTGTCTGAGCCGTTGAGTGAGTATCAGCGGTGGTCGCGCAGCATCGCGCATCCGATGGTCGATGCGGGCGAGGACATCCGGTGGGTCCCCGCCGGCGGGTGTCCGCGGTCTGCGTCCCTGGGAACGACTTCTACCTACTCGACAACGAGCTGGTCGTGTTCCTGCACTACTCGGGTGCTGGGCTGAACACTGCGTTCACCATGTCGACCGATTCAAGGGACGTCGAGCAATGCCGTACCGCGTTTGACGCTGTGTGGGCGTTGGCGATACCGCACAGTGAGTACGACCCCCATCTAGCGCAGCGAGAAGGCGCAGGAAGCACTCGGGCTACTGCCAGCGAACCGCCCTCGCCGTTCCGTCTTACACGTCAAACTCACCGCGACGGCCGCTGTCGAAACGACGCATGCGTGTATCGAATCCTCCCCCTGCCCAGCCATGATGGGTAGGTTTTGATACATGGAGGCTCTCCCTACGGAGCCCTGGCGCTCCTCCACCTGGCCTCGCTCGGGGTCGTTGAGACCCCGTTGAGACCCGCACTGAAGAAGGGCCGGTCGCTGATGCGACCGGCCCTTCCTGTGTTCAGCCCCTGCGAGTGCCGTACTGCGCTCTGACCAGCGGAAACACTGGTCAATCGGCCGCTCGGAGAGTGGCGGAGGATACGAGATTCGAACTCGTGAGGGGTTGCCCCCAACACGCTTTCCAAGCGTGCGCCCTAGGCCACTAGGCGAATCCTCCAAGCGGAGAGAATACGCGAGGAGGACTTGGTTGTGGAAATCGGGGCACCAACGTGATCCCAGGTCACGGGGGATGTGGTCAGTTGGGGCGGTCGGCGTGATCGACCGAGTGCGGGGAGAGCGTCGCTGACTGGAAGGAGTGTGCCGCCGGATATCGATTACCGGCGGCACACTCCTTCCACTCGACGCCAGATCGCTGCACCTGTACGGCGACTGGCGCCGCCGCGCTGGATCGCCACCACCCACCAACTCCGCGCGGCCACGCTCAGCACTGCCTGGGCGAGCGGCCCGGAGAGGGGATGCTCCTATAGATGTCAAGCGGGCTGTGGTGTGGTGAGGACGTAGTAGATCTCGCGGGTGACGATTCGTTTGAGGCAGCGGATGGTGTCTTTTTTGGAGAGGCCTTCGGCGGTGCGGCGTTCGAGGTAGGCGCGGGTGCGTGGGTCCCAGCGGAGTCGGCAGATGACGATGCGGTGGATGGCTGCGTTGGCTTGGCGGTCGCCGCCGCGGTTGAGGCGGTGGCGGTGTGTCTGGCCGGAGGATGCGGGGATGGGTGCGGTGCCGCAGAGCATGGCGAAGGCGGCTTCGGAGTGGAGGCGGTCGGTGTTTTGGCCGGCTGTGATGAGGAGTTGGCCGGCGCTGTCCGGGCCGACGCTGTGGAGTTTGAGCAGGTCGGGGTTGCTGGCGTGGGTCAGTGGGGTGATGAGGGTGTCGAGGTCGGCGATCTCGTCGCTGAGGTTGCGGTAGCGGCGGGCGAGGCTGCGGAGCGCGATTTTGGCGGCTTGGGCGGGGTCGGCGGCCTGGTTGGTGTCGGGGCGCAGCGCGGTGCAGGTCTTGATCAGTTGCACGACCGTCAGGGCCCGGAGTTGGTCGCGGAGCTGGTCGGGCGCGGTGATGATGAGTGATTTCATGCGGCGGACGCAGTCGGCGCGCTGGCTGATCGCGCTGCGGCGGGCGACTCGCAGGTTGGCGGAGTGCTTCGATGTGGCCGGTGCGGATTTTCGGTGTTCCGGTGCGGGTCCCGGACAGGGCGGACCGGGCGGCTGCTTCGGCGTCGAGGGGGTCGGACTTTCCGGCGGATCGGCGGGTTTTGCGGTCGGGCCGGTCGACCTCGATCACGTTGAGATGCTGGCTGGTGAGGTATCTGGTCAGGCCGTGGCCGTAGGCGCCGGTTCCTTCCACGCCCACTGTCAGCACGGTTCCGAAGCTGCGCAGCCAGGCCAGCAACTGGCGGTATCCCAGTGTTGTCGTGGGAAACACCTGGTGGCCGAGCAGCCGTCCGACATTGTCGATCACGGCGGCGGTGTGGGTGTCTCGGTGGGTGTCGACACCGCCGGTGACAGTGGACTGGAGCTGGGTGTTGTCGCGTGTCATGGTGGTTATTGCCGTCCTTTGCTAGGGCTAGGGCGGCACGCACCAGCCGAGGCAAGCGGACAGAACAGTGATGGGTGCCTGCTGGCACAGGCTCCTATGAAGTCACGAGTCCTCTGGTCCGGTGAGTGCAGTGGCTCCGCAGCAGGCCGACCGACAGATCCACTTGAAGACCCGAAGTCAGTTGAAGGGTGAGTCAGGACGGCCACTGCGGAGCCACACCCAAATCATCACTGTTGATGGGTGATGCACGTCCGGACGAGCCTTCTGTCGGCATGCCTGGGTGGGGCCTTGGCGCCTGCGGCGGAGACCACACTGCGCCTGCACATCAGGCAGAAGAACGTTCAGTAGGGTCGGTCCATGGGTGCTCCTGATCCGAATGTCGTCCATCCGATGCCTGCGGCTGAGCGGGTGGTGTTGCTGAAGGCGGTGGTGTCGTCGCCGTTGATCGAGGTGGGGGACTACTCGTACTACGACGATCCGGAGGAGCCGGAGCGGTTCGAGACCACGAATGTGCTGTACCACTACGGGCCGGAGCGGTTGCGGATCGGGAAGTACTGCGCGCTGGGCGAGGGGACGACGTTCATCATGAACGGCGCCAACCACCGGATGGACGGGCCGTCGACGTTCCCGTTTCCGATCATGGGCGGGGCGTGGGCCGAGCACTTCGACCTCATCACCGGGCTGCCCGGCCGGGGGGACACGGTGGTCGGGAACGACGTGTGGTTCGGGTATCGGAGTCTGGTGATGCCAGGGGTGACGATCGGTGATGGGGCGATCATCGCGTCCGGGGCGGTTGTGGTGGACGACGTACCGCCGTACGGGATTGTCGGTGGGAACCCGGCGAAGCTGATTCGCCGGCGGTTCCCGGATGCGGACGTGGAGCGGCTGCTGGCCGTCGCCTGGTGGGACTGGCCGGTTGAGAAGGTCACGGCGAACGTCCGGGCGATCATGTCCGGCCGGATCGACGACCTGTCAGTCGAGCAGGACAGGGGCTAGCGCTCGCCACTGGTCGATGGGCTGGGGGCCTGTGACGCCAGTGATCACGTTGATGGCGACGTGGTCGGCGCCGGCGGCGCGGTGTTCGGACAGCTTGGCCTTGATGTCGGCTGGGGTGCCCCAGGCGGCCAGTGCGTCGACCATGTGGTCCGGTAGCTCGGCCTGGTCGGCTTTGCTGAACCCCTGGCGTTCCAGCGAGGCGGCGTACCCGGGGATCTTCGGGAAGAAGCTGATGGTGTCCCGGGCGATCGACCGTGCCTTCTCGGCGTCTGACTCCAGTACGACGAGGTGACTCACCGCGAGCAGCTTGTCCGGCCCGACCACCTGCCGTGCCTCGGCGGTGTACGCCGGGGTGATCAGGAACGGGAAGGCGCCGGCGGAGTGGTCGCGGGCGAGCCCCAGCATCCGCGGACCGAGCGCTGCGAGCACGCGGTGCTCTACGGGGACCTCAAGCTCTTCCAGGTACGCCGTGAGTCGTTCGATCGGGCGTGGGCCGTGTGCACCGCCCAGTCCGACGGTGAAGCGGCCGCTCGGCTCCAGAGCGGCGTACGTCGCTGCCACGTCGGCGGCCGGATACGTGACGATCGCCAGGACGCCGGTGATGAACTTGATCGAGTTCGTCGCCCCGATCAGGTCGGTGATCGTCTGCAGGCCGGGGAGTGGACCTCCGGACAGCCAGATCGCCGGGTAGCCGAGTTCTTCGGCGGCCTGCGCGGCCGCGAGCGAGTGGGGGCTGCTGTCCAGACCGGTCGAGATCCCGAACCGGCCGAATTGATGATCCGTCACTTAGTCAGCGTGCGCCGGGAGCGGGGCAACGCGCCAGAGTGTTCGCTGACAGCGTGCGGCGGATGGGCCGATTCCCGGTCAGCGGTCCGGATCCCGTACACTCGACCTCGGTTCCCCGCGTGGCGGTATCTCGCCCAACTCCCCCAGGGCCGGAAGGCAGCAAGGGTAAGTGAGCTCTTCCGGGTGCGCGGGGAATCCTTATGTCCAGGCCCAGTCTGGGAGGCTCCGGTGAGCGACGAAATCCGCTATCTGCAGGAACTGATCATCGCCGAGCTGGGCGTGCCGGCCGCGTTCGATCCGGACACGGAGATCGAGCGCCGGGTCGAGTTCCTCGCCGACCAGCTGCGCCGATCCGGAGCGACGTCGTACGTGCTCGGAATCAGTGGCGGTGTCGATTCCGCGACCGCAGGGCGGCTGTGCCAGCTGGCGGTCGAGCGGATCCGCGGCGAGGGCGGTCGGGCGACGTTCATCGCGATGCGGCTCCCGTACGGCGTACAGGCCGACGAAGCGGATGCACAGCGGTCGCTGGAGTTCATCCGGCCCGACGAGACGCTCGTGGTCGACGTGAAGCCGGCCACCGATGCCATGGTCGAGTCGGTGCGGCACGCCGGATTCGGTGAGCGCGAGGACTTCCATGTCGGCAACGTGAAGGCGCGGCAGCGGATGATCGCGCAGTACACCGTGGCCGGTGCGCGCGGCGGTCTGGTGGTCGGGACCGACCACGCGGCCGAGGCCGTGATGGGTTTCTTCACGAAGTTCGGCGACGGCGCGTGCGACCTGACCCCGCTCTCCGGTCTGACCAAGCGCCGGGTTCGTGAGGTCGGCGCCCGGCTCGGTGCGTCCCCGGAGATCACCGGCAAGGTGCCGACGGCGGACCTCGAGACCAACAACCCGGGTGTTCCCGACGAGGCGGTTCTCGGCGTCACCTACGACGAGATCGACGACTTCCTCGAGGGCCGTGAGGTCGACGAGAAGGCTGCGAGCACGATCATCGCGACCCATCGCCGTACGGCACACAAACGCGCCCAGCCGCTCGCCGTCAGCTGAGGAAGCTAGTCACTAGCTCCGTGTAGGCGTCTGCGGCTTCGGCGTGGACGAAGTGAGCGCTGTTCTTCGCGAAGTAGTAGGTCCCCTTCGGTACGTCGGCCTGGAACCGGGCGATCTCTTCCGGACTGGTGACGGGGTCATACGCACCCTTGATCAGCAACGCCGGTTGGGTGATCTGCGCGAGCAGTGGCAGCAGAGACTCCAGGAATTCGGGCGTCTTCATGATGGCCTCGGAGAACTGGCCGGAACGTGCGTGGAGTTCGTCGGGGATCTCGGTGTCGGCGGGGAGCTCCAGATCCTGCGTGTCAGGGCCGAGGTAGACCTCCATCCGGCGGTCGCCCAGTTGGTGCATGAGCCTGAACCGGTCGTTCAGCATCTGCGTGGTCGCCGGGCCTTCGTGCGGCGGAAGCTGCAGTGCGGGCGCGATCCGCTGGGCCGCCCGGATGAGCGTCTCGGTGTTCAGTAGCAGGTCCCAGGCGGGGTTCTCGAAGATGACCCTTGTGACGGCGGTCGGGTGCATGATGGCGTACCGGAGGGCGAGGCGGCCGCCGAACGAGTGGCCGAGGATTGACCAGCTCGCCAGGCCCAGCGTCTCGCGGAGGGCCTCGAAGTCCGCGACCAGGTCGAGCTCGTTGACCGGTCCGGTGAGGGGGTCGGACTGCTGTACGCCGCGCTGGTCGACACCGATCAGGTGGAAGTGCTTGGCCAGCCGGCCACCCTGGAACGACAGGAAGTCGTAGGAGCCGGAGCCGGGACCGCCGTGGAGGAACAAGAGCGCAGGCCCATCCGCGGAGCCGCGCTCGTCGACGTACAGCCTGGTGCCGCGGACCTCGATCAGCATGGTCCCGAAGCTTAGGTGTCGTGAGCGGTTCTGGGCAGGCCTGGCAGCTTCAGGTCAGGATGCGTGGGCCAGCTCGCGGAGGCGGTTGGTCAGGCGGGCAAGGCGGATGGTGGCGATGTTCCGGTACGCCGGTCGCAGAACCGTGGCCAGGGGGCCGGTCTGTTCGAAGGTGTGGGTGACCTGGCTGTCCGGGCCGATGGCCCAGATACCGACCTCGCGGAAGCCGGGGACCTGCCAGGTGATCTCGACCCGGTCCGCCTCGACCGCCGTGTAGACCAGCTCGCCGGCCAGGCCCGGGCGCACCCGCAGCGCATACCGGGAGCCCTGCTCGGCGGCGGGCGGGCCATCGATCGCGAGGAAGGCCTCGTTCCATTCCGGGAGGGTGAGGGCGTCCAGCAGGAGGTGCCGGATCGCGGTCGGGCCGGCTGGGATGCTGTCGGTGGCTTGCTCCATGTCTATCTCTCCTGGGCGACGATCTCTCTTAGGCGAATGGGTGTGCGGGGTCTCGGCGGCGGGCCAGGGCGGCGCCGGCGGGGAAGCCGTCGGCGACGGCACGGAGGGTGGCGATCGTCTCGCCGAGCTCGCGGTCGGCGACCAGGCCGTCGATCGTCCGGTGCAGCCGGTTCTCCGCGGTGACGACGCGGCGGTGCAGGGCGCGACCCGCCGTGGTCAGGCTCAGCGCGAGGTACCGCCGGTCGACCGTGTCGACGCTGCGCTGCACGAGGCCCTGGGCAACGAGGCGGTCGACGAGGCGGCTTGGGCTGTTGCCTGTCTCGCAGACCAGCAGGCCGCCCAAGGCGTTCAACGTGAGCGGGCCATGGTCACGCAGGACTCGCAGAACCTCTGCCTGGGATGGCGTGATGCCCAGTGGGCGCAGCTCGGCGGCGAGCAGCCGGTTGCCCTCGCGCTGGATCGCCAGCACGAGATAACGCAGCTCCTCCAGAACCTTCATGCGGAATACATTACACGACACGTATGTCACGACATCTATCGGCGCGCGGCAAGAGTGCCGGAAGAGTGCCGGAAAAAGTCCTGCGGGGGTCATGGTCAACGCGACATCGGGACTGGCACAGTGTGTGCATGAAGGGTCTGATGCAGGACTACCAGCTGTCCCTGGACAACATTTTTCTCCGGGCCGAGCAGTTCTACCCGGACCGGACCGTGCACACCGGCGGGCCGGCGCCGGCCACGATGACGTACGGCGAGTGGGCCGCGCGGACCAGACGCCTGGGTGGGGTGCTGGACACGCTCGAGGTCACCGCGGACGGCCGGGTCGGCACTTTTGCCTGGAATTCCGGGCGCCACCTCGAGCTGTACTTCGCCGCGCCGTGCACCGGCCGGGTGCTGCACACGCTCAACATCAGGCTCTTCCCGGAGCAGATCGTCTACATCGCCAACCACGCCGAGGACGAGGTCGTCTTCGTCGACCGCTCGTTGCTGGGGCTGTTCCTGCCGCTGCTCGACCGGCTCCCGCTGCTCAAACACGTCGTGGTGATGGACGACCTGCCGCCGGGTGCGCCCGGGGTCGAGGTGCCGGACGACCCGCGGTTCCACGACTACGAGGAGCTGGTGGCCGCCGCCGAGCCGGTCGAGTTCCACGTCGAGGACGAGAACCAGGCGGCCGCCATGTGCTACACCAGCGGTACGACGGGGAATCCGAAGGGTGTCGTCTATTCGCACCGGTCCACCTGGCTGCACTCGATCGGCGTCCTGACCAACTCGGCGATCGGGCTGGCCGAGACGGACACCGTGATGCCCGTCGTGCCGATGTTCCACGCGAACGCCTGGGGCCTGGCCCACGCGGCGCCGATGGCCGGCGCGAGCCTGGTGTTCCCGGGGCCGGACATGAGCCCGCAGGGGATTCTCAAGCTGCTGCAGGAGCAGGACGTCACGCTGGCGGCCGGCGTCCCGACCATCTGGCAGGGGCTGCTGCCGCTGCTCGACGGGGTCGAGCTGCCCAAGCTTCGGCGGATCCCGTGTGGCGGTTCCGCGGTGCCGCTGGCGCTGTCGGAGGCGTTCCGCGCCAAGCTGGGCAAGCCGATCCTGCAGGCCTGGGGGATGACCGAGACCAGCCCGGTCGCGACCGCCTCCCACGTCCCGCCGCGCTACGCCGACCTCCCCGAGGAGGAGCAGGCCCACGTGCGGGCCCGCCAGGGGACCCCGTTGCCCGGCGTCGAGGTGCGGATCGTGGAGCCCGGCTCGATCGAGGCCCTGCCCTGGAACGACGAGGCGACCGGTGAACTACAGGTCCGCGGACCGTGGATCGCGGCCGAGTACTACCGCCCCGACGCCGGTGTCCAGCTGTGCACCGAGGACGGCTGGATGAAGACAGGGGATGTGGCGGCGATCGACCAGTTCGGTTCGGTCCGCCTGGTCGACCGGACCAAGGACCTGGTGAAGTCCGGTGGTGAGTGGATCAGCTCGGTCGAGCTGGAGAACCTCCTGATGGCCCACCCCGACGTCAAGGAAGCCGCGGTCATCGGCGTACCGCACCCGAAGTGGGACGAGCGCCCCCTGGCCTGCGTCGTCCTGCAGGAAGGCGCGACGGTCACCGGCGAGGAGATCCTCGACTACCTCCGTCCCCAGGTCGCCAAGTGGTGGCTCCCCGACGCGGTCGAGTTCATCGACGAGGTCCCCAAGACCTCCGTCGGCAAGTTCTCCAAGAAAGACCTCCGCACCCGCTTCGCCAACTACCACCTGAAGTAACCCCCACTGCGCTCCACTCACGAGGGTTCCTGCACACCGCAGGAACCCTCGTTGCGTTGCGTGCCGGTCCACCACCCATCCCACGAGCGCCTCTCACTTTGTGCACGCACCGACCACATTCCGCCCGCAGAACTGGTTGGCCCGTGCTCAAGGTGGTGGTCGAGGCAGACCTTGTGCACCCGCCAACCACATTCCGCGCTCGGAACTGGTTGAGCCGTGCTCAAGGTGGTGGCCGAGGTGCACCTTGTGCACCCATCAACCAGGTCTAGCTCGCGGAGGTGGTTGGCCCGTGCTCAAGGTGGTGGGGTCGGTCGGTGCTCATCGACTCAGTGCGTTGGCGTGGTCGGCAAACGGCTGCGAGCTAACGTCCGAAGGACCGCAGGCGTGGTCTCCGGGTCTTCGGACGTTAGGTGCTGGGGTCGCCGGAGGGACCGCTTTGTGGATGGTTACTGCCTGTCTGCGGCAGTAGGTATCCACAAAGCGCCGCCGCTAACCGACTCGGTCGCCTTCGGCGTCCACGAAGCCTTCGGGTGGCCGTTGGTGGTGGCTGGGCTGATGGTTCGGTCGGCGATCGCGTTCATGTTGCCTGGGCCTGACGGGCTGTGGCTGGGGTAGTGATTGAGGTCGTCTGCGGGTGCACGTTGCGCGGGGCTGGGGAAGTTGCCTGTCGATTTGGGCGCAATCGGCTCCCCGGCGAGTCAGCCGCAGACCTCGTCACCGCTGAACGCGGCGGCTGGGCGCGGTTACCTGTCGAATCGGGTGCATTTGGCTCCCCAGTGATCGTGGGAAACCACCGCGACGGGTTGGCCAACTGGCCTCCTCGCCAGCGGCGGCAACCACAGCCCGGAAGTCCAGTCAACGGGCAGGTGATCGCCAAC
The DNA here is from genome assembly GCF_042882005.1 of Kribbella sp. NPDC058245. NCBI lineage: Bacteria > Bacillati > Actinomycetota > Actinomycetes > Propionibacteriales > Kribbellaceae > Kribbella > Kribbella sp. NPDC058245. The sequence goes on from NZ_JBHVWY010000017.1 coordinate 215,007, forward strand.
CGCACCATCCCCCTCAGCCAGGCACCCAGCCCAGCCACCCGTGTCTGCAAGCCGGCCGCAGCGGCGAGCAACCACCGCGGACCGCCCCGGCCGCAGGCAGACAGGCAGGCAGCAGGCACAGGGGATTAGGGGGTGCTGTTGAACCAGTTGCGGAGGGGCGGAGTTCGGCGGATTACGTAGCGGTCCAGGAGGAGGACGGCTACGAGGGTTACGCCGAAGAGGGGGAGGAAGAGGGCCAGTGCGGTGACGATGATGGCTAGGGCTGGGGTGGATTTGAGGGGGAGGCGGCCGCGCGGGGCGCCGAGGCCGGCGCCGGGGGTCTTGGGGCGGCGGCGCCACCACATGGTTGGGCCGGTGATGCCCATGAAGATGACGGCTAGGCAGAAGGCTGTGGTGAGCCACAGGTTGAGGGTTCCTAGGCGACGGCCTTCGTGGAGGGCGATGCCTTGGGCGACGGTCTTGGCCAGGAGCGGGTAGTCCTGATAGCCGTACGTCGAGACGACAGCGCCGCCGTACTGGTCGACGTGCAGGGTTCGTTCCTTGGCGGGGTTCTGGAAGGCGTAGCCGATGACGGAGTAGACGCCCTCTTCGTCGCCAGGCAGGGCGATGGTCATCGGGTGGGCGAGGCCGTTGCGGTCGCCGACGGCGATGGCTGTGTCCACGTTGGCGACTGAGCGGCGGTCGCCGTTGGGGTCCGAGCGCGGGACTTTGGTGTCGCCGAGGGCCCAGGGGACTGTGTGGCTGTGCGGGAGTGATTCGTCCAGGGTGGAGGTCGGGTTGGAGAGTGCTCCGTGGTCCTCGCTCCACATCGAACTGCCTTGGCTGCTGGCGATTTCCTGCACCTTCGCGCCCCAGAAGCCCGTCCACGGCAGCCCCGACACGATCAGGAACAGCACGCCGATGCCGACCACCGAACCGGTAAGTGCGTGCCGAGACCGCAGTACGGCGCCCGCGGCCCGGGCAGCGCGGCGTCGGGCTCGCGCGATTCGGCCGCGGAAGAACAGGTAGTAGCCGGTGATCGCCATCACGAGCGCCCAGCAGGCAGCGATCTCGACCACCACTTCACCGACGCGGCCGGCCATCAGGTTGCCGTGCAGGACGATCGCCGCGCCGGACAGTGTCTTGTCCGGGTTCAGCGATCCGAGCACCTTGCCTTCGTACGGATCTACGAAGACATCACGGCCTTCGCCGTCCGCGGTCTGTACCGAGAAGACCGTCGACCGATCCGGGCCAGACGGCTCGGTCATCGACACGACCGTCGCGCCTGGCATCGCCGCCTTCACCTCGTCGAGCTGCGACGAGTAGGGCTGCGCAACGAGTCCGGCGGGCTGCGCCACCTTCATCAGATCGGCATGCAGCAAAGGCTCGATCTGGAACCGGAACAGGTAGATCAGCCCGGTCGTCGCCAAGAGCAACAAAATCGGGACGACCAGGAAGCTGGCGTAGAAATGCCATCGCCAGAACGCCCGGAACCACCCAGATCCCCGGCTGACCTCACGCTTCGAGGCCGCACCAGGCCCGCTGACGGTTGTTGTCACACCACCGCAACGTGCGACCTGGCCGCGCGGTTCCCTCAGTCGAACGCAACCCCGAAGTGCCGCTGCAGATGAGCCAGCGTGGCGTCGACGAACTCAGTCGGCCAAGGCGCGCCCGTCTCCAACGCGAGCGCCTTCCCGCGCCGGAGCATCTCCCGGCAGAGGTACTGGTTGGCCGCGATGATGTCGGTCGGGTCGGACCCAGCAGCCGGAACACCTTCCAGTACGGCGCGTTGCTCCGCCGACAGCAGCGCGTTCAGCCGCTTCGCACCCCCAGTACGACGTACTCCGCGCTCCGCGAGCATGAGCCGAATCAGCTGGTCACGAACCACGCCGACGCCCTGGTTGGCGACCACCAGTTCGTCCCGGCCGAGGACGGTGACCAGATTGCCGAGGAAGTAGAAGAACATCTGTACGACGCTCTCCGGCCAGTACGGCGTCCCCGGGCGGCCGTCCTCCGCCGGCTGATCGCCGTCCGGGAACAAGGTGCCGTCGCGATCGAACAGCACCCGGACCCCGTCGTACTGGAATCGGTCGAAGGACGCGAGCGGATGCGCGATGAGGTCCACGTGCAGCCAGTCCGGGGTGATGCCGAGACCGCCGGCGAGGGTGCCGAGCCGTTCGGTGAAGACGGTCGGCCCGGCGAGGTCGCGCAGTACGTCGTCCCAGTGCTCCTCGAACCAGCCGATACTCGCGTCCGTCACGACGAGGTGGACGTCGAGATCGCTGAACCGGTCCTCGGCGCCGGTCGCGTAGCTCCCGATCAGGTAGGCCGCCAGGACCCGGTCGTCGGCCGGGAGCAGGTCGCGGGCGCGCTGGATCATCACGTCGTACCGCTCGTCGCCGGAGCCCATCCGCTCACCCTAGGCCGGGCCGGGACCGGCGCGCGGGCGTGATCCGGGCGACGGTGGAAATGTCGGCGGGCGGCGCTAGGGTTGCGGCGTGGAAGCACCCCTTGCGTTGTACCGCCGGTATCGCCCGGAGACGTTCGCCGAGGTCATCGGCCAGGAGCACGTCACCGCGCCGCTGCGGAACGCGCTGAGCAACAACCGGGTCAACCACGCCTACTTGTTCTCCGGGCCGCGCGGGTGTGGCAAGACCACCAGCGCCCGGATCCTGGCCCGCGCGATCAACTGTGAGAAGGGCCCGATCGCCGAGCCGTGCGGCGTCTGCAAATCGTGTACCGACCTGGCCCGCGGTGGCCCCGGCAGTATCGACGTGATCGAGATCGACGCCGCGTCGCACGGTGGTGTCGACGACGCGCGTGACCTGCGTGAGCGGGCGTTCTTCGCGCCGGTCGAGAGCCGCTACAAGATCTACATCATCGACGAGGCGCACATGGTGACCACGCAGGGCTTCAACGCCCTGCTGAAGCTGGTCGAGGAGCCGCCGCCGCACCTGAAGTTCATCTTCGCCACGACCGAGCCCGACAAGGTGATCGGGACGATCCGGTCCCGGACGCATCACTACCCGTTCCGGCTGGTGCCGCCGAAGGTGCTCGGCGACTACATGGCGACGCTGTGTGAGTCCGAGGGTGTCGCGATCGAGCCGGCAGCGCTGCCGTTGGTGGTGCGCGCGGGTGCGGGGTCGGTGCGTGACTCACTGAGCGTGCTCGACCAGCTGATCGGTGGTGCGGGGCCGGCCGGCGTGACTTATGAGCTGGCGGTTGCGCTGCTCGGCTTCACGCCCGATTCGCTGCTGGATGCGTGTGTTGACGGGTTCGCGGCGCATGACAGCAAGGCCGTGTTCGAGACGGTCGAGAAGGTGATCGAGACCGGGCAGGACCCGAAGCGGTTCGCTGAGGATCTGCTGCGGCGGCTGCGGGATCTCGTCGTACTGTCCGCGGTGCCGAATGCGGTGGCGTCCGGGCTGATCGAGGCTGCTGAGGATCAGGGCGAGCGGCTGCAGACGCAGGCCGCTGGGATCGGCGCGGCTGAGCTCACGCGGGCCGCGGACATTGTGGCTGCGGGGCTGCTGGAGATGCGCGGTGCCACTGCGCCGCGGCTGCAGCTCGAGCTGATCTGCGCGAAGGTGCTGCTGCCTGGCGCCGACGACTCCACGAATGGAATTCAGGCGCGGTTGGACCGGATGGAGCGCCGCCTGTCCATGGGCATCCCGGGTCCGGCTGACGCCGCCGGTTATGCCGTACCCTCCGCCCCAGCACCCGACGCCGCCGCCAGCCGAGCAGCCGCCCGCGCGGCAGCCGCTGGCCAAGACGTCGGTACGGCGGGCGCCGGCTCGGCTGCTGGTCCTGCGGCGGGTGGCGCGGTGCCACCTCCCGCCGCTGCCGCCGAGGCGTTTTCCACAGGTGGTCCCGAGCAGGCAGGTGCCCGCGGAGTCGACGGTGCAGGTGCCGCCGCCTCAGGTGTGGGCGGCGCTGCGGGTTCTGCCGTGGGTGGGCAGGGCGGCGCGACGGGCCCTGTGCCTGCTGACACTGCCGCAGGCGCGCAGGCTGGTGCCGCTCCTGGTCCCACGGCGGTAGACGGTGATGCGGCGGGTGGGGCTGTGCCACCTCCCGCCGCTGCCGCCGAGAACAGTTCAAGGGGCGCAGGAGAGCAGACTGGGGCCGCCGTTGGTGCGGCCGGCGTCGGCTCGCCAGCAGGTGGTGCGGGTGGCGGCTCGGCGCCGGGCGCTGGGGGATCCGGTGCGGGGCAGGTGGCTGGTGGGCGGCAGGGGGCTTGGGGGGATGAGCCGACGACGGCTGTCCCGCAGAGTGCGCCTGCGAGTCCGCAGCCGGCCGCGAGCGCCGTACCGGCTGCTCCTAGCGCGCCGGTGGGGTCGCCTTCGGTGGGGGCTGTGGGGCTGGCGGATGTTCGGCGGTTGTGGCCTCAGGTGTTGGAGGCTGTGAAGGCCAAGCGGCGGTTCGCGTGGATCATGCTGAGCCAGAACTCGCAGGTCATCGCGGTCGACGATCAGACGTTGACGTTGGGCATGCTGAATGCCGGGGCGCGGGAGAGTTTCTCGCGGTCCGGGAGCGAGGACATCCTGCGGCAGGCCATGATCGACACGATCGGGCTGAACCGGCGGATCGAGGCTGTGGTGGACCCGTCGGCCGATCCTGGTGCGGGAGGTGCACCTGCTGGTGGTGCTGGACCGCGTGCAGGTGGTCCGCCGGCCGGGGCAGGTCCGGCGGGTGGTTCCGGGGCTCCTGCTGGTGGTGGCGGTCCGGCTGCGCCCGCTCCTGCTGGTCCGACTGGGCATGCGCCGGTGGCCGAGCCGACTGCTCGGGTCGACGCGCCGGTTGCCAGTCAGCCCGTCCAGCCGCCGCCAGCGCAGGCCGTGGCACCCGAGAAAGCACCCGAGAAGGTGGCCAAGAGCGGAGCCTGGGGAGCTGAGGCGCCGACTGCGGTGGATCTGCAGGAGCCGCCGGATCCGTACGACGTACCGCCGGAGCCGGAAGCTTGGGAGCAGAGCACCCCAGCACCATCAGCCGCGCCAGCACCCGCCACAACGCCAGCAGCTCAGGCAGCCGCACCGACACAGGCAGCAGCGCCGGCTCCCGACATGGATCGGCGGCAGCAGGCCGCCAGCAAGCGACGGGCGGCCGAGGCGGCAGTGGCGGCTGAGCAGGCTCGACGGCAGCAGGCGGCGCCGGTGGTCCAGGCCGCGCCGTTGACGCCGGAGGAAGAGGCCGACTCGATCGGCGAGGACGACGTCGTACTGGAAGAGGACTCGCGGTCGCATACGGATCTGCTGCGGGACACCCTCGGCGCCGAGATCATCATGGAAGAGACCAACGGGGCCCGCTGAATCATGTGAGCATCGTGAGGTGCCTATTGATGAGCAGGTGTTTCTTGCGTTCGTTCTGACCACATTGCTGGCCATGGTGGTGCCCGGGCCGGACATGATGTTCGTGCTGGGCTGTGGGATCCGCGGTGGAGCCCGGGCCGGTGTACTGGCCACGGCTGGGGTTGCCACCAGCGAAGTGATCCATGTGGCGTTGGCTGCGGCCGGGTTGGTGGCGCTGTTCGCCGCGGTGCCCGCCGCTTTCGCGGTGACGCGGATCGCGGGCGGGGCCTATCTGGTGTTCATGGGGATCCAGATGATCCGCAAGCGAGGTGGCGGACTCGACCTGCAGGGCGGCGTTTCTGGCCGTCGCGCGTACTCGATGGGGCTGTTGACCAATCTGGTGAACCCCAAGATGGTGACGTTCACGCTGGCGTTCCTGCCGCAGTTCGTCGACCCCACCCGCGGACCGTTGTGGCTGCAGTTCGCCGTCCTCGGGGCGGTCCTGGTCGTGCTCGAGTTCCTGGTGGACGGCGCGGTCGGCGTGACCGCTGGGCGGATCGGTGGCTGGCTGCGAACCCGGGAGCGAGTACGGCGTGGGATCGACGCGACGACCGGTGGATTGTTCATCGGGCTCGGCGCTCGGTTGGCCCTCCAGCGCTGAATGTCCACCGGTCACCCTCAGTATCTGTGGGTGGCCGGCACGGGTTTCCACAAGATCCACAGGGGTGTGGACGGAGATGTTCACAGCCCTGTGGAAAACTTGGGGAGACTGGTCGGTTTCCGGGGGATCGAAGAGATGTCCAGGTGACCGGCTAGGGTTGGTCGAAGAATTCGGTGGCGGCTCGACGAGGAGATCGCGTGTTCGACGGTGGCGGTGCTGGTGGTTTCGACATGTCCAACCTGCTTGCGCAGGCACAGGCCATGCAAGACCAGCTGATGCAGGCGCAAGCCAACCTGGAGACCCAGGAGGTCGAGGGGTCGGCCGGCGGTGGCCTGGTGGGCGCTGTCGTGTCCGGGACGGGTGAGCTGCTCCGCCTCGACATCAAGAAGGAAGCCGTCGACCCCGAGGACACCGAGACGCTGGCCGATCTGATCGTGGCCGCGGTCCGGGACGCCTCGGAGAACGCGAAGGCCGCCGCCGCGCAGGCGATGGGCCCGCTGGCCAACGGCATCCCCGGTTTCGGCGGCCCGGCTGACGCCGGTCTGGACGACGACCGGCCGAGCCCCGAGCTCCCCGGCGGCGGCATCGGCTTCACCAAGCCGTCCGGCCCGCCCGGCCAGAACCCGGCCTGACATGTACGAGGGGGCCGTTCAGGACCTCATCGACGAGCTCGGCCGGTTGCCGGGGGTCGGTCCGAAGTCCGCCCAGCGGATCGCGTTCCACCTGCTGGCGTCCGACGAGACCGACGTACGGCGGCTCGCGCACGTGCTGATCCAGGTCAAGGAGAAGGTCAAGTTCTGCGAGATCTGCGGCAATGTCGCGGAGGAACCGCAGTGCCGGATCTGCCGGGACCCGCGCCGGGACCTGAGCCTGATCTGTGTGGTCGAAGAGGCCAAGGACGTGGTCGCGATCGAGCGGACCCGCGAGTTCCGCGGCCGGTACCACGTGCTCGGCGGGGCGATCTCACCGATCGAGGGGATCGGGCCGGACGAGCTGCGGATCAAGGAGCTGCTGCAGCGGCTGGCCGGTGGAGAGGTGATGGAGATCATCCTGGCCACCGATCCGAACCTCGAGGGCGAGGCGACGGCGACGTACCTGAGCCGGTTGCTGCGGCCCATGGGCTTGCGCGTGACTCGATTGGCTAGTGGACTTCCAGTAGGCGGTGACCTCGAGTACGCCGACGAGGTCACACTCGGACGGGCGTTTGAAGGGCGACGATCGATCGATGACTGAATCAACCGATATGGCAGAGCGCGCGCTGAGCATCGGCTCGGACGATCTCACCGAGTTCGCGGAACAGATCGCCGACCAGGTGCAGAGCTTCCTGATCTCGGTGCGCGACATCGCGGCACAGCCGGACGAGGACGGTGTGGACGAGGGGCTCGCCTCGCTGCCGTACCTGCTGCTCGAGGTCAGCCAGCTGCTGCTGGCCGGTGGCCGGCTGGGCGCGTTCGAGGACTTCGTGCCGGAGGAGCGCTTCGAGTCCGACGCGGGCCCGGATCCGGATCTGGACGCGATGCGTGACCGTTTGGCGGTGCTCTTCGAGGGTCTCGACGAGTACGCCGAGGTCTTCGACCCGTACGCCGCACCGCCGGAGATCACGGTGAACCGGCTGTCCGACGACCTGACCGCGATCGCGACCGACCTCGTGCACGGCCTGGCCCACTACGAAGAGGGCCGGATCGTCGAGGCGCTGTGGTGGTGGCAGTTCTCGTACGTGTCCACCTGGGGTGCGGCCGCGAGCGCCGTACTGCGGGCGATCCAGTCGCTGATCGCCCACGACCGGCTGGAGCCGGCCCACGATCCCGAGACCGAGGCTACCGACCGCGAGCTGGTCGAGGTCGCCGAGGAAGCCGTTCAGCGCCGATAAGGCCCGCACCATCGGGGAGAATGGCCCGATGTCCGTTCATGAAGTGATCCAGCGGCTGCCCGATATCGGCCACGTCCGCCGGGTCAGCCGCGCCCTCGCCGTCCTCGACCTGATCCTGGACGGTGACGATGACATGCTGCCGTTCTTCGCGTTCGACGCCCGCTGGTCGGAGACCGAGGAAGCCGCGTTGATGCGCGACGGCTCGGGCAACGAGTACTCGATCGTGTTCTCCGCCGAGGGCGCGTTCGTTTACGGGTTCGACCACGAGTCGCCGATGTCGCCGTGGGCGCGGAACGGCAAGCTGTGGCCCGGCCTGCTGGACGGCGTACCGGAGGTCTTTCACGCCGCGCGCGATGAACCCGCCTTCGCCGATGACGGCGTACCGCGTGCGACGGTCTGCATCTGGCGGACCCCCGCCGACGACGCCTGGCAATGCGGTCCGGTCAAGGACGTGGAGAAGGACGGTGCCAACTACTTGTTCCAGCTCCTGGCCGACGGCAACCCGGAGGCGTTCCTGTCGTTCGCGGAGGACTACTACGGCGTCGAGCTCGACATCGAACCGATCCGGCACGTCTACGCGTTGATGCCCTTGACCGAGTACGTCGTCACCTCGCTCAACCGCGAACGCCGCCTGCCCGATCTCGCCGAGGGCATCGCCGAAATCGGCTACCCACGCTCATGATCGACGTACGGCCGATCGGTCCCGACGACCGCCGTGCCGTGGCGCAGTTCTTGACCTTGAACGGCGGTACGACGGTGATCGCGCATGGCGTCACCTACGACGCGACCGCCCTGCCCGGGCTGATCGTCGAGCGGGACGGCGAGATCGACGGCCTGCTCACGTACGACGTACAGGGTGATGACTTCGAGGTCGTGACCCTGCATGCAGCCGAGCGTCATACCGGTGTCGGTACGGCGTTGCTGTCCGCGGCAACCGAGCTCGCTCGGACGACCGGTGCGAAGCGCCTCTGGCTCATCACCACCAACGACAACGTGGACGCCCTGCGCTTCTATCAACGCCGTGGCCTCCGCATCATCGGCGTCACACCAGGCGCGGTCGACGAGTCCCGCAAGGTGAAACCCACGATCCCGGAGACCGGCGACTACGGCATCCCGCTCCGCGACGAACTCACCTTGGAGCTCATCCTTTGACGGGTCAGCCCACGCGGTGGTGGGTCAGCCCATCGCATGGTGCGTGGGCCAACTGCATGCGGTTAGCCGACCCCCAACCGGATGGGTTAACCCACGAGATTGTGGGTTCCTCACCCGCATGCGGGTCCATAACCCACCAGCCCATGGGTTAACCCACCAGATACTCGTCGATACGGTCGAACCGAGCACAACGTCGTACCGGCCGAGGTGGGGGCCGCTCGCTCCCTGCGGTTCGTCAACCCACCCCATTTGGTGGGTCAGTCCACGCGGTGGTGGGTGGGCCAACTGCCTGCGGTTAGCCAAGGGCCTTGCCCCCGGTTCGTGGACACGGGTGGTGGATTACGCCGCTGATGGGAGCGTAGTGGCGGTGCTGGTTTCGTAGGTGGTTGGGGACTGGT